>JBEHYT010000009.1:0-173363 GCA_048498035.1 Bacteroidota bacterium | reverse complement strand
CCTACCACGAAACAGGTATCCATGCTTTCTCCATTAATGCTCATGAATGGGCTGCATTCTCCAAAGCCTGTAATGCCTTCCTGTGTACGGATGACCACCACTACATTTTCTGCATTGTTAATAGGCCCGAGCGAGATCACAAAAGGTTCTTTGAGAGGAATAAACAGCTTGTAAACCTCCACCTGGCTGATAATAAGTTCCTGGTTCATAACACTCTAAATAAACCGCGAAGATAACTGTAAATTGCTGGCCTTGTTTTTGTTTTGTGAAAACTGCAAATTCCTGCACCAAAATAATTTCCTGTAACGTTATCTGCAAAAGAAACTGTATGGCTATAAGAATGCTTGTTTTTTCTACCCTTCTCCTGGCGCTGGCATCCTGTAAAAAGGAGATCACGGCATTGCCACCCGCTACGGAAACCGGGGCTAATACGTTTGGTGCTCGGGTAGACAGCAGTTTTTTTGTACCACAGGGCGTTGGTTCGATACCTGATAATGACATCTTAAAGGCGAGGTATCCGCTGGCTACTCACAATCTAACAATCAATGCGCAGAACCTGGCTTCAACTCCAAATGAAAAGGAGTTTGAAATTTTTATCGCCAATGTTACAACGCCCGGCACCTATCTCCTGAATACAACTACTACGCAGGGCTCCCTGGGCGCCAACTATGGCTATTATGTAAAAAGGAATATTACACCGCAAAATGAATGGATGACCAATTCAACCTATACAGGCGCGGTTACGATCACGAAACTCGATACAATCAACCACTTTGTTTCCGGCACTTTTTATTTCAACGCGATCAATCTTTACAACAGCCCCCAGCCAATTGCTGTTACAGAAGGGAGGTTTGATATTAAGCTGAACCAGTAATCAGTCGAAGAATACGCGGATGCCAAAGTTCGCACTTCCAATTAGCGGCGCATTTTTATTTACAAAAAGATAGGGACTGGGATAGTCTGTAGTAGGTATCCAGCAACGAGCTTCGGTATAAAAATAAATTTGAGCTCCAAGGGAAAATTCGGCTCCCAATCCAAGGTCCAGCGTGAGCCGTTTAAACGGAGAAGAGCCTGCTTTAACGGGTACCGAATAAACTGTTGTATCAATTGTAACGGAGTGCGTATTGTTTATTTTCCCAAGAACAAGTCCAAAACCGGCATACCCATAAAGATTAAAAGACTCCTCTTCTTCACTGGATCCCTTCAGGTAATGTCGCCAGCCAACCGACAATTCTTTTAAACGCATCAGGCCTGTATTGGTGTAAGAAACCTGCTGAGGTGTTGTTACCGGTGATTTGGCGGTGGCTTCCAGTTGATTGGAAAAACGGCCTTTAGTATAATAGGCAAATCCAAAACAGGCAGCGTCTCCTGGTTTAAGATGAAACTGCACCTGGGTGTTTTGCCCAATGGCCCAAAACTGCTGTTGTTTTTTAAAATTTCGGATGATGCTGAGATCCGTATTGATACTTACCGGCACAACCTGTTGCGCAAGTCCTGCCAGGTTACTGGCAGATAGTACAGCAAGTAAAAGCAGTAATCGAAGTTTCAAGCGCATGGTTTGAGCGAAATTATCCTTTTATTTGACAATACCTGTCATCAACGTTTCGGGAACCAGCCCGTAGTACCGGGAATCATTCGATTCATTTCTGTTATCACCGAGTAAAAAGTAAAGTCTATTTTTTACGATATTCCATCCGTCGCGTAACGTTGTATCTAACTGGTAAAACCTGCGGTTAGCCTCGTTGACCCAAAGCGAATCACCGGGAAGCGGGATGCTGAAGGGACCATAAAAATCGGGGGACCAGCGCCCTTCTTCCCCTGCTTTTGTAATAAACTCATTAACCAGCGAGTCCGGAGCGCGCTGCAGCCAGATCCCCGGTTCTTTTGTATGTAAAATGTCCGCTGCCTTTTTGTTACTCAGCTGTGCAAAGAAATGATATTTACCATCGCCCGCAGAATCCCGGACTACTATCCAGTCGGTTTCCCGGATATGCAGGGAATCATTGTCCAGCAACCTGTTGCTGGAAATACGCCACGAATGTTGGAACAGGGGAGACTCATTTACCTGTTGCCCATTTAAAAAAACAGCTCCCGCGGATATATTTACGCTGTCGCCGGGTCCGCCAATGATCCTTGAAATATAAGAGGCGAATGGATCTGATCTCCCTACACCGGGATCAATGACCGCGGTTGGACCAGTGAAGACGACAATATCATTTGGTTTAAATTCATGCGTTGCCGTTACAACAAAAGTTGATCCGGCCGGGATGGTACTTTCCATACCGCCAGAAGGCATCTTGTAAGATTGTTTACAACCACAAAACACAATCACTAACAGAAAGACAATTCCTTTATGCATGTTACAAAATAAAAAAGCGCCGGGATAAGCCCAGCGCTTTTATCATTTTTTTTGCTTTATTTCATCAGTTTCAGCTCGTTGATGATATTGGTGGCACCTCCAAGTTTGTCGATACACCACAGCACATAGCGGATATCAACATTAATGGTGCGGTTCAGATCCTTATCGAAGGCCAGTTTGTGGCTAAGCGCTTCGTAGTTTCCGTCAAAGGCAAGTCCGATTAGTTCACCTTTGTTATTCAGAACCGGTGAACCGGAATTACCGCCGGTGATGTCGTTGGTGGTGATGAAGCAGGTAACCAGATCCTTGCGTGTAGGATCCATATACTGTCCAAAATCCTTCTTTTTCAACAATTCGATTTGTTTGGCCGGAAGGTCAAATTCGTAATCGCCGGGTTTGTATTTCTCCAGGATGCCTTTTGACGTTGTTACATAGTCATAAAAAACGGCATCGCGCGGGCGATAGGATTTTACATTGCCATAGCTAACACGCATTGTAAATGTGGCATCCGGGTACATTTTCTTTGCCTTTACCGGATCCATTTCCATGATACCTTTCAGGTAAAGCCTTCCAAATTCAGCGTTGCTGGCTGTAAATTGCTGGTAGTAGGGAAGGTATTTGCTAACGTAATTATTAACGAACGCGCTGGCAAAACCGTACGCCGGGTCATTCTGCAGGGTGTTGGCATCCGGGTTGGCCACGAATGCATTCCATTTTGCATCGTCAAGGATGATCGTTTTGGCAAACACGTCTGCTGCAAATTTTTTGTACGTGGCGTCTTCATCCAGCGGACCGTATGTATTCTTCAGGTTGCCGTAAAATCCTACCGGCTGCTGGTCTTTTGGAATGTCCTCGTAAAACATGTGAGTAACGGCGCCAAGGATGTTTTGGTCAGATACTTTATTTTCTTCTTCCAGGAATGTTGCCCGCTGACGGCTGGCGGCATCCAGGGCTTTTTTAAGGTCAGCCTGTGTTGCGCCAGGTTTCACAAGTGCATTTTCTACCTGGGCCAGTGAAGATGCAAAGGCTGTCAGTGGTGATCCCAGGATACCTTCAATAAGGTACACACGATGTTTGGCATAAGGTCGCCATGCGTCATAGGCCTTACCCCAATCTGTGAAAATGTTCTCGTATTCGGGTTTTCCTTTTGCCCAGGCAATGAATTTTTCTTCAGCCGTTTTTTTCTGTCCGTAAATATCGTATTTCAACAATTGCTTGGTTTCGCCATCATAGAACTTCCAATAGTTGGCAATACCTGCATAGGAAGAAGCCAGTTGCAATTTAACAGCCGGATCTTTCTTCATTTCCTCGAACATGTATTTCAGACGTACGTCCCGCAACTTTACCAGGGATGGATTATTGATGTCTGTGGAAAGCTGGATGCCATACGAACTTTCATAGCGGTTGGTGCCACCGGGGTAGCCCCAGATCATTGCAAAATCACCGTCTTTAAGTGGTTTTAATGAAATAGGAAGAAACCATTTTGGTTTCAGGGGCACGTTGTCTGCGGAATATTTTGAAGTGGGTTTCCCGTCCTTGGTAGCATACACGCGGAAAATGGAGAAGTCGCCGGTGTGGCGGGGCCATTCCCAGTTGTCTGTATCACCGCCAAATTTACCCACGCTTTCCGGTGGTGCGCCTACCAGGCGGATATCACCGTAGCGCTGGTATACAAAGGCAAGAAACTGGTTTCCTTTAAACAGGGAACTTACGCGCACCTCGATATTCTGGTCGGGCTGGCTCATCCGCGCATTTATATTGGCGAGGATCGCATTTTGCCGCCGAACACGATCGGCGCCCGACAGGCCTTGCAGTGAATCAAGAACCGTTTTTGTTACATCGTCTATCCGCAACAAAAACTGAACAGTAAGGGTGCCGGGAATTTCTTCTGATTTACTGCGGGCATAAAATCCATCCCGGAGATAATTGTGCTCCATATTGCTGGCATTTGCAATGGTTTCATACCCGCAATGGTGGTTGGTGAAGATAAGTCCTTCCGGACTTACGATCTCACCGGTGCAACCGCCGCCAAAGATCAGCACAGCGTCTTTCAGCGAAGCCTTATTAATATTATACAGTTGGTCTACACTTAACTTAAGGCCTTTTTTGACCATTTCATTATATACCTGTTGACCTAGCAAAAGAGGCAGCCACATCCCTTCATCGGCAAAAGATTTTGCGATCAACGTGAGGGAGAGCGCTGCCGTGACAAGCAACTTCTTCATATTGGAAAATTTAGGTAACAAACCTACAGGAAAAAAGAGGCGTGTCCAAAAGCCATTGCGGGAATTTGCAGGTCACTTGCTAATTATTGCGGGTTTTTTTTTAATTCACGTTGGATGCCAGCGCCTTTCAAATCTGTAATTTGACATCGAAAACCAAACATATATGAGAATCCCTGCCCGCCTGCTGGCAATGGCTATCGCCCTGCTATTTGTTATTTCATCCTGTAAAAAGAAAGATTCTACCCCTACGCCTCCTACGCCACCGCCATCAACAACACCGGGCTGCACCAGTAACAGTGCGCCGGCAAATGGGTCTTTTGTGGCTAATACCACCAGTGTTACTTTAACCTGGACAGCAGCAACAGGCGCAACTTCTTATGACGTTTACCTGGGTACCAGCGCTACACCAACTACCGTAGTGGCGGCAAACGTTGGAACTACCAGCTATACCTACTCCGCACCGGCAACGCCTAATATTACTTACTATTGGTACGTGGTACCCAAAAACAGCAGTGGTGCTGCCACGGGCTGTACCAGCCAGGTAACTTCATTTACCATTATTTCTATTGCGGCGCCTTCAAGTTTTGGTTATTACGTCGTGGGTTATTTCCCTTCGTACCGTGACCCCGCGGCCGTTCCGGATGTGAAGTTCAAAATGTGCAATGCGGTCATCTATGCTTTTTTTGGAGTTAACAGTTCTGGTACACTTACTGTGAACAGTCCAACAACGCTTGCGTCGGTGATCACGAAAGCCAGAAATAACGGGTCCAAAATTTTTGTAGGTATTAATGATGGCAGCGGTGATGGTAAATCCAATTTTAAAGCGATGGCGGCAACAGCTGCCGGTCGCACCAATTTTATCAAAGACGTAATGGCTAAAGTTCGCCAGTACAATTTTGACGGTGTGGATGTTGACTGGGAGTTTCCTTCTACCAGTGATGGCACCGACGCCACTTTTACCACGTTGATGAAAGAATTATCAGACTCCCTTCACCGTGATGCGAAATACTATCTTTCGGCTGCCATTACAGCCGGTAAATATGCAGGCGGTATCCGCGATGCGATCCGGAATGAATTATTCCCTTCGGTCGATTTCTTTAACATCATGGCCTATGATGATTTCAGCACATCCGTACCCTATAAACATCATAGTGATTACGCCCTTGCACAAACCTGCCTGAACTATTGGCTCACCACCCGCGGAATGCCTGCCACCAAGGCGGTATTGGGTATTCCCGCCTATGGGCGCCCGTCCGGCATTACGCAAAGCGGCACCATCCTCACTTATAACACGATTCTCGGCCAGGGCGGTAACCCGGCTTCTGACTCTGCCGTGGTATCGGTTTCCGGGCATCCCAATTATACAATTTACTATGATGGCACCTATACCACCAAGCGGAAAGCAAAACTTGCAAAAGATATTGCTGCAGGGGTAATGTTTTGGGAAAAATCGCAGGACGCCATGGATGGAAACTCAATTATCAAAGCCGCTTGTGATACGGTTGGACGGGCCTATTGAGCAGCCCGTTCCCCGGCTTAATTGTGCCAGTCTTTCATTTTGTCGCATTCTTTTTTGAAAGCATTGTTGGATAAAAGACGATCATCCATTTTTTTCCGCTGGAAATCGGAGATGACCCAGTTCATGGAGAACCGGGTATCATAAATACCACCGTAGAGGTCAATATTAATATAGTGGCTTGGGTCTCCGCTATAAAGCGTTGTAAGAAAATTACGGAGCCGCTGGTCGTTCACCAGCGTTTGCGTGCCATAAGATCCGAGTATTGTTTGAATGGGAGAGAGCAGATCATTATTGAATGGGTTGATACGATGCAGCTGCGAAGCTTTAAAGTCGTTATTGGTAATATGCAGCACGTAGAAATCAAGTTTATCTGCATTGGGCAGCAGTCCAGGTTCAGTTCGTATTAGCGTTTGAATGGCTATCAGCATTTCATTCACAATGCCGGCCCCGGAGTTGTCAAAATAGCCGCCATCTACAAAATAATGCGTGGTGCTGGAACAGGTGTCACAATGTTTACTGTCTATCCTGCCCGCCGGGCTGATGTAGGGGAAGCTTGCACCCAATACCACTGCTGAACTGAGTTTCATGTCTTCGTCGGTCTTCTTCCCTTCATCTCTTAACAAGCCTAATACGTCAATCCGGCCGTT
The DNA here is from genome assembly GCA_048498035.1 of Bacteroidota bacterium. GTDB lineage: Bacteria > Bacteroidota > Bacteroidia > Chitinophagales > Chitinophagaceae > CADEDV01. The sequence goes on along the minus strand of JBEHYT010000009.1, from coordinate 166,613 downwards.
GAAATTATTTTTGCTGTCGTCGATCCGGATATTGCTGATTACGCCCGGGCTCCCATCTTGCATACGCGTTGTATTGATGCAAAGTATGGGGAGGGAATAGGTGCTGTCTCTTTTTTGTGTAATCATGGTCGAGAGCGGATCGGCGAATGAGTTGGCGAGGAAGCAATTGCCGGCCGGTGCTTTTTCAAGCGAATAGGCAAGCGCATCCGCCCTGTCTTTCGCATATTTGCGGAAAGACGGTATAATATGCCGGAAAATATCTCTTCCCAGCAAACGGCTTAATGTATAACTCAGAAAATCAGACTCCAGGTAATTGGTGGCAGCCTTCCAATAGCGATTGGAACTGCTATCGCGTGCGTACAGCCTGTCTTTTGCGCGAAGGAGGTTGAAGAAGGTGGAGTTGCCTACACTTCCGCCGGAGGCGCCAGACAGGCAGAAAAGGTGATTGGAGAATTTGCCGCCGGTGGTATCCTGTAGTTTCGAAAGAACTGAAGCCACCCAATACCCGGAACGTGATGCGCCGCCGTTGGCGATAACGAAGTAGACAGGATACCTTTTTACGGAAGGATCTGCCAGGATCTTTTTTCGCTCAGGATTATTTACCCAATTGATTAAATAATCCCGGATATCCTGCCGCTGGCTAAATAATATTGCAGGATTCTCCTTTTGGCGCAGCGTTACAAAATGGGGATCAATAAATTTCCCGAGTAAAAGTGAAAAGAGGAAAAACAGGAAATGGAAATTGAAGCGTGCAAAAACGGAAACGGTCGCAATCAGGTTGCCAATTCCCAGCAGGATACCAAAAGCCAGTAACAGGAACGGAAAACTCCCGATCAGGATGGAAAAGGAAAGCGAATTAATGGCTATAATGTACACCACCACCCCGCTGGCGCTGATCCATTGAAAAAAGCGAAAATATTGCCGGTCTTCTTCGAAACGTATTACATAGCGGATTTTTTTCCAGGTAGAGGACCGTGGTGAAATGCCGCTGGAAGAAGTTGGCGTTGGCAACTCATCTATTTTTCGCGCAGCGTCTAATTCCCGCCTCAGGATAAGCAGCAGTACCAGCCCCACCTGCAACGTGAGCAGGAAAAAAATAAGACTTGAGAATGTTTTCAAAATGGTTGCCACTAATATGGAACAACCCAGGATCACGTATGTGCTATAACGAATGCTTTTTAGAAACTGGATCCATTTTTTCTTGGTCATGTTTCGCTGTAGCAATGCTTTTTCCCAAAATGTATAGATCAGGTAATACCATCCGTAACTGAGTGCCAGCAGGCAATAACAAAGCCATGTTGGCAACTGTGGATATGCGGAATTGTCGAGCTGAAAAAAAGCAAGCAGTATAATAGTGATGCATGAAAAAGCGAGCACCCGTGGTGTTTGGATCAGGAAGATTTTCCAAATCGCGTGCCGGTCGGGCTCCTGGAATTCTTTTGCTTTGGCTACAAACCGCGTGCTGAACCAGGTTACAATTACCCAGAAGATCAGCGCGAGGATAAAGCAGAAGTAAACCGGGGAAACCAGGTAATTCTTTTCTTCCAGCGCAATCACCATCAGATCTTTTCCCTGCGTTACATGCCAGAAGCAGAAGTGTGCAAGCAGCAGGAACAGGATGGGCGGAAAAAAAAGCCACACCGCCTGCATCAGGTAGCGCCAGGTGGCAGGTACCAGTACATCACGGTGGGTGAGGAGTTGCCTGGTTTCCCTTGCAAACTGCATACAGTTTATTTATAACCTTCCCAGGTTCTCAATTCAATATTGAAAAACCAATACATGCCGTTGGTATATGCAAAGTTCAATGCTTCCGGTGCACTTACATTTTCGGGAAGCGCGAGGGTTTTCGTCATATAACCATCAGCCAGGTTATAGAGTTCCACCTGGTTTTCAATCGAATTTAAAATCCCGATTTCTGCGCCGTTAATGCCGGTATAAACTACGGTAGTCGCGTTATAATCGTACATCATTTCGCTGTCTTCATCTTCTTCGTCCTTATCTTCTTTTTTGATACCGAGATGAAGTGTTGTGGTATTTCCTTCCTCACCGGTAGCCAGGTTATAAGTAACCAGTTCCATATCTCCATTCAGGAAATAGATCACACCTTTCGTGGGATTAAAAGCGCCCGTTGATTGCTTTTCAGGCTGGTTGCTTCCTTCACGGATAACTACCGCATCACCCACCGGAATGCCTTTCGCGTTAAGCTTAAATTCTGCCCATCCACTTTCATCGTAGCCGTTTGCTTGAATCTTTTTTGATTTTGGATTATACCAAAGTCCGCGGACATCAAAAGTGGTAGCAAGATCGTCTTCGCTAACGCGTTTGCCTTTGGCATCAAAAACACCCAGCGGATAGCTTATGTTCCCTGCAAAAGCAGCATAATATTTTTTCAGTACCGGATGCCATACCACACTGGCACCATTCGTGCCTTCGCCTTCCGGCATTTCAAGAGACATTACTTTTTTTAATGTTGCCTGTGCAAAAAGTTGGGTGGCGGCCAATAATACAATAGCCAGGAATGACACGCGTTTCATACCTATCAGGTTTATTTTGGTTACGAAATAACTTGTGAATAGGGTGGTTTTATATACCCTTCAGACGGTAGTTTTTACAGGTAGTCGGACGTATACACTAGTCCGCAGGTTGGTTCAGCACTTTCCAGAGTAAATCTTTTAACTCCACTAATCCCTGTTGCGTTACCGCAGATATAAAAATATGAGGAACGTTCTCCGGCAGTTCCTTTTCAATCGCTGCCTTCAGTTCTGCATCCAGCATATCACTTTTACTGATAGCGATAATAAATTGTTTGTGAAGAAGATCCGGGTTGTAGGCTTCCAGTTCTTTTACCAGGATCTCAAATTCTTTTTTATGATCCGGGCTGTCTGCCGGAATCAAAAATAGCAGCGACGAATTTCGTTCGATATGCCGTAAAAACCGGTGGCCCAGTCCTTTGCCTTCCGCAGCGCCTTCAATAATTCCCGGCAAATCGGCAATACAAAAGCTTTTTCCGTCGCGGTATTCTACCATTCCCAGATTAGGCGTCAGGGTAGTAAATGCATAATTTGCGATTTTAGGCTTTGCGGCGGTAATTACAGAAAGCAGCGTTGACTTTCCCGCATTGGGAAATCCAACCAGTCCCACATCGGCCAGCACCTTCAATTCCAGTACTTTCCATCCCTCTACTCCCGGAAGCCCAGGTTGTGCATACTCAGGCGCCTGGTTGGTTGGCGTTGCAAAATGCGAATTTCCCAAACCGCCTTTACCGCCCTCCATCCACACAATTTCCTGTCCGTGTTCCAATATTTCAGCCTCCTGCTCACCTGTTTCTTCATCACGGGCGATCGTTCCGAGGGGAACTTCAAGAATAATATCTTTTCCGTAGCGGCCGGTTTTATTGTTGCTGCTGCCGCCTTCGCCATTTTCTGCCAGCACATTTTTGTAATAACGAAGATGCAGCAGGGTCCAGAGATTCTTATTTCCCTTCAGGATGATATGACCGCCGCGACCGCCATCACCACCGTCAGGCCCGCCCAATGCCGTAAATTTATTACGCATAAAATGGCGGCTACCGGGACCACCATGGCCGCTGCGGCAAAAGACCCGGATCTGGTCAACAAAATTGCTCTTTTCCAATTGTGTATCTTTGCTTTCTGCTGCAAATATATCCTTTAACTGGTCAAACCTTCCGTATGAAATTAATTTTGCTCTTTCCTGCTATTTGCCTTGTTATACAGGCCTGTAGCACTTCCGGTAAAAGCCAATCTTCTTCAGACCCGGTTCCGGCCTGCATTCAGCAAAAAATTGATTCGATAAAAGCGCTGCCCCGGTTTAACCCTCCGGCTCAAGTGGATGAGTATGCATGGAATGGGCGTAAAGTGTACTTATTTAGCGCTAATTGCTGCGATCAATATTCACCACTTTACGATAGCGCCTGCAATTATCTTTGCGCCCCGGTTGGGGGTTTTACGGGTAAAGGTGATATGCGTTGTCCCGATTTTAAAAATGCAACACACCTGCGCCTGGTGTGGAAAGATGACCGCCAATAGTTGATCGATAACGTCAGGGGCTTTTAACCGGCTCCGCAATCGGAACGTAAATTTTTACCGTTGTACCGGCACCGGGCTTGCTTTCAATTACGAGCTTCCCATTCATCATCAGCGCGCGTTCCCGCATTCCTAAAAGCCCCAGCGTCTTCTTTCCCTGCTGCGCCTCTGTGTCAAAGCCTTTTCCATTGTCTGAAATGATAAGCGTCACATCGTTATCAGACATCACCATTTCCGCTGCCACATGCGTGGCGCCGGAATGACGCGCAATGTTGGTGAGTGATTCCTGGAAGAGGCGAAACAGTCCCGTGGCAGTTGCAGCGTCCAGTTCCTGCTGCCGGCTGGGCGCTTTAAATTCGATTGGGATTTGGAAGCGTTTCTGAAATTCGAGTGCCTGCCATTCTAATGCGGCTACCAATCCCATATCATCCAGGATACCCGGACGCAATTCCGATGAGATCTTTCTGATTGTTTTTACAGCAGCATCCAGCAACTCCACCATTTCTTTCAGCCTCGTTTCAATAGATTCAATACCGCCCAGCGCTGCAATCTTTTTCCATATCCAGGCCACATCCATTTTGAGACCGGTGATCTGTTGTCCCAACTCATCATGCACTTCCCGCGCAATACGCTTTTGCTCTTCCTCCCGAACATCCTGGAGATGCGAAGCCAGTTGCCGTAGCTGCTCATGAGAATCCCTGAGCTGTTCTTCCGCTTTTTTCCGTTCTGTAATATCCTGGATAAAGGAACAAAAGAACTCTTTACCACTTTCCCGCACGGGAATGATGGCCAGCTCTACAAAAAATTCATGACCGTCTTTATGTATAGCCTTTGTTTCGATCAGCCGTTTCAGGATAGCATCGCTGCCGGTGGCCAGGTAATGTTGTACGCCTTTACGGATCATATCTCTTTGCCGCACCGGGATAATAGTAGCCGCGAGCGGCCGACCCACAACTTCTTCGCGCTCCCAACCAAAGACACGCTCTGCCTGTGGATTCCAGAAAATGATGTTGCCATCTGTATCCATACACACAATTGCATTGAGTGAAGAACTCATGATCAGGCGATTGATCTCCTCACTCTGGCGCAAGCCTTCTTCCGCTTTTAACCGTTCGGTTACATCCTGCGCCAGTATAAGTCTTGCGGGTTTTCCTTCATAAAAATTATCATGCGCCGTAATCTCCACCTGGATGATCGTTCCGTCTTTTTTCCGGTGCCGCCAAATACCGGCTCTATAAATTCCTGGTTGCAAAAAGGCAGTCTGCTTTTCAAAACGTTCCACATCTTCAGTAGGACGAATATCCCGCGCATTCATGTTCAAAAATTCGTCACGGCTGTAGCCGTACAGATCTACGGCGGCATTGTTTACGGCCAGGAAATTTCGTTCCGGTAAAGAGATCATCCACATGGGCACCGGGTTTTTCTCAAACAGGTACCGGTATTTCTGTTCAGATGCGATCAACATATCTTCGGCTTTGCGCCGCTCAGAAATATTCCTGATAAAAACGGAGAGACCTTCTGCCGAAGGATAGATATGATTTTCCTGCCAAAGATCAAGACCGGCATAATAATCAGTGTTGACAACAGGCTGCTGTGTCTCCATTGCCGCCACAAATGCATTGTAGGTTGCTGAGCCAACAGCATCCGGAAAAACATCCCAGACATTCCGACCCAGTAAGTTTTCGGGCTGCTGCCCCAGCAACTCACATATATTGCGGTTTACAAACGTGTAGCAAAAGTTTTTATCCAGCGCAATAAATCCATCATTCATCCGGTCAAACAATCCAGTGAGTTGTTCCGTTTTCACGCGAACCTGTGTTTCCAGGTCGCGGTTTAATGCTTCCAACTGCTGCTCATAGCGCCTGGTGATGATTGCCGCTTCGCGGCGAAGCCGCACTTCTGCTGTAAGATCTTCTACCTGGTGAAAAATAAATGCCACCTCTCCTTTAACATCCAGCACCGGCGTATTTACAGGTCGCCAGAATTTTTCCCGGTAAGTTCCGTCTTTATCTCTTACATCATACCGGAGTACGTCCAGGTGATGTTCTTTTTTTGTTGCCAGCACCTCCTGCAACGATTGCAGCAGCCGCTCACCAGCATCCGGAAATAACTGATCGGGGTTTATGGCATATACATCAAGTACATTTTTCCCGATTATTTGCTTACGATCAGAAAGTGTGGCGTTTAAGAACGCGTCGGTTACCGCTACAATGTCAAGAGCCGGATTCAATACCAGGATCAACGCTGGAGATGATTCAAATAAGGTTTTAAAAAAAGCCGGCGTGTGTAAACGTTCCATGACAAGATAAATTAGCTCCTGGCTCCAGTTGCTTGCTGTTTAATTGAGGTCCGGCATATGAAGGTCGTAAAAAAATAAGAATGATGTTTACGGGTTTTTACCTAAGCCTGGCGGGTTTTTTAGCGGAATAAAAAATACCCGCCAACGGCAGGTATTTTGAAATGTGTTGCAAAAATAGATTAGCTATTGCACCAGCAGTTTTGTACTGGAGGCAAGCTTGCTTTCACTGTCAGTGATTTTTACAAGGTAAAATCCTTTCGCCATTCCTGGTTTTAAGTGAATGGTTTCCAGTTGTTCAGCCCCGGCAACCTTTACGGCTTGCTGCAACACCTGTCTTCCCATGGCATCGGTTATTTCAATTGTATAATTACCGGCGCCCAACTTGCTGAATTGGATCGTAAACTGGTTATTGGTGACCGGGTTCGGGTATACCGACACATTTGATTGTCCTGCTTCGGGCGCGGCCAGCAGTTTCGCTGAAGGATTAGCAGTTGTTTTTCGGGTATCAAGAATGTTGCTGTTGGCAAGATCAGAGCTTCTCCAGCCTTCCTTGCTTGTAATTTCTTCTGCCGTCCAGTTAGCTGCGTTTACGCGGTAGATATGGCTATCATCCATGGCACTAGTGATCAGGATATAATTGTCGGGAGTAACGGCGGCGCCGTTTGCCGTAAATGCGTCCGGCACACCGGAAAGCGTTCCCAGGTGCGTAGCAATCTTTGTTTCAATGTTTATACGAAAAACATTATTTCTTGCAGAAAACACAAACAGGTTACCGCTGTTGTCGGCAATCATATCACCACCAAAGCTGGAACATGAGCTATGAATAGAAATTCCTTTTCCATTCGGGTCATCTGCCAGCATTCCGAGGTCAGTTACGGTAACTGTTTTGCCCGTGGTAAAGCGGATCAGGTGAGCGCCGTCATTAGTCAATGCATAGCCATTCCCATCGTCACCAATTGTCATACGTGTAATAATATTTCCCTGGTCTGCTGATTTTTGGGGCATACCGCTAAAACCGGTATTGAAGTAATACACTTTCATCGTTCGCAGGTCGATATAGCGCAATTGGTCAATAAGCATAGGTGTATACCAGATACGATGATTTTTCCGGTCATAAGCCATCGCGGCAACGCCGCTGCTGAAAGCGGGTTGCAAGCTAAAACCACGATTCTTCTCGGTTCCTAAATCCTGTAGTGATTTTTTTGAAATGGCGTCGTAAACGTTGTCTGTTGCAGTATTTCCATTTAATAATACATCACTGAACTCATTAGTGCGCAAGTCCAGTTTGCGAAGCGCCGTCCAGTTGCTGCCGCCTTTTTGCACATCTGTAATGGCATAGGCAAAACGATCCTGCTGGGCATTTGTTGCCAGGGTGGTGAATAGTATGCCCAGGAATAAAAAGGGAAGGAGTATATGTTTCTTCATACGCAATGGTTTATCTGTATAAGATGAATGATTCCTTTAAATTACATAAATACATCAAGCATTCCGCAAAGCGATGCCTGATTTTAATCATCTCGCCTGCCAGACGGCCGGTAACTAATTGTGGTTGTTGCTGTTATTTTCCTTTCGCTACGCGTATAAAAAAACCCCTCCGCCAAAAGGCAAGAGGGGCCAAGGCATAAAACCCTGAGCATTAAGATTACCGAACCACAGTGAATTTCACTACGTTCAATTCACCCTGGTTGTCCAGTTGCAGTACATAAACGCCTGGCACCAGTCGGTCAAGATTATTTACAGGAATACTGTTCACACCTTCGTATGCTTTTTCCTGTTGCTGCAATACTACTTTACCACCGCCGTCAACTACCCGCAGTGAAACGTTTGCATTTACAGTAGAATTAAAGCGAACGGTTGCTGTTGAACTTACAACAGGGTTGGGGTTGATGGCAACACCTGTGAAGCTCTTTTGATCTTTGCGCAGCATTACCACTTTGCTGTAAGAATAAGCGCCGTCTACATCAACATTTTTCAGTCGGTAGTAAACGATATTACCGGAAACAGCATTCAGGTCATCGGTAAACTGGTAGCTGATACGTCCTGTGCCAGCGCCATTTTTAGTTCCGATGGAAGTAAAGTTGCTGCCATCTGTGCTACGTTCGATCTGGTAATGGCTGAAGTTGATTTCATTTTCAGCATCCCAGTTGAGGGTAGCGATGTTATTACGGAGGCTACCAGTAAAGCTGAGCAGGTGTACAGGCAGTGTGGTCTGGTTAGGGAACACATTGGAAGCCAGATCCTGCAAGCCGGAGATACTTTTAACCAGTGAACATTGAACGGTACCGGCAGGTCCGTTTACTGTGCTTTGGTTGATAAAATACAGTCCATCGTCAGTTGACAGATAGATAGAACCGAGTACATCGAAAGCAACACCGTTTACGCGACCGGTAAAGCTGCTGCCGCCCTGGGTAATCAGGTCCCAACGTTTTACAAGCGTGGTATTAGTACCGTTAGGAGCACCGATGAAGATCTGGGTAGTACCGCTACCATCGTTAGCCAGTGCGTACAAAGTACCGCTACCGGAAACGCACACATCACCATTCTGGAAAGTAGAAGCGTTACCGCCTGTAAGCGTTACACTCGCGTCAACTACAGATACCGTTACGGGGTTTAGTGCATTTGCCTGGAAGCTGGCCAGGTAAACCTGGGAACCGTTTCCGGCAAGAATCCAGCCTTTATTGTCGGGTCCCATACCCAGGCGTACAAATCCGAGGTCAGTATTGCTGCTGCCATTTACATCCAGCGATCCCAGCAGGGTGCGGGAGCTGCCATCTGCTTTTGCACCATACACTTTTACCACACCATTGTCGCCATTATTAGGCAGCCAATAAAAGTAACCATCGGTGGGGTTCGGCTGCGCCGTGCGACCCAGTGCCGCAGTTGATGTTACTGAACCACCAATCGTGGGATCAAAGATGTTGTTAGGTCCATTAATGTAAGTGCCGTTGCTAACTGTAAAGGAAGATACACGTGTACCGTCTGACGAAGTAGCCCACAGGTTAGCAGCAGGTTGCGCCCCAACGTTTACTACAGTAGCGCTGGAAGATGCACTGGCTCCGAGCCAGCGAGATACTGTACAGGTAACGGTATAACTTCCGGTATTGGCAAATGTAATTTGCGCAGTGCTTGAGTTAATACCAAAGTTTGCTTCATCGTTGTTACTGATCGTAACACCGGAAGAAGGCGATACAGACCAGTGAAATGTAAAATACCCGAAGTTGTCATAACTGCCCCAGTTGCCACCGCGGGTAGCAGTAAAACTGGTAGCTACGTTTTGATAAGCTGTTACGGTACCGCCGGGAGAAACTGTTACCGTTTGAGAAAATGCAGAAATCGAAATACTTGAAAGAAGAACAAAAACCACAAATCCTTTTAAGAGAGTAAAATTTTTCATGCTCGTAGGTTTATTTAGACAAATAGATTCCAGGGTCAAAATGGTTTGACAGAATTGGACGGAGCAGCATAAAAAACTGCATCCCTACGGCTTCAGAAAGGAAGATGGACAAGGTAAAGCACAGATAACTGGATAACGGTGAGGTCTTCGGAAGGAGTGGACTGTTTAAACAATGAGGGCTGTAAATGTAGAAAGCTGAAACGTTGTATGCAAGTTTTACTTAGAAAAAATACGGAGGGAATAACAATCAATGCGATTCAAATATTTTAATTCAATAATGTGGGCAACTTCCACCTCATATATAAATAATTGATATAATAAAAAACCCCTCCGCCAAAAGGCAAGAGGGGTTCAAGGTATAAAAACCCTGAGCATTAAGATTACCGAACCACAGTGAATTTCACTACGTTCAATTCACCCTGGTTGTCCAGTTGCAGTACATAAACGCCTGGCACCAGTCGGTCAAGATTATTTACAGGAATACTGTTCACACCTTCGTATGCTTTTTCCTGTTGCTGCAATACTACTTTACCACCGCCGTCAACTACCCGCAGTGAAACGTTTGCATTTACAGTAGAATTAAAGCGAACGGTTGCTGTTGAACTTACAACAGGGTTGGGGTTGATGGCAACACCTGTGAAGCTCTTTTGATCTTTGCGCAGCATTACCACTTTGCTGTAAGAATAAGCGCCGTCTACATCAACATTTTTCAGTCGGTAGTAAACGATATTACCGGAAACAGCATTCAGGTCATCGGTAAACTGGTAGCTGATACGTCCTGTGCCAGCGCCATTTTTAGTTCCGATGGAAGTAAAGTTGCTGCCATCTGTGCTACGTTCGATCTGGTAATGGCTGAAGTTGATTTCATTTTCAGCATCCCAGTTGAGGGTAGCGATGTTATTACGGAGGCTACCAGTAAAGCTGAGCAGGTGTACAGGCAGTGTGGTCTGGTTAGGGAACACATTGGAAGCCAGATCCTGCAAGCCGGAGATACTTTTAACCAGTGAACATTGAACGGTACCGGCAGGTCCGTTTACTGTGCTTTGGTTGATAAAATACAGTCCATCGTCAGTTGACAGATAGATAGAACCGAGTACATCGAAAGCAACACCGTTTACGCGACCGGTAAAGCTGCTGCCGCCCTGGGTAATCAGGTCCCAACGTTTTACAAGCGTGGTATTAGTACCGTTAGGAGCACCGATGAAGATCTGGGTAGTACCGCTACCATCGTTAGCCAGTGCGTACAAAGTACCGCTACCGGAAACGCACACATCACCATTCTGGAAAGTAGAAGCGTTACCGCCTGTAAGCGTTACACTCGCGTCAACTACAGATACCGTTACGGGGTTTAGTGCATTTGCCTGGAAGCTGGCCAGGTAAACCTGGGAACCGTTTCCGGCAAGAATCCAGCCTTTATTATCGGGTCCCATGCCAAGGCGCACAAAACCAAGGTCAGTGTTATCGTTGCTACCGTTTACGTCCAACGAGCCCAGCAGGGTGCGGGAAGTGCCATCATAATTGGCGCCGTATACCTGCACTACACCATTGCTTCCGTCATTCGGCAGCCAATAAAAATAACCGGTTGAAATGCCAGATTGGGCAGTACGTCCTAATGCGGCAGTTGATGTTACTGAACCGCCGATGGTGGGATCGAAGATATTAGTTGGTCCGCTGATGTAAGTACCGCTGCTAACTGCAAATGCTGATACGCGGGTACCATCAGATGAAGTAGCCCACAGGTTGGCAGGAATAGGGTCTGCAACAACTACGGTTGTAGCTGCTGAAACAACTGTCCGGCCATTACCGCCTTCATGCACTGTACAGGTGATCGAAAATGTACCTGAATTTGCAAAAGTTGCAGTAGTGTTGGAAGAAGTCCCGTTGGTTGTGTTCGGGTTATTGGTAAAGCTAACACCTGTTGATGGAGAAGCATTCCAGGTATAGGTGAAGTTACTGTTACCACCAGGCCAGGTTTGACTGTTGCTGCTACGTGTAGCAGTAAAAGAAACGGTACCTCCGGTTGAAATGTTTTGTGACGAGTTTGGAGAAAGCGTCACTGTTTGTGCAAAAAGACTATTGCTTGCAATAGCCAACAGGGACACAAGGATAAGCCCCTTTAATTGAGTAAAAGTGTTCATGCTCTTAGGTTTTATGTTACAAATAGAAATCCGAAACCGTTGCGGTTTGTAGAGGAGATGGATCGGACGGGTGGCTAAACCTGTTCCTAAGAGGCTTCAAAAAGGAAAATGGACGAGGTAAAGGAAATGCTACCGTGTAGCGCGGGTCTTTGTGAAGGATTTGAACAAATGGGGCGTAAAAATAATATGAAATCGTAAATTATGCAAGTATTTTTGAATGTTTTTTCCTCGTAAAAACACGTATTTAGGTCGATTTTCGGGGAGTATAGCCCCGGTTTTGAATGGGCTGACCTTCCGGAATTTCGCGAAGCGGCTCAGCCTCCCGGAGGCTTTGCTGGTATCTGCCCGGTAATTGTTGGTATAGCAGGGTGCCTTCCGTTTTCCAGGCCAGCATCTCTTCCGTTACATCTTTGATAATACGGGCCGGGTTGCCCGCCACAATAACGCGGGGCGGTATTTTTTCTCCTTCTTTTACAAAGGAAAGTGCTCCAACAATCGACTCATCTCCCAATTCTACGTTATCCATAATCACTGCATTCATCCCTACAAGGCAATTTAATCCAATGGTGGCGCCATGTATAATCGCACCATGGCCAATATGCGCGCCCTTTCGCAACAATACCGTTACGCCGGGGAACATGTGAATCGTACAGTTTTCCTGTACATTACAACCATCTTCAAGGATAATTCTGCCGAAATCTCCCCGTAAAGCAGCGCCCGGTCCGATATAACAGTTTTCTCCTATTATAACATTGCCCGTTACGCAGGCCTGTGGATGCACAAAAGAAGATGCTGCCACAACCGGCGTATAGCCATCAAAAGAATAGATCATGATGTTCTGTTTATGCGTTGCCTTTCTTCTGTAGTTCTTTCACCAAAGGCTTACCCGTTCTAAAACAGGTGCCTTTGAAAAAACCTACCGTATGACCGTGATCATTCGTTACGGTAATGTGATACAGGCCTGTAGATTTCCCGTTGTGCATTTCCAGGGCTTCTGCGGTCAAGACGTCGCCCACCTGCACCGGTCTTGTAAAATTGATGGATGTGTCAAGCGCAACGGAAAGATTGTTCCGGTTATTACACGCAAATGCAAAAGCACTGTCGGCCAGTGAAAATGCAATACCACCATGTACAATGCCAAATCCGTTTACCATCTCGGGCCTTACCTGCATTGATATCCGGCTATAGCCTTCTTTTATTTCCTGCACGGTAATGCCCAACCATTGAGAAAACAGGTCGTGTTGTAGCATATGATCCACTACTTGTTGGGCAACCCCGTCTTTTTCTGATGCCATGCGATTATGTTTTACTTATGAGCCGGTAAATTCCGGTTTTCTTTTGGCCAGAAAGGCAGCTACTCCTTCCTGGTAGTCGCTTGTCTGCGCCGCTTTCTGCTGAAAAGCGTCTTCTTCCTGTAATTGCTCGTCAAACGTATTGCTGAACGATCTGCCAAGCGCCTGTTTGGTTAATGCAAGCCCGCGCGTTGGCATTGCGGCCAGCGTAGTAGCAATTGATTTTGATTGTTCGGTGAATACCGCATCATCGAAACAGCGGAAGATCATACCCAATCGTTCCGCTTCTTCAGCGGTTATTTTTTCACCCAACATCATCAATGCAGACGCCTTTTGCCAGCCAATCAATCTTGGCAATATAAATGTTCCACCACTATCCGGGATCAATCCAATCTTTGAAAACGCCTGCAGGAAACTCGCAGACGCGGCAGCAACAACAATATCACAGCACAGTGCAATATTGGCTCCTGCCCCTGCGGCCACACCGTTTACCGCTGCCACTACCGGTTTTTCAAGCAGTCGTATACGTTTTACGATCGGGTTATAATGTTCGGAAAGAATCTGGTCCATACCCGGCCCATCCGGGTCTGTTACCTCCGCAAGATCCTGACCTGCACTAAACGCTTTGCCAGCACCGGTAATATATACGCAACGAATATCAGGATCGGAACAGTCGTCCAGGCGTTGTTGCAATTCCATCGCCATGTCCCGGTTAAACGAATTTAATTTATCGGGTCTGTTTAGCGTAAGAAATGCAGTTTGGTTGTTGATCTCAAAAAGAATAGCACTCATTGCAAGCTATATTGGTTAGTAAGCGTGTTGATCGGTTTTCAGGGGATATCGCGATGCAGTTTTACAAAGAAAGGAAATGTATCATTAATGACCTATGTGCCTGCTATTAGTGACATTTGAAATAATCAAACGGTTCCTTACAATCATCACATTGAAATAACGCTTTACAGGCAGTTGATCCAAACTCACTCACACGATGTGTATGCCAGGAATTACAGTGCGGGCATTGCACGGCTTCGTTGGCAATAAAAAGTTCATCATGACACACCTGCTGCTTCGGATTCGGCGGGGCGATGCCGTATTCTTTTAACCTTAATTTGCCTCTTTCCGTAATCCATTCGGTTGTCCATGCCGGACTTAGCACTTCATTTACCTGCACATTGGTATATCCAGCTTCGGCAAGCGCCATACGAATAAGAACACGTATCATATCCATTGCCGGGCAGCCGGTATAAGTAGGCGTTATGTCAATACACACTTTACCTTCATCGATGCTTATATTTCTTACAATGCCGAGGTCGGTAATGGTAAGAACGGGTATTTCCGGATCTGTTACGGTTTCCAGTATCGCCCTGATGCCGGCAGTTGTTATCACATTTTCATTACTCATTGTTTGCTCACCATTCTGCGCCAGGATAAGTCCGTTGCAGATATTGCATTTCTGCCAGGATGTATCCCAACTCTTCTGTATGACGACCAATTTTCCCTCCCGTTTGCCAAAATGATCCTTCGGGAACGCTAAGATGGGCTTCTTCAAATACTGATCTTACCCGGTTGGTCCATTGCTGTTGCAATCTGCTTACATCTACGCCGGCTCCGTTGGCAGCTACCGCCAATTCATAATCTGCGGGAAGAAAAAGTTCGCCGGTATAGGTCCAAAGTGCGTCTACTGCCTTTTTCATACGCATCACGCTTTCTTCTGTTCCATCGCCCAGGCGAATCACCCATTCGCTGCTCCACCGGAGGTGATAAGTAACTTCTTTAAGTGCTTTAGCTGCAATGGCTGCTAGTTGAGTATCTGTGCTGTTTTGCAATTCCTGGTAAAGCAGGTGCTGATAGTTGCTGAAGAAAAATAGTCGCAGCACAGTTTGTGCCCAGTCGCCATTGGGTTGTTCGCATAGCAGCAGGTTTTTAAATTCACGTTCGGTGCGTAAATAAGCAAGGCTGTCCTCGGTGCTGCCATCTGCCTTTAGCGTTGCCGCATATTGATAAAAATTCCGAGCCTGTCCCAGCAGGTCAAGGGAGATATTGGTGATCGCAATATCCTGCTCCAGTACCGGCCCGTGACCACACCAGGCCGCGTTGCGCTGGGAAAGTATCAGGGAAGTATCTGCAAGATGAAGAATATAATCAATTCGGTGGTTCATATTACATGTGGTTCACTTCGTCGGGCAAATCATAAAAGGTAGGATGCCTGTAAATTTTATCTTCAGCCGGGTCGTACAGGGATGCTGCTTCATCGGGACTTGACGCATGGATATGTTTTGATTCCACCACCCAAATGCTTACACCTTCCAACCGGCGCGTGTACACATCACGTGCATTCTCAATCGCCATTTGCGCATCTGCTGCATGCAGGCTGCCCACGTGTTTATGATCAAGCCCCTGCTTGCTCCTGATAAAAACCTCCCACAGCGGCCAGTTCTCTTTCGGCTGGTGAGTGCCGGTAGTGTCGATGCCGCCGGCTTTGTCGTCCGGGATATCACCGTAATAAAATCGTTTTATAAAAAAGCTGTTCATTATTATTGATTTTCTACCGTTATGGAATAAGAAGCAGGATGCAGGGAATCTGCGGCGGCTGTTTTGGATGAATAGATCTTGTAAAGCCGGATGGTTGTTGTGCCTGGCTTTACAGGCGCCAATACAATGGTTTTTCCTATATAACCGCCGTTCATATCGGAGGGATGATCATCATTTGTTTCAATAGCAAGCAGTTTTACAAGATGAAGACTGTCGGCAATATCAAATTGGATGGATCCTTCGTATGCGCAACCGCGGCAAACTGATTCTCCAATGACGAGCGTGTCTGTCATTTTTACGGTATTCATCGTATCCCGTACCAGCACTACCCTGTGATCTTCCTTTTTCGGCTTGTTGGATACACTATTACAACAAACTAAAAACAACAGCATAACAACGGCTGCAGGAATGATAAAAAATTTCATCAGGCGGCTTTAGTTGTAAGTTTATCCTGTTTGCGCGCATGGGCGGCAGCAGCCTCGCGTACCCATTCTCCTTCTTCCCAGGCTTTTCTCCTCGCTTCCAGCCGTTGTTTATTGCAGGGGCCATTTCCCTTCACTACGTTCCAGAACTCGGTCCAGTCAATAGCTCCAAAATCATAATGGCCGTTTTTTTCATTCCATTTCAAATCAGGATCAGGCAGTGTCATGCCCAGCACTTTCACCTGTTCGGCACACATATCTACAAAATTCTGGCGCAGCTCATCATTGCTTTTGCGTTTTATTTTCCATTTCATGCTTTGGTCGCTGTTGGTACTTTCACTGTCGCGCGGGCCAAACATCATTAAAGAAGGCCACCACCAGCGATTGATCGCATCCTGGCACATGGCCCGTTGTTCATCCGTTCCGCGGCTTAATACCAGCAGCGATTCAAACCCTTGCCGCTGATGAAAACTTTCTTCCTTGCAAATCCGCACCATGGCGCGGGCATAAGGCCCATAGGAGGTTCTGCACAGCATCACCTGGTTTAGGATGGCAGCGCCATCCACCAGCCAGCCAATTGCACCCATATCTGCCCAGGTCAGTGTAGGATAATTAAAAATGGAAGAATATTTTGCTTTGCCACTATGAAGATCATTGATCATTTCCTCGCGCGACATGCCCAGTGTTTCTGCTGCGCAATAAAGATATAAGCCGTGTCCTGCTTCGTCCTGGACCTTTGCCAGCAGGATCGCTTTTCTTTTCAGTGACGGTGCGCGCGAAATCCAGTTGCCTTCCGGCAGCATACCTACTATTTCGCTGTGCGCATGCTGGCTGATCTGCCGGAGATTTGTTTTCCGGTAAGCTTCCGGCATCCAGTCGCGAGGCTCTATTTTTACCTCTGCTTCAATCTTATCTGTAAATAACTGCTCGGGGCTGGCCATAATCGTCTGGTTTTGAAAGTTTGGGATGGGTAATCCCTTAACTACAAATTTACGAAAAAGCTGACGGGTGTTCGTATTTTGACCGTTAAATCCGTACCATTTGAAATCCAGCAGGATAAGGGCTATTTGGCATCGAAATCCACCCGCAGACGGGCGGCGGTGGGATGGCTTTGACAGGTGAGAATATAGCCCTGGCTAATTTCCTCGTCTTCCAGCCCCCAGTGTACGTCCATATGCACGGAGCCTTCCAGCAATTTTGCCTTGCAGGTACAGCAAACCCCTCCTTTGCAGGCATAGGGAAGGTCGGCTCCCTGCTGCAAAGCAGCATCGAGAATACTTTGGGTGCCAGACGCCGGCATTTCGAAATCAAAGGAACGCCCATCCAGTTGAATGGTTACCTGGCTTAATGCGCCGGTGGCTGCCGGAGCGGTGACGGTTGTTTTTTGAGCCACCGACTGCCCTGGCGTGGTAAAAAGTTCGAAGTGAATACGGCTGCGGTCAATACCTTTTTCCAGCAGGTAGTCGCGCACCGAGAAGATCATTTCCTCGGGGCCGCAAATAAAGAAATCGTCAGTGGCAGTATAGTCAACAAGTTTTTCCAGTTCACGCAGTTTGCTGCTGTCGATCCGCCCTGCATTCACCGGCGTATCCGTTTTTTCCCGGCTCAGTACGTGTACCAGGTTAAAACGTTCCATATACCGGTTTTTTAAACCCTCCAGTTCTTCAAAGAAGATAATGGAGTTGCGGCTGCGGTTGCCATATACCAGTGTAAAGGTGCTGTGCGGCTCTGTTGCAAGCGTGGTTTTAACCAGCGAAAGCACCGGGGTAATGCCGCTGCCGGCTGCAAAAGCCACATAATTTTTCGTGTGAGAAGGGTTTAACTCGGTATAAAACCTGCCCACGGGCTGCATAATTTCCAGGAGGTCTCCTTTTTTCAGATCCTGGTTGGCAAAAGAGGAAAACAGGCCGCCGTCCACTTTTTTGATCGCGACGCGCCATTCCTTCTCGAGGGGAGAGCTGCAAATGGAATAGGTTCTCCGGATTTCCTGGTCGTTGATGATGGTACGAAGTGTGAGGCTTTGTCCTTGCTTGAATGCAAAATCCTGTTGGAGGTGCCCGGGAATATCAAGCAATACTGATACGCAGTCGGGTGTTTCCCGCCTTACTTCTTTTACCTGTACTGGGTGAAAATGCACCGCCATGAACTAACCTTGTTTGTTCAGTCCATCAATCATAATGGTGACCATATTATCTTCCAGTTCCTGCGCATTGATCTTGGCTGTGCTGCGATGCCAGCTTTCGATTCCGCTTACAGCGTGGAGCATGATCAATACTGCGGTAGGAGCATCTATCTTGCGGATTTCTCCTTTCTGAATGCCATCTTCAATAATCGCGGCAAATTTTTTACGGTAATTACGACGCTGGCTTTGGAAGTTAGACAGGTAAGGGTCATCCAGGTGTTTCCATTCACGGTCACACACATACACTTCTTCGTAGTGATCCACCATCTGCCGGATGTGAAAGCGGAGAAGGGATTCCACTTTGGAAATGGCTTTAAGATGCCCTGCGTCCAGCACGTCCATATTCGCATTAAAACGGTTGGCTACATCAAAGCAAATCGCTTCCAGGATCTCGTTCTTGGAACGGATGTGATTATAGAGGCTTGCAGCTTCTATACCTACAGACTCTGCCAGGTCGCGCATGGAAGTTGCCGCAAAGCCTTTTTCGCGAAACATTGCCGCGGCTTTCCGGAGAATCAGGTCCTTTTTGGACGCTTTTTTTCGGGGTGACTTAACCATAAAACCAAAGATAAACAGTAATCGATCAAAATAGTCATGTTTTACGCGCCCGGTGGCGATGAAACCCTGATTTTTGGAGCCATTTTACCCGTCGGGCGTCATTTTTTCATTATAATAGTAGCAGGGTCATTCGATAAATTGTTTAGGTTTGCACGCCGTAAAAGCCCCTTTGGGGCGAGTTTTGTTTACTTCATCAAAAAAATGATAAATGTCCCTGATTACCGTTGGTACGATGGCCTTTGACGCAATTGAAACCCCATTTGGTAAAACCGATAAAATTGTTGGTGGTTCAGCCACTTATGCGGCCTATGCCGCTTCCAATTTTGTGCAGCCGGTGTTGCAGATATCCATTGTGGGAAATGATTTTCCTGCAGACGAGATGAAAGACCTGACGAATCGCGGTGTTCAACTGGAAGGCGTGGAAATTGTGCCTGATAAAAAGTCATTCTTCTGGAGCGGTCGTTATCATGAGGATATGAATACGCGTGATACATTGGTTACCGATCTGAACGTATTGGCAGATTTTGATCCGAAGGTTCCGGATAGTTACCAGGGGGCAGAATTCCTGATGCTGGGAAACCTGATGCCAAAACTGCAGATGAGTGTGATCAACCAACTAAAAGCCCGCCCGAAGTTAATTATCATGGACACGATGAACTTCTGGATGGAGGTGGCTATGGATGATTTGAAGGACACATTGAAACATGTAGACCTCCTGCTGGTGAATGACGCCGAAGCAAGGCAATTGACAGGTCAGTTTTCACTGGTAAAGGCCGCCAAATCGATCCTGCAAATGGGACCAAAATATTTGATCATCAAAAAAGGAGAGCATGGAGCGCTCCTGTTTCATAAAGACGATGTGTTTTTTGCGCCGGCGCTGCCGCTTGAAGAAGTGTTTGATCCAACTGGCGCGGGTGATACGTTTGCCGGTGGATTTATTGGCCATCTTGCAAAAACCGGTGATATTTCTTTTGAAAACATGAAACGAGCCATCATCGTAGGATCAGCGATGGCCAGTTTTTGCGTGGAAAAATTCGGACCCAACCGGCTTAAGGAAATTACGAAAGAAGAAATTACA
Organism: Bacteroidota bacterium; assembly: GCA_048498035.1. Classification (GTDB taxonomy): domain Bacteria; phylum Bacteroidota; class Bacteroidia; order Chitinophagales; family Chitinophagaceae; genus CADEDV01. Next base: position 146,675 of record JBEHYT010000009.1, on the reverse strand, counting down.
AGGCGAATTGAACAGTTCAAAGAACTGGTAAGTTTTGAAATTGAACTGGTATAAAAACCAGCAGGAAATAAAAAAAATGCCCGGGCCGCACGCCCGGGATTTTTTTGCCCACACTTTTTCGGGGAGATCAAAGTAGTTTTGGTGAGGAGAGTTAGAAGATGACGAAGGATGACCTTTTGCGCCTGGCCGATCTGCGTATCCGGGAATCGGAAATGTTAGTAAAAAATGGGTTTCCGGATAGTTCTTTTTACCTCGCCGGGTATTCTATAGAATTACTGTTGAAGGCGAGGATCTGTTCACTGCTGGAGCTGGATGATTTTTTTGCGTTCGACAAAGCGAGGAAAGAATTTTATCGCCCATTTAAAACACATGATTTCTATGAACTGGTGATCCTCGCTGGATTATATAAATATGTTTACGGGAGTGAACGAGTGGGCGGATTTGATCTTATTTCTACTGAATTGGATAGTTGGAGCGAACAAAGTCGCTATTCATTTGGACAAACAATCACCAGCGCCTCGTTATTCCTGGAGGCTGTTAAACAATTTGAGAAATGGATAAAAAAGCTTTTTTAAAAACGGTGCTGAATGAATTCTTTAATGAACTCAATTTCAACAAACCAAGATATTCGGAAGTCTGGCTGTCCGAAATTATAACGTTTGGCTTTTCACTGGAACGTTATCGTTTGCATGTACGCATCATAGCGGAACCGGATAGAGAGAAAGACGAAAGAATGTTCTTGTTTAATTTGATACGAAACAAATTGCCCGAGGCTTACAAAAAAATACTGTCGGTAATTATACTATTACCAAACGAACACGGCCATTGTCGTCCGGATGATGTGTTGGTGTTGCGGACCGATCCGGTTTACCGGTAATTCTGTACTTATACCAAGGTGCCATTAAAATCGGTTTTTGGATCGCTTTTCCCATCTGACTATGCCGTTAGCTATTTTCAAATGCAAGGGCTTTCTTAGCTTATTTATTGTGCGATTGTTTTAAGCGGGCATCATCAATGAAGGTATCGGCAGGGTAAACTGCCTGAAGAGGTTTCTAATTTTATTAATTCAGTTAAGACGTTTAGAAAATGGATAAGCGACTTTATTTAAAGCAGATACTTGAACCTTTTTTTTCAACTATCAACAAGCAAGAAAAAAAATACACGGAAATATGGTTGTCGAAGATCGTTGTGTTTGGAATGGCAATCAATAGTTATCATCTGAATGTCAAACTTGCTGAACATCCTCAAAATAGAACGGCAGAGATAATGAAGACAATTAAACTTTTAGAAGATAACACACCGGAGGCATGGAGAAATATCATGGCGGTTGTCGTGGTGTCACCCCAGGAGGACAGCCATTGCGGCCCGGATGATGTATTGGTCTTGCGGGCTGACCCCGTTTACCAGTGACGGCTCACTCGTACCGCAGCGCATCGATCGGATCCAGCCTGGATGCCTTTTGCGCAGGATAATATCCAAAAAAGACACCTGTAATAGCACAGACAGCAAACGAAAGAACAATTGACGATTCTGAAACCAGCGTTGGCCACGACAAAAAAATGGTTACGAGTTTAGCAGCGCTAATGCCCAACACAACACCAATCAGTCCACCGGTAATACTGATCAGGATCGATTCAGTGAGAAATTGCAGCAGGATATCAATCCCTCTTGCCCCGATCGACATCCGCAAGCCAATTTCCTTGGTCCGTTCTGTTACCGATACATACATGATGTTCATAATACCAATACCGCCTACTACCAGTGAAATGCCGGCAATAGCCGCCAGTAATACGGTTAATAGTTCGCTGGTGGAACTGATCGTGCTGATCAATTCCGCCTGCGTACGCACCGTGAAATCATCATCGGCGCTGTCTGGCAGTTTATGTGATTTTCGAAGCGCAGCAGTAATTTCTGCTGTTGCCTGCGCTGAACTGTTTTCGTCCGTTGCCGAAGCATAAATGCTTTGTATAAAATCAATAGCAAGAATTCGTTTTTGAACCGTAGAATAAGGAGCCAGGATAATATCATCCTGGTCCTGGCCAAACGTATTCTCGCCCTTTTTGTCCAGCACACCAATAACTGTAAAAGGAATATTTTTAAATCGGATTGTTTTGCCAACGGGACTTTCACCTGGGTCAAAAAGATTGTCCACCACCGTTTGTCCCAACAGGCATACTTTGGCCGACGTTTTGACATCGTTGGTAGAAAATACCACACCATCCTGTAGTTTCCAATCGCGGATGTCCAGGTATTCCGGCGCCACGCCCTGCATTTGGGTAGGCCAGTTTTTGGATGCATTGATCACCTGACCATTGCTCGAAACAGCAGGCGACACCGCAGTTACGTGTGGGGAACTGCTACGAATGGCTTCAATATCCTGTACCTTCAGTGTTTGCACCCCGGAAGATCCGAGTGTGGCGCCGCCGCCAATAGTTTGATTACTGAACGGACGAATCGTTACCATATTCGAACCCATACCAGAAAGTTGGGAACGAATGCTTTGCTTTGAACCTTCCCCGATAGACACCATCGTGATCACAGATGCCACACCAATTATAATACCTAACATAGTGAGAAAAGCCCGCAATTTATTACGAAGCAAAGCGCGCCAGGCCAGTCGAAGCAGGTTCAGAAAGCTCATCGTTCAGAGTTTAATAGTCATCATTAACCGGCAATGAAGCCAACGCTTCTTTGGCCGATTTAATATTCGGATTCGGGGTGTCTTTTACCACCCGCCCGTCTTTCAGCGTGATGGTTCTGCTGCTGAAAGCGGCAATATCAGGTTCGTGGGTTACAAAAACGATCGTCTTTCCCTGCGCGTGCAAATCCTGTAACAGGGACATGATCTCGTAAGAAGTTCTTGTATCAAGATTTCCCGTTGCCTCATCCGCCAGGATCATCACCGGATCATTAACCAGTGCGCGGGCAATTGCCACCCGTTGCTGCTGACCTCCGGATAACTGGTTGGGAAGGTGGTTGAGCCGGTCAGCCAGTTTTACCGCTTCCAGCGCTTTCATCGCCCGCGCGTGCCGCTGTGAAGCGGAAACGCTGGCGTTATACAAAAGTGGAAGTTCTGTATTCTCCAGCGCAGACGTTCTTGCTAATAGGTTATACGACTGGAATACAAAACCGATCTTCTGATTTCGCAGCCGGGCCAGGTCATTGCGGGAAAGTTTACGAATACTAACACCATCCAGGAGGTATTCGCCTTCCGTGGGCTTATCAAGACAACCCAGTATATTCAGCAGCGTTGTTTTCCCCGATCCACTACTACCCATGATCGTTACAAATTCACCGGATTGCACCGTGAACGAAACACCTTTCAGGGCGCGCACAATTTCGCTGCCCATCCTGAACTCCCGCTTCAGATTTTGTATATCAAGAATTTTTTCGCTCATCTTCTAATTTTAATATTGATCATCCCGGTCTGCGTGAGCCGCGGTTGCCACCGGGCCGCGATGGTAGGAATGGACTTTTTTCCGTATTCGACTTACCCTTGGAAACCGATAGTTGCCGGTACCCGGTAACGATAATATCCGAAGGACTTAAGCCAGATAATACCTGTACCTGGGTCTCATTGGTCATCCCCGTAACGATACGTTTACCGGTAATCGTTGAATCTTTTTTGAGCCATACAAAAGCTGGAGTCCCTTCCTGCGCCAGGCTGTCGGGAGCACCCGATGGTCGTTGTTGCCCCGGTTTACCTCCTCCATGCCGTTCAACCGTATATTTCCTGGTCACCAGCGAATCCGGCCGGAAGGCAATCGCTTTTGCCGAGATCAACAAAGCATTACTGATCTCTTTGGTGTAGATGGTAATATTGGCCGTCATACCCGGCTTCAGTTTCAGGTTGTCGTTTGGAGCATCAATTATTGTGGTGTAAGTGACAACATTGGACGACACGCTGGGCCGAAGACGAACTTCTTTTACAATGCCGGCAAATGTATCCGCCGGGAATGCATCAACCGAAAACATCACACGCTGTCCTGATTTTACATTACCAATATCAGCTTCATCAACGGCTGCCTGAACCTGCATTTTTGAAAGATCTTTTGCAATGCTGAAGAGCGTAGGCGTATTCAAACTCGCCGCCACTGTTTGCCCCTCACTCACACTCCTTGAAAGAACAGTTCCGTCAATGGGTGAATAGATCTCCGTATAGGAAAGGTTCTTGGTGGCAGAACCAAGTTGCGCCTGCAGGCTTTTTACATTTTCGGTGGCGCTTTTATATTGGTAAAGAGCCGTTTCCAGTTCAGCCTTGCTAATGGCGCCTACATTGTACAACTGGTTCTGACGGTCATAATTACTTTTTTGGTAGGTGTTGTTGGCAATGGCAGATTGCAGGTTGGCGCTGATCTGTTGCAGCTGCGCTTCCAGTAGCGACCGGTCAATTTGCGCAAGAAGCTGCCCTTTGTGAACAGTGGAATTAAAATCAACATACACTTTTTGGATGGTGCCTGATACCTGCGTTCCTACAGCCACCGTATCCACCGGTTGAACGGTTCCTGTTGCGGTTACCGAATTGGAAATCGTGCCATAGTAAGGCTGCTCGGTTTCCAGTACAATATCTGTTTTTTCGGATTTGAATTTCCAGAACCAGATCGCAACAGCCACTGCAGCAATTACCAGCAACCATATCAGCCATTTGTATTTTTTCATACTTGCCTGTTTAAATTCCGTTCATTTTATTAAAAAGAAATGGGAGCCCCTGTATAAAAAGTATAGATCTTATTATAGAGGACAGCCGTGTATTTTGCCTGGGTATAAGCCTGCAGAGCCTGTACATACGCATTTTTTTGTTGCAATACTTCTACGGGATTTACGGCGCCCAGCTTTAATTGTTCATTGGTAATATTGTATACTTCTTTCGCTGTTGTCAACTGCTCTTCTGCCGCTTTATATTGCGCCTGCGCATTCTGAAGGTTGATCAGCGCCTGCTCAATAGTGGCATTCAGGGTAACCCTGGTATTTTCCAAATCCAGCTTTGCCTGGTCAATCAGGATCTTTGATTTTGCAATATTGGTTTTAGCCAGGTGTCGCGTAAAAATGGGTACACTCACATTGAGTCCCAGCGACTGGTAAAAATTATTATTCAATTGTGCAAAATATTTCGCATCCCTGTTGTCGGAGAACCCCGAAGAAAGTCCAGCGCCAAGGCTTACCGTTGGAAGACGCGAGGCCCTGATCTTATCCAACTCCACCTGGGCAATCTGTACGCCGAGATTTCCATTTTTTACTTCCGGTCGCGATGCCAGTGCTGCCGCCTGCGCATCCGGCAATGCCATTACCGCCTCTTCGGGTTGAACATCTGCTACTGTCGAAACCCTGAAATCATAGGCAGTAGGTAACTGCAATATTTGCTTTAACGTCGCAACATTCCGTCGGTAGGTATTTTGGGCGTTTACAAGATTATAGTTGTCTGTTGCCAATTGCGACTGCAGTTGTAAAAAATCCTTACGCGAAATGGCGCCGGCATCAAAGCGCTGCTGGCCCTGGTCCAGTTGTGCTTTCGAGGTGGTCAGCAACTGCTCCAGCGAAGTAATATTTTCCTGCGCCAGCAGGATATTAAGATAAGCTTGTGTAATGGTAAGTGTGATATCGTTTGCTGACTCTTCAACAGAGAGGTTGGCCGACTGCACTAAAAGGTCCTTGGATTTGATATCATTTTTCAGGTAGCCACCATTAAAAAGAACCATGGAAGAATTTACGCCATAGCTGCTGGAGAAATTAGCCTGTGTTTGAAAGCCACCTACAACGGGATCTGCATTGTTGCTGTTCACAAGCGATTGTGAGGCGGAGCCAGTGAGATTGGGAAGGCGGTTGTACCTGGACTGTTGCAGATCCTGCTGCGCAGAAGAGGCGCTAAGCCGCAAGGTTTGCAATGTAATGTTATTCCTTTGCGCATAGCGAATACAGTCTTCGAGTGTCCATTGTTGCGGAAGGCTGTCTTGTTGAGCCAACATCGAAACCGACAACAGCAATAGCGTTGAAGCAAAAAAGAGTTTTTTCATAAACCGGGGTTAAAGGAATCAACTGGCTATTGGAAGCCAAAAGGCGCTATTTTCCTTCGTAGAGCAGGATTAAATTTCGATCAGAAGGCATTTTTAATCGACGAATCGGCAATGCGGGTCGTTACACCATGCAACGTTCAGCGATGTCCAAGAAGATGTTCACTAACGAAAAAAGCATACACTCCCGGGGGAGTATATGCTTTTTCAAAGGTTTGCACGGCCGTTATACGTTTACTTCATGCTTGCTTTTGCCTTATCGGCAAAATGATCAACATCGTCTGCAAACTCGTCGGCGCTATCTACCAGCCCGTCAATCAAGTCATTAAACTTGTCCTTGATGTCTTTTCCGGCTCTTGTGATACGTTTCCGGGTTGCAGATCCACTATCAGGTGCAAAAAGAATTCCAACGATCAGGCCCGTTGTAAAGCCAAGCAATAATTTATTCATAGTGTTTTCTTTTCGTTATACCCTTTCAGAATAAATTATTATGCCAAAGTCAATCTTTTTGAAACTAATTGATTATCAATCAATCCCTTTTAGCCTTGCGCACATAAACGGAAAAATTTACCCGAGCGGGGCCGAATGAAATGCGTCGGCCGGCACATCGGGATTTGACGGCATGGGTTCAGATTCCAGCTCCAGCGTCACTGTTGGGGAGTTCAGCCTGTTGAGCAGCGCCACCAACAGCGTGCCTGCGAGATCAAGAACCAGGCTGCTGCCAATAATTCTCAACGTGGTAGCGTCGAGGTCTCGGCCGAGATAGAAAAATGAGGAGTTGTTCAACGACCATACCTGTGACACCAGCAGCAGCGTAAACAGCCCAATGAAGATCGAGGTGATTATTCTCGTCACGCTGGCGTATTTGTTGCGCATGGTCAGGTAAAAAAGGAAGCAGATGTGGGCGAAAGCAATGGCGAGGAGGAATAAGGAGAACGTGAGTCGTATAAAATCAACTTCCTTGGGTTCCGCCAGTACGTAGATCGTAAACACGAGAAACGCAAATACGGCTACTACCACTCCCGCCATTCCAAGGCTCCTCACTTCATTTCTACGACTGGCGGCCCAACAGATACTACCTGTTATTCCATAGATGAAGAGCGAAAAAGAGATGGCAATAAATTTTCCGGAGAACTCGGACTCGCCGTTTACAACAAGAATAAGTAGGGCTGAAATAATAGCCAGCCCGCTTACAAGGGCGATTAAAGACGTTAGAATTGGTTGAGTTGAAGGCTTCATGTGGTTTGGTTAAGGTTTTCGCGTAAGCACCACCGCTTTTTTAATTGCCTGGCGCTTCCCGCGGAGATTTAAGGTTTCAATGAAGATAATATATATGCCTGGTAAAAGTGCATGGCTTTCTGCATCCAGGCCATCCCAGGTCCAGGCGCCCGAATTTCCCATCAAGGCTTTTGCTACCAGTTTTCTTACCGGTTTACCAGCCCGGTTAAATATGATAACGGATCCCACATACCCGGGCTCATTCATCGAATACCGGATAACAAGCACATCATCAACACCATCATTATCAGGAGAAAAAACGGTTGGGGTAATCATGATGCCCGGAGTGGCCGAAGAATTGATCCAGCCTTGTGAATTTTTGTAACCAGGTGTTCCAAAACCCGTGGTGGAGGCAGCAGAATGCCAGTTGCCGCTGTATTGGGAAATGCCCGAAGGATCAAGCCTTTCCAGCGAAACACCTTCCTCGTCTGCCAGCAATGGAAAATGCCAGCTGTGCTGATATGCAAGTTCATCCAACAACTCACCCTGTGATCCCAGCAGCCGAAGCTGGCCCTTGTCATCGGGCATGGAAGGTAATGCAGAAACAGGCATCAGTTTTCTTTTCCCCGCAAAAGGATATTGACGGCTAACCCACGCGGTGTCTGTGGTAACGGCCATGTATTCTCCAGGCAAAAGGATGTAGGGCTGGTGCACTATTGCCACCGGTTGCGAACTGCTTCCGCTGCTGCTAACACCTGCTAAAAACAAATTCCCCGCATCGATCACTTTCGCACTGTTGTTGTACAGTTCAACATAATCAGCACCACCCGTGGGGGGATTGAACAGGATCTCATTTATAACCACATTGCCGGGAACAGCAGTCGAAAATAATCCCACTTTTATGGTATCACGGAGAGTTTGAAGTCCACCACAGGCGTTGATCAGGTTTGTTTGAAGTGTATACTGCAATCCCGGCTCTAGAGGGACATCTGTTTGCAGGGTAATTGTTGTGAAGGAGGGTGGCGCAGGACTGGCTTTTAAAATATGCATACCGCCTGAAACGGTGTAATTGGAAACTGCGGCAGCAGCCGTACTATCCAGCGGCTGACTAAACTCCAGCACAATGGAAAACGGGTCGGTCACATAGGCGGATTGGATTTGCGGCGAGGCCAGGAACGGAATACGCCCCGCAATGCTGTTAATATGTCCCGGGGTGCCGCCCAGACCATTGGTGGACGATGACCAGTTGCCATTCCCGATGCAGGGAAACTGGATATCTATCATTTCCAGGCTCCATCCGCCATCTTTTTTAAGGGCGTTAGTATGCCAGTTGGCAGCATATTGTACAAAATGGATCGTTTTGCCATTCGCTGCGCGAATCCAGATAGCATCCCCGTCATTGTCGAGCGACGGAAAGCTGCTCACGCCAAGTGCAGATCCAAATGCCTGCATTACTGCCATGTTGCCGGTGCTGCAAATGATGACCATACTATCCGGTTGCAGCAGGTAGGAAGGGAAGAGACCGCTTTGGCTGCCGGCATCACCCACCCGCCAGTTTTTAAGATCGACCGGCATGTTGCTGGTGTTGGTCAGTTCAATCCATTCTGTATTTGGTAAACCAACTACCGGCGATGGGTCCGACATGATCTCTGTTATGATAACGCTGTTTGCCTCCTGTGCGTTTGTGGTAAGACCTGCTGTCACAAACATCCAGCACACTGTCCATTTTCTCATACTGCAAACTAGTACTAACGCTTGTGGTAAAAATGGGAAAAAACACATAAAATGATGTGTTTTTTTGGAAGGAGAGCGGTGCCGGATTATTTTTGCAGGACGATGTTGATTATTAAGCATACAAAACGCACCAAGAAACGTTCTTAGGAAGGTTTGCAGCGTTATGTGTGTATAAACATAAAAACTTTAGCAGGCCTTCCTAACCGGGAGGCTTTTTTATTTTAAACCAAATAAACACGAATAGTAAAATGAAAGTTGCAGTTGTAGGCGCCACTGGTCTGGTGGGCAGTAAAATGCTACAGGTTCTCGCAGAGCGCAATTTCCCGGTAACTGAATTGATCCCCGTTGCTTCAGAGCGTTCCGTTGGCAAGCAGGTAGAATTCAAGGGAAGGAATTACAAGGTTGTTAGCATGGCGGATGCAATTGCGGCAAAGCCTGCGGTGGCGCTGTTTTCCGCAGGTGGAAGCACTTCTACAGAATGGGCACCAAAGTTTGCTGAAGCCGGTATTACCGTAATCGATAATTCTTCGGCCTGGAGGATGGATCCTTCCAAACCTCTTATAGTGCCTGAGATCAATGCAGACATTTTAACGGCCAATGATAAAATTATTGCTAATCCCAATTGTTCAACCATTCAAATGGTGGTTGCGCTGAATCCCCTGCACAAGCAATACGGCATTCGCCGCGTGGTGGTAAGCACGTATCAAAGTGTAACCGGAACGGGCGTGAAGGCCGTAAACCAATTGATGAATGAACGGAACGGCGTGGCCGGCGAACGTGCTTATAAATACCCGATCGATCTGAATGTAATCCCGCAAATTGATGTCTTTCTCGACAATGGTTACACCAAGGAAGAAATGAAAATGGTGAATGAAACCCGCAAGATTATGCGTGATGACTCCATCCGCGTTACCTCTACCACCGTGCGCATACCGGTAGTGGGTGGCCATAGCGAGTCTGTAAACGTTGAATTTGAAAAGGACTATGAGCTGAGTGAAGTGAAAGCAATCCTGCAAGCGGCCGCGGGCGTTGTGGTGGTAGATGATCCGGCACAACAGCAATACCCCATGCCGATGGATGCACACGAGAAAGATGCTGTATTTGTAGGCAGGCTTCGCCGCGATGAAAGCCAGCCCGCTACATTGAACATGTGGATCGTAAGTGATAACCTGCGAAAAGGTGCGGCCACCAATGCCGTGCAAATTGCGGAATATCTCCTGTCGAAGCGTTTGCTTGGATAATAATGGGTTAGTTTTCCATCGCCTGTTCCATAAACAGGATCAATGGTTGCAGTGCTGCAAAGGCTGCAACCGTTTTTTTTACCAGCTCTTTCGAAACAAGATCACTGTCTTTCAACGCAGTCATCGCGATATAACTCTTGAATTTGAGATATTCAGCAGCGGGATTGTCTGCTTCGTAACCCTTGGGCACACGACTTAATAAAAACTCTTTGCTACGATCAAGATCGCCGTATGTTGTTTTGAATGCTTTTGCAGCCAGAATTTTTTTAAATGCGGGAAGGTTATAATCAATTTCCTGTCTCACTTTTTGAAGATCGGCGGGTTGTGGTACATATAGACCGCCTCCAACAAATGCGCCGCCGGGTTCCAGGTGAAAATAATAACCAGCTCCCACCGCTTTTTTGCCGCCTTTATTGATGCTGGCGCCCATATTGCTTTTGTACGGTGATTTGTCTTTAGAAAAACGCACATCCCTGTTGATCCGGAACGTGCATTCTTTGGCCAGCAGGTGGCGGATAGAAGGCTCTTTTTTCCCAAACTGGTCTATCACCTGTTGTATAAATTGCAGGAAGTCGGCCTTTGCCGCTTCATATACAGGGCGGTTGGCATCAAACCAGGGCTTGTTATTATTTTTCTTCAGCTTTTTAAGAAAGGAAAGTGTTGCGGGTTGTAACATGATGATCCGTTTTATATGAACGGAACAAAATTACGTTGAACTTTCCAGGCTCCCATCCCGCGTTAACGAATATGTTTCCAACTTTCTCCGCGGCGAATCCGATAAATGGTCATTTCTGTTACACCGTATTCTTTGGCAAGTGTTGGTACGGATGGCGGTTGTCGTTTTAGAAATTCTTTCCTGATCCTTCTTATGTCGGCTGCATGAAGCTTACTGCCTTCCACGCGGTTGGCTTGTCGAATTTTATACGCTTTGCGTGCCGGGCTTTGTTGCTGATGTGCCATTATTTCCGCAGCGCTGGCCCAGGCAAGATTTTTAACCCGATTGTCCAGTTTGTCGTGATTAAGGTGGATTACAAATTGCCGTTGTGCAGTTGGCCGCGTCAGAAATGCTTTTGCTATTTCCCGGTGTATGTACAACGTGCTGTTGTTGTCCGGGCGATGAATATTGATGGTCCGGTAGCCGGTGTTAACGGATCCTGTAAGTAATCTGCCATCTGAAAAAATTTCATGGCGGTAGCTGGCGATACGCCCTGCTGAAGAAACAGCGTATCGGTTCCGGAGTTGTTTACTGCCTGGGAACTGAAGTGGTTTCCAGCGTTCTCCCGGTAGTTTTTTAAGCATAGCGATTTATTTAACCTGTTGACGCGATGATAACACGATAACAAAGGGATTTCTTATCGCCGGGTGCTTTTCATATTTTAGTAAGGTACAAAAGAACGGCAGCTTTTCCTGATCTTATAGCGGCTATTTTGGCCAGCCGGTTGCCTAACCATTCACCATTTTCAGGAATTCATCTTCAGAAATAATCTTCACGGTGTTGATTTTCCTCGCTTTCTCCAGTTTGCTACCAGCGTCTTCACCCACCACCAGGTAGTTGAGTTTGGCGCTTACCCCGCCCAGGATCTGGCCGCCATTTGCTTCCACCATAGCTTCTGCATCACTGCGTTTTAGCTTTGCCAGTGTGCCGGTAAAAAGGAAGCTGTTGCCAGCCAGGTTACCGCCTGAGGCCAGTTGTTTTTTCGCATTCTTCAGGGTTAAACCGATTTTTTCCAGTTCTTCCAGCATCCCGATATTTTTTGGGTTGCTGAAGAAATGAAAAATGCTGCCTGCCACTTTGGGGCCTACATCTTCCAGGTCTTGCAACTGTGCCAGTGAAAACTTTTTAAAATCCAGGAGATGGTTAACGGCATTCGCGAGGGTCTTTGCAGTTGTTTCACCTACAAATCTTATCCCGAGGGCAAAAATCAACCGATGCAAGGGTTGCTTTTTTGAATTTTCGATCGCGGTTTGGAGGTTATCGATGGATTTCTGCCCAAATCCCTCCTGTTTACCAATAGCGTTGAAATCTAGATTGTAAATCCCGGGGATATCTTTCAGCAGGTTCAGTTCATAGAACTTCCGCACATTGGCGTCGCCCAGGCCACGGATATCCATCGCATCCTTACTTACAAAATGGATGATCCTCTCTACCACCTGCGCCGGGCATTCAATATTAATACAACGCCAGACGGCCTCGCCTTCTTCCCGAAACAATTTGCTGTCGCAAACCGGGCAGGTTTTGGGAAAATGAATTTTTTTCTCAGTTCCCTTTCGGGCATCAGCCAGTGATTTTACAATATAGGGAATTACATCGCCTGCACGCTCCACCAGAACAGTATCGCCGATCATCAGGTCTTTTTCACGAATAACATCTTCATTAAAAAGCGAAATAGACGACACGGTAACGCCGCCAATACCCACGGGTTGAATTTTTGCAACGGGCGTGATAGAGCCGGTACGGCCCACCTGGAACTCTACATGAAGAAGTGTGCTGGTTGCCTGCCGGGCTTTAAATTTGAACGCGATGGCCCAGCGTGGGTGATGACTGGTCATACCCATTTTTTCCTGCAGGGCGATATCATTTACCTTGATCACCATACCATCTATTTCATAGGGAAGATCATCGCGCCGGCTCTCAAACTCGCGGCAGTAGTCAACTACTTTCTGAATGCCCTTAAATACCTTTTTTTCTTTTACCGGACTCCGAAACCCAAGGTCCCAAAGCATCTGCAGGGATCCGGAATGGGTTGCAAGCGCTGCGGGCGCCTTTTTGCCGGGAAGTTGTGTATAATAACTTACGTGATACACGAATACTTCCAGGTTGCGTTTTGCTACCTCCCTGGGGTCTTTTATGCGCAAGGTACCGGCAGCGGCGTTTCTCGGGTTGGCCAAAGGCGCCAGTCCCTGCTCGATCAATTGCTGATTGTAGGCCGCAAAATTACTTTTGTTGATCAGCACCTCTCCGCGTATTTCCAACTGCTGCAAATTGTATCCTGAGATTTTGGCGGAAAGCGGAATTGAGCGGATCTGTTTGATATTATTCGTTACATCATCTCCCTCCACTCCGTCGCCACGTGTGGCGCCCCGAACCAACAGGTCGTCTTCATAAATAAGCGAGATACTTCCACCGTCAAATTTCGGTTCTACGCAATATTCCAATTCTGCAAGTCCAACCAGTTCCCTTGCCCTTCGGTCAAAATCAATCAGATCCTCTTCATTGTAGGAATTATCCAGTGAAAGCATGGGTACCAGGTGCTGAACAGTTGGAAAATCCCGCGTAAGTCCCTTCGCCACCCGCTGGGTGGGAGAGTCTGGTGTAACCAGTGCGGGATGATCCAATTCCAATTTCTCGAGGCTTTTATAAAGCTGGTCATATTCCATATCCGCGAGCAGCGGATCATTCTCGATATAATACCGGTATTCATGAAAACGAAGTACATCCCGCAGAATATCAATGTCTTTTATAGTAATGGTGCCCGATGCCTGTCTTTTTACCAGTTGGGCGGTTTCTTTCTGTAATTCTTTTACGGATTCTTTGGAGTACATAGAAAAAAGTTGAAAGTAAAGTTAGGAAGTGGAGATGCAAAAACCGGTTCAAAAATTAATGTGTAATAAGTACATATTTATTATCTTCGATGCCTGACCGTCATAACTGTGATTTTATGAAACGATTGCTACTGATTTTGCTCGCGGCTGGTTTGGCCGTGCGCGGTTCTGCCCAGTTATTGAGCTGGACGCCGGATTTTCCCCACGACAATGATAATATCTCCATTATTATGGATGCCTCAAAAGGCAACCAGGGGCTGTTTAATTTCAGCGCTGATTCCGCGGTATATATTCATACCGGGGTTATTACCAATTTAAGTACTGGCCCCTCGAATTGGAGGTATGTAAAATTCGGTCAAAATTTCAACCTGCCCAATCCTCAATTGCAGGCAACTTCTCTTGGGAATAATAAATGGAAAATAGATATTTCCGGTATACGCAGTTATTATGGTGTACCTGCGGGTGAAACCATTCTGCGCATCGCTATTCTTTTCCGCAACGGCAATGGCGCTAAAGTGCAGCGGAATGCAGATGGATCCGATATGTATATCCCGGTTTACGACAATAATCTCTCCGTCCGTTTTACTACGCCGCCGTATCAGCCCTATTATAACCTGGTGCCTGAACCAATCAGCGCCGCTGTGGGCGATATGCTGCCGCTTACCGGAGTTTCGAGTCAATCAGCCAATTTAAAACTGTATCTCAACGGCACCGTGATCCAGTCGGCCACGGCAGCAACTTCTGTCTCCGCCAGTCCTGTTTTGAATACGATCGGGAAGAATGAAGCCGTGGTGGAAGCGGATAATGGAACGGTGATCAAGCGCGATACACTTCGATTTGTGGTAAACACCATTGCGGCCCTTCCGGCAGGTGTACGGGACGGTATTAATTATGAAGCGGGAAATACATCGGCCGTGCTGGTGCTGTATGCGCCCGGTAAAAGTTATGTAAATGTAATTGGTGAATTCCCGGGCAATAACTGGACGGCCCAGAACACGAACCAAATGAATAAAACGCCGGATGGAAATTATTACTGGATCCGGCTTACGGGTCTTACACCGGGAGTGGAATATGCATTTCAATACCTGGTAGACGGCAGTTTGAAGGTAGGTGAACCGTATACTGAGAAAATTCTTGACCCCAATAACGATTCATATATCAGTGCACAAACCTACCCCGGCCTGCGAAGTTACCCGGCGGGGCAAACCGGTATCGTGAGCATTCTCCAAACCAATGCGCCTGCATACAGCTGGTCGTCTTCGACATTTACCCGTCCCGATAAACGAAACCTGGTGGTGTATGAATTATTGTTGCGGGATTACCTGGATGCGCACGACTGGAAGACGTTGCGGGATACCCTGGGTTATTTGAAAAATATGGGTGTCAATACCATTGAGGTGATGCCATTTATGGAGTTTGACGGCAACCTGAGCTGGGGCTATAATCCATGCTACTATTTTGCGCCCGATAAATATTACGGCACCAAAAATGCGCTGAAAGAATTTGTAGATAGCTGTCATAAAAAAGGAATGGCCGTGGTGCTGGATATGGTGTTGAATCATACGTCTGACCTCAGCCCATTAGCGATGCTGTACTGGAATGCCGCTACGGGTCATCCTGCTGCCAATAATCCATGGTTGAATGTCAATGCCACGCATCCGTTTAGCGTATATAATGATTTTAACCATGAAAGTGCAGCTACACAATATTTCACCAAGCGGGTAGTTGAATTCTGGTTGCAGGAATATAAGCTGGATGGATTTCGGTTTGACCTGTCGAAGGGATTTACCCAATTTAATTCCGGTGGCGATGTGAATCTCTGGTCGCAATACGATGCCAGCCGGGTAGCTATCTGGAAAAAATATTATGATACCATCCAGGTAAAATCACCGGGCGCCTATGTGATCCTGGAGCATTTTGCTGCTAACTCGGAAGAAATTGAATTGTCTGACTATGGAATGTTGCTCTGGGGCAATCACAATAAGAATTTTGCCCAGGCTTCCATGGGTTATTCCACGCCGGACCCGGACGGCAATACCTGGAACTTCGAGGGAGGCATCTACTCGGTGCGTGGGTGGAATAAACCACACCTGGTAACTTATATGGAAAGTCATGATGAAGAGCGCATCATGTATAATACGTTGCTGAATGGAAATGCATCCGGTAGTTACAATACAAGGGATCTTACTACAGCGTTGCACCGTCAGGAGATGGGCGCTTCATTCCTGATGATGATGCCTGGTCCGAAGATGGTTTGGGAGTTTGGTGAACAGGGTTATGACTTTTCGATCAATCGCTGCGGGGACGGTAGTATCAATGGCAACTGTAGAACAGATGCGAAGCCGATCCGCTGGGATTATTTGCAACAAACTGCCCGCAAGCGCCTGTATGATATATATAGCAGTCTTGGAAAATTAAGGGCGCACGGTTGGTATAAGGATGACTTTATCGCCAACGGCACTACGATTTCCCGTAATATGGCCAGCGGTTTTAAATGGATGACGATACGAACCGCCACGGATTCATCTGACCTGGTAGTGGTTGGCAATTTTGATGTGGTTGCCCAAACTACTGCGATCGCATTTCCGGTGCCTGGCACCTGGTATGATTATTTGCAGGGAGGAACGATAACTGCTGTTGCCGGCTCACAGAATATAACGCTTCAGCCTGGCGAATTTCATATTTACCTCAACCGGAATCTTTCCAATGCGGTGGTAACACCGGTGGGCGGGGTTACCAATCCGTCGCAACAGTTTACGGCGGCTATTTATCCGAACCCTGGTAATCCTGCATCGGTGTTGGCAGTAGCATTGCCGGAAACGGGCCGGCTGGATGTGGCGTTGTATGATCTTTCGGGCCGCAGCCTTGGCATTTTATACAGTGGCAACCTGGCACTCGGCGAGCATATTATTCCGCTTAATGATAAAATCAATAATTTGCTGCCGGGAACTTATTTGATGCGGTTGCAAACGAAGAGCGGGCAACTGGCACTAAAACTCCTGATACCTTAGTTTTTTACGCTATTTCCTAAAAAGTAACGTTCAATGGCCCGGATACCATCATTGAAGACCGCAGAAGCGGAGAAGATCAGTCACCTTGATTATTTCAATATTGCGATATCGGTAGACTGTGTGATTTTTGGATATGAGAACAAGGAGCTCAAAGTGCTGTTGATCAAATCTGACCTGGAGGAATTTTCAGGGTTGTATTCCTTGCTGGGCGACCTGGTTCGGCCGGATGAAGATCTAGATAGTGCGCCTTACCGCGTTTTGAAAGATCGTACAGGGTTGGATGATCTGTACCTGGAACAGGTGCACACATTTGGAAGTCTTAACCGTCACCCTTCTGGCAGGGTAATTACCACGGCTTATTATTCGCTTATTAATATTTTTCACCACAACCTGCAGGTAGATACGGATGAATTGCACTGGCATTCGGTAAATGATATCCGGAAACTGGCATTTGACCATAAACTGATCCTGGATACCTGTTTGGAGCGTTTACGCGAGCAGATTATGGAGATGCCGGTGGTATTTAACCTGCTGCAGGAAAAATTCTCGCTCCGGGAATTGCAGGAATTATACGAGGCAATACTGGACACAAAGCTGGATCGCAGGAATTTTCGGAAAAAGATCGCGGTGAAGGATTGGCTACAGGATTTGAACGAGATGGAAACCAATCTTTCTCACCGGCCGGGTAAATTATATGCGCTTAAAAAGCAGTTCAGGAAGCGGATTTCCAGGGCGGTAGCGACCTAAGGCTGTCGGACGATTTTAACAAATTAAATATTGTTTATATATAAAAAAGGCTGTTTAACGACGGCCTTTTTTAATGAACTGACTGTTAAACCCAATAGGGAAGCGGGATCCAGGGATTGACAGGCGGGCTGCAAAAACCCTAAAATATTTTTTGGTGTTGTTAAAAAAGTCTTATCATTGTGTTCTCGATACACATTGTGCATTCGGGGGAACTGATTTGCTAAACTTATAATGATTGCTTATGCCTCGCAGAAACCTGCTTAGAGCATCTGTGCTTTGCGCGATGTTGCTTTTCTCTCTTTTTGCGTTTTCCCAAACAATTACTGTTTTCGGTAAGGTGACTGATTCCAAGGATGGATCAGCGATTGCCGGTGTAAACGTGGTTGCCAAGGGAACAACGAAAGGAACGCAGACCGGGCCAGACGGCTCGTTTAACCTGGTGGTTCCATCTTCAGTAAAAATCCTGATCTTTTCGTCGGTAGGCTATGCAACACAGGAAGTTCCTGTAGGCTCTGGCGCTACCAATGTAACCCTTACGGCCACTAACCAGCAATTGAATGAAGTGGTGGTAGTTGGTTATGGAACGCAACGTCGGCGCGAGGTAACCGGGGCAATTACCAAAGTGAGCGGCGATAAACTGACTTCCATTCCCGTTCCAAGTTTCGAAGCTGCTTTGCAGGGGAAAGCACCGGGTGTGCAAATTATACAGGGGAATGGTCTTGCAGGTTCGGGTTCGGTAGTGCGTATCCGTGGTGTTGGCTCTATCAGCGCATCTGGTGATCCATTGTATGTAGTGGATGGCATACCAATCATTTCGGATCAGTTTCTACGTACTAACGCAGGCGCGATGAATCAGAATCCGCTTTCTTCGCTTAATCCTGCAGATATTGAATCGGTAGAAATTTTAAAAGATGCGGGCGCCACCGGTATCTATGGTTCAAGGGGTGCCAACGGTGTAATTCTTATTACCACCAAACGGGGTAAATCGGGTAAGCCGCAATTTAATTTCAATACACGTATTGGTGTTGCCACCGCAGCCGGGCGTCCCAAGTTTGTAAATACAGACCAATGGCTGCAATTACGCCAGGAGGCCTGGGTGAATGATCATAAATCAGGCTACGCTGATTTGCCCGGCGGTTTCCAAAGTTTTTCAGATGCAGCAATGAATAATACAGACTGGTGGGATTTGATGACTCAAACAGGGATCATCAATGAGAACAACCTGAGCATGACGCAAGGCGGCAAAAGGTTAAAAACATTTGCAAATCTTACTTATAGCAATAACGAAGGGTATATCCGAGCCAATTCATATCAACGTATTTCTGCCCGGCTCAACATGGACTATAATGTGTTGTCGAACCTGAAACTGTCGCTAACTACGGGTTATAACCGTGGAGTGAACAGGCGCGTACCTGCTGCATGGGACGGCGGTATTGGTGATGTATTCAGCGGTGCTCTTCCTTTCTACCCGGTTTATAATCCTGATGGAACTTATTTTACCGGCGGTGCAAACCCGGTACGGAGAATCCAGGAAACTTTCCGCAGGGAAATCGATAACCGTTTTAGCGGTGGTTTGTCAGTAGAATACCAGCCGGTAAAAAATCTCTTTATCCGCGCAAATGCCTCTATTGAATATGTAACTTCTTTTGACGACAATTATGAATCATCGAACTGGATTAATCAGGCTAATCCTGATTCAGGCTATGCGAAACGGTTTCCCTACTGGGGCAACAATATGAATGGTAATGTTACTGTGAACTATCTCACTTCTATTGGTAACGACCATCGCTTCAACTTCCTGTTGGGTACCGAGGCGCAGGATTACGCCCGGAAGTCCTATACGTTCAACGAGATTGGCACCTTTAGCGGACAGCCGTTCTGGGACGGGAACCTGGATTTATATAAGCATATTAAAGACAGTTTGCTGGCGCTGACAAGAAATAATATGCAGCCCACGGAGCGTGCTCTTGAAGAATTTACATTTAACAGCTTTTTCGGACGAATTAACTACACCTATAAGGATCGCTATGCATTGCAGCTTACTGCGCGGGTAGACGGGTCATCAAAATTCGGAACCAACAACAAACACGGATTCTTCCCGGCTGCGTCAGCAGCATGGACGGTGAGTGAAGAAAAGTTTATGGAGCGCTATGCGTTTGTCAACTTTCTGAAGCTTCGTGCCAGTTATGGTATTGTGGGTAATGCGAATATTGGCTCTGGTAAGTATTATGCTAACTACGGTGTTGGAGCTACCCCTTATAATGGAAATCCTACGTTGTACCTGAACGAAAATGGATTTGGTAACCCGGATCTGCAATGGGAAACCATGCACAATTTTGATGCGGCAGTCGAATTTGCGTTCTTTAAAAATAAGGTAACGGGTGAACTGGCCTACTACAACAAAATATCCAGCAATATTCTTCTTGAGCCCGGCACTCCGCTTTCAAATGGTGTTGGTAATATCGTTCGAAATCTTCCCAACAGCCGTATTCTCAATGAGGGCCTGGAGCTGAGCCTGAATTACAAGATCATTAATACAGCTAACCTGAAATGGTCTGTTGGTGGAAATATTTCGAAAAACCGTAACAAAGTGCTGGACTGGGAACTGGGCCCGGATGCAGTAAGTGGCGGTACTAATGACACCAGGGTTGTTGAGGGGCTCCCATTGGGTGTGAATTACCTGGTTCGTTTTTATGGTGTAGACCCGGCAGACGGTTTGCCTATCTGGCTGGATGCACAGGGAAAGCAGACAAAAACCTTTTCACTCAATAATCGTGTTTTTGTTGGAAGTGTAATGCCGGATTATATTGGCGGTTTTAATACATCGGTAGACTACAAGCATTTCGAATTTTCAGCTTTATTCAGCTTTGTTATTGGCGGTGATATTTATGATAACTCAGGCAAGTATCAATTCCTTGGCGTGTCGAAGAAATTCTGGAATTTCCGGGAAGACTTCCTGGATCGCTGGACCCAGCCCGGAGATGTTGCCAAATATCCGCGACTTGTTACGGATGCCACAAATTATCCCGGTGTACCCAGTGAAGATCAGTTCAACTCTACCATGTTTCTTCACGACGCCAGCTATCTCAGGCTCCGCGAACTTACTGTTGCTTATCGCGTAAGTCCTGAATTGCTAAAAAAATGGAAGATAAAATCCCTTCGTTTTTACCTGACGGGAAATAATCTTCTGACGTTTACAAAGTACACTGGTGGTGATCCGGAAATTACCCGTGATTTTGAAAATGCACAGGATCGAAACCTGAGTCCGAACGTAACTTATCTTACTGCACCTACACAACGTACTGTAGTATTCGGTATCAATCTCGGATTTTAATTTTTAACGACAATTCAAGTAATGCATATGAAAAAATATATTCTGGGACTGATCCTGATTCCTGCGTTGTTGGTGTCAATCAGTTCGTGCAAAAAATTCCTGGAACGTCCGCCCGAAGGGCAGTTGGATGAAGAACATGCATTCCAGACTGAAAATGATGTGCTTGCCTTTTCCAACGGGATTTATACGCTGCTTGGCGACGGCAAGTTTTATGGAGGGCGCAACCAGGTGCTCAATGAACTTCTGGGTGATCAGTATAAAGGTGATCTGTTGATTGGCGATTATTCGGAAATTTACAAGCGTCAGAATTCCATCTTTGGCGGGACGCGCGATGATTTTTACAAGCAGATGTATCGCGTAATTGCAGATGCCAATATTGTTATCCAGCATCTTGATCTGGCCACTGCTGCAAAGGATCAATTGCAAGGTGAAGCGCTCTTCTTCAGGGGTATTGCCCATTTTGAAATTGTGAGAGCGTTTGCACAACCCTGGGGTTTTACTCCAGACAACAGTCACCTGGGAATTCCCATTCGCACTGCCGTTGAACAGGGCTCTGTGATGAGATCTACAGTAAAGGAGGTTTATGATCAGATTTTAAGTGATTTGACAACTGCAGAGGGGCTGCTGCCCGATGCGGGGCCTTCAGGCAAATTCTATACAGCAACCAAATGGGCTGCAAAGGCGTTCCTCGCTAAGGTTTATTTTCAACAAAATGATTTCACAAACGCGTATAAATATGCAAACGAGGTGATAGCCAGCAATAAATTTATGCTGGATGCCACATACGACAAGCGGTTTTCTACCGGTCTGAGCACTGAAGGAATTTTTGTGATTCGAAATGTTACCGGATCCTACGAACCCGGTTCTGAACTTCGCGGTAATTTCCGGTCTGACCTGGCTCAGCCAACTATGCGACTGACCAACCAGTTTTACGGAATTGCAACGGCCAGGGCAACAGATAAGAGAAAGATCTGGTATAGCAACACCTTACAGTCGGGAATCAATGCGCTGACAAAATACAATCTCAACCAGTTTGATCTCCCTGTTGTACATCTTACAGAAATGAAGCTTATCAGGGCGGAAGCAGGTGCTGAGTTAGGCGGAGCAAATCTTGCTGTAGCAATCACTGATATAAATGATATTCTTACCCGTGCTTATGGCGGTACTACTTATAACCTGCCGCTGAATTCAAGTTCGGCAACTGTAATCACAACAGCCCGTTCAGAACGCGAACTGGAAATGGTGGGTGAGGGAAATCGTACCCAGGAAATTAAACGCATTGGCGCCCGTACCGGCTCTAATATCGATCGTCGAGGCTCGGTTTGGACCTGTCCCGGGTTTATCCTGCAGTTTCCAAAGAACGAGAAGGATGCCAACGCCGCTTTTGAAATGAATCCTGAAGGAGGTTGTTTTTAATTTTAAAAAAAGGAACACATGAAACTAATAAATAAAATTTTCCTGTTTGCAGTTATCGTTGGATCCTTTGCCGCATGCAGACCATCCTATGACAAGGTTATTGGTGAGAGCAGGGACGTGTTAAACTCACTCAACGGTACCTGGAAAATAACTAAGGCAACACAATTGGATCAAAATGCATACGAGAAAGGCTTTCCCTATCAAAAGCTTGATATCACATCGTTGTTTCCCTATACCGATTTTACATTGAAGCTTGATGTTGCTAATGGTCAGCCAACAACTTTTACAACCACGCCCGGCGCTTCTCCAAAGATTATAAAGCTTGCAAGCGGTAACTGGGCCGTGGATGATGTAAATTTTCCGAGGGTGGTAACATTGACAAGCGGGTCAACCACTGAAAAATTTACCATCGGCGGGTACGGCATAGCGCCCAACCCCACTTTAATCGTTACTGTAGAAAGAGCTGATGCATCAAACAGCAAGGTATTGATCGTTTATACCTATGAATTCACTAAACAATAAAAGCAGCCGGTATGAAAAAAATAGTAGTAATTCTTTCGATAACACTTATTTCTTTAGGCCTCAAAGCCCAGAACCCAACATTTGTACCGGCGTCCTTCACTGCAGAAGACCAGGTAACACTTACTATTGATGTTTCGGGAACGGGTATGGCCGGAGCCGCAGATGCTTATATCTGGATTTTCAGCAACGTTTCAGGTGGAGGCAATGATGGTCTTGTCAATGGCAGCTGGACCAATTCATCGGATGCCGCGAAGATGACATCAGCAGGCGTTAACAAATGGAGTTTTACATTTACGGGCACTATTTTGTTTGGACGACCGGCCAGCCAGTTGAAAGACTTTGGCTTTCTTGTAAAGAAAAAGGACGGAAGCGCCCAAACCCCGGATTATAAACCATTTGCTTTTGACCCGCTCACATTCCTGCCTACAATGCTGCGCATTTTTCCGGCAAAGGTGGGATCCGATGATGTTATTTCTGCCAATTTTGATCAGAGTCTTGGAGTAACGCTGGCAGAACAACGCATGACGCCTACATCGGTAACATTTACAGTGTTTGACAGTGATAACACGCAGGTAGGTTCACCCCTTACGGTGCCGGTTTCACACATTGTATCTCCGGCCATCTGGACCGGCGCTTTTGTGCCCAGCCGTTCGTTTACACCACCGGCAGGAAAAACGCTGAAAAAATTTACATATAAGTTTAATGGAACCGTTCTCGACGTAAATGGAGTACCCTCAACGGTGTCTTCTTCGGAAGCAGAGGTTGTATTTACAATTATGAAATAAATCTAATAAAGCTAAATGTCGCTTAGCATGAAAAATATTCTTTCAATTATAGCAGTAGGATGTGTTCTCCTTGCCGGATGCAAGAAGACCGAATTTATGGGAAATAATCCTACGGGTGAAGGCCTGGTAGATTTTACGCTGTCAACGCCTGTATCCAGTCAATCTATAGTATTGAATGGTGGAACACCTGACGCTGCCGTTACTTTTAGCTGGAATGCGGCAAAACCGGGTCTTAACACGATGCCCACGTACCAGGTAGTATTCGCCCTTCGGTCTACTGGCAATTTCGATTCGCCGTTTATGACCTTTGACGCCGGGGCTGCAACATCTGTGTCATTTACCCAAAAGCAACTGGATGATGCGCTAAAGGCGAAATCAGTGGCAGATGGAGCCGTATCCGATCTTATCTGGAGCGTAAAAGCAACGAATGGTGACGTTACTATTTTAGCACAAACTCCGTTCCTTATTAAAATAACAAGGATGAAAGACGGTGCCTCACCATTTCTTTTGCTGGCACCGGAATCGTCCACTGCGCCTGTTACGATTAATCCTAATTCCACCACGTCAAACCTTGTTTTTAGATGGACAAGATCAAAACCTGCTGCAGGAAATCCGGTGATAACCTATAAAGTGTTGTTTACCCTTGATAGCAATTTTAATGCACCACTATTTACGCTTAATCCCAATGTCGCACCTGCAGATACAACTGCAACTATTTCATATAAAGCCATCAGCGATTCGTTAGCTGCGCATGGCCAGACTAACCTTTCGCTGCCTACAACATTATACTGGACGGTAGTTGGAACCGGGGGCACATGGAAACAGTACGCCAGCTATGTCAATACATTATCTATACTTCGTGAAGTAAAACTTTACCTCGTAGGAGGCAGTTCACCAGCAGGATGGAACCCGCCGCTGGCTGACCGCCTTATTGAAGATGCAAAGAACCCGGGTGTATTTTTCATCTATGCAAAAATGACCGTAGCCGGTTCAGGGTTTAAATTCCTTTCAGAAAATACCGACTGGTCATCACCCACCATCACTATTTATGGTGATGCAGATGGAGGAGGCACTTCCGGCAATCTTTCTACTGCCGGTGGTGGAAATAATATCAATGTGCCCGCTGATGGAGTTTATCGGGTTACCGTAGACCTTAACACGATGAAATACTATCTGCAAACCGGCTTCACAGGCACCAGGGGTGTGCTTGGACTGGTAGGTGCTTTTCAAACACCTTCGCAATGGTCGCCTTCCACAGCAACCAAAATGACTTACCTGGGTGTAAACCGGTTTCTTGCCTTTGCCAACATGGCCAATGGCGACGAATTTAAATTCCATGATGGTAACGACTGGAACAACTCAGGCGCCAATAACGACAAATGGTTTGGTCCGGCTGGCACCAACATCCTGAAGGTTGACGATGGCTCGCTGTCTAACGTGGTAAACTCAGCCCCAACCGGTCTGATGCGCGCGTTTTTTGATGCCAGCGATGTAAAAAATATAAAGTATAGCACCACGCAGGGAAAAGTATTCCTGGTGGGCGGTGATCCAGCCCTGGGCGGATGGAACAACTCACCCTCTGCAGCACTTCCGGAAATGACTTATCTCGGCAACGGCAAATGGATGGTTACAGTCACCATCGCCGCCGCTTCCCAGTTTAAGTTTATCGTGGAAAAAGGCGTTTGGGGCTATCAATATGGTGAAAATGGCGGTGGTACTGTAAAATGGCGCAACGGCGACAGCGATCCGGACGGCGCCAACATCGACATCTCTGCCGGCACGCATACCATTATGCTGGATGAATATAATCTTACTTATTCTATATCCTGACCGGCAATAGCCTGGCAGCACAACACAAATGTTTTAATGGTGAACAGGAAACTGTTCACCATTTTTTATTCCATATCGCGTTGTACGCGGATGATGAAATCAATCAGTTCTTCCAACGGCACCTCCGCCCGCGTAGTTGCATCACGAATATCGTCCCGGCTCACCTGCGCCGCAAAAGAAGGTGTTTTCAATCGTTTCAGCACACTCTTTACCTCCAACCCTTCATAACCCGTAGGCCGGATCAAGGCCGCCGCATGTATGAATCCCGAAAGTTCGTCAATGGCATAGATCATCTTATCCATCCTGGACACGGGTTCTACACCAAAATAAAAAGGACCGTGAGAGGCGATACAATGAATTACCTCTGGATCAATCTGTCTTTTTTCAAGCTCTTCAATAATGATCCTGCAATGCTGGTCCGGGTATTTTTCCCAATCTGCATCATGCAATAAACCGGCAAGTTCCCATTTTTGTGCTGTTGCTTCATCCGCGCCCTCTTTTTGAATAGCCCACGCTTTCATTACCGCTGCTACCTGCTTCATATGCAGTTGTAATTTTTCATTCGGCACCCAGTCGTTCAACAACGCCTGCGCTTCCGCGATTGTCATCAGCCTGCCGCTATTTGCCGGGTCTCCAAACACGGAGCGACCAAGATCATGTGTTGCCATTTTGCCTGTTTTGAAATTGGAAGTTAGCAATTAAACAAGAACGGCTTTCATACACCGGGAATGATGAAAAAATTCCCCATTTTCTAAAAATTTCGTTAGAAAGAATTTAAATGGGTGTTACGGCACATATTTTACGAAGTAAGGGCGGCTCGGCGGCAACTCATTTTTTGTTGAAGAAAAATTTTGAAATCTACCGGGTTCTTTGGACGGTTCCCTATACAAGGATGCACAATTAGCAAACAGTAACGTGAGGTGTGTGATCCGGGCCAGCTGACTACAGCTGGCTTTTTTTATTAGGGCAGGTATTGGGCCTGAATTCTTAAATTTAATGATCGATTCAGGGTTCCCGGCTTCATCTTTGTTTTATTAGGTGCTGCCGATAAAAACTAAGCTAATGCCGCTATCCAATAGTAAAGTGAGGTCGGGGTTTATCATCGCTTTCCTGCTTTTACTTATTTCTTACTTTCTCATTTTCTTCATTGTACGTAAGGTGGTAGATGAAACCTCGAACGTTACGCATAGCTATACAGTGATCAATAAGCTGGAGCAGTTGAAGGCCGAGGTAGTGGATGCAGAAACCGGTCTCCGCGGCTACCTGCTTACTAAAGATCAACGCTTCCTGGAGCCGTATCGCTCCGGGATCAGTCTCGGCATGCAAACCCATAAGGAACTGGTGTCATTAAGCGATGGAAGTCTTACCCGACTGCAACACCTGGACACACTTCAATATCTTATCAATCGCCGGTTTTCGCTGATGAACCGAACAATCACTCTTTTTCAGCAGGCCGGCAATAACATTACCGATGAAATGCGGCAGGGCCGCGAAGTCAACAAGAGTGCGATGGACAGTATCCGGGTCTATGTTGAACTGGCCAAACGTGATGAGCAGGGCGTAATGCTGGAGCGAAAATCAAAACTCGCCCGGTTTTTTTCCGGCGCACGCATCGTTTCAGTAGCCTCGCTGATCACTGCGCTGATTACCATTCTCTATTCGCTGATGATCTACTACCGCGAAAAACGAGACAAAGACCGGTCAAACGCCCGGGTAAAAGAAGCCGAAGGAGAACTGGCTGTGAACGTGGACGAACTCAAAATGGCCAACCAGGAACTGGAAGAACTTCGTAGCATTGAAAAATTTGCTTCTACGGGACGCATCGCACGAACCATTGCGCACGAAGTGCGAAACCCATTAACCAATATTTCCCTGGCCGCTGAACAACTTCGGGATCTCGCTTCCGGCAACGAAGAGAGCGGATTACTGTTGGATATGATCACCCGTAACTCCAACCGGATCAATATGCTGGTGGCAGACCTCCTGAATGCTACCCGTTTTGCGCAACTGGATATGCGGGAAACCAATATCAACCAACTGGTGGAAGAAACGCTTGAGCAGGCGGCAGACCGGATTGAGCTGAGCCATATCCGGGTGGAGAAGCATTATGACAGCAATATTTGCCCGATAAGGATTGACGGGGAGAAAATGAAAGTTGCCCTGTTGAATATTATTGTCAACGCCATCGAAGCGATGGAGCCGGGAAAAGGTTTGCTGGAGATCTTTACCCGCAACCAGGGAAATAAGTGCATCGTCGAGATCCGGGATAATGGCGCCGGAATGGATCGTGAAACAACCTCCAAGTTATTTGAGCCTTATTTCACCGGTAAGCAAAAGGGCCATGGACTGGGTCTCACAAATACCCAAAATATAATCCTGAATCATAAGGGAACTATCCAGGTAAACAGTAAGCCGGGTGCAGGCAGCACTTTTACAATCTTCCTCAACATTGCCCACGATGGGGAATAATTTCTACACTTAGCCGTGGCCTAATTCTTCGATCGTTTTGAAAATTAAATCTTTACTGAAGGGTTTGCTGATGAAGCAGTCAACACCCTGGCGCTGTGCCCGTTCCCGGTCGGTAGCGGTGTCGTGTGCGGTTATCATTACAATTTTCGTGGCAGGATAGCGCTGGCGCAGGTCACCAAGGTAGTCAACTCCCAATCCGTCGGGAAGGTGATTATCGAGGAAAATAAGCGGAAAAGCGTCCTCCGAAACGTCCAACAGGCGCTCGGCTTCGGTAATGCTACCTACAAATGCTGATGGAATACTTTTCTGTTTCAGGATATTACTCAACAGGTAACAGATATCAGTTTCATCATCAATAATCAGGGCTTTCGGTTTGCTTGAGAGAGGGGTGGTCATGAAGAAAGGTGTAGTTATGCTATACTAATTGTCATTGTCGCGTAAAAAAACCGGCAATTTTGCTGCCAACTTATCTGAATCAAAACGCGGGGGAGGTAAAAATTTCCCAAATCCGGCACGATTTCAGATTAAATCGTAACGGTTATATTAGACCCTGTATTAATTGTAATTTTCAAAAGCCAAACACCTTCCGTATGAATAACAGGATCCTCATCGTAGACGACGAAATGGACTTGTGCATGTTATTAAGCCGATTTCTTACCAAGCATGGTTATGAGACTGATATGGCCTACACTGGAGCCAAGGGTCTCGCCAAATTCCAGGAATCGAAATTTGATGCTGTGATTTGCGATTACCGCCTGGGAGATATGGATGGTAAAGAAATGGTATCCGCGCTCAAAAAAGCCAATCCAAATATTGTTATCCTGGTCATTACCGGGTACTCCGATATAAAGACCGCAGTTGAAGTTATCAAACTGGGTGCCTTTGATTATATCACCAAACCGTTGATTCCGGATGAGGTGCTGGCTGTATTAAAACGTGCTATGAATAAAGCGCCGGAAGCAGCAGGCAGCCCGGCTAAAACACCGGCAGACAAGAGTACGCCTGCAGTGCCGCAGAATGATGACTATTACGTGGGTAAATCACCGCTGGCAAAATCATTATACGATCAGATCGGGATTGTTGCGGCTACCAATTACAGTATTATCCTATATGGAGAAAGCGGTACAGGTAAAGAAGTGGTAGCTAAGACCATTCATGAAATGAGCAACCGGAAAGGAAAGCCGTTCATTGCCATGGATTGCGGCACGTTATCAAAAGAATTGTCGGGCAGTGAACTTTTTGGCCACGTTAAAGGTGCCTTCACAGGTGCTTTACAAGATAAAGAAGGACATTTTGAACTGGCAGATGGCGGCACGCTCTTCCTCGATGAGGTAGGAAATCTCTCGTCCGAGGTGCAGGCAACATTACTCCGTGTGATCCAGGAACGAAAATTCAAACGTGTGGGCGGAAACAAGGAAATGCATGTTGACGTGCGGATCATCGTTGCCTCCAACGAAAATCTGCAGGATGCCTATCGTAAAGGTAAATTCCGTGAAGATCTTTACCATCGGTTCAATGAATTTTCAATTAACCTTCCGCCCCTAAGGGCGCGAAAAGAAGATATCCTGCCGCTGGCGGAGTTTTTCCTGCGCAAGGCGAGTGCTGAACTGGATAAGGTAGTGGAAGGATTTGACGATGATGTGCTGCAAATGTTTATGAACTACTCCTGGCCGGGCAACCTGCGGGAATTCAGGAATGTGATCCGCCGCGCCGTATTGTTAACACCCGGAGGAAAAAAGATCAATTCCAGCACCCTTCCGTGGGAAATTACTACCGGGCAGGCACAACCTGCTGAAGTGGAAGCCCTGGCAGATTTACAGCACGATGTAAATACAGGTACGGCTGCCGCCACCGGCGATAAAAAAGATCTGTTGAAGAATGCAGCTAATAAGGCAGAGTATGAAATGATCATGTCTGTTTTACAACAAGTAAACTTCAATAAGAAAAAGGCCGCAGAACTGTTAAAGATCGACCGCAAAACGCTCTACAACAAGATCAAAAGTTTTCAACTTCAAAACGGTAGCTAACCGGTATGCCTAACCTGCTGACCAAAGCATTCGCGCATTCGCAAAAGCGTATGTCTTTGCTGGTGTACGAGCTGGTATTTATTATCGGTATCATCTATTTTGTGGAGGAAGGCAACACCTGGAGAGTTTTCAATATTATCGCTATCGGTATCGCGTGGATGATGGCGGTTTGGAGTTTGCGCTGGTTGCTGCGGGTAGTACATCATTCGGCATTGCACGTTGCCATTTACCTGCTCATTCTTCTATGCTATACTTTCGGACTACTGTTGCAGCTTGGAAGTCTGCAGACAAATCCCGGGGCATGGCTATTAATTATCATCGCGGCTCCGCCGCTTTTGTCACTGACTACATTCTTATTTGATAAAAAGCAATTCTGATTTCTTATTTCAATGGCCCTTCCTGCGCGGGGAAAAGCGCGGGTTTGTTCTGCATGCGAATGTTGATCACCATCCGGATCAGCGCCAGCACGATAAGCAGGGCAATGCCTGCCCAGCACAGCCGGATAATAGTATTGTAGCCTGTTGCATCCGCGCTTTGCAGTTTACTGATAATGCCGTAAAAAGCCCAGGCAATCACCAGTCCGAAGTAGGCGTTGCGGCGCAATGTAATCATCAATACACCAAGCAATAGGGCAACGGAAGTAATAATAAGCATCCAGGTAGTAGCGGGATAGCCAAGACCATCCCAGCTTTTGAAAACGAGATAAATACTTGTGTTGGCAATCGTGGCCACGGATATCCAACCCAGCCAGATAGATAATGGTAGTTGCGTGGCCAGTTTGGAAGAGGCGTTCTGCAAGGGATTATACAACCCAAGCCGTACATGAATTGCAATGAGCCCGAGCAACTGAAACACAATCAGCGCAAGTGATTCAGTGATCATTCCCCGGGTCCAAACGATCAGCCAGCCCGCTGTGGCCAGGTTAACAAGAAAAAAGAAAGGCCCCATGCGCCGGGTATCAATATTGGCCGGGTGATCGGGATCACGTTTAAAGGCCTTTACCAAATGGTAGAGGCAAAGCAACAACAGCGCTGCGTAAATAATTCCCCAAATGCTGAAAGTAAAGCCCGCCGGTGTAAAAAGCGATACGTATTGATCAGACACCTGGGCTACGTCCTGCTGGTTGATCAGCTTCACCTGCGTCAGATAGGCAAGTGTGATATGAAGAATAAGGCTCAGGAAGTTGAGAACACTCCATGCTTTTTGCTGCTGCATAAACGGCGTATTTGTTCCAAGTCATTAAAAAATAATGCCATGATATCCACGATTTTCAATCATGGCACAATTCTTTCGGCTTTGTCCATCCAACCTGCGAAAATGAAGTTACTACTCTTTCTTGTCGGAATTTATGCGTTGATTACGTATCAGTGTCTTACCCGGCAGGAAAAACCTCGTGCAGTATTGCCAAAGCCGCAGTCGCTTCCTGTTTCTCAACCTATTACAAAAGCAACGCTCGATACGGTTTTTGTACGTTCAATGGATTAGGGGAAGCACTTCATTTACGGATATTTCCAGTTGATTTTTTACGGTGAATTGTTTCTTTTTCAATTCAAGTATCTTCGGTGTATGCTTCAGGTAGCTGCGCTGAATACGGGGAGTAATGGGAATTGCTTTTATATTGGAAATGGCCAGGAGGCGATCCTGGTGGACGCCGGTATTTCCTGCCGGGAGATTGAGAAGCGGATGCGTCGTCTCCAATTGGAAATGAGCCGCGTGCGCGCTGTTTTTATTACACATGAACATACGGATCATATCAGCGGACTGGCCAGCCTGGTCAGGAAATTCGAATTACCTGTATATATTACAAATCTCACGCTACAGCACAGTCGGCTGCAGTTGGATGCGCAATGGGTTCGATCTTTTGTGGCCAACAAGCCGGTAAAAGTGGGCGGGTTGGTGGTGAAACCCTTCCGGAAAGCTCATGATGCGGTTGATCCTCATAGTTTTATGATTTCCTGTGACGGCATTCACGTGGGTGTTATTACTGATATCGGTCATCATTCCCGCGAGGTGATCAGTCATTTCAAACAATGCCATGCTGTTTTCCTGGAGTCAAACTATTGCGAAGACATGCTCTGGAAAGGGACCTATCCATATCCGTTAAAAAAACGGATTAGCGGAGGGCAGGGGCATATTTCCAACCGCCAGGCGCTGGAGTTGTTCCTGGAGCACCGCGGCCGTCAATTAAGCCATTTATTCCTGTCTCATCTTTCCGGGAATAACAATACACCGGAGGTGGTGCATGAACTCTTCAAACCCCACCAGCACCTGGCAAAGATCATTGTAGCGTCCCGCTATGAAGAAACGCCTGTTTATCAAATCGGAAAAGCGGTGGCCCGCCAGGCGCAACTCTCACTTTTTTAACCGGGAGTTGACAACCTGGTTTTCAGCTGAGAAATGACCTCGAAAAAAAGAAGAATATTTTTTTATTGAAAATCAATTACTTGCAGAGGTTGGTTTAAAATAACCGTGGTAAAATGTAGGTTATGAACCTGCCCGTAGTTATCTTTGCGACCCCAAAAAGGGACAGTCCGGGGATAGCCGGGTTGTCATTTTTAACTACCGGGTGCAGTAAGCGCCGGTAAAAAGTAAAAAACAAAATGAGTAAACTACATTTCACTACCAAACATGCGAACGAGGCTACCGTAAAGCGCAACTGGTATGTTGTGGACGGTACTAATCAAACCGTAGGCCGCATGTGTTCGCGGATTGCCGCGGTTTTGCGTGGTAAGAACAAGCCTTCTTACACGCCCCACGTTGACACTGGTGATTATATCATTGTAATCAATGCAGAAAAAGTTGTATTGACTGGTAACAAGCTGGATCAGAAAGTGTATGACCACTATACCGGTTATCCTGGTGGTTTGAAAGAAGAATCAGCTGCAAGCCTGATCAAACGTCGCCCGGAAGTAGTAATTGAGCGTGCTGTAAAAGGTATGCTTCCGAAGAATCGCCTGGGTCGCAAGATGTACAAAAAGTTGTTTGTATATGTTGGTGATCAGCATCCGCACACTGCACAACAACCAAAAGATCTTAAATTCTAAATTACCCGCCGCTAAATAAATAAAACAATGGAAAAACAAAAGAACGGAGTGGGTCGTCGTAAAGAAGCTGTGACGCGCGTATTCCTGACAAAAGGTGATGGCAAAATCACGGTTAACGACAAAGACTACAAAACATACTTTCCGCTGGTGTACCTGCAAAACCAGGTAGAGCGTCCGCTGAAAACAGCTGATGTATTGAACAAGTTTGATGTAAAGATCAATGCTGCCGGTGGTGGTCTGAAGGGCCAGGCAGAGGCTGCTATGCTGGGTATTTCCCGCGTATTGGTTGATCTGAACCCGGATTTCCGTCCTGCTTTGAAAGCGGCCGGACTGCTCAAACGTGATCCGCGTTCTGTTGAACGTAAAAAATTCGGTCACAAAAAGGCGCGTCGGAGCTACCAGTTCTCCAAGCGTTAATGTACTGCCGGCAAATGGCCTTTGGCTTTTTGCTGCCGGGATTAAAAACAAAATTTTAAAAAGCGGGCCGCTGCAAACGGCCGCCCAAAGCTCAAATAAATGGAAAACAATACATCCTTGCAACAGCAGCTTCTTGAAGCAGGTGTTCACTTCGGTCACCTCAAGAAGAAGTGGAATCCCAAGATGTTACCTTACATCTTTGCTGAGAAGAAAGGTATTCATATCATCGACCTGAACAAGACAGTTGAATGTCTCCAGGAAACTGCGGCTGCCATGAAGCAGATTGCCCGCAGCGGAAAGAAGATCCTGTTTGTAGGTACCAAGAAGCAGGCGAAAGACATCGTTACAGAATGCGCAAAGCGCGTAAACATGCCTTATGTTACCGAGCGTTGGCTGGGTGGTATGCTTACCAACTTCAACACCGTTCGTAAGAGCGTGAAGAAGATGCAGAGCATTGAAAAAATGCTGGGCGATGGTTCTTTTGACAGCATCACTAAAAAAGAACGTCTTACCCTGAGCCGCGATAAGGAAAAAATGGAAAAAGTACTGGGTGGTATCGCCCAGCTTGGCCGTGTTCCTGCAGCGCTGTTCATCGTAGATATCGGGCATGAGCACATCGGTCTTGCCGAAGCAAAACGCCTGGGTGTTACCACATTTGGTGTGGTAGATACCAACTGCGATCCGAACAAGGTAGATTTCCCGATCCCGGGTAATGATGATGCTACCAAATCCATCGCAATCATCACCAACTATCTCACTGCTGCAATTGCAGAAGGTCTTGCTGAACGCCAGGCCGCTAAAGATGAAGATGTGGAAGATGTAAATGCAGATGATACAGAAAAGAAAGCAGCCCGCCTGGAAGCAGAAGCTCAGGCTGAGGGCGGTCGTGGTGGCCGTTCCCGTGGTGCTGGTCGTACCGGCGGTGGCGCAGGTGCAGGCGGCGGACAACGTCGTCGTACAACTGGCAACAGCGGTGGTGGACAACGTGGTGGTGGCGCACGTCGCTAAACGCACAATAACCAGGATCAACTGCTAATTATTAATCTTAATAAAGTTATTTCTAATGAGCACAGTAACTATCAGTGCAGCTGATATCAATAAACTTCGCCAGGCTACCGGCGCCGGAATGATGGACTGCCGTAAGGCCCTGACGGAGACCAATGGTGATTTTGAAGCCGCTATCGACTGGTTGCGTAAGCAAGGCCAGAAGGTTGCCGCAAAACGTGGAGACCGTGAAGCAAAAGAAGGTGTAGTGATTGCAAAAACAACTGCCGACAACAAAACCGGTATCGTTGTATGCGTAAGCTGCGAAACCGACTTCGTTTCTAAAAATGCAGATTTCGTAGCGTTTGGCCAGTTGATCGCAGATACTGCAATCAACAACAATGTGAAGAGCCTGGATGAACTGCTGAATACGAAAGCCGGTGACCTGACTGTAGCTGAACTGGTGAATGATAAACTGGCCAGCATTGGCGAAAAGATCGGTGTTACAAAATTTGAGCGTGTAGAAGCTCCTTATGTAGCTTCTTATATTCACGGTGCTTACCGTATCGGTGTACTGGTGGGTCTTGATAAAGATGCCCCGGAAGTAGGCAAGGATATCGCCATGCAAATTGCTGCATTGAACCCGGTAGCGATTGATGCTGCCAGTGTTCCGGCAGAAGTGGTTGCACGGGAAAAAGATATCATCGTGGAATTGATGAAACAGGATCCTAAGATGGCAGGAAAAACGGATGATATGCTCGCCAAGATTGCCGAAGGCAAAATGGGCGCATTCTTCAAAGAGCAAACACTCACTGCCCAGGCATTTGTAAAAGACGCCGGTAAATCTGTAGGTGACTACCTGAAAGAAAATGGCGGTGTAACCGTAACTGCATTCAAACGTGTAGCGCTCGGTTAATCCAGCACATTATATTTTTAAAAAGGGCTGCATTTGCAGCCCTTTTTTTATCTGAATAGCCTACCAGGAAACCAGCGGAGGAATATCAAAAACCCCTTCCGGATGGTCCCGAAGCACTGGCATTGCATGCCACCGTAATTGCAGCTCTTCCAGTCGCTTTACAAGCTGAGGGTAGCTTTCCGTTGTCCCCCAGGACTCAAGGGAAAATAGTTCAGGAATATAGCGGCTGCACGCCAGCAGGTAAAGACGGCCATCTGCTGCCGGGCCAACGACTACATCGTGCATGCGCAGCAGCGAAAAGGTATCGTCAAGCAGTGCGTTGGTTACAGGAAAGCGGTTCAGGCCAATCATGCTCACCTGCTGGTAACGTTGTTGAAAAAGTCGTTCAAAGGCTGTGCCCAGCCTGGAGCCAAAACAGGTTCCCGACTGCAGGAATTTATTATACAGGTCATTGTCCCAGGCATCGCTAAGCCGGATATTATCCCAGTAAAATACATAACGATCGGCATCTGCCAGGTCTGTAGTTGCACGTAATCGCTTGATGGCTTGCTGTTGCAGCAGCTGACCGGTTTGGTCGCTACAGGACGCAAGCCGGTTGGTAAAAATGGCAAGTGCGTTCATTTTGGTTGCTTGTGATGATAGCTACGAATGTTGTTTCAATCTGGTTTTGACAGTTGGTGCAAATCGGTATTTTCGGGCGTAATACTACTGCGTGCAACGTCTAAATTCCCCTATCTTCGCGCTTGCAAAACGGTACCTGTATGCTTCCCAAATACAAACGAGTTCTCCTCAAACTTTCCGGTGAATCGCTGATGGGCGATAAAAGTTTTGGTTTTGATACTGATGTGATTGCGCAGTATGCGCAGGACATCAAATCCATTACCGACCTGGGCGTACAGGTAGCGATTGTAATTGGCGGTGGAAATATCTACCGAGGCATGAATGAGGCGGATACCGGTATTGAACGGGCCCATGGTGATTATATGGGAATGCTTGCCACTGTGATCAATGGCATGGCTTTACAGGCTGGCCTGGAGCGTGTGGGGGTATATACGCGTCTGCAAAGCGCCATTAAGATGGAGCAGATCGCAGAGCCCTATATCCGCCGCCGGGCGATCCGCCACGTAGAAAAGGGCCGTGTCGTAATTTTTGGCGCCGGTACGGGAAATCCCTATTTCACAACAGACACCGCCGGTTCACTCCGGGCTATTGAAATCAATGCAGACGTGATCCTGAAGGGTACCCGGGTAGACGGAATTTATACCGCCGACCCCGAAAAAGACCCCACTGCAACGCGTTATAATACAATTACTTTCCAGGAGTGCCTTTCCCAGAATTTAAGGGTTATGGACATGACAGCCTTTACGTTATGTATGGAAAACAACCTTCCTATTATCGTTTTCGACATGAATAAGGAAGGGAATCTGCGCCGCGTGGTAACCGGGGAAAAAGTAGGTACGCTGGTAAAAGGCTAGTATCGTAGATTTCCTATTTTATAATTCGTAGGAGCTGTTATCTTGCAGTCGCATTTTTACCCCACCTGTGAAAAACTATTGACGGCTATTTAGCCGATTTTTAATAGTTTCAGAAACAGTTCCGCCGTTATGCCAACCCTATCCCTGACATTGATTGAGATCATCGTGCTGATGCTTGGAGCACTTATCCTTGGCATTACCATTCATTTTTTCATTATATCCCGTCGCAACCTGCGTGCTACGCTGCAGGAGCATAAAAAGTCGAACCCCCAGTTTAACGAGTGGAAGATGAAATATTTCAATGAAATGGAAGTGAAGGATAAAGAACTTGCTCAATTGCGGAACGACCTGGAGCATTCGCAGGAAAATAATTCCATTTTAACCATTGAGGCAGAAGAAACACGTCGACTGAATAAAAAGCTGCAGGCAGACCTGGAATCGGTGGCTAAAGAACCGAGACCAGCCGTGGCAGATGCGAAGAGCAGTTACTACGAACAACTCCGCGAGGCGCAACTAAACCTGTCTGATCACAATGATCGGATCAATCGCCTGCTGGACCAACTGGACTTGCTGAGGGAATCTGAAGAAAAAGCCACGGTTGTGTTGCGGGACAATGAAGAATTGTCGGGCCAGGTGCAAGATTTACAGGCGCAGTTGCTGCAAAAGGAGCAGGAGTTGGGGCATGTTCGCCGCACGGCACATTTGTCAAAGGAAATGAGCTCGATGCTGGACAATGCCTATACAGAATTTAACGCGTTGCAGGATAAGATGCATAAGCTGGAGCAGCAGGTAAGCATATCTCGTACGGCGAGCCTGGAACTGGATGAATTAAAAGAAGGTTATGCAAAGCTGCAACGGGATCATGAGGAACAGCGCATCAAGTTGAACGCTTTTGCAATGGAAAATCGCGAGTTACAGTTGCAGGTGAATGATGTGGAGGAGCAACTTCGCGAAGTAACGCTGCAGCGGCAGCAGTTGCAGAAACGGGTTAATTACCTGGAAGAACTGAATAATGATCTGCAGGACGTTTCGGATGCCAACAAGCGATTGGAAGGACAGATCAAGCGCATTGGCGAACTGGAGAGCATGTTGAATATGGTATCAGAAGAGCGGGACCAGTTAATGCGGTCGCGCCAGGGTTAGGACATGATTATTCTCATCTGTTCAAATTCCTGCATGTTGTAGCTTTGCAACATG
Organism: Bacteroidota bacterium; assembly: GCA_048498035.1. Classification (GTDB taxonomy): domain Bacteria; phylum Bacteroidota; class Bacteroidia; order Chitinophagales; family Chitinophagaceae; genus CADEDV01. The sequence goes on along the minus strand of JBEHYT010000009.1, from coordinate 108,757 downwards.
GACAATATCGCTTCAATCCGCAAGAATTACGCGTTAAAGACGCTTTCCGAACATGATGTTTTTCCCGATCCCATCCGTCAGTTTCAACAGTGGTGGGACGAGGCTATTCATTCCGATATAGAAGAAGTAAATGCGATGACGCTGGCCACAGCCTCCGCGGATGGGGCGCCCTCGGCACGCATCGTGCTGCTAAAAGGCCTGGACTCGGAAGGTTTCCGCTTTTTTACGAATTATGAGAGTTTAAAAGGACGGCATCTCGCCGAAAATCCTAAAGCCTGCCTGGTTTTTTTCTGGAAAGAACTGGAGCGACAGGTACGAATTACCGGGCTTGTTTCCCAAACACCAGGCTCGGAAAGTGATACTTATTTTCATTCCCGGCCAACCGGCAGCCAGGTGGGCGCAATCGTTTCGCCCCAAAGCCATGTAATTGAAAGCCGTGAATGGCTGGATGAGCAATATAAACGTGTGGAGGCGGAAGTAGGCAGTAAACCCGAACGCCCGGGCTATTGGGGTGGGTATATCGTAAAGCCGGTTATTATGGAGTTCTGGCAGGGGCGACCCAGCCGCCTGCACGACAGGCTCCAATACACGCTGCAGGAAAGCGGAAACTGGATCATTGAACGGCTGGCTCCCTAAAAAAAGATAACCCACCAGCAAAGCAGGCGGGTTATTCCAGTATCGTTTCGTTAGTTGTACGATCAGGCGCTTTTCTTCTTGGCGGCTGTTTTCTTCTTTACAGCCGGAGAAACCGCAGGGCGGCTTTTACCAAATGAGCCTTTAAAACGTTTTCCCTTTGCGGTTCTTTTATCACCTCTTCCCATATTATTTGTTTTTGTTATTAATTCTGCGAAAATACGATTTGTAATGAAAAAGCCCCGTTCCGCTTGCAGGAATGGAGCTTTCAAAGGGTTTGCCGGCTACTAGAGCTTTGCAGCCAGTTCTTTACCAGCCTTAAATCGAGCTACCTTGCGAGACTTGATCTTGATCACTTCGCCGGTGCGGGGATTACGTCCATTACGGGCCTTGCGCTGATATTTTGAAAATGTACCGAAACCTACCAGGGTCACTTTATCTCCTGCTTTAAGGGTTTTGGTTACCGCCTCCACAAATGAATCCAGTGCGGCGTTGGCTTGTGTTTTAGTAATACCTGCATCGTCAGAAATCTTGGTAATTAACTCGGCTTTGTTCATGATGTATATTTTTATGGATTTCAGTAACGGCGACAAAATTATACCGTTTTTGATACCGGGAAAAATTTAATCGATATAGAAAAAATAAAAAAAGCAGTGAAACCCGCAACGGGTCACGGTTTGACGCGCCAGAAGGAAAAATGAAATTTGATCAATTTAATGAAACCCTTGCCAGTATTGGCTTTCAGCGATTTGCAAAATTGTATGAAATTGAGATAAGGCGCGGAATATACAACTGTTTTCGCATTGATGTTTCAGTAAATATTTATTTTTCACACTCAATTCACAACACGCATTAATGTACGGAACGCGATGAATTGGCTACCCCATTTTTCAAACGATTGCGCTCGTAATTTTTCAGCATATTCGGAAAGATACCGTTCATAATGTTGCATATCCGGCGCCTGGTATTGAATTGCATAGGTAATTCCGTCTTCATCATCTGCCTCTACCAGGTGTAATACCGTTGCCGCGCCAAAACAACCAGTAGCCAGCACTTCAGGAATATGTTCTTCCTGCAACCATTTCAGCCATTGCCTGTGGATGCCATGAGCAACTTTGTTGGTTACGTTATAAATGATCATTTCTCCTCCGGAATTTTGTTGTCCATCACAATATTACGCAAGCGCTGGTACATAAAGGATACGATGAGCAGGAGAATTCCCAACAACAGGAATGCTACTATCTTGGCTCCCGGCTGCATATCACTTATATCGTACGCAAATAGTTTTATTAATGTTATTGTGAACAGTGCCAGTGAGGCCAGTCGGAGCGGGCGGAATTGCCCCCTCATCCCCAACCACATTATTACAAATGAACAAACGGCCCAGAGAATACTAAGTCCTGCTTTTGAAAAGAGATTTTCCCAATAACCGCTATGCCTATCGGATCCATTGGCGAGCCATATAAACACCTGCTGTAATTCCATGCTCAGGATAAATACAAAAATGCCAGCCAGCCACCAGCTTCCTTCACGCTTTCTCCGGGCATCTTCAGTTTTCAGCAACAAAGCCACCCATGCAAGATTTCCTAACAACAGCAAACTTGCTACAGGATGCGCCATAAACCAGGCAGCCTTGTCCTGGTCCAACAACCACAACAAGGTATTTTTCTCTACAACCACCGTAACCAGATAAAATAACAGGCAGATGAACGTGAGCAGGTAATTCCAGTTCTTTTTACGATTTATCAAAACCAACACAGTCACAAAAAGGAATGCATACAGCCGCAGGTAGGTAAACGTCAGGCCTCCAAATGCAAAACGATTGGCAAACTGGTACCCGATCTCCATCGCTCCCGTAAGAAAAGCCAGTAAAACAGCAGCCAACGAAACCAAAGACAACCGGTTTGCATCCGTTCTGTCACGCTTTAGCAGGCGTTTGTAAATAAAAAGAGCTGCACACCCATAAAACGCAGTAATGAATGCTGTATTAAAAACGACGGGTACCAGCAGATGCGTTTCGCGGGCGGAGTCCAGGAAATCGTAAGCATTACCATAATATCCCGCCCAGGAAAAGACGATATTCCCAATCACTAGTGCTGTAAGCAGATCTGTTGCTGTTTTAAGGAGCTTCATCCCTGTGTTCAGGTAAAGGCTGAACAGGATGGTCAACTCAAATGCCCAGCACAATCCAACAAGGTTTTTAGTGAATAATACAGGTATGGCAATAGAAAGGAATCCAATACCAAGTCCGATGGATAGTAACGTAAAGTTGCGATCTACTCTTTGCTGACGATAACAGCTGATTGCGATAAGCAGGTTTAAACTGCCCAATCCCAATAAAAAGAACCCTTGCAACTCCGGTCGCAATTCGTCCAGTAAAACATAGCCTGCCCACGCATACATGGTGTTTGTAAGCAGGAGCAGCACAAAATCAGCTGCTGAGAATTTTGACTTTTCGCGAAACTGGTTGATGGTGAACATAGCGAGGAATAGAAAGAAAAAGAGTGTAGCGAAAAGAAATCCCCCTGCTGCCGGGAAAGCGCCCTGTTCGGCCCACATACCAACTACCATCCAGGCTCCATAGATCACGATAGTAAATACTAGTCCTGCCATACGGATGAGCGGCCACCGTTTAAACCACGATAGCGTAACGATTGCGCTGTTAAGTATAAGGAGATATGTAAACAGCACTACGTAATTACCGTTGCCTGTGCTCACCAGAAACGGTGTAATAAATCCACCAATGGTGGCCAGCAAGGCCAGCTCCTGGCGGTTGTACCATAATGAAAAAACAACACCCAGCGCCGCAACGCCAACCATCAGCAGAAACGCAGCTGTTTGTCCTACGAGATGATAATTATGGAATGCAAACCCGATACTAAAATAAAAAACGGTTAGCGCGCCACCTACGAGTACAGAGCTAAATGAGCGGTAAGTGTTGCGGAAGCGGTGTGCAATGGTCAATAGGATAATCCCTGCAATGCCTCCAATCAAAACCCTGGCCGCCTCACCAATCCAGTTTTTATCAATTGCATACCTGATAAAGAAAGCGATACCCAAAACAAATACCCCGATACCAATTTTGTTGGCAACATTTTCACCAATAAATTTTTCGAGATCCCGACGGGAGGAGGTTTTAGCTGGTTCTGCATGGGTGATTGGTTCCGGTACCAACGTGGGCGCTATTACCGGTTCTTCAGCGATCGTGGATTCCGGCGTTTCCTCTGAAGCAACCGGCTCAGGCTGTTCGGCGATGGAGGAACTTGATACTGGTGGAGGTTCTTTTGCCGACTGTTGTTGGCGAATAAGCTCATGAACGGCATCGCTTAATGAGTGGATGGTCTTTTGAAGATGGCGGAGTGTTTCTGCGTTCTGGCTATGGATTGTCATAGACCGCAATGAGGCGAACAGGATAACGATAATTACTCCTACGATCAGTGCAATGAGCATGCAGTATTTTTTCGTTGGCAATTGCCGCCTGTTTCACCTAAATCATTTCTTTCGCGGCGATTTCAAATCAAGTTCTAAATATACCGGGCAATGATCGGAATGAAGCACATCCGGGTAGATTTCTGCGTCTTTCACCTGGTTTTTTAGAGGTTCTGTAACATTTATGTAGTCGATGCGCCAGCCTTTATTTTGCAATCTTACAGAGGGAAAACGTTGGCTCCACCAGCTATAGCGGTGAGGTTCAGGATGTAAGGTCCGGAATGTATCCACCCAGCCGTTGCCCAAAAAGCTACTCATCCATTCCCGCTCTTCCGGCAGAAAGCCAGAGGAGTTTTTATTTCCTTTTGGATCGTGAATATCAATCTCCTGGTGGGCGATATTATAATCCCCGCAAAGAATGAGCTTGGGAAAAGTAGTTCTAATTTTATCCAGGTACTGGCCAAATTCATCCAGCCATACATATTTATAAGATTGCCGCAGTTCACCGGAAGTGCCGGATGGAAAATAAGCATTGATCAAACGGACATCGTCAAAATCAACTTGCAATACGCGGCCTTCATCATCACTTACTTTATGTCCCGTACCATACTCAATATGGTTGGGCTTAATTTTTGTAAAAACGGCAACGCCGCTATATCCTTTTTTCTGGGCGCTGAACCAATAATCGTGAAAACCGAGATCAGTAAACAACCGGTGATCCACATTGTCACGCATCGCCTTCGTTTCCTGGATACAAATCACATCTGCAGGATCTGTTTTTAACCAGTCTACAAATCCTTTTTTAATAGCTGCACGAATGCCATTTACATTGTAAGAAATGATACGCATAGATGATAATGTGATGCGACAACGTTAAACGTTTACAAATACGCCTGTCGTTGCCTATTATTGCCTAAATTGAACGGCAATTTACAGTTTACTATGGAAGCAAGCATCAAACAAAACGAAGAACCGATTATTCCCTCCAAAGAGCAGGTGTACCTGGACGGGCCTAAAAGCCGGGGTTATGAGTTGGGATTCGCATGGCGGGTATTTATGCAGTTTATCAAAGGATTCCGGACACTCCATTTTGTGGGTCCCTGCGTTACGGTATTTGGTTCTGCGCGGTTTAAGGAAGATCATCCGTATTATGAAAAAGCAAGGGAGATTGGAAAGCGGATCAGCCAGTTGGGACTAACCGTGATGACGGGTGGCGGACCGGGAATTATGGAAGCAGCCAATCGGGGTGCGTTTGAAAATGGCGGAATGTCGGTGGGCTGCAATATCCAACTGCCATTTGAGCAAAAGCCAAACCCGTACATGCAAAAGTCGATCACGTTCGAGCATTTTTTTGTACGCAAAGTGCTATTGATAAAGTATTCCTATGCATTCATCATCATGCCGGGCGGTTTTGGCACCATGGACGAGTTTTTTGAAACCCTCACATTGGTCCAAACAAAGTCAATTACACAGTTCCCGATCGTTTTGTTTGGCAAAGAGTTTTACAAGCCATTGGTTGAGATGAGTGAATGGATGGCCAGCCAGGGTACTATCTCCAAAGAGGATATGAACCTTGTACTGGTTACAGATAGCGTAGATGAGGCGATGCAACACATTGGCAAATACATCAGCGGCAATTATAAAGTGAAGCCGCGCAGGCGGATGTGGTGGCTGTTTGAAAAGCGCTAAAAATTAATGTGTACTTTTTACACATTTTTATTATTTTCGTTTCAAACGAACGAAAATGCTTTTGAAACGATTGCTGTTTGCCGCTCTTTTATGGGCAGGAACAACCGCATTTGCCGGTACGCCCATCACCGTTTTTTCACCCAATAATCAGCTGCGGCTGGAAGTAACTCCGGCATCATCCGGTGCAGTTAGCTATGCATTGTTTTACAAGAATCAGCCGGCCATCCTGCCGTCGGGGCTGGGCTTTACGCTGAGAACGCCGGCCATTACCCTTGAAAAATTTACGGTGTTGCAGGTTGATTCGTCGTATAGCAACACCACCTGGAAACCGGTATGGGGTGAGCAATCGCTGATTCGTGATGAACACCGGGAATTGAAATTGCGCCTGCTTGATCAATCGGGCTCAGGCATACAACTGCAACTGGTATTCCGGGTGTTTAATGAGGGCATCGGCTTCCGGTATGAATTTCCTGAACAGGACAGCCTTCATCATTTTATTATTGCGACGGAGCATACGGAATTCGCCATGACGGGCGATCACTCTGCTTTCTGGATTCCCGGCGATTATGACTCCAATGAATTCTCCTATTACCATACTTCGCTCAGTGCCATTGACGCTACCGGTGGTGGCAAAGCGCAGGAAATACATGCAAAGACATTTTTTGATACAAATGCTGTGCAAACTCCGCTGATCCTGAAAACAGCAGGCAAACTTTATATCAGTATTCATGAAGCGGCGTTAAGGAATTACCCGGCCATGGACCTGGTGTTGGATAAGAAAACAATGGTTTTTCATTCGGCGCTGGTGCCGGACGCTGTGGGCAACAAAGCCTACCTGCAAACACCTGCGGTGACACCCTGGCGGACCATCATGGTTACCGACAGGGCAGGAGACATTATTGCATCCAGGATGATCCTGAACCTCAATGAGCCCAGCGTTATCAAAGATGTATCATGGATACACCCGCAAAAATTTGTAGGCGTGTGGTGGGAAATGCATGTAGGCAAATCAAGCTGGGATTACAGCGGTATGAAGGCAGGATCTGCACATGCTACTAAAATTCCACATGGAGCCAACACTGCCAACGTGAAGAAGTATATTGATTTTGCGGCAAAAAATGGATTTGATGGTGTTTTGGTGGAAGGATGGAATACTGGTTGGGAAGACTGGTTTGGAGAATGGAAAGAAGATGTATTTGATTTTGTAACGCCCTATCCTGATTTTGATGTAAAAGCGCTTGCCGCATATGCAAAAGCCCGGAATGTAAAGATCATCATGCACCATGAAACCTCTGCATCCGTTACCAACTACGAAAGATGGATGGACACTGCTTATCGCTTCATGAAGAAGTTTGGTTATAACACTGTCAAAACGGGCTATGTAGGTCGCATCATTCCGCGCGGAGAACATCATGATGGCCAATGGATGTTGAAACATTATGAACGTGTAGCCCGGAAGACCGCCGATTATCACATTATGGTGGATATGCATGAACCAACGCGGCCGACCGGCCTGCAACGCACCTATCCCAACTGGCTGGCCAGCGAAGCTGCACGTGGCAATGAATTTAACGCCTGGAGCGAAGGCAATCCGCCGGAACATGAAACCATCCTGCCATTTACGCGACTGATCGGCGGACCTATGGACTATACGCCCGGCATTTTCAAGATCAGGATGAGCTATTATGATCCAAAGAAAACAGAACAGGTGCATACCACGCTGGCAAAGCAACTGGCGCTATATGTAACGATGTATAGTCCATTGCAAATGGCAGCGGACCTGCCGGAAAATTATGAAGCAAAAAAAGATGCTTTCCAGTTTATAAAAGATGTTCCGGTGGATTGGGATACTACTGTTGTGATTGATGCAGAGCCTGGAGACTATATCATCATGGCGCGGAAAGCGAAAGGCAAACCGGATTACTACCTGGGCGCAATTAGCGATGAGCAGGCACGGAATTTCACTATTCCACTTTCTTTCCTGGAGAAAAATACCCGGTACGAAACAGTTATTTACCGTGATGCGGATGATGCCAACTGGAAAACGAATCCAGAAGCTTACATGATAGAACGCAAAACCGTAATAGGCGGCGCTTCATCAATGCTTGATATTAAACTGGCTCCCGGTGGTGGTTGCGCGATCCAATTTCGTAAACTTGCAAAAGGAACGAAACCCTGATTATAGCAACCAACTACTGATCTATGGCTTTTGAAACAATTCTTGGCTATGCAGCCTGTGCCGTTACGGCGTTGACCTTTCTGCCGCAGGTGCTAAAAACCTGGAAAGAAAAGTCGGCCCAAAACGTATCACTTCTCATGTTCATTATCGCAATCATAAATGAACTGATGTGGATTGGATACGGCGTTATGCGGGAGGATAATGTGATCATCGTTACCAACCTGATCATGCTCTGCATGGCATCCACGATGATATGGCTGAAGTTAAAATACACGCGCCGCACCTGATAAAAAAATCGCCCCAAACCGGGGCGATCTTCTTTATATATTATTCTATTTATTCAAGCACTGGTCGTAACCATTTTTCCGCTTCTTCCAGGGTCATTCCTTTTCTGCGCGCATAATCCTCCAACTGATCCCGCTGAATTTTACCCAGGCCGAAATAATGACTACCCGGATGCGCCAGGTACCAACCGCAAACAGAAGCGGGTGGGTTCATTGCCAGGCTCTCCGTCATCTCAATACCGATGGCTGCTGTAGCATCCAGGAGCTCAAATAGTTTCAGTTTTTCAGTATGATCGGGGCATGCCGGATAACCCGGCGCGGGGCGGATACCATGATATTCTTCACGGATCAATTGCAGGTTGTCGAGCGTTTCGTCTTTTGCATATCCCCAATATTCCTTTCTTGTCTTTTCATGCAGGCACTCCGCAAATGCCTCCACAAACCGGTCGGCCAGTACCTGCACCAGTATTTTGTTGTACTCATCATGCTCCGCTGCAAACTTGTCAATATATTTCCTGGCGCCATGAATTGTTACGGCAAAAGCGCCCATGTAGTCGTTGCCCAATTCTGCAGGACATACAAAATCAGCAAGCGAAAAATTAGGTTGTCCCACGGCTTTCTTCAGTTGCTGGCGAAGCATTTCCAGTTTCACTTCGCCTTTGCCGGTTTGGAGCGTTACGGTATCGGCATTGTTGGATGTGGCTGGCCAAAAGCCGATTACACCGTTAGCGGTAAACCATTTTTCGTCAATGATCTGCTGCACCAGTTTTTGCGCATCCTCATAAATGCGTTTAGCTTCCGTTCCGAATATCTTGTCTGAAAGTACATCCGGAAAACGCCCCGGCATTTCCCAGGCAATGAAGAATGGACCCCAGTCGATATATTTTGCAATTGTAGCCAGGTCAAATTCTTTCAGCACTTTGGTTCCTTCCACCTGTGGTTTTACGGGCTGGTAACTCTTCCAGTCGAAGTATTCCTTGATCACCACCGCCTCAGCATAAGGGATAAGCAATTTCCCTTTTTGCTTATTGAGAAACTGCGTGCGTACGTCGTTGTATTCTTTTTCCGTAGCGGCCAGCAGGTTTTTTTTCTGCTCTTTATTCAACAGTGTGCTTACTGCTGTTACGCTTCGCGAAGCGTCTACAATATGCAATACACCGTTATCATATTGCGGTGCAATTTTTACAGCGGTATGGGTACGTGAAGTAGTGGCGCCACCTATCAGCAATGGTTGCGACATATTCCGGCGTTTCATTTCATGCGCTACGTGCACCATTTCGTCAAGCGATGGTGTAATGAGTCCGCTCAGGCCAATGATGTCGACATTTTCCTTTTCCGCGGTATCCAGGATTTTATCTGCAGGAACCATTACACCCAGGTCGATAATATCGTAGCCATTGCATCCCAGCACTACGCCAACGATGTTTTTCCCGATATCATGTACATCTCCTTTTACGGTGGCCAGCAGGATGCGCGGTGCATTTCCTTTTGGAAGACTGGGATTATTAAGTTTTTCCTCTTCAATGAACGGTGTTAGCCAGGCTACGCTTTTTTTCATTACGCGCGCGCTTTTTACCACCTGTGGCAGGAACATTTTCCCGGCGCCAAACAGATCTCCAACTACACCCATCCCGGCCATTAGCGGGCCCTCAATCACTTCCAGCGGCCGCGGATATTTCAGGCGGGCCTCTTCGGTATCTGCATCTATAAAATCAGTAATGCCGTTGATCAGGGCATGTTTCAGGCGTTCTTCTACGCTTCCGCTTCTCCAGGCATCGTCTTTTTTCTCGGTTTTATCTTTTCCTTTTACCGTTTCGGCAAAAGCGATCAGCTTTTCTGTGGCTTCGTTGTTATCATTATTACGGTTAAGGATCACGTCCTCGCAGAGCTTGCGGAGTTCCGGCTCAATTTCATCATATACTACCAGTTGCCCGGCATTTACGATGCCCATATCCATGCCTGCTTTGATAGCATAATAAAGAAATACGGAATGCATTGCTTCGCGCACTGGCTCGTTGCCGCGGAAAGAGAAAGACAGGTTGCTGACGCCGCCACTTACTTTGGTCAATGGCATCAATTGTTTGATCTCGCGGGTAGCTTCAATAAAATCTACCCCGTAATTATTATGCTCTTCAAGCCCGGTTGCAATTGCAAAGATGTTGGGGTCAAAGATGATGTCTTGTGGATCAAATCCCACCTGGTCAGTGAGTATTTTATAAGCGCGATGGCAAATCTCTACTTTCCGTTGCTTGCTGTCGGCCTGCCCCTGTTCATCAAAAGCCATTACGATCACTGCGGCGCCAAAGCTTTGACACAAAATGGCCTGTTCAATAAATTTTGCTTCGCCTTCTTTGAGTGAGATGGAATTGACGATGCATTTTCCCTGTACGCATTTTAACCCGGCTTCAATGATCTCGAATTTTGAACTATCGATCATCACCGGGATTTTGGCGATGTCCGGCTCGCTCTGAAGCAGGTTCAGGAAGGTGGTCATGGCCTTTACGCCATCCAGCAGCGCATCGTCCATATTCACATCCAATACCTGGGCGCCATTTTCCACCTGTTGCCGCGCCACGCTCAACGCTTCTTCGTATTTGTTTTCCCTAACCAGCCGTGCAAATTTCTTTGAGCCGGTTACATTGGTGCGTTCACCTATATTCACAAAATTCGTTTCCGGCCGGACAACGAGTGGTTCCAGGCCTGAAAGTCGGAGATACGGCCTGATAGTTACAACATCGTGCATTATGAGTTCTTTTTGAGAAACAGTTTTTTGATCATCGAGAAATTATTCACCACCAGGATCAGCACTGCCAGCAATAAAAGGTATTGGGGGGTTGTCATGCCAATTCTTTTTCGGTTACCGGTAATGTTCTTGGTTTAATATTTTTTACGTGCTCAGCAATATGCCGGATGTGATCCGGCGTGGTGCCGCAGCATCCGCCAACGATATTTACAAATCCTTCTTTGGCCCAATCTTCCAGGTAATGGCCGGTATCTTCCGGCTGTTCATCATATTCTCCCATTGCGTTGGGCAACCCGGCATTAGGATATGCAGAAATATAGCAGCCTGCTATATTGCTCAGTTCCTCAATATAAGGCCGCATTTCTTTCGCGCCCAGCGCGCAATTCAATCCAACGCTCAGTGGGCGGGCATGCATTACCGAGGTATAAAAAGCCTCCAGGGTTTGTCCGCTCAGTGTTCTGCCGGATGCATCCGTGATGGTGCCGCTGATCATGATGGGCAGCTCCTGTTTTTCCGGGTGTTCCCGGAAAAATTTTCGGATAGCAAAAATGGCGCCTTTGGCATTCAGTGTATCAAAGATCGTTTCAATCAGCAGCAGGTCTACTTCACCGTCTACCAATCCGCGCGTTTGTTCATAGTAGGAAGCTACTACTTCATCAAAACTCACTGCACGATAACCTGGATTATTCACATCCGGTGAAAGGGAAAGCGTTTTATTGAGAGGACCATACGCCCCGGCTACAAAACGCGGTTTGGAAGGATCTTTTGCTGTGTAATCATCGGCCGCTTTTCGTGCCAGTCGCGCACTTTCAACATTCATTTCATAGGCCAGGTCTTCCATTCCAAAATCAGCCTGTGCAATGGCGGTAGCGGCAAACGTATTCGTTTCAATAATATCAGCGCCAGCCTCCAGGTATTCCCGGTGGATGCCTTCAATGATGGCGGGTTGGGTAAGACTGAGTAAATCGCTGTTGTTTTTTACATCGAGTTTCCAGTCTTTGAATCGTTCGCCCCTGAACGTGGCTTCCGTAGGCTTATGCCGTTGGATCATGGTACCCATGGCACCATCTATTACGAGTATGCGTTGTTGAAGTAAATCCCGAATGTTTGTCATAAAAACACATTTATCACACCGGGCGGTATGCGGGCTGCTTGTAACCAATAAACGCTGGGAAAACCAGGAAGAATTCCGAAGACGATTATTAGTTCTGTTACCCCGCCGGTGGCGGGAAGCAGGCCGAACAATAAACAAATCCGCCTGTATCCTACAAAGGTACGACAAATTTATAAATGCTGCAAGCATCCCTGCGGCACTCATCTTGACCCTTAGTATTTGTAAATGAATAGATTACCCAACGTATCGATCTACCGGCAGGCGGTTTTGAAGACTTCTCGCCAATGTCATTTCATCCGCATATTCCAATTCACCGCCGAAGGCAATTCCCCTTGCAATAGTGGTGATGCGTAGGGGCGGAACACCGTCCTGCGCCAGTTTTTTCTGAATATAATAAAGGGTGGTATCTCCCTGGATATTCGGGTTCAGCGCAAAAATAAGTTCCTGTGTGGCTTCTTTACGAATGCGATGCACGAGCGATTCAATCGTCAGCTGATCGGGTCCAACCCCATCCAGCGGAGAAATAACGCCGCCCAGCACATGATAGGTGCCGTTGTATTGTTGTGTACTTTCTATTGCAATTACATCCCGGATGGTTTCCACCACGCAGATCAATTCCTGCTTTCGCATGGAGTTGGCACAAATGGAACAAATGTCTCCATCGGCAACATTAAAACAGCGCTGGCAGAATTTTATTTCCGCACGCATGCGTGCGATAATTTCACTGAAGTGGGTTACATCACCGGTATCCTGTTTCAGCAGGTGCAATACCAGGCGCAGGGCCGTCTTTTTACCAATACCCGGTAATTTGGCAAATTCATTCACCGCATTCTCAAGCAAAGACGAGGAAAATTGCATGCTGTAAAGATACAACTCCTGCCCGCTACAATGCGATGTCAAATTGGTTCTTCCAGTTGGCTTTTACTGAAATTCGCCGCTCTATGGGATGCACAATTTCCGGCTGCAGATGCTGGTCAAAAAATACACCCGCGTCCCACCTGCCATTCTTATTGCGGTCTTCCAGGATGCGAAGCTCATAATCTCCCGGCAGAAAGAGATCCCGGTCAAAGTTATTGGTCGTAAGCGGAAAACTGTTTACAACAGTACCGTTTTGCAACACAAATTGCAGCACCGGGTTTTTGGAAAGATCAAGATTTGTGAAACGGATGCTCAATTCCCCATAGTCGGCACGCTGCCTGGTTTTGAAGGTCAGCGTATCGTCTTTCAACAGCTGCCTTCCCAGCGTATCTTCTGCAAAATCTTTCGACAATACAAGATGGTATAATTTATTTTCTTCCCAGTTTATCCGCACAGTTGCCTGGCGTGCATTGGCTGTGTCCTGCTCCAGGTGCCAGCGGGAAAACGGTGTATAGGTTGTGTCTGTAAAGAAAGCCATTTTGGTGCTGTCGATATATTTGAGCGGCTGGTCAAACGTAAAGATCAACGGAGAAAGCAAGTCCTGTGTGCCATTGACGAGATTGGAGCTCAGTCGCATGCGGCGGTCTGCTGCGTTGTTGCGCCGGTTGCCGCCCAGGGGCGCGGCAGGCGTTGTAGCCGCCGATTGCTCACCCAGGTAGGCATAGAGCGTAACAGGCGGCGTGTTGGTTGAAATAGTTACCGGGTTATCGTTAAATGCAAAAAGCTGTTTGTCGCTCAGGTACAGGTAAGACCCACCCTGGTCGGACAGCGCATATACGCGATAGGTCTTCGGAGGCAGGTGATAAAAAGTAAATTCACCTTTCCCATTCAGCGTTGTTATATAATCCGGTTTTTTTTGAATTACAGCGGAATCGTCGTCGCTGCTATGAAGCATTACGAGGATGGTAGAATCAATTCCGCCGGTAGCGGCCATGATCACTTTTCCTGAAAATTCAAGTGAGTCGAGGTAACTGCCGGTTGAAAATGTATAGGAGAAGTTTTTGGCTACATTTCCTTCATTTACATCCTTCAGCGCATTTCGGAAATTGATAGTATAAGTAGTGTTGGGCTTAAGGGAATCAGTCAGTTTTACTGAAACCGTGTTGAGCTTGCTGTTAATAACCGGCGTTTTTCCCGGCAGCGGGGAGATCAGCACTTCCTGGAAGGGGTTTTGCAGATCCACATATTCATCAAACGTGAAATTGACACGGTTGCCCTCAAAATGAAGACTTGAATCCCGTGGTACTACTTTTACCAGCCGCGGCGGCAGGGAATCTTTTGGGCCTCCGGACGGGGGAACAATATTGGCACAACCGGAGCCGATACCTGCAATAGCAACTGCAAGCACCAGTAGAACGAGAAAGTGGGATAAACTGCGCATCATGGTATAAGCCAGCAAAGTTAGCGGTACGGCAGGCAAATCCCCTCTTGGATCGTTGTTAAAATTTCAGGCTTCTTCCTCTTCGTCGTCCAGGCTGTGGAGAGCTACCGCCAGGTTATTTGTTTTTACAAAATTGCACCAGTGGCAATCTTCCCTGCCGCAACCCGTGTAAAAGTCGCCGGCCTGGATTTTTGTCCAGGTTTGCGTAATCTGCTGGGTTACCGTGGTGATATCAGCCGGCGAAATCACTACTTTTTCTTTCCGGAATTGTTTTTTCCGGTCCGGTTCTACAAAGTCAAATTCAGTGCTTACTGCGTGCCATGCTTTTTTATCGTAATTGTCTACGAGCAATTTGTAAAACACGGCCTGTCGCCAATAGTCGCCGCCATTCGGATCTTTTTCTGAAGGTCCTTTTAGTTTGGGAAGCGCTTTATCCGGATCACCGGTTTTATAATCCACTACATTTACGGCTTTGCCGTCAAATTCAAGTTTATCCAGTTTCCCTTTCAACGGCACACCGTTTACCACAACGTTCCGGATATTTCGCTCAATTGCTACAATTTTGGTAAAGGTGGGAACGCTGCGATCGTAGTAATTGCGCAGTATTTCCATCCCGTATTCCATCCTGCGTTCATATTGTTCCCGCGTAAAGCTTTCGCGGTGGCGTTTCATATACCATTCAAAGTCTGCCAGGAATACATCGCAAGATGGAAATTCACGCGCGGCATTGCTGGTATCATTCATATCACCCAGCATCTTGCGAAATAGTTGTTCGAGCGCATGGTGAACGGCGGAGCCGAATTCAGTGGCTTCGTTTTTCGGCGATGGAATACGCACCAGGTTTTTAAAATAAAATTCGAGTGGGCATTTCAGGTAATTATTCAGCGCCGTTACATTCATCACAAATTTTTCCAGCAGGGGCCGGATAAATTCTTTTTCGATGCTGGCAATTTCAGGTGCCTGCGGTGTATTGAAATGAAGGAGTGAAAATTCATCCAGGATGTCTTTGTCCAGCACCACTTTTTCCACCGGTAAGGGCTGCTGGTCCTGGATCTCGGCAAGGAACATGGATGGTTCCATTTCTTTCCCATCGTTTCGGAACCGGCTATACGAGATAAAAAGATGCTGGGCCGCGCGGGTGAGCGCTACATAGAAAAGACGGCGCAGTTCTTCTTCATCATTGCCTTCGCTGGCGCTGCTGAAGATGGTATCCGGCAGGCGGTAGCCGCCGCCTGGTTTTCGTTTTTTCTCCCAGAAAGCAGCATTACTTCCGGCAAGGAAAACATATTCAAATTCCAAACCTTTTGAGCCGTGGGCGGTGAGCAGGTTAACGCCTTTTTCGCTGCCGCTTACCTGCACCATTGGCAGGGGAAGATCTTCATGTTCCATCAGGTCTATCAGGCTCACCAGTTCTTCCAGTTGCAGGTTGGGATTGCGGCGTGTTTCTTCTTTAACAAAATCAAACAATGCAGTTACAACCCGAAGCTGCCAGTGCTTGTCGGCGCTTTGCATCAATTGTGTCAGCACACCCGCTTCGCGGATGATTGCTTCAAAGAGCTGCTGCAGTGTAACATTCGGCACCAGTCCAATCAGTTTCTCCAATGCATCTGATGCTTTTTTTACCGCCGGGTTCAATGTTGTGCTAAACAGGTCTTTGGGTGGCGCATCTTTCTTTTCTGCAATCAGCCTGCGCAGGGATGTTTTGCCATCGTTGCTTCTTTTTTCCGAGGCTTCCACGCTCAACTTCGCAATATCAATAGGCGCAATGCCAAACCAGTCGAAGTGCAGGATCTCAAAAAGCATTTCATCGCCACCGTAAGAAACATCGTGCTCTGCACGTAAAAAGCGAAGTAGCAGGATTATTTTTCGCGCCAGCGGCTGATCAAAAAGATTGAGGCTACGCTTGCTATACACGGGAATACCCAGCAGTTGCAGGTATTGTGTGAGTTCTTCGCCGTATTTATTTTCTTTATAGATCACGCCGATATGGCCGGGTTCGGTGCCTGTTGATACCAGTTGGCGAATGGCCTGCGCGATGCCGATCATTTCCTGGTGTTGCGATTCATACTCACGAATTACCGGTACATGTTCCAGGTGCTGCAGTGCTGCATTGGAAGCGATCAATTCTTTGCTTAACCCTTCTATTTTCCGGATCAGCCGTTCATTATTGCGGTCAATGAGTTTTTTGGAGATATCGAGAATGGGTTGAACAGACCGGTAATTGCTGGTCAGCACCACCGTGAGCAGGCTTTGCTGGTATTGATTGGCAAACTCAAGCATATTCTGCACATTGGCGCCCTGGAAGCGATAGATGCTCTGATCGTCGTCGCCCACCACAAATACATTGGGTTCTTCCCAGTAGTTGATGAGCAATGTTACCAGCCGGTTTTGGGTGCCGCTTGTATCCTGGTATTCATCTACCAGGATGTATTGAAATCGTTCCTGGTAATTGGCAAGCAGGGTTGGATTATCCTCGAAGGCGCGGATCACCCAATTGATCATATCGTCAAAATCATAGCGGTGCCGCTGGTGCATGATTTGCTGGAAGTGATTAAATTCATTAACGGCTGCGCGAAGTTTTTCCATCCGCTCCGTTTCTTCGCGAATTTTATCTTTCTTCAGATCACCCGCGTTGAACTCCTTATATTTCCGTTTGTAGATGAATTCATCGCGAAGCGGCAGATCGGCCAGGTATTCATCAATACGTTCATTGATAAATTCAGGTGACCATCCTTCGCGTTTCATAGTGCTGAACAGCGATTTCAGGTTATTGATCTCGAAATAGACATCGCCCCGGTAACGCTTTAACGGGTGGTTTTTAGGAAATGAGTCGATGAGGTTTTTGAAAAATTCGATTTTCTCCAGTTCGGAGATGGGGTCAAGTGCTGTTTTTTCAAACAGGGAGAGATTTTCCTGGATCACATCATTGCAAAAGGCATGAAATGTGTAGATATTCACCTTGTAGGCATCCGGCCCGATGAATTGTAGCAGGCGGCGGCGCATGGCAGTAACACCCGCATCGGTATAGGTGAGGCAAAGAATATTGTCGGGTTGTGTGTCGGTGTCCAGCAAGATGCGGCCAATACGGCTGGCCAGGATCTGTGTTTTACCGGTGCCAGGCCCGGCAATCACCATTACCGGGCCATCGATGGTGTCTACGGCGCGGCGTTGTTGTTCGTTTAGCTTATTGTATTCTTCAGTAAATTTCTGGTTTAATCGATCCCGGTTATACATACTGTCGAAGTTACGAAGAAGCATTGAGTGGATCAGAGGCAACGTTTGGCAGAAAATAGCGATTGGATTATCAATATTAATGTAAGCAATGGCGGTTCAATTTTTGAAAGCAGTACAGCGTATGCCGGTATCGATGGCAACAGCCTGGTCGTTTTTTTCAAGTCCTGACAATCTTCACCTGATAGCAGACAGTGAAATGGGCTTTACGGTTTTATCACGGGAGCATGGCAACCGGATTTATGCCGGCCAGGTGCTGGAGTATCGTGTGCGGCCGATTTGGGGCATTCCGTTGTACTGGATGACGGAGATCACACACGTGCAGCAGGGCTTGTTTTTTGTGGATGAACAGCGTTTTGGTCCCTTCAGAATGTGGCATCATCAACATCACTTCCGGGAAATAGAAGGTGGGGTGGAGATGACGGACCTGGTACATTATAAAAACCCGCTGGGAAAGATCGGTAACCTGGCAGATGCGCTTTTTGTCCGAAAAAAAGTGCAGGCAATCTTCCGGTTTCGTTACCAGCGGGTAATTGAGTTGCTGGGCGAATGGCCCGGCCAGGAAATGCAGATTTTTATGCGTTGATAGTTACTGGATCTTCGCTCTTTTTTTAAGTTCTGCAATTGGCATGGTAATGATCTTTCCTACTTGTTCATCCCCTCGGTACGTTACCACTTTCAGGTTGGCCGCATCCCTGGGTACTCCAAGCGGCGTAGTATATACAGGGTAGAAATTATCAGGCAATGTTTCATCAAAGCTATAGTAAATGGTAAGCCCCGGTACTTCTGTATCCAGTTGAATGGAGAGTTTGCCGTTGCTGTCTTTTTTTGCCGTAAAAATGGGATCATACATGCTGCGTGCATATTTCACCTGTTCAGCATCAAAACGGGCAAACTGCGTTTCTACTTTTTTTACAAATTTCGGCCAGTCTTTTGCGCCTGCCGGCGACCAAACGCTTTCTGCTGTTGCAAGTCCGCGCGGCCATAACATATACTGCGCATGGCGCATGGTATAAAGTCGTTCACTCCAGAGATTACATTGTCCGCCCAGGATAAGCGTTGAATCAACGCCGGGAGGGAGCGGGTTAAATTCGTATGCTTTCTTCAGGCGAACCATGGAGTAGGTGGGCGGTTCAGCTACAGGGTCACCCTGGTAAAGATCCACGTAGGCGTAATCATTTGGGGACATCACTACTTTATGACCGGCTTTAGCGGATTCAATGCCGCCTTTCATTCCCTGCCAGCTCATCACGGCTGCACCGGGTGCCAGGCCGCCCTCCATAATTTCATTCCACCCCATCATCTTTTTCCCTTTGGATTCGATGATCTTTTCCACCCGTTTTACAAAATAGCTTTGCACTTCGTGCTGATCTTTCAGTCCTTCCCGCTGCATCAGTGCTTTGATGGCATCGCTTTTTTCCCAAAAGCCTTTGAAGCATTCATCACCACCCATGTGGATGTAAGGGAAGGGAAACAGGTCGGCTATTTCAGTAAATACCTTATCAAGAAAACATATACTTTTTCATTTGCCGGGCACAGTGTGTTGTCGATGGTAGCATAGAAAGTACCGTCGCCGGGCCAAAAGGTGAATCGTTCACCGGCATTTACCTGGTAGGTGCTGTCTGTGGTGCAGGTAAGTTCCGGGTAGGAGGCTACCGCTGCCATACTATGACCGGGGATATCAATTTCAGGGAGAATATTGACGTAGCGCTGGCGGGCATATTCAATCAGTTCGCGCATATCATCCTGCGTATAAAAGCCGCCATAGGTCTTGGGTTCATCTGGTGTTGGCTTGGTAAATTCACCCCAGCGGCCGGTTCGCGGCGCGCGCCAGGCACCGATTTCTGTGAGTTTGGGCAGACTTTTAATCTCAATGCGCCAGCCCTGGTCGTCTGACAGATGCAGGTGCAGCAGGTTAAATTTGAATTGCACCATATCATCAATAAACTGCTTTACCTGGTCTTTAGTAAACCAGTGGCGAACCACGTCCAGCATTATACCGCGCCAGCCAAACCGCGGCTGATCGGCGATGGTTACGCAGGGCATTTCCCAATTGACACCTTCGTAAGCATCTTTACCGTAAATGGCAGGGGGTAATAGTTGGTAAATGGTTTGTATGCCATAAAAAATGCCTGCTTCAGATGACGCGGTAAGCTGTACGCCGCTGGCGGTTACTTTCAGCCGGTATCCTTCGTTGGGGATAGACGCATCTTTTACCAGGCCCATGAAAATACCAGTGGATGCAGGCCTGCGTGTTAGGGCAGTTTTCACCGGCAATGCGCGCATTGCCCCAAGCCTGTCGGCAAGTTGCTGCGCCAGGCGGGCCATATTTTCGCCTGCGGTGTAAGTAATGCTGAGTGACGCGGGTAGTTTATAAACCCCGTTTTGCTGTGTAATAGCAGCAGGCTCGGGAATAATGGCAATCGTTTTCCGGGCGCTACGTTGTGCAGCAAGTTGTAAACAGGTGGCCAGTATAGTGAGCAGGATGCAATATCTTTTCATGGTTTGGAGATTGAAAGCGTGTAAAGTTAACATACCCTTCCCGCTGCTGTAGGAAAATTCTTTATTTTTAGCACATGAAGTTACCACACTACCTTACCATGGCATTTTTGCTGGTTTTTGCCGGCATAATAAATGCCCAGCAGGATTCTGCACAACACTGGAGTTCTGCCTATAAAGACACCCTGATTGCCCAGTGTTACAGGGTGGCGGCTGAAAATACTACCAAAGACACGGCACTCCGCTATTGTACCTGTATGGCTGAAAAGCTGGAAGCGGAATACCCGTCTGAAGATGATGCCGAAGAAAATATCGCGGATTTTTTAAAAACAGTAAAAGGACAAAAGATAACAAGCGCCTGCTATTATGCCGGCTGGCCGGAAAAAGACCGCAAGGACTTTATGGAGAGCTGTGTTGCTGAAGCTGGCGCACTTGGGAAAGAAAAAGCCACCAGCTATTGCAAGTGCATGCTGATTAAACTGGAAGCTGTATACACTATTGATGAAATAAACCAGCTTGGAGAGACTATCATGCAAGATCCAAGATGGAATGCTGAAGTAAAAAAATGCCTGGACAATTTATAATGTTCAGGCATCTTCTATAAAGGCAGTCGGATTTATCCCGGCATGCGCGAAATGTACTTGCCAATCTCTTTGATCTTGTCTACGATCTCCGGTGTTGTAGGTTTTAATTCCTTGGCCTTGCGGAAGTAATCCTTTGCCGGACGATATTGTTTTTTCTGCACCATAATGGAACATAGCTGCAGGAATGCGGCTGCTTTATTTTCCTTATCGGGCAATCCTTTCTTCAGTGCAGCGCGGATATAGCTTTCGGCTTGGCGCATATCTCCTTTCTGCATGGAAAGCATTCCCATTTGCAGCATGCTTGCCCCTTCGGCTTCCGCCATCGGCATACCCAGGTCAAGTCCCTTTTTCATCATTTTTTCCGCACCATCAAAATCCTGTTTCATCATTGCAATATTCCCCTTCAGGGTGTAATACACGGAACGGATTGGTTTATAGAGCAACCGCGGGAAAGCAATGGAGTTTAATACCCGTTCAGCACCATCCATGTCACCGTTTTCCATATACTCCTGTATAAGACGGAGCGGACCAAAAAAGAAATGGCTGAACAGCAGTATCACGCCTACCAGGTACAGCGGGAAGGCCGGCCAGAAACTGGCGGAATAATTCACGTAGATACCGAGTGCCACCAGCACAATGCTAATCCATAACCGGTAGCGTATCAGCAAATTGTAAAACTTCATAGTTCGTTGCTATTAGTAATAAGGCGGCAAAGGTAAGGAAAGTACACAAGAGCCGGCAGCTATCCGGATACGCCAATCGGCACAGCTTTCAGGAACTCCTGGTCACTTTTAAAAAGGCCGTCCAGGGCCCAACCGCCGCAGTATACTGCTTTGCAAGCACCCTGGTTACCTGGGAAAGATGATCCAGGTCATGCACCGCCCAGGTAGCCACCAGCTGCGCCAGGGTTACAGGGCCAAATTGCGGATGCGTACCGGTTTGTTGCAACTGCTTCTGGGTCAGCTTCATCGCCCACAGTTTTTCCAGGTTTTCTTTTCTCACTGCTCCAAATGCCTGCAGGAGTTGATCGATTGATTGTCCCTCACTGCTTTTAAACTGCGCTTCGCGATCAACGGGCGGAAAAGGAATATCCGGGAATTGCAACAGGTGTTCAATCCGCTGGATCCAACTGCTGCGATCCAGGTGAACAAGATGCCCCACAACATCATATACCGACCAGGTGCCTTCACCTTCGTTGGTAGTGATCCATTCCGTGGAAAGTCCGTCCAGCAGCGCTTTCAGCGCACCGGGTGTGCGTTGAAGAATTTCAACGCTGGCGGGAATTGAAAAATCCATAATTATCCATTTAAAACATGTGCTGCAATACGCTGGATCGCACGCGTGTGGTGATGTGCATGAAAGATGGTAAAGAAAAGCATTTCACGGGCAGTCATATTACCCAGCACGGGATGTGGGCAAACCAGCGTGTCCAATTCAGCCGGTGTCCAGTGTTGCAATGCGTCTATCATAGCTGTAAGCAGCAAACGCCCTTTTAGGCGCTCTTCTTCCAAATTGATTACATCGCCATCCGGCAGGAACCGCGCGGTGGAAACAGCGCCCTGGTTTAGCTTTTCGGTGTACAGTTGTATCAGGTCGTCATAGCCATAACTATCCCGGTCTATCCGGCCAAAGCGGGCCGCAATCTGCTCATGATCCAGTTGAACATAACCACTATACGCGGCCACGCCTTTTGTAATATGTTGTATGTTTTGCAGGGCCGACCATTTTCCTTCAAATTGTTGCTGTTGCACGGCAACAGGTAATTGTTCGCAGCAGCTCCATAATTCTTCGTGCGCAGCACGAAGCTGGGCAAAAGCGTTTTGCAGTTCCATGTTTGTTTTTTTGGCCAGGCAGACCTGGTCCGCCGGTATAAAGATAAAAATTACCCGAATCCGCCGGTTCAGGGCGGGATGAGGAAGATCAGCCGGGTGCCTGACCCATCTCATGGGTAAAAAAGGCGGAGCGGCTGATTTTTGTTGTCTAAACCAATTGTATGACTTACAAAACAGCAACCAACATTGGCCCCAAACAACACGAATGGCTAAGTGCGCTTGATTTTTATACCCGGGATCTTTCCATCCTGGACAAAATGCTGGTGGAGGCTGCTGGCAAAAACACCAGTGAAGAGGCTGCTGCCGGTGTTGAACATCTTCAGAACCAGTTTGTCATCCAACGTCAGCGTATACATGATCTGCAGCACCAGATACTTGCCTTGCATCATGCTGCTGCGGTGGATGCGACGCAACATGCGGGTCATATTTCAGAAAAGGTTGTGACTGAAAATGACGCCTTAGGCGATGAAATGCAGGCGCTTGAAAAACGAATTGCCGAATTAAGAGCAGAATTGCAGCTTTTTCTTTCGAAATGGATGTAATTTCCTGTTATGATCAGGAAAAATTCCTTTCAACTCCTGTTGATCCTCGTGTTATTTGCTGCATGTTCACCGGGCCGTATCAGGGAATCGTGGACAAATGAAAACCAGTCTACCGTGCCGTATCACAAGATCATGGTGGCTGCCGTGATCCGGGAAGAAAATGATTCGCTTCGCAACCAGGTGGAGCGCGAAGCGGTAGAACGCCTGCGGGAATTGGGATACAATGCCGTTTCGGCTAACTCTGAATTTGGTCCCTATGGTTTGGAGAAATTGAGCCAGGAGGCAACCTATCTTTCCCTGTGTGATAACGGCATTGATGCAGTATTAACAGTTGCACTGGTGGATGATTCTTCACATGTTAGTCTTTCCAGGGGCGCATCCCGCAAATATACCAGCAGGTATTATTATGATCACCTTTGGTCTTACCGGCTTTTGAAGCCTATTTCCCATCAATCCAAATTGCAGTGGGAAATGATACTTTTTGATGTGGTTTCTCTTCAGCCTCAATTTGCCGTGCAGGCAGGTCCATTCAATTACCACCA
Source organism: Bacteroidota bacterium (assembly GCA_048498035.1). Taxonomy (GTDB): domain Bacteria; phylum Bacteroidota; class Bacteroidia; order Chitinophagales; family Chitinophagaceae; genus CADEDV01. Next base: position 85,157 of record JBEHYT010000009.1, on the reverse strand, counting down.
GGCACAGTCACGCGCCGGTCAACTGGCTGCCAAAACGCTTAAGAAAATGGTGAAAAAGAATATCATGCCGCCGCCCGATACTACGCAGCGACGGGCTTTTTAGCAGAACTGACTATAATCATCGCAGGATATAACCGCCGTCATTACCGGCGGTTTTTTCATGGAGTAGGTTTGTCAAAAATTAAATTATGACAAATATCCTGCTGGCGGTAAAGGGCGATTCTTTTTCGATCCCCGCGCTTGAATTTGCAGCTTACCTGGCTGCCCTGAATCACTCACGTCTTACGGCGTTGATACTGGAAGGAGAAAGCGAACATGATATTGTTCCCGGTGCGGCAGCAGGAAGACAGGCATCTGCTACCGGTGGCACTACTGTTGCGGCTGCTACTATTTCAAAACAGGAAGAGGCGTTGCAGCGGGCCTGCTCAGATCGTGGGATTGCCGTAAAGATTCGTTATGGCGGACAATCCCCCCTGGCAGCTATTCTTAAAGAGAGCCGGTATGCCGACCTGGTAGTATTGGAAGCGTCTACCTCCTTCCGTAAAAATTATGAAGGCACGCCAACGGATTTTGTAAAAGATGTATTGAAAGATGCGGAATGCCCGGTGGTGATTGCACCTGAGGTATTTGAGCCCATTGAAGAGATTGTTTTCACCTATGACGGCTCTGCTTCATCCGTTTTTGCCATGAAGCAGTTCACCTATCTTTTCCCTGAACTGGATGAAATGAAAGTAACTGTTTTGCATATTGATGAAGACAGGCACTGGGATGATGAAGAAAAACGGGAGCTGGGATCCTGGTTGCAAAATCACTATTCTTCTGTAGGCTTTGATTCAAAAAGCGGCGACACTACCTATGAGTTGCTGGCTTCTCTTTTCCTGCGGCGCAATGTGTTTATAGTAATGGGCGCTTATGGCAGAAACGCCGTTTCCAGGTTCTTCCGGCACAGCGAAGCTGACCTTTTGCTCAAAACCATCAGCAGGCCAATTTTTATAGCACATCATTAATCCCGGAAAAACGAAACGAACAAATATGCAACGGGAACAGTTACAGGAACTACTCACTACTGAAAATGAGCAACTGACTAAATTGAACGACATCGTGGTGAAAGCCGTGGAGGAAGAGAAATTGCTGTCGCAAAAACTGTATGAATTTGAAGATAGCCATCCATCATTTTCCAATCGGCTGGCAGATAAAATGGCATCATTTGGCGGTAGCTGGCGGTTTATTATCGTTTTTTGCGGCTTTATGTTGTTGTGGATGATCGTCAATGTATTCCTGTTGCGCCGTCCTTTTGATCCCTACCCATTTATCCTCTTAAATCTTTTTCTTTCTTCTATTGCAGCTATACAGGCGCCCGTGATCATGATGAGTCAGAACAGGAAGGAAGAAAAAGACCGTAAACGGGCAGTGAATGATTACCTCGTAAATCTCAAGTCGGAGATAGAACTCCGGAACCTGCATCAAAAAATAGATATGCTGATGGCCGACCAAATGCAGACCTTATTTCGTATCCAGCGGGCGCAGGTGGAATTGATGGAGGAGATCCGTGGGAATCTTTCAACTAATACCAACAAAACAGCAGGTGCATAGGCGCTTAATTAGATTGTATTTATGCGAACGATATTTTTTAGTACAAAGGAATTTGAACGTCCGTTCCTGGAGCAAATGAAAGGACCGGGCCTGGAGAACCATTTTGTCACTGCGTCCCTATCCGTTGAAACAGCGGCGATGGCAACCGGGTTTGATGTAGCGTGCATTTTTACGGGTGATGATGCGTCGGCCGGTGTGTTGGATAAACTAAAAGAGGCGGGCGTCCGGTACCTGGCGGTGCGTGCTACGGGAACAGACAATGTAGATATTGCATCGGCTACAGCTAACGGTATAAGGGTGGCGAATGTACCGGGTTATTCTCCATATGCCATTGCTGAACATGCAGTGGCCCTGCTGCTTGCCCTGAACCGCAAACTGGTGATGGCGCATAAGCGTATGCTGCATCATGATTTCCGGGTAGATGGCCTGGTAGGTTTTGATTTGTTTGGAAAAACAGTCGGCATTGTGGGGACTGGCCGGATAGGCGCTGCATTTGCAAGAATTATGCATGGGTTTGGATGCAGGCTGCTGGCTACAGATCCCGCGCCTGATACGACACTGAGCCGTGATTTGGGACTTGTGTACACAGACCTGGATCAGTTATGCAGCCAGTCTGACGTAATCAGTATCCATACCGGGCTTAACGCTTCTACCAGATATCTTGTAAATGCAGACAAAATCAAATTATTTAAACCGGGTGTGCTATTGATCAATACCGGCCGCGGCGGTTGTGTACATACCGAAGCTGTATTGGATGGAATTGAGAGCGGGAAAATTGGCGGGTACGGCGCTGATGTATATGAATATGAGAAAGGATTATTCTTTTATGATCATTCCGCTCAGCCGCTGCAAGACGAACTTTTAAACCGGTTACTTATTTCTCCCAATGTACTACTTACGCCCCACCAGGCATTTGCTACTACAGAAGCGTTGGTGGGCATTGCGGCTATTACGCGGGAGAATATTTCGGCCTGGGCTGCCGGAGAATCATGTATCAACGAATTGAATCCTGTTGCATTACTACAAAAGCAAATGGTATGATTGGCAGGCTAACCGCAAGCGAGATTGAAGAAATGTTGCAAACGCATTATTTCGGGCGTATTGGTTGTGTTGATAAAGGAAAGCAGTACGTTGTTCCCATTAACTATGTATATAATGGCCGGGATATCATTGCGCATTCACTGCCCGGTATGAAGATAACGATGATGCGAAACAATCCGTCTGTCTGTTTCCAGGTAGATGAGGTACACCATTTTGCGCGATGGAAGAGTGTCATTGCCTGGGGACAATACCAGGAGTTGAAAGAGGAGCGTGAACGTCATGCCGCCATGAAATTATTTGTTGACCGGATGTTGCACATGAAGGTTAGTGAAACAGCAGTGTTACCTGAAATGGCGCCTGCCCGGGTGCACCCGAGAAGTCCCGGTTTGATCCGGCCTGTGATCTATCGCATCATCCTTACAGAGAAAACAGGGCGTTTTGAAGATGATCAAACAGAGAGTGTATGAGTAGGATTTTGACCATTACCACCAGTCCATGTATTGACCGCTACACAACTGTTCCGGTGATGCGGCCGGGAAGCAAGATGGCTTGTAGTCCCAACCAACTTTATCCGGGTGGTGGAGGTATTAATGTTGCCCGCGTACTACAGCGGTTAGGTGCAGATGTACTGGCGCTTTATCCTGCGGGTGGATTTACGGGTGAGCATTTTAACCGCCTGTTGCAACATGAACAGGTGCCTGCGATGGTAGTGCCGGTGAGTCGTGAGCTGCGTGAAAATTTTATCGTGATGGATGAGCAATCCGGTCTGCAATACCGTTTTGGTATGCCGGGAACTGAACTTGCTGAAACGGAATGGAAGGCGATGCTGACCGCGATAGAAAATTTGGAAGATGTGGAATGGATAGTGGCGAGTGGCAGCCTGGCGCCGGGTGTTCCGCCTGATTTTTTCGCGCGCGTGGCGCGAATTGCGAAGCGGAAAAATGCGAAGATGGTGCTCGACACATCGCACGAGGCCTTGCGGCTTGCGCTGCAGGAAGGCGTATACCTTGTAAAGCCAAACCTGCGGGAACTCAGTTTCCTGGCAGGAAATCAACTGCTGGCCGCAGATACGATCTGGAAAGAAGGGTTGCGGCTGGTACAGCAGGGAATGGCGGAGGTAGTAGTGATTTCCATGGGTGAAAAAGGCGCCTGGCTGATTGATAAAGCAGGGCGAAAACTGATCACGCCGCCGCTCCTGGAGGCTCACAGTACTGTAGGGGCAGGCGATAGCATGGTGGCGGGCCTCACCCTACTACTGGCACAGAACGAGTCTCTTGAGCACGCAGTGGCCTTTGGCGTGGCCTGTGGCAGCGCCGCAACGCTGCGCCCCGGCGTGGAACTCTGTGATCCCGCCCAGGCAAAATTGCTGTATGATGCCATTTGCAGCCAGCATTCCGAAGTGATCATCACACCTCCAGGTCGTACTTTTTTACCAGTCTAAAAGCACTGTATGGAAAAAAATTTGGGTGAAGAGAATTGGAACCGTATCGGTTCGTTGCTGCGTTCGTTTGTGAATGGAAAGATTCGGCTGATCCGTTTGCAGTTGCTGCGCGCGGTTGCAACAACTGCCGGACAGGCAGCTTCGTTATTGATAGCGCTTTTTATCTTTTTTCTTTTCGCATTATTTGCCGCGCTTACGCTGGCATTCTGGCTCAGCCAACTTGCAGGAAGTTATGTTACCGGTTTTGGCGCTACTGCATTGTTGGTCTTGCTTGTATTCATGCTCCTGTTTGTAATGCGTAAACGCCTTTTTATTGATCCGGTGATCAGGGCCATCATACGGGCGCAGCATGATCCGGAGGAAAGTGACGATTTATAAAATTGTAACGATGGAATCAACGGAGAAAATACATAACCTGCAATCGCTTAATCGCGCTATTCGTGATTTAAAAAGTACGCTTGCCAACCAGGAACAGCAATTGGAAGACGGGACGCGTTGGGCGCAACAGCATTTTTTTTCATGGGCATTCCGGAAGCTATTTTCTTCACGCGGAGAAGGCAGCGGCCAGGGATGGCGAAAATGGGCAGACCTGGCTGCCGGCGGATTAACCGGTGTGGCAGCAGAGTTGCTGGAGACATGGTGGCGGAAAAAGCGTAAGAAAAATCGTAAAGACTGATCAGGAAGGCGTGGATTTTTTTAATTCGTAAGCACTGAGTATTGTGATCAATCCTATAAGGAGAAAGGAGATTTGCCATCCATTCATCATTCTCAATAAAGCCATTTGCCCAATAATCCACCCACAAAGCAGGATGCCGGCGATGGCGGCAAGTTCATACCTGAACGCAGTATGAACGACAACCAGCAATACCGCCGCTACATGTACCAGGCCCACCAGCGCAAGTATTATTCCCGGAACACGAAAATCGCTAAATGGAGAAGAGGAAAGTACAGCGGGAGACAACCCAAAGCTGGCGCCGGTTGGATGCAATATGAAGAGTATACCACTAGTGGTGGCGCTGATGCCGGTAAGAATTAATAATATTAAAAGGATTGCTTTCAATCAACTTTAGCTGGCGTAAAAAGATGCTGCGCCGCTTTTTTCAAAGCGGCCGGTTTTTTCAAGAATGCGAATGCGAAAGAACACGCCGCCAACAGCGCTAACCGATTTTTCAGGAAATGGCCAGTCAGCGCCGAGATGCATTGTTTCACTATTATTCATGGGAAATTTGCGGCTGTTGAGGAACCGGAGCGCCTCCTGTTGTTGTTCAGGCATAACCAACTCTTCAAAAATGCCCTGGCATACCACGCTTTTCCATTCAGACAGGTTGTGCGTATCGTCTACCTGGAAACAAACACGCGGATTGCTGCGCATAGTACTGATCTTATTGCCCTCCCGCGAATGCGCATAAATTGCTCCATTGTTATAGCTGTAGCTCATTGGCACCACGGAGGTAACGCCATCAGCATGGTAGCCGAGATGCCCGATCAATTGTGACGATAAAAATGTGTCTATTTCCTGGTCTGTAAGTATTCCAAACATGCTGCATATTTATATATCAAAGAAATAGAATAGCCGACAATGAAATAATGACGAATATCATTGTTGGAGTTGAATCCCGTCAGCCGGCAACAGTAATGAAGGATATTCATTCAGCCGGCAAAGCCGGAATGCCGGATTTTTCTTAAGCGTTTGAATAAAAAGATCAAATTCCTGGCGTGTTACGGGGTCAAGCAGCATTGGGTCGTGGCAAAGAATAACGATGTGGCCGCGCATGAAGCTTCCGCCGTGTGCTGCAAGAAAGCGAGTTAGTTCGAGCATACGAGGGGCGGTTTCATTACTTTTTCCCGTACTGTCAAAACACCATTCCAGGTCCCAGCCAAAGATGCGAAAACCGCGCCGGGCGAGTGAATCTGCCGCGGGAATGGCATCCGGGAGATCGTTGCGGGATCTGCCATTGATCCGCCACACATTCCGCCCCGGCAAGCGCGCTATTTTCTGCGTAAGGCCAAGCGTATCTTCATTCCGCAGCATATCGCTAACCACTGCGCCAGGATTTTTATAAAAAAGCCGGTAACGCCCTGCCGCATGGGAAAATGAATGATTGGCCAGTTCTATCCAGGGATTGCTGTGATAGCGCTTCCAGCGAAGCTGGTTGTCGGGGTTTTTAAAAACCTGTTGTCCAACAATGAAAAGTGTTACAGGAAAGCTATCGCGCAGGATGGCCTGCTCCAGGTAAACACTTGCCGGTAGCGGTCCATCATCAAAACTTATATAAACACAGGTAGGCGTAAGCGTGTCTGTGCGAGACTGTCCTTTCGCCAGGAAGAAAGCACTGAGTGCGACCAGGAGTAGATAACTTTTCCTCAACTGGTACGGTGTGCTTTTATGAAAACATAAGAGCCTTTTCCGTGTCCTGGCATGCTTTGTTCCACTTCTACGATGCGGTCTATGGGTTTAAAGAGCGTTTGGGTAATTTCCAGGTCGTTAAATCCGGCTTGCGTCAGCAGTACTTTTATCTCATCAACATTATAAAAGATGGCATCCCTGTAGAATAGGCTTGTATGCCTGCGTTGTTCATAAGCCGATCCGATATCGCTCTCACGATCTACAAAGCCAATGATCAGTGATCCACCTGGTTTCAGGACGCGATGTGCTTCATCGATAGCGCGATCCGGTTTTTGAAAGTAGCTGATGCTGAAATTGATCAGTACAACGTCAAACTGTCTATCGCCGTAAGGCAAACTTTCCGCGATGCCACACCAGGTATGCGCGCCGCGGGCTCTTGCTACGGCCGACATATTTTCTGCCGGTTCAAGTCCTTCAGTAATATGCAATGCGGTGGTAAATCTGCCCGTTGCGGAGCCTATTTCAAGGCTCAGCAGGTTATTGCCTGCGGGCCACAGTTTACGAATGGCCGCCAGTTCCGATTGAAATACATAAGGGTATTGCTCAAACCATTGTTCATAGTCTGCTACATGTCCGTCAAATGGAAGTTGTGCTACCATAGAAAATAATTGTAGCTAAAGGTAAAATGCCGCCAGTGGGATTTGACTGACGGCTGTCAGCGGAAAACGTGATCCTGGTCATTGGCGGCCGGTTGGCTGGCCTTAACAATGGCTAATCGCTCTTTTATCTCATTTTGAGTGCGTTAGGAAGCTGATTAAGATCAGTTGCAAAGCTCATCCAGGTCATTAAAATCCGTTTGGGATCATTGTTTCTTTGTTTAAATGATCAGCATAATGAGTGGAACGATTTCTATCAAACCGACGCGCACGATCGCGGATCTGCAGGATGATTTTAACCGGGTGTATCCCTACCTGCGGATTGATTTTTATAAGGCAGTAAAAAGCCAGAAGCAATATCATGCTGCGGCGCGCCTGGATCGACAATTGCCGTTGAAAACCTGTGGTATTGGTCGGGAGGGAGATGTGGTGTTATATGATACCATGACGGTTGGGGAGTTGGAGAAATCATTTCGCGACCGGTTTGGTGCCAACGTCCAGGTATCGAGGAAGTCGGGCAAGCTGTGGCTGGAAACAACGATGACAGACAATTGGACCCTGCAGCAGCAGAATGATCATGGCCGGGAATTGTCTGGCCCCTTACCGGCGGAGGAGGGTACACCGGATTATGAATAGGTTACTCGTAATGGAAAATAAAGGGGAATGGCAGCGGAACCGCCCGATAGCAATCTGGTTGCTGGTGGGAGTTTTGATGATAATCGTACAGGTGATGCTGGGGGGCATTACACGATTAACCGGTTCCGGGTTGTCTATCACGGAGTGGGATGTGGTGACGGGGACGCTGCCGCCCTTTTCACATCAGCAATGGCTGGAAGAATTTGCGAAGTATCAGCAGACGCCCCAGTTTCGTTATTTGAATCATGCATTCTCGCTGGCTGATTTTAAGTCGATCTTTTTCTGGGAATGGTTTCATCGCCTCTGGGCGAGATTGATGGGTTTTGTATTCCTGGTGCCTTTTGTTTTTTTCCTGCTTAGCAGGCGGTTTTCCAGGCAAATGATGAGGCGACTGCTGGTATTGTTTTTATTGGGAGGATTGCAAGGCGCGATAGGCTGGGTGATGGTGGCGAGCGGGTTGACCGGCGATGCAGTATATGTAAAGCCCATGAAGCTGGCGATTCATTTTCTTTTCGCCATGCTGTTACTTTCCGTCACATTCTGGTTTTCATTGCAGTTGCTTTTTCCCGGCAGGAATGGCAGGTCTTTTAGAAAAATGCGAAATGGAATTGCTGTTCTCCTGTTTTTTATACTACTTCAATTTTTTTATGGCGCCTTGATGGCCGGACATAAGGCTGCTGTAGCCGCTGCTACCTGGCCTTCTATCAATGGCTATTTTTTCCCGGATGCGTTATACGCTGATGCCGATGTTTTTAATAACCCGTTATGGATTCATTTTATCCATCGAATGCTCGGTTACCTGGTAGCAACAGGCGTGTTGTTGTTGGCGATAAAAGGACATCATGCCGGTAAGCAAACAATGGCGCGGCGGGTTTGGTGGTTGCCATTATTACTGGTGGCATTGCAGGTGGCGCTTGGTGTTGCATCGGTCATAAGCAGTACCGGTATCTCGGCCAATCAATGGGTGTTATTTAACTGGTTGGCAGCGGCACATCAACTGGTGGCTATGTTATTACTTCTTTCTCTATTGGGGATATATTATTTGCGGGGCATACCGTTGCCGGCACCACGTGAAATAGGAAGTAAAGGACGTTTTTCAAAAATGTATACTAACCTCTCAACTATAAATTGACAAACGATGAAACAAAATGTTGGAAGTACTGATTCCGTAATTCGTGCCGTTCTGGCGATGGTAATTTGGTTTGCCGGATTTTTCCTGCATATCTGGTGGGCAATGTTTGGACTTATATTCCTGGTTACAGCTATTGTTGGGTATTGCCCGTTGTATGGCCTGTTTGGAATTTCAACCGCGCATAAGGAGGTTCAGTAAATTGTTGTATCACTTCGGAAATTCCTGTTGCAGCCATGCGTTGACCAGGACTAGCACTGCCGGTGAGATCGTTTGTTGATTGGACTGGTAGTCGGCCGGCAAGCCGGTGCTACTATTCTGGAACATGTGATTTATTCCGGGTAATTTGCGCGCCGTTACATGCGCATTACCGCCCAGTTGCAGTTCGGCCTGTACGCGGTCCAGGTTCGGTTCTGGGGTCACCTGCAGGTCGTTGATACCATTAAGCGCGAGTACGGGGCATTGCACCTGCTGAAGTGCCGGGCCGGGATTGTACCGGAGAAAATAGAGCATCCAGGGATGCATAACGGCTGACAATTGTAAATCTACATATTGTTCCAGTGTCATATCGGCCGGCTTATCCTTATCGGTTTCGGAGATATCAGTAATATAGGGACGGAGATGTGCGGCCAGGTCTGCTGAATCCGTGTATTCCTTTACAATCGCAAATGCACCTTCATTTGCTTCACGGATGGCCTTGATCTCTTCCGGACTTTTCCCGTTTGCTGCCGCAAGCGCCACCTGCTGATCCGTAAGCAACTGGCTACCGGTAACACCCGGTGCGCCGAGTAATACCAGGAATGCAATGTCTTTATGTGTTGCGGCAATCATTGGTGCAATAAGCCCGCCTTCGCTATGGCCAATCAGCCCGATGCGGCTAGTGTCAATTTCTGCCAGCGTTTTCAGGAATAAAAATGCAGTTTCGGCATCAGCAGCGAAATCCGCCGTTGTTGCGGCTGCATAATTTCCCTGTGATGCTCCCACGCCGCGCTTGTCATAGCGCAATACGGCAAATCCTTTTTTTGTAAAATAGTCGGCGATGACCAGGAAGGGTTTGTGGTCGCCAAATTGGGCATCACGGTTTTGCGTTCCGCTTCCGGCTACAAGTATGATAGCCGGGTATTTTCCTTTTTTTTCTGGTAATGTAAGCGTACCGGCGAGTGTATCACCGGGTTGATTTATAAAACGCACTTCTTCTGCCCGGTAGGGAAAGGGCGGTACAGGTTCCTGCGGATAGGTTACCTGTGCCCGCAGGGCGGTTAGGTTAAAAAGGCTGATCGCGAGTAAAGCGAGGGCCGACCGGTGGGTATTATTCATGAAATTTCTCCTGGTTGTTCGTTTTTTGCGGCATTTATTATGCCGAAAGGTAGTTTGTTATGCAATCCAATACGTTTTCCCGTCAATTCAACAGGTTTTTTAGCAGGTCGTATTGATTTTTTTTAGTTTTCCGTTAAATAAAGTTTCAATGCGTCTTTTTTTCAGTTTAGCAGGCTTGCTTTTCGCGGTTGGCAGTACGGTGGCGCAGGTTCCAGACAGTGTTCGTTCCTATGTTCGTGAATGCCTGGATACCATGCGTGCGCGATCGTTGTATGCCTACAAAGTTAATTGGGACAGCGTGTATATAGCAACGGAAAAGCGTATGCTGGCGGCTACTTCCAACCTGGAAGCGGAGACTGCTGTAGTGGATGTATTCAAAAAATTGAATGATGTTCATGGTATGTATGCCGGGGTGGACACACTATTCCGTTTTGCCGCTGCGGGTGCCAACCGGGAACTTTCAAAGGGGCTTCTTGCGGCCTACCAGGTACCAAGAGATGTAAAAACGCAACTCCTGGACGGAAATATTGCCTATTATAAAATGCCGGCTGTTTTGATTGGCAGTGATACGGCCAAAATGAAGATGTGGGCCAATCGTCTTGCGGATTCGATTCGTAAGTTGGAAGCGAAACATCCGCGCGCCTATATTATTGATCTTCGGATGAACAATGGTGGCAATTTTGAGCCAATGTGGAATGCGCTGGCCGGTTTGATCGGGAAAGAGAACCGGGTGTCTTCCGTGGACCGGGATGGTAAGACGTTACCGGAAGATACTGATCCCGAGTCGGTCGCCTATCATACATCGGGTATGCCGGATCACCCTGTAAAGTTTCGGAAGAATATCCCGGTTGCGGTGTTAATTGGACCCGGCACGGCCAGTTCCGGAGAAATTATTGCGGCATCTTTTTCTACCAGGAAAAACACGCGTCTTTTTGGCGAGCCAAGTGTAGGCGTTGCCAATGTTACACAGGGAGCTATCATCCAAAACAAAGGTTATTTGCTATTAACGGTCGCGTCTATTAAAAATGCAAAAGGGAAAATTATCCGAGACTTCACCATTCACCCGGATGAATATGTGAAGAGCGAAGATGATTTCGTCAATCCTGCCTCGGATATTACCGTCCAGGCGGCGTTGAAATGGCTGAGATCAAAATAAAAAAAGCCGCAATAGAAATTGCGGCTGGTAGTAGATATCCTACGGAGCATGAAAGAATTATTGCCTGATAATTTTGAGCGTTTCCCGGTTGCTTAATACCAGCAGGTATACTCCATTTGGCATTTTGCTAAGATCCACGGATTGCGTGTTATTATCTATAGTAAACCGTTGCAATACTTTTCCGTTGATGTCGGTCAGCAAGGCCTGTGTTCCAATAACACTCTTGTCGCCAATGACCACATTTATAAATCCGCTTGTCGGGTTAGGATAGGCAATGCTTGGTTGTATTCCCGCGGATCGGTATGAAAGCCGAACTATCCTGGAATAAGTGAATCGTCCGTTCACATCCACCTGCTTGATGCGATAATACATGTAGATGCTGTTAAGCTGATCGATATGTGCATCAGTGTAGGTATAATCGCGCGGCGAACTGCTGCGACCTGCAGCCGGGATGGTGGCAATTTCGGTAAAATGAATGCCATCCAGTGAGCGCTCCAGCCGGAAGTCCGCTGTATTTTCTTCCGAGGCAGTTCCCCATTTGAGGATGTTATCGGTTCCCTGCGTGGCGCCATTAAAATAGAGCCATGTTAGTGGAAGTGCAACTCCAACGGCCGCGCAGGTGATATCAGTGGTGCGCAACACTTCTGTATTGCCGGTGCGATCGGTGCCCAGAACAAAGAAGCAGTAATTGCCCTGCGTAAAGCTGATGGTTGTATCAGTGCCTTTTATCTTCGGAACCAGCAGGCTGAAATTGTTGCCATCGTTTGATACATAAATACTGTAATAGTCAATACCAGAGCCACCGGTATCGTCGTTGCCCGACCAATTCAATGTAATCGTATTGTCGCTATGTACGGCTGTGCTGGTAAGATGCGTGGTAGGTGCAAACGCGTCGATGGTGTTGGTGTAAATATTTGTTGGTATTGTATCATTTTTATCGAAAACGATGGCGGCGCGTGCGCCGATAGTGTCAAGCGTAAGCGCTGATTTCCGCGGTATTACCGAAAAGGTAACAAAGCCGTGTCCGTTGAGTTCTGATGTGCTGTCCTGCAGCAGCAGCAGTCCTTTCAGCGGATCTGAAGGTACCTGGAAAGTAATGGGATCAATGGATTGAAATTCCCAGAACAGTTGTCCTTTGATGGGATCATAACCTGCTGTTACATCCACAAACAGCCCGAGGGAATCGCGTACGTCCAGTCGGGTGTAATAGGAAGAGGTATTGGTGGGTACGTTGAATGTTGTGGTGTTGAACCCAAAATTTCCGATCTGGAAGCTGGCAGGATCTTGTTTTGGTTCTACCGGAACGGTTACACGTACAAATTTTGCCGGTGCTGTGGCCTGGCTTGCATCGTTTTCAAAAAGCACAGTGTATGGCATCCGGTCGTTTACGCTTACCCATTTCAGGTTGGGTTGGCCGTCTGGACCAATAATCTCATTCGGGTCATGGGGTCCGAGAATTTCCATGTTGGCGGTTTTATCGTTCTTATTGCCATGATTCAGGCGGCGTGTTCCGCGATGGGGCGGACAATCATCCAGCCCCATGCGTTTACGGTTTTGTGCAATCCTGTACTCCATTTGGTTGCGTGCCATGATCCATTTGGCATAGTTGCCGTTTTTGGTCTGCCAGGCTTCTATTGCTTCATCACTATACTCAGCATTTTCATGTTGTGCATACCATTCGCCGTAATACTGCCCGGCATACTCTGCGTTGTCGTTCATGCTTTGACCGGTCAGCAATTTTTCCTGAGCAAAATCAAAAAGATTATAGGCACCGGCAATCGGATTGAGGCCGAGCGCACTTTGCGCGAGATTTCCACCGGCTTTTGTTACCTGGTAGCCATCGCCTTTGCCGGTCATGTAGTCGTCAATAGCTGTTCCCAGTTTATAACCTTTGATGCCCACGTCCAGTAATCCCAGACCCTTACCTACATTGGAGATTCCTTTTCCAAGACCTGTTACGGCTTCGCCGCCTTCCAGTGTTCTGAGTGAGTTCAAATTCTGCATCATTGTTTTTTCCATGCTGATGGCTTCCGCAAAGCGGCCTTCATTTTTCAGCATATCCCGCAACATCTGGTTCCGTAGAATTTCCTGCGTGAGTGATTTGGCCAATTCGTGGTTGTAGCCCATTTCCGTAACTGTTACGCCGGTACCTACCCACGAGCCATAACTTTCTGTTTTGTCGAGCGTGGAAGGTCCGGTCGTTGTAGCAGGGTCATTACAGGCCAGTCCAAAAACGTCGATGCCATTAGCGGGGTTGTTATCTACATATTGGTACATGCTGGTCCCGTCTGCGTATTCAATCAGGTCGCGCTGGGAAAATACGCCTGTTTGCGGCGAGTAGTTTCTGTAAAAGAAGCGATAGCTATTGGTAGCGCTGTCATACTCCTGCCCGGTGAACCCGAATTTGTTGCCGGTGAGTGAAGCGGTTAGCGGGTTGCCAAGACTATCTTCCCGGGATAGTTGGCCGTATACATCATAGCGATAACGTTCCAGCAGGCGGCCATTTTCATTTGAAAGGGCCTCAACGGAGTTTAGTTCATCCTGGTGATAAAAATAGCGATGCCCGTTTTTGTCAATCGAAACCGGCGCCAGGAAATTCATAAATACCGTGGATGAAATTAATTGATCGGCCTGGTTGCGTTCTTCAATAGCCTGTGTGCCACTGTAGGTATAAGTGTGCAGGTCACCATTTACAACCGTTTTTACCCTGCGGTTGAAAGCGTCGTAGGCGTAATGGATCACGTTGGTTGGGGATGAAGAGTCTGTGACAAGCCGGTTTTCCGCATCATATTTTTTAAAGAAAAATCCATCAAAGCTGAGATTACCGCGTATGTCATAAGTGAAATTTACATTTTGTGCGCCGCTGATACCCGTTATTTGGTTCAAATTATTAGTAGCATAGTTGGAAATGGCTCCATTGAGGTTGGTGCTGACCCGGTTTCCTACGGCATCATAGGTATAACTGTTGGTTACAAGTGGAGAGCCCGACGGGCCGCGTTTGTAACCAGTAAGCCGGTACGCATTGTCATAAGTAAATGTTTCTGCGTGGTTGGGATCATTCAGCCGGCTAATTTCTGTTTTATTTTGCACTGCGTCGTAGGTAAAGCTTTTCTGCTGCACGGAGCCATTGCCGGTGCTGATGCTGGAAAGCCGGTTCGCAAAATCATATTGCATGATGGTGTTCAGTCCATTTCCAAATGATTTTGCAGTTAACTGGTTAGCGCCGTTGTAGCTATACGCTGCCAGTAGAACGCCGTCTTTTTTGATGGAAGTGATACGGTTACGGCTGTCAAAAGTCTTTAGCACTACGGAATTATCAGGATAAGTGGTTGTTTCCGTGCGTCCTTGCGTGTCATACCCGTATTGGATGGTTTTACCATTAAAGGTTTCCGATGTAATCCGGTTCAATCCATCATACGTAACGAGTACGGTACCGGTTGCATTGGTTGCGCTGGTTATACGGTTCAGGGCATCATAACCAAATGTGTACACCTGGCCGCCCGGCAGTGTCTTTTTCGTCATCCGGTTCAGGCTGTCATATTCATAGCTGATAAACGTTCCGTCGGCCAGTTGTTTGGTTACCAGGTTACTCTCTTCGTCATATGTATAACGGATGATGCTGCCATCTGCAAACGTCATTGTTTTGCGCCTGTTCAGGCTGTCATAGGTGAAACTGGTAATATTATTGTTTTGATCTTTTAGCTGGCTGATATTTCCTTCGGCATCGTGATCCAGCGTAATTACCGCGCCGTTTTCGTTTGTGAATGTTTTAACCCTGTTAAACTCATCGTAGGTATAGTGCGTTGCGCGTCCGTTCCGGTCGGTTACCGTAATCAGGTTGTTGTTTTTGTCGTATTCAAAAGTGGATGTATTGCCCAGCGGATCTGTCTGGCTTTTCATCCGGTTCAGGCTGTCGTAAGTTGCCGTGGTAATTGCGCCAGTCGCATTTGTAAAACTGGTGATGTTGCGGTTGGCATCGTATTCAATTTTTGCCAGTGAACCAACATCGTCTTTTAATGTTTTCAAACGATTGGCTGCATCGTAGGTTAGTGTAAACATTCTGCCATTCGGCAATTGTACGGAGGTGAGATTTCCATTAGCGTCATAACCGGCGCTGGCCAGGTTGTTTTCGGCATCTTTGATACCGGTGAGCCTGTTCCGGGTGTCATAGTAGAAAGATGATTCGAAGTCGCCCTGGTTTTTAAAATAGGTAAGATTGTCCATCGCATCATACCCGGCTACCATTTGGTTGCCGGTTGGTCCGGTGATCATTACTATCCTGTCGCTGGCGTCGTAGTTGATATGACTGGTGCCGCCTCTTCTGTGGTGCACTGCCGTCATATTGCCATTGGCGTCATAGCTCATTTCAATCCTGTTATTGATAGGATCAAGGATCGTTTTGTAACGATCAAGGATGTCATATTCAAGGGTGGTTGTATTTCCCTTTCCATCATGATAGGAGAGCAGATTGCCGCGGGCATCAAAGTTGAGTGTTGCGGTGTAGCCGTTTGGACCTGTTACGGAAACGGGGTTGCCATAGGCATCATAATTATAGGTAAATGTATTTCCTTTTGGGTCTGAACTGCTGGTAATGTCTCCATTGCTGTTATAGGTTGCCGTATAGCTATTATTGCCTGGCGTGATGAGGGCGGTCAGGTTGCCATGACTATCATATTGTAACGTGTACAACGAGCCAATGGGATCTTTATAACTGGTTACTTTGTTGAAATCCGTTGAATAGGTGTAAGTGCGAATCTCTCCCAGCGGGTTGGTGGTGCTAAGCATATTTCCCCGCTCGTCATAAGTAAATTTGTATACCTGCCCGTTGGCGTCAGTCAATTTTGTCTGGTTGCCCTGGTTGTCGTATTCATAGCTAAGATTGTAACCACAGCAGTTCCCTGTCATTTTTGTGATCCATCCAAAGTCATCCACCCTTTTATATTCATAGGTGGTTTCCTGGTTGGTGCCGCCATTGTCCATGTGGTTGGTAACTACTGTCTTTTTCCCGAGTGTGTCGTAGGAAAAACTCAGCCGCTTGTTGCAGCCAATTACCTCGCGGGTGCTGTAGTCAGCATAATAGATGATATCAGCTGCATTGCCATTTCTGTCAGTCACCTTTTTCATGGGACCGTTTACCAGGTAGCTGTAGCGATATTTATTGTCGAGCGGATCGGTTACATCTTTCAGGTTGCCGGCCTCATCGTAGGAATAGGTGAATGTTCTGCTGGGTGAGGCAATCGCATCCACAATCGCCACCAGGTTGCCGGAGTTGTATTGCAGGGTGATTGTTTGGCCGGCATCATTGCTTACCGAGGTCAGCAGGCTGTCTGTATAATTAAAGAGGATAGAAGGACCGGCCGCAGTTTGGATTTTTGTGATCTTCCTGTGCACGGGATTGTCAAAATAGAACTTTGTGCCGTCTTTTTCTGTAAGCAGGTATTTCCCGGTTGTGTATTGAGCAAGCGTGGTAAAGAAGCCTCGCGGCGCTGTAAATGTACCACCGGGTATCGTGTCATAGGTGTCTTCCCTGCCATCACCCCAACGTACTATGCGATTGCCGGATGTGTCGCGGTTGTATTGGATGTCGTACATAAAACTCCAGCCATTACCATAGCCTGTGTTTTCATCATAGCGATAGCTATTGTAGTGAAATGTTACATCCAGCAAAAATCCTCTTGCCATCACTAAAAAGTCGGTGCGGGGAATTACGAGGTTCCCGCTGATGGTATTAACCTCCGTGCCCAGCGGCCCGGTTTTATTGGGATCGTTCAGATTTTGGGCAAAGCTGCCTGTGGCTAGCAATACGGCAATGCAGCAGGCAACTATTTTCCTGGTAGCTTTTACGGTAATATATATTGAACAATTCATTGTAATGCGATTTGAATGTTATTGTAACCTGAAAATGGTGTGGGTATGGGGTTCAACGTTTGCACCTGCTCTTGCATAGATGATCACGCTTCCTGTTGCGCCCGCTCGTATGATGCCCGGCGGACCGCCCGGTTCGCTCAGCGTAATGGTGATCGTATGTGCGTTGTTATTGTCTGCATCAGCCTGTGTAAGTCCCAGGCTCACCACATCCTCAGCATAAAGCGTAAGCACTTGTGCCGGAATATCGAAGTTGGTCGGGTTGCGGAAGTTGACCTGTACGGTAAATGGCCAACCGCGCAATACTTTTTCCGGAACAATCAATTCCGTTACAAGCAGTGAATTAAGTCCACCTGCAGCGCCGGGGTCACAGCCGGATTCATTTCCGTTGCCACTACCTGTATTGTTTCCGCCGCCGCTAATCAGTCCACCGTTGCTTGCATTTGCAACAGAAAATCCTTCGGCCAGAACAGCGGTTGCGGTATCAGCTTTGCTAAGCGTTACGTCATACAGGCCCAACGGTTTTCCCTGCAGGTTAAACGTTGCAAACACCGAGGTGCTGTTTATGAAATACACAGTGGATGCGATGATCTCAGTTCCTGGTTTATTCAGCCGGGCGGTCATGCCTTCAGTAAAGAGCGCTCCGCTGATTTTAACCGTTACGTTGCCGATATTCCCACCGGAAGAAGCATCTACGGCCGTAATACTGAATGGCAGTTTTTTCGCCAGTAGTTTGATGTCCTGGACAGTTTGTTGCGCGTTTACGCAGCGCACCATAATATAATAAGTGCCGGAAACGGTATAGGCCATCACAATTTCCTGGTTGCCGTAGTTAGCGGTGGGATAGCTATAGTCAAACCGCGCGGCCGAAGGCACATACCCCTCTCCAATGAAAACCTGGTTGGTGCGGGTCAGTGAATCATTGGAGGTAAGCTTCACTGAAACCGTAGCGCCATTCAGCGAATCGGGTATCACAAGTTTATAGTACCGTAGTGTGTCGCCCAGTGTTGCAATCTCCTCCGTTGCCAGCAATAGTTCTTTCACTTTTACATGCACCGTTTGCACGGAAACTGCTTCATTGTTTGTGTCATTCGTCTCCAGCACTTTATCCTGGATGTCGGTTTTAACCACCACGTAGTAATCTCCTTCTGTTACGTTGGTCACCAGTGGCATGGAGGTAAGCGTATCGGACTCCAGCGGCTGTAAGGTGCTGGAACGATTAGCCGTTCCAAGTAATACTGCGCTGCTGTCGAACGCGGGACTGCCTGACAAATAGATGCCATCCGTGCGGGTGCCAATGGCAGGCACACCTGAATTATTCTGAACCAGCCATTGAACGGCATCTGCTTTATAACCGAGTGTTACTGTATCAGGTATTGCCAAAATCCTTGTAACCAGGTCTGATGAATCCGGTTGGAAAATATCGATAAACCGGATGGTGCGGTTATTATCGATATTGGACTCCGCCACCTCATTTGTTGGATTCAGGATGTTTGTAAGCACATAGTTGGCCGACGGAATTCCAGGCATCAATTGCAGCGATAGCGTGTCGTCCACAAATTCACCCGGTTGCAATGCGCGGCGGAATCCGCGGGTAACAACATTACTTACGGCAGCGTTTCCAACCAGGCCTGTTGCAACGAAGCTTCTTAAATAGAAATTATCTGTATATACCGCGCCGATACCGATATTCCTGATCCGGTGAACAACCGTAATCGTTTGTCCGGCAGCGGCAGATGCAGGTGCTGCAATGATGGAATCAACCAGGTCTGGAAGGTCGGGCCTTGTAATAAATATCTTCGTGGCCGCTCCGTTTGCATCCCGTATAAAGTTTACATTGTTTGTTTTGTCTTTTTCCGCGAGAATAATATAGCGGGTGTCATTGTTCGCTTTTACCATCACGTAATAATAGCCGGTCGGAACGTTCGCGATCGTAAATGGCTTCGTGAAAGAAACAGATTCGCCGTGTTCCAGCTTTTGATCCCAGAAATATTTTCCGGATGATATGGCATTGCTGTTGAATACGGAATCCGGGGAAATGAATACTTCGTCAGCACGACTGCCATAGCTAATTCCGGGGTTCCGGCCAATGTTCATGTCTGTCCAGCTTAGTGAGTAAGGAAGGCTCACCGTGGCTGTAGCGGCACCGTTTACGGTTGTAACAATATGATCTACTAATGGGTTATCGAGAATGCGGCTGCCGCTGGAAAGCAGGTTGTTGAGCGTATCCACTGATTCAAACACCCCATTATTACCGTTTACTTTTACAAAGAAATAGGCTGTATTGAAATCATTATTCGGGAAACAACTGCTTATGTCATAAGTAAATCCGATAGAAGTGCGGATCGTATCTGTACGGCTTTCACCAACAGCGAGTGTCCGGTTAAGCGTTTTGCGACCAATATAGAAGGCGGTATTGCGGTTGAAGACCGGAGCGCAGCTAACAAAGAGGCTGTCGGTCCATGTTCCAGCAGCACTGGCAGCGCCGTCGTTACGAATGGTATAGGTAACAACAGTTGGGAAAACCGTTCTCACCGTGTCTGCAACATTCAGCGATGTAGCTACCAGGTCCGCCGCCAGCGGTTGCGAGATGACTACCGCGGCTGAGCCGTTGATATTATTTGCGTAGGAAGATTCCCTGAATGAACTATCCGAATTAGTTTGTACAAAGAAGTAAAAAGTACCATTTGTGCCTGGCGCGAATTTGTATCCAAAACTGTGCGGCACTGTTACTCCGGCGGCCAGATTTTCTGTATACAACAGAGAATCAACAAGTATTGCACTGCCGTCAAAACTGGAATGACTGCTAACAAAAAGGCGGTCCTTCCGGCGGTGATTGTACAAATTACCTCCGCTGTTCTGAAGCGTGTAATCAATGATAAAGTTGTCACCGCCCAGTGCGCTGGCTGGCGCCTGAACGCTGAGCACTGCTATGTCTGGCCTACTGATAGTAATCGGCAGCGCGCTACGCTGAATTTCCGGTGCTCCGGGATATTCAAATACAGTTTTTGTTGGGTTGGTGTAAACATAAACATAATAATTACCGGCAGGCAGGTTATCGGGAACAATAAAGCTGGAGGTTGCCGGGAAGTTGGAGCCGGATTCTATTACGTTATCTACATTAACTCGTGGACGGCTTTCCAGGCTTTGTCCGCAAGCTGTAGGATATTGCACGTCTGGATATAACCCTGAATTTTCAGTGCCGTGGTTGTAAGTGCTTACCAGGGTAGCTGTTGCGGTGTTTAATCCACCTGCTTCGGTACTCAGGTACACACGATCGATCCAGAAGCTGCTACCGAAGACAGCACTGTCTTTGACCACGTAGGGATACACACACACTTGCGGGCGACCATGGCTATCGTTACCGCATCCTGCTGTACAGGTTGAGATTGTATAATAATGGCCGCGATTTTTTTCTGTATTGTCGCGGAAACCGTCATTGTAAATGTTCCAGTTTACGCCAATAGCCTGGGTGGTGCTGGCCGATGTAACCGGTACGGAAAGATTGTTGATCGTAAGATGAGGTGTAGGTGTAAGGTACACCTGCACGACTGCATTGTTGGTATTGTTGCCAAATGAAGGGCCTTCATACAGCGTATGTTTATTATTGGTCTTAACATGAACAAACCAGGTTCCAAAGAGATTGTTTGGAATTACTGCCTGCACCGTTTTGTAATATGCATCTCCCGTTTGTAATTGCGTATTCACGGAGATCACCGCTTTGGGTGCATTCGGATAATAGGAGCCATTTGCTTTCGGTGCATTAAGTGGTATAGCCGTTGTGGAGTCGAAGATGGCGCTCTGTGAAAGGTAAACGGCATCCGTCCAACTTACCCCAGGTGGCGTAAGTGCGGCGTGATTGCTCACTTTGTAAGAAATGTTTACGATACCACCGCTATATGTTGTTCCGTTGGTAAGCAGTGAATCCACCTGCAAATCCGGGGAAGGCGCCAGTGTAATGGCGATTGGATGGGTGGCGCCCAGCGTATCGTTGCTTAATGTTACCTCCTGGATAGCCGATTGACCCCTGCTCTTCACGTTCGTAATTACATATGCATACACGGGCAGACTGTAATTAGCCGGGATGGCAAAATCAACGGAGTTGGTATACTGTTCACCTGGCAACAAGGCATTCAGGTTTGTTTTGCTTGCAACCAGGAGCGGGCGGGCGGGGACGGAAACGGCGCTCCATACCGGTGCAGACACTTCAGGGTTGATGCTAAAGTTGGGGCTGTTATCAAAATTCAGATAAACTTCATCCTGCCAGCTTTGGTTGGTAGGTGTATTACCAGTACCATCGTTTCGAACCGTCCAGGTAATGGTCATGGTTTGCCCGGAGATGGCGGTGGTTGGTGCCGATACATTTGTAACCGCCAGGTCTGGTAACGGCACTAAATGGAATGTTTGAACGGGTCCTTCGGCCTGGTTGCACGGATTTTTTGAAACCAGTTGCCATTTATACGTAATGTTATTAGCGAAATCTCCAACGGGAATCGTGAACGTAATTCCCTGTATGCCGGTTTTGTAGGCAGTTGCAGGCCGCGACAGTGTGCTTTCCCAAACATACAGATCGTACGTTTCTGTATAATCGCCGGGCACCCATGATAATTTTAGCGGAAGCGATTGGTCAACTGCTCCATTTACCGGGATCATATTAGTAACAGGAACAGGAGTTACATTATTGATGGTAACCTCAAGCTGTGGTTCAAAACTGTAATCGGTATTGCAATCCGAGTTGGCTTTGACCTTTATTATATGTGAGCCGGTAGTTTGCCAGGTTATCCATGCGGTATCGTTATGCGTGGTCATGGTTCCGCCGCCATCCAACGTCCATATATAGTTGGCGCCTGGTATTTTTTGCGCGGTGTAGGCATAAGTGCCAAGACAGGCTACAGGTGCACCCTTGATTGCTGCAAGCGTGTCGATACCAACACAGAATGTGCGCTCTACAGGTGTTGCTGCGTTATAATTTGAATTGCCGTTTTGACTCGCCCGAATCGTAATGGATCCGGCTCCATCTACAATCACGGTGTTACCAGCTACCCGGGCATTTCCCGAAACAATTGTTTTCGTAACATTTAGACCAGAGGAGGAGGAGGTTTGTACCAGGAAATTCCCCTGCCGGTAATAGCGATCCGCAATGGAATCAAGCGTCACCACCTGGTCGCCTTTTGATACAATGATGGTATCATTTTTTGGCGTTGCGGCACTGTATGTGTCATCACCGGGTTGAATTGCTTTTATAATAATCGTGCCCACAGACGTAATAGAGAGGCTATCACCCGATACGGTTCCAGGACCGCTAATGCGATTATAAAAAACGGGTAAGCCTGAACTGCTAGTTGCATTTAATTTGATCTTCAACCCCGGCGCCATCATCTGATCCGGCGTAGGAACGAACGTAATTGTCTGCGCTACTACATCATTGGCAAATGTGATGGTATTGGAAGCCGGTCCGTCTCCACAATTATTACTATAGCGAACTGCATAGTCGCCGGCCAGGCTGGCATAATAAGAAGAATCTTGTGCGCCGCTAATAATACCGCCATTGCGATACCAGTTGATTTGAACCCCCTGTGGTACGTTGGAGATGCTCAACGTTCTTGCAAAATTCGACATCACCGGTGCCTGGTCGGGTACTGCTGCATCAACTGTAACATGCATCGTTTTCACCTGGGAATTGCCCGCGCTGTTAGAAAGATATAAGGCGATGCTTCGCTGGCCGCTGCCATTCCAGGTTACCGTAGCCACGCTATCGGTATATGTAAGCGAACCGCCTCCTGCCGGCAAACTCCAGTGGTAATCAACGGGCTCGTTGCCAATACCGCTTGCCTTGTAAACTTGTGTACCAAAACACACTGTGCTATCGCCAACCAGTGTAAATGCAGACGTAGGTAAATGTGCATTGGTATTAAACGAATATTTGAATGCCGCCGTTGCGGAAATCCGCAGGAAGATGGTATCGGGATTATTGATCAGCTTACGGATAACATCCGTAATGGTTTGTCCTGCGGCGATATTGGTTTTATCAACGCTGAATAGTTCAACCTGGTTTTTGTTGTAGCCTTTGATGGTTACCGACTGGTTGTCTTTACAACTCGCATTCACCAGGGTGAAAGGAACCACCAGGCTGTCTGCGCTGCTGTATGGTATTTTATAATAATCGTATTGATCGGTGTTCACATTGGCTACATAGTGAATATGACCGGTTCCTCCGGTGCCGCCAGGCACAAGTATAGCAGTTGCAAAATCATCGTTAGGCTCGGTGTCATTATCGATGCTGCTGGTGTCTGCAATTTCATACCTGAACTCATATTCATACGGGAAGCCGGGACGGTTGGAATAGCTTTGTGTGCGGCCACTGAAAATCGCGCTTGATTTTAATGTGAGATAAAGATCGCCTGCGGCTAATCCGCAGATATGCAACGTGTCCAGGTAAGTTGCATCCGGTGTCATATAGGACACTTTTGGATAATTTGGCGTTTCCGATGAAAAGTTGGAACTAATCAGGTTCAACCTGTCGTAGCCATTGTTAAACCCATCATAAGGATCACGATACGTGGCTTTCAGGTACACAGTTACGCTGCCATCGGCTGGCATTGTTGTATGATAGATATCAGACTCGTCGGTAAGATTAGCTGTCTTCCAAAATTGAATATGGCCCTTTTTTGTTTCACCCGCTGAAATAGGTAGAACGGTGGTGTAAGGACCATTGTATAATTCATTGGCGTCACTTTCTGCAATATCTGTTTCTTCAAAATGGAAGCTATAGCTGATTTTCCCATAATAATAGCTGTTGTTGCTATGAAAACGGAGGTAGAAAGTGTCCGCTGTGAATGCGCGAAGCTTGAACACATCTTCCTGTAGCTGGCCGCAATCCGGGCTGCTGTCCCAGGTAAAAAGATCTTCCGATTGCAGTTCATTCCCGTCTTTATCCAATATATCGCAGGAGAGTGTATAATAGTCCTGGTCACAATTTTCATTCTGTGCTTTTACAAACAGTTGAATGGCGCCATCATGCGGAAGAATAACGCGATATGTATCATATTCATCCAGCAGGTAGTCGTTGTTATAATCAAAATCGCCAACGTTACCTGATTTTGTTTCTCCTTCATCAATAGGTATCGCATTGTAGGTGCAGCAATTGTCTTCGTCGTCAGGATTAAAGGCTCCCGCCGGTCCAACCCTGAAATCGTACCCGTAGGTACCGCGGGTTGAAAATGCCACGGTAAGTTGATCGCCCTGTGTAAGACCTGTTAATTGCAGGCCAAAATGCAGTTTTTGTCCTGGGAAATTAAAGTTGCTGTTACTAACAAATCCTTCCTCAAAAGGAACAGGATTGCCATTTTTGTAGCAGGCATACCGGATGTAGGAGGGAGGCCCATCGCAGATCGTATTCTCGGCGTTCACCTGCAGCACGATATTTTCGTAATCAGTTACGGGGATGGTAGTTCGATAATAATCAATTGTATCAAAATCGCGGTTTCCCCAGAATTCATACCCCAGGCTTCCCTCGGTTTGCGTATTAAATGTAAAAGGCAGGGCCGCGCCGGCGTTATTATTATAACCGTAGTACAAATCATCTGCATTATACGGCCTGTCGGCCAACCATTCTACGTTATAATCAAACTCACCATCTGCTGAACTGAACTTCATGTAGATGCTATCGCGCGACATGCCGCAGACTTTTATTGTATCATAGAAGCTGGAGCCTGCATCAAGCTGAATACCTCCACTATAAAAATTGCCAACATAGTCTCCGTCAATGCGGAGACTATTGTAAAAGTCGAAATGGAAAACACGTGTGTCTGATCCGGTATTGGAAACGTCCAGGACTACATAAAAGCCTGCATTCTTATTGAAGTCCAGGCCGAAATAGTCCTGTTGATCACCGCCACCCAAACTGGCGCTGGTTGTCTGGTGCTCATCAATACCATTGGCATTGGAGATGTCGTCATTGGGTTCAGACTCAACCGGCAACGAAAATTGGGCCCGGCAAAAAAATGAAAGACACAGAAGGAGGGGGAGGATGGAATACTTTTTCATGCTTGCAGCTAGTTAAATAGGCCGCCAAAGTATTTTTAATAGCGTGGAAGGGAAATAATCCTTTTGGATTATCATTGTTATGTCGGTGATTCACTAATTTGACCGCAAAACCAAACACGCCGGATGCGCTGCTTTTCAGTTTTTTACATACTGCTGCTTTGGGTGCAGGGGCTGAATGCCCAAGTAATTGAGCGCTACAACAGTTTTCATTACACAGTAGATGAAGGTATGCTACAGTCTACGATGTATGATATGGTGTTTGATGATCGTAATTATTGCTGGATCAGCTACCCGGTTGGGATACAGCGGTTTGACGGAAAAACATTTACCAATATACCGGTGCAGGAAGGTTTGCCAGACGACCAGGCCGTGCGTTTCTGGAAAACAAAAGAGGGCGTGTTGCTGATTGCCCATAAGCAGGGCTTGAGTGTATATAATACCTGTACGGAGAAATTCAGACAGTTTTTTACTACACCTGAGAGCGTACGTCCGGGAATATTTGTGGGGGAAACGAGCGATCAGGTTTATTTTTTGCAGGATCGTGGGAGCCTGCTTTCCATCCGGAAAAATGATTTGCAGGTAAAGACGATTGGTTCACGTGATTTTTTAAACGAAAACGGTGTGGACGAGCAAACCAGCGACACCATCTTTGACAACCGCGTTGTTATTATAGGTAATAAACATCTTTTCCTGGTTGATTTAAAAAAGGGCGTGATTCTTCATACTTCGCCTTATTTTCCCAACCTCAGCAATTTTTTTCTGAGTATGAATGGTGCCGACGAGGCGCTATATTTTGAGAGCGATGAGGATGATATTTATTTCTATAGTTACTCATTTTCCACCGGTCAGCGAAAAATGATCAGGCGAGTCGGTCAGCCTTCAGAACGAAAAATATTCAGGGCTAACCTTTTTTATTGGAACAACCGGGCGGTATTTTCGTTATTTAATCGCTTGTACCGGATCGACTCCATCAAAGGAAAAATTACCGGCCAGTTACTTAATTACTACAACAGTCCTATTCCATCAGGAACTATCGCGCGGATGTGTGAAGATAATTTTGGAAATCTTTGGCTGCAAACCATTAGTAATGGTATTTACAAGATTGTACGAAATAACTTTCCCGTTCAGTATTACGGCCTCCCTAAAAATGACTCCAGTTATGTGTTGAGTATTGTAGTTAATAAACCAAAGAATAAAATTCTTGCCGGAACGCTTGCCAACGGACTGTTGGTGTTTGATACCACGGGAAAACTTATTACACATATCAGCCAGTTGCCCGGATCCCGGGAAAAATTTGATGTACTCAGTATAATAAAGGCTCCAGATGGATATTATCTCTTTTGCAAGGATGTGTGGAAAGTGAGTGAGGACCTTAGGTCGTTTAGAAAGATGAAAATGGAGTTGTCGGGTGGTGTTCGAAACTACCTCGGTTACTTTATGCGACCAGTACTGGTAAATGATACCGGGGCGATTGTTCTTTCGCAGGACAAACAGCTCCGCATTAATTTCAAAAGTGAAACAGTGCGCGCCATGCCGCTGGTCTCCGGCTATGCATTAAGCGGATTGTTTTACAATGGGAATATCTACACCTTCCGGGATGATGAGCTGGTTTGTATTGATGCGCAAACAAATCATGCACGCTGGCAAAAGCATATTACAGGCACAGGGGATGTGCGGAGTTTTGTCAATGATGCGGACGGAAATATTTACCTCGGTACCAACCGCGGCGTGGTTTGTGTAACGGAAGATGGCGAGGTTAAATCGCGCTGGACGCGCGAAACCGGATTGCCGGATGAATGTATTTATGCAATGGCTTTTGATGGTCGTGGTGACCTCTGGTGCAGCTCTAATCGCGGTATTTTCAAGATCGATAAGAGCAACAATGTATTGCAAATGACGGCCGACGATGGCCTGCAGCAAAATGAGTTTAACACCAATGTAGTGGCTGCAAGTGATGATGGAGAACTGTTTTTTGGAGGTGTGCGCGGAATAAACAGTTTTTATCCTGCTACAGTCAATAATTATAAGGATGTGCCCAGTGTGATGATTACCGGAGTAAAAGTGAATAACCGGGATTACCTGGGTGATGCTTCAGTATGTGAATTGGAGAAGCTGACCCTACCCTACAATATGAATTCGCTCGCCATTGATTTTACCGCCATGGGATCTTCCGCACCGGATCAATACAATTACCAATACCGGATGGCCGGGTTGGAAACCGAATGGATAAATGCGGGGATAGTGCGGAATGCGCGCTATTACCTGCCGCCGGGAACTTATCATTTTCAATTATTCGCCTCCCGCCGCCTTGGCGGAGAGGCAAAGCCCATGCGCGACCTGCTGATAATAATTCGCCCGCCGTTTTGGAACACCTGGTGGTTCCGTGCATTGGCAGCATTGCTGCTGGTGCTGGGTATTGTGGTGATCATTAACCGGAGAAACCGGATACGTTACGAAGAAAAGCTGCGCGTACTGGAAAATGAACGGCAGATCAATATGGAACGGGAGCGGATATCAAAAGATCTGCATGATACGCTGGGAGTATATGCACATGCCGTGTTGCATACCGCAGAAAAAATGGAAGAGGAGAGAGATGGACAGGAAAAAAACCGCATGGTATCTGACGTAAAACTGGCATCCAAATCCATTATCACCTCACTTCGCGAAGCAGTGTGGGCATTGAAAAAAGAGGCCTATAGCGCTGAAGAATGCCTGATCCGGGTACGGAATTTTATCCAGCCACTGTCAAAGCATTATGGAGACATCCAGTTTTCAGTAACCGGCGAAACGCCGGAACGCATGCTTCATTCAACGGATGCGCTTAACCTGGTGCGAATTATCCAGGAAGCCGTTACCAATAGCATTAAACATGCAAATCCTAAAAATATCAGGATTGTCAGCAGTATTTTAGACGGTCGCTGGAAAATTGAAGTGGCAGATGATGGGAAAGGCTTTTCTAAAAGCGATGCGCCGTATGGTAAAGGCAATGGCCTTTTCAATATGCGCCAACGCGCCGGGGATTCAAAATTTTCACTTTCATTATCTTCAGAATCCCAAAGCGGGACATCTGTTATTATTATAATTTAAAACGATGATCAAGGTTGCGATTGCAGACGATAAATTGAGTTATCGGAATATCCTGAAAGAAAAAATCCAGCGCACGCCGGAGTTGGAGATTGTTATGGTGTCTGAGAATGGGGTCGACTTCCTGGAACAAATGGCTGAACTTCCAATCGACAGGCTTCCGTCTGTTGTATTGATGGACCTGGAGATGCCCCAGATGGATGGCGTGGATGCGGTGGCCGCAGGATCTTATCTTTACCCGGATGTAAAATTTGTAATGCTAACCACCTTCGACGATGAAGAAAAAATTTTTAAAGCAATCAAGGCAGGCGCGTCCGGCTATTTGTTGAAAGATGAAAGTTCCGAGAATTTAATGGATACTATTTTGCAAATGCATGAAAATGGTACCGGGCCCGTATCACCCGGTATTGCTTACAAGATCCTTCAACTGGTACAAAACAACCCGATGTCTTTTGAGCGCTCCGTTGAACAAAAAGAGAAAACCCTGTTCCGGCTCACCGATCGGGAAATGGAGATCCTAAAGCTGCTGGTGCAGGGTTTGCTCTATAAAGAAATCGGCGACCGGCTCTCCATCAGTCCCAATACGGCTAAAAAGCACGTGATGAATATTTACAGCAAGCTGCATGTAAATAACAAAATTCAGGCGCTTGACATCGCTTATAAAAAGGGTTTGCTTTAATGGTCACAGGTCTCTGTCAACAGAGTTCTCAAAATCATTTCCCTCTTTTGTAATCGGATCGCCTTTGCCGGTTGTGATAAGTTTGTAAAGGCTGTTCTGGATATAATTTGTCCACCCGCTGCTGCAGGCATCGTAACATTCCTCTTCGGGCGAAAGCCCAACGTGCGTCATGTTCAACACCGTTTCTCCTTTATCTGTGCTGATGTCAAAAACGATGCTGTTGCCGGTCCATTCCGCCGGGTTTTTTGTAAAACTGAAATAATTCTCCAATACCGTCCATTCCACGCGCTGGTTGGGGTTAACTTTGGCGATACGCATATGGCAGCGATGAACATCTTTATAATGGTAGTAAAATTCATCCCCTTCTTTGCTGGTGCCGCCTGTAATTTCTTCTGACCACCAGGCCCTGGGATTTAATACTGCTGCAAATACCGCGTCGGGCGACTGGGGTACCCGAATTACTAACGAAAAATCATGTGTAGTCATAGCTTGGAATTAATTTATTTTTTTGTCCGGATTTCCTTTTCCCTTTGCGATCAGCAGGCGAAGACTGTCTCCGACATACTGCTGCCATGCTCCCTGGCATCCCTTAAAACATTCAACAACGGGCGTCAGCCCCTCATGTGTGAATGAAACAAGCGTGCCGTTTTCATCTTCTGTAATGTTGAAAATGATGCGCGTCCCTGTCCATTCATCTTCTTGTTTGAGCCAGCTTAACCTGCTGTCGGTAACAAGCCATACAATTTCCCGCTTGGGTTCAATTTTAATCACCTCCTGGGTGGAAAAATGGAGGTCGCTAAACTGCACGGAGAACCGGTCGCCGACAGCCGCCGATTGACCTTCAAGATTTTCAGTCCACCATTTCGTTACGGTATTGATGCAGGCAAAAACCTGTTCCGGCGCAGCCGGGGTACGAAAAGCCACTTGTAAATGATCTGAACCCATAAAATGCATTAAAAATCAAAGCTATGGCCTTATCGGCATACCAAAGGGGTGTAAAACAGACAATTAAACGGGTTGATTTGGACATAAACCTTGGCTACTTTTACAGTAAACAAAAAGCTGGTATGAAGCAGGTAACAATTGTTATCCCGGATGGTGATGTAAATCTCAACAGCGTGGTGGGTGCTTATGATATCCTGGTGCGTGCCAACGAGCTGTGGCAGCAACAGGGAAAAATCCGCAAACTGCGGGTTACGCTGGCCGGATTTGTACCGGAGACAGATTTGAGTGAAGGGTTGTTTAGAATCCGCGCCCTGGACATCCGGAAAACGGCCGCTCCCGATCTTGTGATCATTCCATCAATAGTGGGCGACTACGAGGGTGCCGTAGAACGAAATGCAGAACTGATCCTTTGGATTGGCGAGCAATATAAAAATGGAGCTGAACTGGCCAGTATGTGTTCCGGCGCCTTTTTACTGGCGGCCACGGGTTTGCTGCATGGACGCAGTTGTTCTATTCACTGGAATGCGGCCGATCGGTTTCACAAAATGTATCCAGACGTGAAGCTGGCGGCTGACCGGGTAATTACAGATGAAAAAGGTGTGTACACAAATGGCGGCGCTTTTTCCTTTTTAAACCTGGTATTGTACCTGGTAGAAAAATTATTTGATCGCGATATTGCCATCCTTTGTTCCAAGATTTTCCAGATTGATATGGAACGGACAACACAATCGCCGTTTGCCATCTTTCATGGACAAAAAGAACATGATGATGGAATGGTCCGGGAGGCGCAGGCTTACCTGGAAGAGCATGTGGAAGATAAGATATCATTTGAAAAGCTTGCGGCCGAACTCGCCGTTAGCCGGCGAAATTTTGACCGCCGTTTTATAAAGGCAACAGGCAATACGCCGGTGGAATACCTGCAGCGGGTAAAGGTAGAAGCGGCAAAAAAAGAACTGGAGCGGGGTCGCAAATCTGTGTTTGAAGTAATGAGTGATGTGGGATATGCCGATCACAAAGCCTTTCGCGAAGTGTTTAAAAGGATCGCCGGTCTTTCACCACAGGATTATAGAAACCGGTACAGCAAAGACGTAGTGCGTGATTAATTCGCTTTTTTTTAGCGAAATGATCGAAACCTGGCGATGCAGTTATTGATGGCTTCGCCTAATTTGCAGGAAAATAATTTCATGCGATTTGTTTACTCTTTTCTGCTTGCAACTTGCATAGGAATTGCGATGGTGGCTTCAGCGCAACAGGTACGCGAGCCAAAACCTACCAATTCCCGGTGGGCACAGGATTATCCTCCGTTCCGGGTTGCCGGTAATCTTTACTATGTGGGCACGGCAGACCTGGCATCGTACCTGGTTACGACCAATGCCGGAAATATTCTTATCAATACAGGACTGGCATCTTCCGACACACAGATTATACGTAATATCCGGGCGCTTGGGTTTTCAAAAAAAATACCTGAAAATACTGCTTACTACACAGGCGCATTATGACCATATGGGCGCCATGGCAAACTTAAAGAAACGTACGGGTGCACAATTTTTTGTGGATGAAAAGGATGCGGATGTTTGCCGGGACGGCGGAAAGTCAGACTATGCCCTCGGTGGCGATATAAGCAGCTATGCGCCGGTAGAACCCGACCGGTTGTTGCATAATGGAGACACCATTAGCCTGGGAACTATGAACCTGGTGATGTTGCATCATCCCGGTCATACCAAGGGTTCCTGCAGTTACCTGTTTACCGTTTCCGATGACGTCCGATCCTATCGCGTACTTATCGCTAACCTTCCGACTATTGTTACTGACCACTCATTTTATTCGATAGCAGCTTATCCTGACATTGCAGCTGATTATGAGTATACGTTGCGATCGCTGAAGGCGCAGCAATTTGATATCTGGCTGGCATCGCATGCAAGCCAGTTTGATCTTGAAAAAAAGCATCAGCCCGGTGACGCATACAAGCCTGCTGCTTTTTTTGACCGGAATGGATATGATGAAGCTATAAAAGACCTGGAGGCTGATTACCGAAAAAAATTAAAACAACATTGACATGATTATACGTGAAGCTGTCCTGGACGATATTCCCGGTATGCAGGTTGTTCGCAATGCGGTAAAGGAAAATCAACTTTCCGATCCGGCATTGGTATCAGACGCGGATTGCGCAGCATTTATTTCCGTGCGGGGGAAAGGATGGGTGGCGATAGAGAATGATACCGTAATAGGATTTGCAATTGCAGATATGAAAGAACATAATATCTGGGCATTATTTGTTGACCCCGATTATGAAAAAAAAGGAATAGGCAAACAGTTGCACGACCGGATGCTCAACTGGTATTTTTCACAAACGAAAGAAACGGTATGGCTGGGTACGGCGCCGGGTACACGCGCAGCTTCCTTTTACCGCAAAGCGGGATGGAAAGAAACGGGACTGCATGGAAAGGGAGAGATAAAATTTGAAATGGATTACAACAGTTTTGTTGGAGATAACGGCAGGGATTAACCCACCAGTTGCATTTGTACCGCCATCTTGATTAATGACGCTACATTTTTTGCCTTAAATTTTGTGAGAAGGCTTTTGCGGTGTGTATTCACCGTGGCAACGCTTAGAAATAGTTTTTCGGCAATTTCACCATTGGTAAGTCCTTCGGCAATTAATCCTAAAATTTCCTTTTCGCGTCTTGTTAACACCGGTTTACCAGCCCCGGTATCGCGAAGCGACAGCGCAGCTTCCATGCTGAGATAATTTTTGCCGGTCATTACTGTGGCAATAGCGGTCAGCAATTCATCGCGGGACGCATTTTTCAACAGGTAACCGGAAGCTCCGTTGGTCATCATATTCTGTATAATAGCCTGTTGGTTAAAGGTGCTTAATCCGAGTACAAAAACAGAGGGGTAATTTTTTTTCACTTCCAGGCACAGTTCGGTGCCGCTTTTATCGGGCAGGTTTACGTCCATCAGGATCACATCCGGTTGTTGTTGTTTCAGGAATGCCAGGCACGAAGCTGCATTGGTAGCATGTCCCATCCATTCAATACCCCGTTCCTGTTGTAGCAGGGAGCGGATTCCTTCAATTACCATATAGTGATCGTCTACAATAAAAATTCTTGCGTTCATCTTGTGTTGGTTTCAATCAAAACGGAAGTGCCCTTTCCCGGGGCCGACTGTACATCTAATTTACCTTTTAAAAACTCAATTCTGTTAAGAATATTGCTCCAGCCGATTCCGCCGGTTTGACCGATTGTTTTGGGGTCAAAGCCTTTTCCATCGTCTTCCACTGTTACAGAAAGAAGCCCGTCCTGCTCAGATGTATGGGCCTGCACCAATATCTGGGTGGCGGCGGCATGTTTGATGGCATTAGTCACCAGTTCCTGTACGATACGGTAGATGTTGACTGCAGCAGTTTGTTCAAGTTCAACTTTGTACATGTCGATGGATTGATAACTGGCGTGAACGGCGCCGCTGCGATCAATTTCGTTACAAAATTCTTGCAATGCTTCGTCTAGTCCATAGCGAACAAGCGTTTCAGGCATCATGTTATGCGCCACTCTTCTCATTTCGCGGATACTGCTGTCCAGCATATCCAGGCTTCGTTCAAACGCCCGCGCATTATCGGGTGTAAGTACGAGGTTTTCTTTGATGTTTTGAAATGAATATTTGATCCCGCTCAGCATTCCGCCAAGGCCATCATGTAAATCCTTTGCCAGCCGTGTGCGTTCCTGTTCCTCTCCCTTTAATACCGCTTCGGTGGCCGCGAGTTGTTTTTCTGTTTCAAGCTCATTGATACGTTGTTGTTGCAGTTTTTGTTTGTTGCGATAATTGAGATAGTAAAGGAAGCTGATCACCAGCAGTGCTGCTGCGCTAATGGCCAGGATATAATTCCACGTGTTTTTTTGACGAATGCTGGCCCGTTGTAATTTTAATTGTGCATCTTTTTGCGCGGTTTGAAAGCTGATCTCCAATTCATCTACACGTGCCTGGTTATTGCGGGCCGTAAGCGTGTCTTTCACCGTGATCCAATCCAGCAGGTAGTTATATGCCTGTTGCATATTGCCACTTTTTTCTTCAATTTTAGCCAGGTCGGGCAGGGCGTAGAATAGCACTTGTTGAAGATCCATTTGTCGTGCCGCATCGGTTGCTTTCAGTGAATAATTTCGTGCTGTTGCCAGATCGTTTTTACCAAGGAACGCGCTACCCAGGTTTTGCCAGATGAGCGCAAGATCATAGGGACTGTTCAACTGTGTAAACGAATTTTCAGCACGGAGGAGATAGACTATTGCTGAATCATAACTATTCGTGCTTTCATAAAAATTAACCCCAATTGCGGCATTAAATTTTCCGTTGGCGTAAATATCTTTTTTTTCAGTATTCAGCTCAAGTCCTGTTCGGCTAAACATCGCCGCACTATCGTATTGTTTCAGTTCCAGGGCCGAATTGGCTTTCAGGATCAGGCCGCGGAGAATAAACGTCGTGTCGCGAACATCCCGTGCCAGCAGGTAGGCATCACTGGCGTAGGCAGCTGCTTTTTCATTGTTGCCGATGAAATTATATACGGTCGACAGGTTGTAATAGGTGTAAAAAAGCTTACTCTTGTTACCCGCTTTTTTAAAAAGTCTTGCTGCATCCAGGTAGCAGCTTGTGGCCGAATCATAACGTTGTTTTTGCTGGTAGATGACGCCACGGGTATTGGTGATCATGCCCAGCAGGTTGTCATAATCCTGGCCTTGTGGTTCTTTTTTTAACGCTGTTTGCGCCACTTCAAGAAGTTGAGCACCTGTATCCAGCCCGGTTCTGTTTACAAAAATGGCCGCTTTGAGGCTATAGGCAGCTGCTGTACCAAAATTAAAGCCGATCTTACGGGCGATTACAATCGCTTCATCCAGGCTTGCGATTGCTGTTTCGGGTGCTGAAAACTGGATTTGTCGCGCCAGCGCGATCAAACGGTTGACCTTCACCGTATCATCCGGCAACTTTGCCAGTGATGCCGGGGTGGTGTCCGGCTGCTGGCAATTGACCGTTACGGTAATAAGGATCAGTAAGATAAACAGTGGCAATTTTCGCATACTTCCGGGATTCGTCGGCTTACAAATAAACGTTGTGTACCGGGCTTTCCCTATCATTCGTTTGTATGATTTTTAAAAATCACCCTTTTAATGGATTGGGGGGCGCCATTTTTTGCGCAACATTTGTTTAATCAAGATACAATAGTTCCAAATCAGGTACAAAACCGTCTTTCATGAAAAAGCTTTGTTTGTTCGTACTTATTCTTGCAGGTTCAATCGGGGTCAGAAGTCAGACTACAAATCCTACTACTACCGACGAGATTAAAAAGCGCGCCCAGCAGGCCCAGCAGGAATTGGATAAATTGACGCCGGAACAGCGTAAAATGATGGAGCAGATGGGCATGAAGATGCCGGATATGTCTGTACTTAATGGCGATCCCGGTGCCGTAAACAAAGCCATGGAGGATGAATTTTCTGTTGTTCCAAAACGGAAAGATGCGGTGATTGCAGCCATTCCCCAATTAACGGCTGCACGCCTGCCGGGTTATCTTACTGCCATTGATAAAAAGATTGTCCCGATGCTGGCAGTTGAAAATGTACAGGTAGGAGATGCTTTTTTTTCCTTTTTGACAGCTAACCCGACATTGCAACAGCATCCTTCAGACATGGTACTTTTGTTTTGGACCGATGGCAAACAGCAATTATCTATTTACCTCATGGGCCGCATTTGTGAAAAATGGCCATCAGACGAAAATCTTTCCAACTATGCTTCGATGCTTACGATGGCAGGAGGGGGACAACTGGCAATACCCATGCTGAACCTGTTGAACGCCAAGACCCCGGGAAACAGCACATTGCTCAACAACCTGGGCCAGGCCTGGTTAAGCCTCGGCGAAACGGGCAAAGCCGAAAAATATATTGATAGCACACTCGCGCTGTATGCCTATCACCCACAAGCTAACATGGCAAAAGCTGCCCTGGAAGAAAGCCGGGGTAATAAAGCAAAAGCTATTGCAGCCGTACAGCGATCAATTAAACATGCGTATTCCAAAGACAAGGAAAATAAGCTTCGCCAACTTGGCTACTCAATGGCTGCAAATGATGCGTTGCTACCGGGGAAGCGCGATAATGACCTCTTCAACCTGGGTGGATTCCAAACACCGGCTTTCCCCACTTCCGTACAGGAATGCATCTCCAGCGAGTGGAACAATACTGAAAAAGAATTGGAGCAACGAGTGTCTAAAATGGCGCAGCTAACAGGTATCGCCAATGCCCGGCTGGGACAAAACGCCCTAAAGAATTTTTCGGGCGGCGTTACAGCACATCCGGACATTAACCCGATCTGGTACGATGTTGCCAGCAAGCGATTAAAAGATGTTGAAAGCCAATATAAGATTAAGATCACTGATTTTAATAAGCGATACACGGCTTATGAAAAAGGGGAATTTGCACAAAAGACAAAAGCCTATCGCGATAAAATTGCTGCATTAGACAAGCAAAGCTTGCGAACCACCGGGGAAGGATTGGGCAACAAGGATTTTTGCCCGGAGTACCGTGATGCTGCTAATGCTTACCTGGCAGCAGTAAATCCCAAACTGGAACAATTTTACCGCGAGAAACTGGTGATCGAAAAAACGCATATCAATCAACTGGCAGACCTGGATGTGTACATGAAATGGCCCGAGCAGTATGAAGTAGCTGAATTGGGATATAAAACCCAATGGCTGGGACTGCTGCGCAATAACCTGGGAGAGAGCGGAACCTATCCTTTTCCGTTTGTTTATATCCGGGAATATGATTGCGGAACAAAGCCGGAAGTAAAACAGGGGAAGCTGGCTGATTTTGACACTTCGGCTGCCTGTAAATTCAAAAGCGTGGTAGATTTAAAGATCATTGTGATGCGGACCAACTGTAGCACCAGCACCATTGAATTAAACCTGAACGATATGAAAGGTATGCCACTCAAAGATCTGAACGTTGTGTACAAGGAGCTCGGTAACAAATTCAGCGATTGCACGATTAAATTTGAAACAGCAAAAGCTGGAATGAAAGCCGGTGCAGGCCCCGTAAAAGCAGAGGCGGGCATTGGTTCCAAATGGAATGTGGAAGTAGGTCCGGGCGGAACGATAAAAGACTGGAGTGGAACGGTAACAGCTGGTGTTTCGCTAACGGCAAGCCAGCAGCTTGGTATTGCCGAAGCATCTGCCGGTGTGGGTTCTGCAGTAGAAGTGGAAATGGGCAAAACCGGCCAAACGGATGTAACGATCGTGAATACTGCCCAGGTAGGTGTGGAAGCTGGCGGCAAATCTGCAGATATAGGAGTGGAAAGCCGCAGCAGTCTCATTACGGGCAATGGTGCGCTCACGGGTACTGGAATTTTATCAGGCACCACGATATCCAAATGGTAATCTTTAAATTATTGTTGAATGAAACGATTATTTTTTGCAGCTTCATTATTGGTTGCGTTGAGTAGCAATGCACAGCAAAGTTGCGCAACAAGGGAAGAATTGGACCAGGTTCCGGGAAAGCATATTGATGTTGCGCATTGCGAATGGCCCGCGATGCGTGCCAGCTGGCTCAATGATTTAAAAAGCCCTGTTTTTAAAGCAACGGCTAATAAAGTGCTTACACAGATTGAGACTATTGAGAAAGATAGCCGTAAGAACTTCTCGTTGACCGGCGGTGTGTTGAAATCTTCATTCTCTACCACCTATTCTACCTATCGCGCTTGTTCATACGGCAGCATTTATGATTATGCAAATTATGATTACCAGCTGGCCTGCTATGAATATATCTGCGTTAATAAAAAATCGCAGTTAAACAGTGAATACAATACGGTATTGCGCGTTCGCGTAAACCCGGAGTTTGAACGCTGGCGCGGCTCACCAGATGGTGCAACCGGCGGGTTTTTTGAAGGCGACTGCGTTTATCCTATTGTACACATTACGGGGAAGTCGTGCGCGGTGGCACCCCGGCTGTTGGAGTATGTAACTGTTCCCGATGATGTCTTTGACGTCTTAAGCAAGGGCACGGGATACCAGCAGGATGTTCCCGACAATACGGTTAAGAAAGAACCTAATTACAGCGTATTTATTACCAGGACCTGGTACATCACCAAGACGGGAAAGAACCCCTTGCAAAAGGTAACGCGTAAAGAATTTTTGGAAAGTTTACTCGAATATTACGACAAAGAAAAGCTGGCAGCCGCCTGTCAGAAGGCAAGTGTGGATAAGGAATTTGCCAATAAGCCCAAAAATGATGATTGGGAGAAGCGTTATAATTACAAGCTGGGAGTTTATAAAGATTATGAGAAAACCTGCGCCGATAAGAAAGCAATTGTGCAAAAAGTGCTCAGCGACCATGACGCGGACTGGCTGGCCGAGCAGGTTATCCTGGACAATAACAGTTGGATTGGATCCGGCGGATCAGGCTATCTCGGAGCGTACACATTTAAATCGTTCGCAGTAAAAGGAGAGAAGCTATATAAATATGACCCGGATTATTTTCGTACCGACATGAAAACACCGGCCAAGCCTCAGTTGATCCGCATCGCATTCCGCTATGTCCACAGTCCTTTCGGCCTTCGCCTGATTGCGAACTTTACGGATCAGTTTGATCGTGCTGCGTGGCAGAAGCTGGTAAACTAGTGCTTTTTAGTTGCCGTTTATGATGGAAATAAGGGATCCAATTGCATTTTCGGAATGCAACAGGTTCATATTTTCCAGTGTAAATGCAGTAACGATGGTAGTGCGGGCCAGCATTTCTTTTTCAAACGCGGCAATCGCAGCTTTTCGGGTGGGAAATGCTGGATTTACCAGTGCATCCACGAGTTCAAAGGCGTCTTGCATTGCCATATTTACGCCTTCACCGGCGTATGGGGGCATACGGTGTGCAGCATCGCCCAATAAAGTAAGCGTAGCATTTGTAGACCATTGCTGGCCCGGTAAAAAATGATATTGCGGGCGCGGGATAAGGGTAATGGTGTCAGCGGCAAACAATTCGTGCCAACTGGAGTCCCAACTGCTGAATGCATCTTTAAACCACCGAAATACTTCTTCTTTTTGCGTAAAATCGATTTTGCTGTTTTTATACCAGTATTCTTCTTCTGTGCAACTGGTATAAAAGGAGAGGCTTCCATCGCCTTTGGCGCCGAGAATAAGGGATTGGTTGTTGCCAAAGGCAAAAACTTTACCTCCCTGGGTTAGTGTCCAGAGTTTCGGACAGGATGTGGCGGCATTGTAAATAGTACCTTCTACAATGGTGACACCTGAATATACGGGTTGAATGGAGGTTAGATAGGGTCTTACTTTTGAATTGGCGCCATCTGCCCCAATAACGAGATTGGCTGTTGCAGTAGTTCCATTTTTAAAATAGAGGCGCCATCCGTCGGCTGTTTGTTCCATCCATTGAAACTGGCGGTCCCATTGCACGGTATCGGGCGCAAGTGCATCCAGCAAAATAGTACGTAGCGGCCCACGGTCAATCTCGGGTCTGTCTTCCACAAGACTTGTTTTATTTTGATGATCGTCCAGGAAAATGGTTCCGTGCTGATCAACAATCTTTAGCCTGCCGGCTTCAGGCCTGTAATTGGCATAAAAATCGTCCAGCAGTCCGGCGCGCCGGAGGGCTTCAAGACCGGATTCCTGGTGAAGATCAAGTGTAGCACCCTGGACGCGCACATCCCGGTTTATATCACGTTCAAAAACGGTTACTGGTATTCCCTGCTGTTGTAACAGTACGGCTAGTGTAAGTCCGCCGGGTCCGCCGCCCACAATAGCGATTGATGATGTATTCTTTTGCATTATTATCGTATTTAGCTGTGCAAAGCTATAGGGGAATGGATGGGGTAAACAGTCAATATCGGTAAGTGGCAGCAAATGCAGGGCTAAATACCCGAAACCTCTGGAAAAAAAAGATAAAAATTAAAAACGGGGAAAACGGAGCAAAGTATTTCTCACCGTCGTTACCCCTAATTTGCATTTCCACATTTCCACATTAGCATTCTCATTTCCACATTAGTCATTTGCCTTCCATTGCCGAATTAACGAATCGCCGAATTATAGAATTACTGATTGCGGCCTTTGCGAAACCCTGGCGGCCCTTGCGTTACAAAAAGAAGTTCTTCATAAATGCGGTATCGCAGGGGGCGCTAAGAACCGCCATGAACGCAAGGGAAGGTGAAAAAAGATAAAAATTAATAGTGAATAGATAAAAATTAAAAACGGGAAAGACGAAGCCAAGTATTTCTTGCTATCCCTATCCCTAATTTGCATTTCCACATTAGCACATTTCCACATATAAAAATTAATAGTGAATAGATAAAAATTAAAAACGGGGAAAACGAAGCCAAGTATTTCTTGCTATCCCTATCCCTGGTTTGCATTTCCACATTTCCACATTTGCATGCTCATTTCCACATTAGTCATTTGCCTTCCATTGCCGAATTAACGAATCGCCGAATTATCGAATTAGTTCGGATTTCAACACCTGTTGATATTTTAATCTGTTTTTTCGCGGCAAAGCGTTCTATTTTCGTTTGATTCTCAATTTGGTCCACCTCCAAACCCACCTGATGAAAAAAGTAGCAAGCCTCGTGGCCGCCTTGTTGTTGGCTGCCATTTCGTTTTCGCAAGACTATGCCATTGGTCTGAATGGCTCCAGCCAGTATGTTGAAGTAGCAGACAACAATGCGCTTGATCTGAGCGCAAATCTTACCCTCGAAGCCTGGATCTGCCCCACCGGTGCCGGGTCCAACCCAACAGAAGGGGGGATAATAATTAATAAAGAAAATTCCTACGAACTGGGCCGGTTTGCAGACGGCACAATTCGATTTGCATTTAGCGCTAATGGAAACGGTACAGACTGGACCTGGACCAACACGGGCCTTACAGCACCCCTGGGTAAATGGACGCATATTGCGTTAACAAAAAGTGGAAGCACTGTAACCGTTTACCTGGATGGCAATTCTTTATATACCGGTGGATCAAACCCGGCTTCGCTTACAACAAATGCAATGGTATTGCAGCTGGGAAGCCGTGCACTCGGTACCAGCCGTTTCCAGGGATTTATTGATGAAGTAAGGATCTGGAATACCGCCCGTACAGCCGCAGAGATAAAAACCTATATGTTTAACAAGAACATGGCATTAAACGCTAGCGGATTAGTTGCCTACTATCGCTTTAATGAGGGAAGTGGTACGGTAGCAGGTAATACATGTACAAACACAAGCGGGATAGATGGAGCATTGATTAACTCACCCAACTGGTGGGGTAGTCCTATCCGTTTTGCAGGTAACGCCCTGTCGTTCGACGGCACAGATGATATTGTTTCAACAAACCTGGATCTTAACAACTTTTCAGCGTTTACGCTGGAAGGCTGGATATATCCGAGGGCAGCGGCCGACCGCATTGCGTTTTTTGGGCAGAATGATGCAATCGAGTTTGGATTCGCCAGCGCAACATCTATTTCCGGCTGGAGCGCCGGCGGCTCTTCAACGGCCTGGACATTTGATAATTCAACGTTTCCACTCAACACCTGGCATTATGTGGCATTTGTTGGCAACGGATCATCCGTTTCATTATACGTAGATGGCCAGCTGAAATCTTCCACGCCAGCTTCAACGGGTAACTACGGCAGTTCGGGAGATCATTTTAATATGGGAGCAGCGGTTTGGGATAATATCGGTAATAATTTCAATGGAATAATTGATGAAGTGCGTGTATGGAATGTGGCGCGTACGGCAACCCAAATTCAAAATAGTATGTTGGGTGAGGTAGACCCGGCAACGGCTACCGGGTTATTGGCGTACTATACGTTTGACCAGGGCATCGCAACTGGCGCCAATGCGGGATTGCTGGTGATACCGGATAATAAAGGCAATAAGAATGGCTCTTTGAGCAATTTTAACCTGGGAAATGGCAATACCACTTCTAATTACGTTGCTCAAAATAGTGCTCTTTTTGTGTTGCCACTGCAATGGCTTTCTTTTAGTGCGGAAAAACAGGGAACTGATGTGTTGTTAAAATGGACAACCGCCAATGAACAAAATACCCGTGATTTTATCGTTCAATACAGCAGGGATAATCGCAGTTGGACAGATCTCACTGTAATTCCGTCTGCTAATAATGGTGCCGGGGTAAATACTTATCATTATTTGCATGGTAATCCTGCCAGGGGTGTTAATTATTACCGCGTGGTACAGCGCGACCTGGATGGCCGTAGCAGCCTGAGTGCAATCCGGGCTGTGAATTGGCAGGGTGGCAGCACTGGTTTTGTAGTGTTGAACAACCCGGTGGAGACTGGCGTTCTGAATTTACGGGTGAATGAGCAGTTGGAACTGTTTATGTATGACGCTGCCGGAAGGATGATGTTGCGAAAACTAGTGTCACCTGGTGTTCAGGCGGTTGATATAGCCGCTTTACCGGGAGGAGTCTACACGCTAAAGGCGGGAAATATGCATAGCGTGATTGTAAAACACTAGAAACCTGGCAGGTCTGCGGCTGACGAGCATCTTGCAGGCGATTGACCTGGGTCATAAGAATCGGGACGCAACCGTAATAGCTTGCGCTTTCATATCAAAGTAATCGTTATGAAAGCAATCTATGTGGTCCTGCTATCCCTGCTTGTTTTGGCAACGGGCTGTTCTTCTTCCATGATTACCAGTTCCTGGAAATCTCCCGACGCTTCAACCAGGAATTATAAAAAGATCCTGGTGCTGGGTCTTATCAGTGAACCTGACCGTTCCCTGCGCGAAAAGATGGAGCAACATCTCGCCGGCGATCTCCGGGAGCTTGGTTACACAGCACAATGCGCTTGTGAAGCCTATTCGCCAAAGACATTCGACGGACTTACTGAGCAACAAGCCATTCAATTGATACAGAAGGATGGATTTGATGCGGTTGTGACCGTAGTGTTGTTGGATAAACAGAAGGAACGCTACTACACCCCCGGCAGAATTTACTATTCGCCTTATACGGTATATCATCGCCGTTTCTGGCCGTATTACACTACAATGTATGGTCGCATTTCTGAGCCGGGATATTACAGCGTGCAAACCAATTATTTCTGGGAAACGAATGTATATGATCTCAATGATGGCAATTTGGTGTATTCTGTCCAAAGTCAGTCTTTTACACCGGAAAACTCCAGTTCCCAGGCCCATGAATACGGGCAAATGATCATCAAAGACATGGTTAAATCAAATGTGTTGCACAAACAATAGCCAAAGCCGATGCGGCTATTGAGCGGTTGATTAGCGTCAAAAGATGACTTTGTTACCTATATTGGTTACCGGCACACAGATTTTTTTCAAAAACCTGCGAGGTTTAATTAATTTATCGTAATATTGCGATTGATATGGGATTGACAAAGTCTGAAATATTTACTGAGAAGCAAAACCGCCTTGCTGCAATGATGAAAGCAATGGCGCATCCTGCCCGCATCGCCATTATCCAACATCTTATTTCAGCCAACTCCTGCATCTGCGGTGACCTGGTGGAAGAGTTGGGATTGGCACAGGCAACTATCAGCCAGCACCTGAAAGAGCTTAAAATGGCAGGATTGATAAAGGGAACAATTGAAGGAACAAGCGTGTGCTATTGTATCGACAATAATGCCTGGGAGCGATATCGCCATGCTTTTGAGCAATTCTTTGCTTCCTATAAAGGCGGCACAGGCTGCTGTTGATTTTTTTTGATTCTATGTATCGTAATATTGCGTTTAATTAAAATTATACATGATGCAAACCGATGAGCAACTTAAAGACCTGGTACGCCAGAAATACAGTGAAATTGCCGAGCAGGATAAATCCGCAAATGCAGCCTCTTGCTGTGGTTCGGGATGTTGCAGCACCGAAGTGTATAATATCATGACAGATGATTATGACGGCATCAACGGCTATACGGCCGACGCTGATCTTGGCCTGGGGTGCGGATTGCCGACACAGTTTGCGCAAATAAAGAAAGGCGATGTTGTAATCGACCTGGGCTCAGGTGCAGGCAATGATGCATTTGTTGCCAGGGCTGAAACCGGCGATTCAGGCAAAGTGATTGGTATTGATTTTACCCCGGCCATGGTCCGGAAAGCGCGCCTCAATGCTGA
Source organism: Bacteroidota bacterium (assembly GCA_048498035.1). GTDB lineage: Bacteria > Bacteroidota > Bacteroidia > Chitinophagales > Chitinophagaceae > CADEDV01. Next base: position 41,117 of record JBEHYT010000009.1, on the reverse strand, counting down.
AAAACTCGGTTATAACAATGTAGAATTTCGCCAAGGGGATATTGAACAAATGCCGGTTACAGACAACCATGCGGACGTAATTGTCAGCAACTGCGTATTGAATCTCGTACCCCATAAAGAAGGCGTGATCAAAGAAATATTCCGCGTGCTAAAGCCAGGCGGACATTTTAGTATTTCCGACATCGTCCTCGAGGGAGCGTTGCCTGCAAAAATCCAGGAAGCTGCTGAAATGTACGCAGGCTGTGTGGCTGGCGCCATCCAGAAGCGTTTGTACCTCGATCTCATTGCCGCTGCGGGATTTTCCAACATCAGCATTCAAAAGGAAAAGAAGATCATCATCCCCGATGATATCCTCAACAATTACCTGGGCGAAGAAGAATTAAAACAATTTAAAGAAGGCCCAACCGGTATTTACAGCATCACGGTGTTCGCACAAAAGCCGGAGTTGAACAAGCCTTGTTGTGCCCCGGGATGCTGCGATTGATGTTTATTGTTTGGAACGGAATGTTGTTTAACATGTTCGAGGTTGTTGTATATTCTGAACATCCGGCTGTTTTCACAAAGGCCCGCCAGGTTTATAGAGAGGGGAATCGCCATTGGGGGGAAATTGCTCTTCCGCTTGCTGATGCTGAACAGCTGCTACCAATGGATTAATTACCGCCTTATTCATTCCGTCATAATCCATTAAAATATTCTTTTGTCCATCCTTCTTCATCAACCGCGAACCCATCTGCAACAATAAGCGATCTTTCCATGAAAGATTTTTGTAGATCATTCGCCCGGGAAAGAAAAACGGCGACACATGCAACTGCAACTCCCCCGGCACCGCATTTTTTTGGATCTTATCAAGTTCCTCCCGCCGATCAGTCGGCGTGCCGCAAACAATGAATAAAAACACCCGCTTGCCATGCAGTAGGTCCAGGTGTCTTACAATCCATTTCCGGATGAGGGCTTTTCCAATATAGATACTGGTGCCCAACACAACCGTATCCGCATTTTCAAGTTGCCCGTTATCCAAATCTGCTACGGATACCGCAGGCCAATTCAATTGCTCGCTAATCCAGGCCGCATACTGCGCCGTAGCGCCATATTTTGATTGAAAAATAATAAGTCCACTCATGAATTGATAATTGACAATGTGCACGAAAGCCGCTCTTTTATGGGAGCGGCTTGATTCCGGATTGAATCATTGTTATTTCACGGCGATCTGCGTTGCCGATGGTTTCCTTCCGTTTTCTTTCCTCGGCAATGAAATCATGAGCACGCCATCCAGGTAGCGCGCGTCAATTTTTGTACGATCTACATCCGCAGGCAACGTAAAACTTCTGCTAAAAGAAGCATAGCTATATTCCTTACGGGTGAATTTTTCTTTCTTCTCCTCCTTCGATTCTTCCTTGTCAGAACTGATGGTGAGCATGTCCCCATCCACATCTACCCGGAAGTCTTCCTTCTTCAAGCCAGGCGCTGCAAGCGATACTGAATAAGCATTCTCCTCTTCCTTAATATTCACTGCAGGCATATTCCAGCCATCTGCGTTATTAAAGAATGAATTCCAGGGTTTGAAAAAATTTTCAAAAATGGCCGGCCTTTTTTCAGACACACGGTCAAGAGTTGTAGCAGACATAATGTCCTCCTTTTTTAAAAAGTTATTAAATGGATACTACCGGCATCGCCGGTTTTCCATGAGCACGGCTGAATGTTTAGTCAAATCTAGTTCCCATTCATCTCCTTTCCGTTGATCCCAATCAGTAAAACGGATGATTGTGATCATAGCATTTTTACGCAGTTAGCGCTAACTCGCATCCTTGTTGATTTTCATTCGATTGAGACCGAATATAATCCCTGGCATGCTTTCTAAAATAACCTGTAAACACACACTGGTAATTCTTCTTTTCATTTTGCCGGCGGCGACGGCAAAAGGGCAGGAAATTGATCGTCTGCTGTCCACCCCACTGCCCGCTGCCTGGAACATCAAACATCCACAGGAGCTCCGGCAATTTTATGCAGCACACAGCGGTCAGCCCGCTTGGACGGGGGATGGAAATTTTAACAACAGGCGGTCGTTGTTATTTCTCCTGGCGCACGCAGCAGATTATGGAATTGACAGCAACCGCTTTCGCCCGGCCTGGATTCGTAATGCAATGGATTCTGCATCCACTGCATTCTCAGAAAGCAGAACTGATATGGATATCCGGATGACGGACATTGCAATTGATTTTTTTCAGTCAATTACATTTGGTGTCCGGCCAACCTTGTCATATGATGGATTGCAGTACCATCCATCCTGTGAACCAATTTCTCAGCTACTATCCGCGCATGCACAAATAGGACGAGTGCAGGAACTGGCCGCAGCATTGCAGCCACCCATCCCTGAAGTTGGCGCCCTGCTGCAACAACTTCAACTACTGCAGAAGCGATGGAGCAACGCGGACATTCCTGTTACTTCAACCAAAGTGACGCTTGCCAACGCGCCGCTGGTTAAAAAATTATACCGGCTCGGCATAGCCGATAGCACGCTGATAAATGTAGATTCACTCGTGCATGCGGTGAAGGCAGCGCAACGGTTTTTTGGCCTGTTGGATGATGGCGTATTGCGATCTACAACGCTCGCTGCACTGAATGTGTCGCTGGAAATGCGGGTGGCTCAATTGCAATTGTCGACTGGTTATTACCGGTGGTTGTACTGCCTTGCACGACAGGAACCTGTGGTAGTGGTAAACCTCCCGGCTGCATGGCTTAAGGTGTATGGTGAAGGCGATAGTTTGCCTGCCATGCGGTTGGTAGTTGGAAAGCCTAAGACACCTACGCCCACGTTGAGTAGCCGGATTACCGAGGTCGTATTATATCCCTATTGGAATGTCCCTTATAGTATTGCAACAAAAGAATTATTGCCTGCCATTCGCAGAAACCCGGGATATATCAATGCCGGTAATTACCAGGTATTGAATAGCAATGGGAATATCGTCAATCCCTATTCCGTGGATTGGAATTCGTTGAGTGCGGGTAATTTTCCTTATACCATTCGCCAATCAACCGGGTGTGATAATGCGCTGGGTGTAATCAAACTAAACTTCTACAACCCGTTTAGCGTGTACCTGCATGATACGCCATCCAAGAGCCTGTTCCAGCTAAATAAGCGCTTTTTCAGCCATGGTTGTATGCGACTGGGTGAACCGGAAAAACTTGCCCGGTTCCTGCTTGCCGATAATGCCATTGCAGTGGATACATTGGTGGGCGTCTGCCTGCTCGATAAAAAACCAACACCAGTGCCGGTGAAAAAACCGGTCGCTGTGGTAGTTTGGTACAACCCTGCCGGGTTGAATGAACAGGGCAAGCTGGTAATGTACGATGATATTTATAAAAAATTTCCCAGTGAACTGGAAGCGCTCCGTAAATAAAAGCTGCGCCATTGCAGCGCAGCTAAAAGCAAAAATTTGATGGAGTAACACACTACAAAAGCGCCGGAAATTTTGATTCAACCGTTACATTGGTGTCGCCGGATTCAATACTTTTTAAAATGGTGAGCGTTTCGCGGTAGTCTCTCGCCTCGGCGATTTTGGTGAATTGGATCTCTGCGCCGGTGTGTTGATGCACAAATGCTTCAATTTCATCCAGGCTCACCCTAAAAAATTCTTTTCTTGTATTGATCCGGTTCAGGCGCCTGTCGCTGAATCTCCGATGCAACTCATATTCTAACTGCGGTGCATTTTCGGAGTAGATGATGGCGTGAACATCAAAATGAAAAGGGACCGATGCATCCCCGAGTTCCTTCACCCGGTCAAGCGGATCCAGGCGTCTTGTCATACCAAGTTTATATACATTTTCACCAAATGAGCCGATGTTCGAGATCACATAAATGTGGCCATTCCTGGTAAGCTGTGCCATTGCCACGGCGCGTTCCTTTTTAGCCTGTGCTTCCTGCAACTGTTGTTCCAGCGCTTTGATCTTTTCCTGTAATTGGAGTTCACTGTCTTTGCCGGCCACAGCCAGTTCTTTCCGGGCGGTCTCTAGCGCTTTCTCGTAGATATTCTCTTCTTCCTCTGCATCGCGTTTTGCGCGTTCATATTCACGCTGCGCTTTTTCTTCCTCGCGCATTTGCTCTCTTATACGGCGCTGCTCTTCTTTTTCTTCCTGCTTCCTGTTCTCATACTCATATACCAGCGATAGTTCTTTGAGTTTCAGGTCGAGAAAGGCGGCGGTGATTTCAATACTATGCGAAGCGCCCAACTTGTTAATGGCCTCGAACGATTTCTGAATTCGTTCACGGCTTTTTTCGGCATTGTTCCATTTTACACGTGCAATCAGGCTGTCGCATTCCCCATTGAAGGCAAAAAGCATCAGCTTTTTGTATTGCGTGGTCATCTTTTTGCCTTCCGTTTTGCTTCCGCCAACCGACCATTCCGTATGGCAAACGATGGCCTGGTCTTCTTTGATCAGTTTTTTTTGTTCTTCAAAATTATCGTCAATTGCTTGTTTGTACTGGTCAGAGCTTTCGAGGTCAAAGCGACGTTCATACAGGCCAAAGGAACCAATTTCCAGTTTTTCTTCATACAGGCTCAGTTCTTTTTGCAGGTTCTCGTAGTGAGAAATGCCGTCATTATAGCGTTTATGAAGATCGTCCATGGCTTCTATCGCCTGCTGTACCTGTTGTTGCTTTTCCGCCATTTGCTGTTCGATCGTAAGTACGGGCGATAGTTTTTGTGTCAATTCGTTGTTTCTGTCGTTGCAAACAAGTATGTCGGCCTGCAATTGCTGTACCTGCGTTTGTGCAGCCAGCAGCAGTTCTTCTTTTTGTTGCAATTGGCGTTTGGTGTTGGAAAGTTCGCCCTGGGCAGCCAGCAGTTCATCTTCCAACTCCTTTATTTTTTTCCCGGAAAACATGCATTAAAAATTTAGAGGATTAAGGTGGTTGCGTCTATTTTTTCCACGGGTGAAAAACCGTTTGTTTTGGAGAATTTCATGTTGTGATGAAAGTTCCGCATGGAATCCGATGGGTCAATCGTTTCGAAGTTGAGCAATTCCAGTTTTTCAGGCGTAATAATTGCAGAGACCAGGGTGCTGTCGGTGGTATGACCGGTCACTGAATCAAAAAGGGCGCCGTTGGCGTTTACTACCACATAGCTGACGGGGAGTAGTTGTAACATTTCCCGGCCGAGGCGCAGTACGGCGCTACACACGTAATCCTGGTACAGTTCCTGGAACCGGGACACGGGCATTTTCTTGCGGGAGAGTTTCCCGGTTGATGTTTGGGAGAGGATATAATCGGGTATCACTTCGGTGCTGTTGACCTGGAGATTGATGGTGGCGTTCTTTTCCCGGAATTCAATTTCCACGTTGGCGCCCAGTTCTGCGATATCGGAGAATGGGTCGTAGTATTCAAAAGCAGCTTTGTAGGCTTCAATATCGTTTTCAAGTACGCCGCTGGCGGTTTCCTGGAGAAAAGCATGTTCATTGGTGGCATGTTCAAATTGCTGCATGGCCTGGGAATGGGCCTTATCGTCTTTTAGCCGGGCGGCGCCTACTTCCAGTTCCAGGCGTTTCTTTTTGCGTGGGCCGCTGCCAAACAGTTTATCAAGAACGGAGGGTTTGAAGCGCTGTAGTTTTAGCTGGGCATGTTGCTCGTGGTGGTCCTTCCGGGCTGGTGTTGCGGGAGGGGTGCTTTGGAGAACGGATTGCCAGTCGGCAACATCAGCTGTTTCTTTGTGAATGGATTTCAGTACGTCGATATAGTTGTTGTATTCTTCAACGGCTTGCTCGGCATTGCTGATCTCTTCTTGTTTTTGTTGCTGGCGGTAGAGTCGGGCGGCTTCCCTGCTTTTTCGTTGTTGATCGCGTTCAAGCCTGCGGTAGGAGGCTGCGCTGGCACGCATAAATTTGTTGAAAGAGGACATGTTGGTTCTTTTAGGTTATTGGTGGGCGCTAAAGTAAAAAGGGGAAATTCAAGTTGCAAGAAATTGGCGGCTATTTTACCGGGTTGATGTCATGTTTTTTATTGTGTGTGAACGACAAATTTTTTTGAAAGAACAATAGCTGCTGGGTGAAACACAATTAAAAGAGGATCAAATAAATACGGCTTTGAAATATGGGTATTCGATATGCGGTTTCCCGTAATGCTGTTACGGGAAACCGTACCGCGTGCGATAGTGGCAAAGAAAGGCCGTATGGAATTGTCTTTTTCTCCCGGAGAGAGTGAAAAAAAACGGATGCAGATTTTAAAAAAAGCGGGTTGGTTTCGTTAAAATCCCTTGCAGCAAAAGGTTGGGCCTGGTAGTTTTGGAGCAGGAGGATCAGTGTATGGGAATAGTGGAAACAATCAAGGAACTGCTGCGGCAGGATGGGGAGCAAAAGGCGCGGCAGCTGGCGAACAAGTTGAGTAAGAAATTCGATAGAACGGTAACGAAGTCGGAGGTGAATGCTGTTCTGTACAGCTATGAGAATGTGTATTTTTCAATGTCGGCCGACTATAAATGGAGTTTATTGGACTCGGAGAAATAGTCCGTTGCCCGGTGGCGGAAAGCCGGCGGAAACTATCCAACGCTAACGCGGGTTTTTAGCTTCGCGGGCGGTGGTTTATGCGGTTGTTTTTGAGGTGGTTTTGCCCTGTTTTACCTAATTTTGGCGCCCAGCGGTAGATTTACCGGATCTCCGGGCTCGCAGCCTGGATTTGCACGGTGAGTTTATCTTTTGGTCCCGTAGTTCAATGGATAGAATAGAAGTTTCCTAAACTTTTGATACAGGTTCGATTCCTGTCGGGACTACAAATTTTCGAAATTTTCCGCGTTAAAGGCCCTTTGAGAAGCACTTTTTTAGTTGTTCATTCCAAAGCGTAGGACAGGCAAATAAGGAACTTGGTAAAAACATGGATTTTTTCGCAGGAAGATCTTTCTTACGAGGCTGATATTCCTTTGTCGCAGGTAGGAAGGATTGAGAGGGGAGAAATTAATCCAACAATTTCCACTCTTGATGCCGTTGATTCCGCTTTACATGTCGAGTTGAAGGAGGTGTTTAATTTTAAGTATTAGAAATGATTCTGAATTTCCGAAATCCTAAGAATCCTTTAGCACTGGTTTATTCTCATCAAGATAATCTGCTGCGCTATCAAGAAGATCAAATAGGTCAGATAACTCCCAGAGGTAGTTATTAAAATCAAGTGGAAATCCTGTTCGCACTTGCGAACTCTTGTAGTCTAGGAGAATTAATCTTAAATGCCTGTTTACTTCTTTAGGAGAGTGAGAATTTATAAACTGGTAGAATTCTTCTGTGAGTTTTTTGCTGGGTTTTAATGAAGTTGCTTCCATTAGTTAACTACTTTTTAGACGCTCATTTTCGATATTGACCACACTAATTTCAATTGGCATATATTCAAAGGTCATTTCCTCGCCATTTCTTTTTTGATTAAAATATTCTTTGAAATGAAAATGGTATCGCCCTCTTTAGTAGTGATTTCACCTCCGTCTGAATCGTATGATGCTCGAATAACGACCAATTGCTCTATGACTATTCCATTTTCTACAAAAAAGGCATTGTCTTCGTCGATGATCAGATATTAGTAATTACCTGACCTGCTTTCATCCTCTGGGCAAATACTATAAGCCAAAATTGCTGGGCCTGAAATGTTAATACAAGGAAAGAAATGTTGACTTTCGCTCTGTACCTTTTCGAAATGCATTATTTCAAGTATAAAGAACGAAGCTATAACGACCTTTTACACAGGCCAAAGAAGTCTTCGGTACCCAATTTTTCGAAATGACTTTTTTTTGATATATGCAGATTTCTTTCGAGACTTCTATGCTAAATGTCAAAAAAATTAGTATTGATCTCATTATCAATATGATATGTCGGTTTAGACAGCGCATGGATAAACGGAGAACGAGGACTAAAATTAGTTGGAGGGGCCATAGTAAGTTCACATTTTGATTTCTATCACGTTTTGTTTATATTTCTTATTCGTTTGGCTTCTGATTGTAGCTGTTTACAAGCCCAATAAGTTTTACCTAAACTCTACTTAATGTTAATGCGCAAGAAAACCACCTCTTTTCTTATGTTCTCGTTTTCGGGTATCAGAAATTTCTTTTTCCTAATTCTTATTGTATGGTTTGCCAATTGCACGAGCAAGGATCATCAAAGTGACTGCACATTAAAAAAGCTAGACTATAACTGCTGTCCCACAACTGATACAAGCTATACGGATTTGCCGGCAGTGAGTATTTCATCAATTAATGTTTTTGTTGAAACATCTGGAAGTATGAAGGGGTATATGCCGGCTGATGCTCCTGCAACCGGTTTTCAAAAGATAATTCCAGAAATTCTTTCCAATTTGAATACTCAGCAGCCAGGGAAGGTAAAATTCTATTCGATTTTTAACTCTGCTCGCCCATTTGAAAACTTGGATGTTGCAACGGCTATAAATAAGATTCAATATGGAAAGTTTGAGTGGAGCGGAAGCACTTACCTTCCTTCAATGCTCGACTCAATTAGCAAAAAACATTTTAATAAAAATGAGGTAAATATTTTTATTTCTGACTGTATTTATTCTCCGGAAAAAAGAGATGAAAAAGATCAAGAGATAGCACAAACATATTTCAGAGATGTAATGAAACCATATTCTAACGATTTTTCGACATCTATTTTCTGTCTTTTATCGGAGTATCGAGTTAAGAATACGATCGCAAGCCCTTACTATTTGACAATACAAGGCGAACCTCAAAATATATTCTCTGTTGAAAGGCTACTATTGAAGTCATTTGTCAACTATGGGCAGAGTTATGATGAAGTGAACTTTGGATTGAAATTCAATCGCCCATTTTATTCTGTATTGCCTTATTCAGAAACATCCGGAAATTTTATCGCCTTTCCCTGTGATTCTTTTCAAAATGGATATCTGACATTGCAAGATGTTACTCTTAAACCTGAAAACGATTCTATACAATTTTGGATTGGTCTTGATTTAAAATCTTTTCCAGAATACACAAGAGACTCTCGTTATTTAGACAGCAACTTATCTGTCTCAGTTGGTAATGGAAATACGAAGATGATTACAGTCACGGATAAAATGCCCTCTTCTATAGTGACGGATGACAAAGCCATCGCAAATAAGTGCAGTCACTTTATTAAAGTCAAGATTTATTCTCTTACTGAACAGGTATCTGTTCTTAACATTTCTCTGAAATATACAAGGCCAGAATGGATACAATTAAGAAATGAACCTACTTATGAAAACAATAGATCAAAAACGTATAAACTTGAAAAACTGATCTCAGGTTTTGAGCAGGCGTATGATCAAGACAATAATGCATATTTCTTCAGAGATTTTTCAATTGCGGTAATCAAAAAATAGTGACACTATGGGTAAGAAAATATTTGATTGGTTAGTTTCGCCACCTTGGGCGGAGTACTTGCAACGATTTGCCGGATGTGGGAGGAATGTAAGAGAAAAATTCTTTTCGGATATCTATCCTAATTCATTAACGTGGCTACTGGTCTTTACAGTTTTTAGTTGTTTATTCTATTATTATTATCTCAATGGAAGATTTGGCCGGTATTACAAGCGTAGATTTTTTTATGGTATAATGATTATTAATGCAGTTATTGTAGGAGGAATAACACTTTGGAGCAGTGAAGCCTCATTAAAAATTTTTACATGCTCTACAATGCGATTATCCCTAACTCTGGCTGGCCTTAATGCTCTCTATAGCGCAGGACTTTATTTCTTACTTTCTATTCTGATTATTAAAGTTGTTCCACTATTCGGCCTAAGGTCAACTATGGGTTATAAAACACCTTTCTAAATCTATTATTATATGGCTAAATTGTTCGTATTTGGTATTGGTGGTACAGGCGCGAGAGTCTTGAAATCTGTAACTATGCTTTTAGCTTCAGGAATAAAGCTAAGCAATTTTGAAATCGTTCCGATCATTATTGACCCTCACAAGGAACTGCCTGAACTAAATGATTGCAAGACTTTACTGAAGCTATATTCTTCGTTACATAATAGGATATATGATAAGACTACCAACTTGCAAGATGGGTTTTTCAGAACGAAATTAACTACTTTAAAGTCTTTGGTTGTTGATTCAGGCATGAAAGATGATTTTGAGTTTGATGAACGATACGATATGCCTTTTGGGCAATTCTTAGAGTTAGCAAGCCTTGATCATGATAATCCAACTCATGATCTATTGTCACTTCTTTACTCAAAGGAGACTTTTAATAAGCCCCTATCAGTTGGATTCAAAGGAAATCCAAATGTCGGAAGTATTGTATTAAATGCTTTAAAGGATGGGCCTGGCTTCAAGGCGTTAGATGGCTTTGCTCCTGAAGATCGAATTTTTATCATCAGTTCAATTTTTGGCGGAACTGGAGCAGCAGGATTTCCATTACTGCTAAAAAACTTTAGAAATCATTCAAAGGCAGCAATAAAAGAGAGTCAAATAGGTGCTCTTACTGTTATGCCCTATTTCAAATTATCCGAGCCGCAAAAAGTTAAGGATGAATCCAACAATGAGTATATGTCTAGTGATATTGATTCCAATAACTTTATGACCAAAACAAAGGCGGCACTCACTTACTATATCAGGCCAGAGTTTTCCAGATTATACAATGCATTATACTATATCGCAGACCCCGACAAACAGAACAAGCCCTATGAGAACAATGAAAATACTCAGCCAAATAAAGCGCATTTAGTTGAAGTTATCGGAGCCTTATCATTATTCAACTTTGCAAATACAGACTTTACTACAAGAGGAGAGATTTACGAGTATTGTTTAAAAAAGGAGAATGCTTCAGAGGTGGATTTTACAAATATAGCGGATGAGACAAGAAGAATCGTCGGTAACAATTTAGTAACTTTTTATATTATGTCGAAACTTCACGTTTCAGCTAAAAAGACTACTAACCTTCCGTTTAATAAGAGGTATAACTTCAACGAAATGTTTGAAAAAGACAAAAGTTTCTTTGATGATTTCAATAGCTTTTTAAATGATCATTATTTAAAATGGCTAACAGAGTTAGCGGAAAATGAAAGGAAATTGAATCCAATAAATTTTTCCGACAAGAATAGCTTTTATGGACTAATAAAAGGATTTGAGATTGAAAAGAGATTTGGCGAGGGGTTTCTAAGTAAGCCTTTCGACTTATCACAGGTGCATTTTGAAATGGCCAAGGCTCTTAATCAAAAAGAGTTTAAAATATTAAGCGAAGTCAATAAGATTTCTCAATATTTCTCAGTATGTCATTATGGAATCAATAGGGTGATAGATTCGAAAATTAATTTCAAATAAATGTTATGGACAAAAAGCTAAGTGTTTTACAGAGGGAAAGCAATAAGACTGGGTGGGATAAATCCAATCAGTTCTCATCTGGGGATGTAAAAAACATTAAAGTGTTTACTGCAAGAAGAGATAAATCTCTCAATGCTATCCCGTCTCCACTGGCCAGAATACATCTTTTTGAGGCAGCATTTGATCTTTTGCATAAGGATGAATTAAATAAGACGAATTATTCGGGCGACACCTATAGAAAAATAGTCTCTGATTGTTTTGATGTGTTTGAGTTAGTTTATAATTGGAATAATCATATTAGAGAGGGAAAAAAACTATCAATAGTAAAATGGAATGTAGAAAAAGAAATTGAATTGTTAAAAAAGGGGAAGAAGCGCCATCAATTACTTGCGGAAACATTGGAGGTCTTTTTTCAAGACGAATCGTATCAGAACTTTCAGGAGCTACTGATCTTTAAACTAAATAATGTTGTTATTGCAGGATCCTCTCCTTTTACAGGTTTTTTTACAGCACCTAACGATTTGAGCAATGTTAATTTGTTTAATTCATTAAACAAAAGAAATTATTTCACTAAAATTATTCCTTTTAGTGAGCGAAAGCCGGAGATAAAATCTTTTATTTACAACTTTTTTTTTAAAGGATCTCTGAGCAAATTAAAAAGTACTGACATTATTAGAAATTATTTGATGTCCTATGAACACGAGATTGATTCAACGGTGAATCTCCCCCTTGAAAAGATCAATGATTCAACTGACAGTCTTTTTGGACAGCCATTAAGGTCAAGTTCCAGAAAAACAGAATCAGACTATTTTGAAAAGTATCTAGTAAAAATAAATTACCGGATCAACGATGAGTGCTTCTTAACTCCATCTAATGATAGAACCGATCGAAATCATGATTACTTACTGCCATTTTCATCAGACTTTTTCCAGGAATTTAATTTTAATGAAATACCACAGATAGTCAAAATAAAGGAATTTGATGATAAAACTGTTGAAGTTTCAATTACACGTAAAGAGGATAATAAAATCTTCTCTAAGAAATACCAAGCTGTAAAAAATAGGGAGGAGGACGGACAAATAATTGACTTGGACGATACTTATTCAATCAAAATAAATATCGGGATTTTTCCCTTTTTAAAAGTAAGCGATGGCTTAGATCAAAATACTACTTCGCCAGGATTTAATGATTTCTATAAGGTGATGTTTGTTTGTCAAGACAATACTGATCTATACAGCAATAGCGATTTTAAACTTTCATTTTCAATAAATAAAACTCTGATAAGCCCACCAACGGCGAGTAATTATATTAGCTCAGTTGATCACAGGACGGTCGGGGGCAGAGACAAATCAATTGCCGGATCAACCTACTATTCTCTAAAAGGTAGAAATGGTGAAAGTGTTTGTTTTGATTACATTCAACTTCAGCTACCAAGACTTTCAAATGAAGAGGTAAGATGTGTAGTTGTCCCCAAATGGAGAGAGAAAGCCGTTGGAACAAAGCAAATTGACTATGCAGTTGATTTTGGAACAACTACAACTTTTATTTCCTACACTGATGATCCATATCACCAGACTTCACCAAAGCCGTTTAGCTTAGGGGTCGACACATCTGAAAATGAGAGAGACATAATCGTGCAGTTACTTAATAGGCCAAAGAAAAAGGATGCACAATTCCAGTGGATTGACTGTTTTGAAAAATCTTTATCGGATTTTCAAGAGTCAATTGAAGTACAAAAGCAGGAGTTTATGCCTTCATTGATAAATAATGAGAAGTATAAAGTGCCTTTTAGAACAGTAGTTTATCAGAAAAAGTCAATCCCGGAGAAGCAAAAAAAGCTTTTTAGTAACATCAACATAAGTTTTACATATCAAAAAGAAGATAATAATGCCACACATTTAAATCAAGAATTCGTAACAAATTTAAAGTGGAATGTCAACACAGATAAAAGTTTTGAGGAATCAATCGAAATATTTATCGAGCAGGTATTCTACTTACTGAGATTTAAGACCATTTTGCGGGATGGCGATCCGCAAAAAACAAGAATTTCCTGGTTTTCGCCGTTGAGCTTTACGCCTGATGCGCAAAGGGGGTATGAAAAAATTTGGGCCGATAAATTCAAAGAGGTATTTAAAGGAAACTCTCAAGTCCAATTGAATAATATTACTGAGTCCGAAGCGCCCTTTTATTACTATTCAAAGGATGCATCAATTTCAAATGCATCATCAGTTTTGACATTAGATATAGGAGGAGGCACTACTGATATCATGTATATTGTCAATAATCGACCGGCTTTATGTACTTCCGTTCATTTTGGCGCTAATGTCTTATGGGGGAATGGATTCAATGAATTCAAGAATATAAAGGATAATGGAATTTATCAGGCTGTAAAAGATGTCATTATTTCACGACTGAGATCAACAGAACTTAAAGCTTTAAATGAGAAGTTTACAAGTAATGAATCACCATTTGGTTCTGATGAAATTATTAATTTCTGGATATCAAATAATGAACAAACTGACGTAATAAGAGAATTAGATAAGGGATCTTTTAGATTGGCATATTTACTCCATCTTACTTCGTTAATATATCATTCTTTTACAATTCTGAAGCAACATGGTCAACGCGCACCAACTTGTATTATATTCTCTGGAAATGGCAGCAAATACCTCGACCTCATTCAATCTACAAGTTATATAGAGAAAATTTGTGCATATATCGCACAATGTATCTTTACAGATAAATCCTCGATCCCACAAATTATACTTCCGAACAATAATAGAAAAGAAGCTACATGTTTTGGTGGGCTATATCGCCCATTCAATCAAACCAAAACTTACAAGCCCGTTAATTATCTCGGCTTTGAAGATCAGAGCCAACCCTTTACTAAATATTCCGAGATAGACGTTAAAAAGGAATTTGTACTTGGCGAATTATCAAAATCGTTTGGAGAATTTATAGAGTGCTTCTTTAAAATGAACGATAATATTGATCTTTCATTCCGAAATGTATTTGGAATTGACTCCAACTTAACAGCAATTAAGAATTATTTAAAAAGTAAAGCCTCTGAAAATTTAGTTGCAGGTTATGATAAACGAAGAATGAAAGTTGGTGACAATGACCCAATTACTGATTCATTATTTTTCTACCCGCTGATTGGTCTTATTTATAAACTCAATAAGCTTACTCCCGATGAATTACACCAGTTTATTCCTAAAACATCCATTTATGCTGTAAGCCCTGAAAGCGATAAGGGGTTTTTAGTTGATAAAATTACCATAGAACCAAGGCCCGACTCAATTTATAAAATTACGATTGAGGACTCTTATCCCAATGTTGGATCTTTAACTATTCTGGGCGACGCGTCGGTTCACAAAAGGGCATTGAGCTCTGTAGAAGGGTATTTAAAACCAGTTTGCAGTTGGAGCGAGTATTTTTCGACTCCTGATCAAACGATCAAGATTATCAAGCCGGGACGAGTAATTAAGGAAGATGGTTATTGGGTAATTAAAGAAAAAATGGAAATCGAATTTGTCTAATATGAATTTGCACATCACCATAGAATTAATTATTACAATTCTTGTAGTCTGCATACAACTTACGTTCTTTTATTTGTCATTTCGAAAAGTTCAAGAGGTAAAGGGCTTTTTTCCTCGACAGGATTTTGATGAAGCCTTTTTAAAAGAGGACGATATCGAAGGTCATAAAATCCAACTACTAAAAACTGATGACACTTCACTTGGAAAGAATTTTGGCTCAGTAATTAAATCGATAAATAAATACTTAACCAAGAACCGCGGAGTGACGGATTTTTCTATAATTAAGAGCATTGTTGAAAGAAACATTGAATCCAGGGAGAATTCAATCTCTGCCAATATAAGCTTGCCTCTTTACATTGGGTTAATGGGTACTTTCATTGGAGTGGTTATCGGCCTTTGGGATATAGCATTTTCAGGGGGAGTTACCGACAGCAATATCAATACTTTTATTGGCGGCGTGGTGATAGCAATGGTGGCGAGTTTCGCTGGCCTACTGCTGACAGTGATCAACAACTCTTATAACTTTAAGAATGCAAAAGTAACATGCGATGAAAGAAAAAATAATTTTTACAATTTTCTTCAAGCTGAACTGTTGCCGTATTTGGAAAATAGCCTATTTGATGCCCTAGATCGCCTAAAAGTAAATATTCATGACTTTAACAAGAAGTTTGAAACCAACATTGAGCTTTTTGACACAAAGTTTTCTTCAAATATTGGTACGCTGAGAGATTCTGTAAATACACTATCTGGTAGTATAAATGCGGTAGTTGAAAATACAAGAACCCAAAAAGAATTTTTAATTGAGCTGAAGAAATTGGGATATAATCGTCTTGCGGAATCAAATATGAGAGTATTTAGCATAATTAAAGATACGGCACCAACATTAGTCGAATTTGTCGAGAAGCAAAAAGAGTTAACACAATTGATCCATAATACTTCTCAATTTGTTTCAACAATAGAGAATGTTATGAATCGAATAAGGTCTTTTGAAGAAAGTCTGAATCAATTTGGAGAAAATATTAACACCAAAGAATATTTAGGAAATGAAATACTGAGGCGAATAGACAGTAACTTAAGTTACTTGGATAGGCAATATGAATTACTAAAACAGCATGAAATTAAATCTTCGCAAAGCATTGAGGAATTCTTTTCAGCTCAATACCGAAAGATTCAAGAACTGACAGATAACGTTAAAAGAGAAGTCGAAACTGCTCTGGATTTAAAGATTGACAATAATCCTTTCCAGAAGTTGGTGCTATTAGAAGCTATGGATAATCAGCTTGCTGCGATTAGTGAAAAAATGTCTTTTAACGGCCAATTTAAAAAGATAAGTGAAGATTTAAATTTAACAAGGACGGATATTCAGTTTATCAAACAAAAATTGGGAAATGCAATTGATGAAAACTTTAAAAATGACGCTTCCTGGAAGTTGGTTCGTGTTGCTAATAAAGTGAGCAGGGTCAGTGGAGGTGACAGTGAACTACCGGTGAAGGTTTCGAAGAAAAGAAATTCAAATATAGTTTCCTGGGTTAAGAAAATATTTAAACGTAAAAGTGGAAGAAAAGGGTAAAAATTTATTTTGGCCAAGCTATGTTGATTTAATGACAGCACTGTTTGTTGTCGTTCTTGTTTTATTTGTACTGAGTTTTAAACTATTTAAGGACCGGGAACGGGAGTTGAAAAAAGAGAAAGACAAGTTTGAAGTGTTAGCCAAAGAATATCAGCGAATTCAAAAAATAGATAGACAGATAAAAACACTACAGAATACTGGCATTTTTTCGTACGACGATGTATATAAAAGATTTCTTGTAAAGGACTTTATTGGGCAGGAAATATTTCAATCTAAAAGTGAAATTATCAAGCCGGAATTTTACTCATCTGCAGAAAGTGCAGGAAAAAGTATAATCGGTTTGATTGATACGTTATATAGTACTGAAAAAATAAAATTTTTAGTTCTCATTGAAGGTAATACTGCAAATAATTTTGATGGCTCAATTGATAGAGATAATGAATATGGGTATAATTTAAGCTATAAACGAGCACTTGCCTTGTTTAAATTTTGGAAATCAAGAGGGATTGCATTTAATCCAAACACTACTGAAATAATAATGGCAGGCAGTGGTTTTTCTGGAGTTGGACGAGATGTAAAAGAAGAAAATAATAAGCGATTTTTAATTCAGATAATACCAAAAATTAATTAATGAGGATTATAGGACTTTTAGTTTTGATAATAATGGCTCAATCTTGTGGAAACACTAACTCATTTGGTATTTCGAGGGTGATTGACGGGAATTCCGTTCATTTGTCAAATGGAATCATTGTTACCTTAATTGATGTTGCAAAGAACGAGAGTAATGTAAAAATTCTTGAAAGGTATGCGACGGGCAGCATTCTGCTGTATGACAGAAACAGTGAGCAGATTAATGAGTTTTCTACAGATAAGATTTCTGCCACCATTTATAATTCGGACGGAGACTGCATTAATGATTTACTCTCAAGAGTAAATCAAATTTCAAAGACTGAAGCGCCTGTTACTGAGCAAAATGAACCAATAAAAACGAGAACTGTTGTTTCAATGGAATTGGAGAATGGAGTTTATATTATTCCTGCGGAAATAAATGAGGAGCCCATGTATTTTATTTTTGACACAGGTGCCAGTTTAATTTCAATCTCTTCTAATGAGGCAGATAATTTGTATAACCAAGGAAAGTTAGACAAGAGTGACATAATCGGAAAGGGCCAGTTCACCGATGCTAACGGCGATATTTCAGATGGTACAATCATAAATTTGAAGAGAGTGAAAATTGGCGATCGCATTTTAAAGGATGTTCAGGCTTGTGTGACGCAAAATCAAAATGCGCCTTTACTGCTTGGACAATCAGCTTTAATGAAATTTGGAAAGATTTCAATTGATTATGAGAAGGGCGAGATAGCTTTTGAATAGGAGGATTTAATATGCTTAAAAGCGCGAAATATATCTCTATTTGTTTACTTGTCCTTATTCGATTTTCGTCGTTATCCGATGGGGCAGATACTAAAGTCACTATTTGTTCGTGGAATTTAAGGGATTTTGGTAAGTCAAAGAGCGATTCAGTTGTTGAATTTATAGCTAACACAGTGAAAAATTACGACATTATAGTAATTCAGGAGGTTGTGGCAGGATACGGAGGTTCGCAGGCTGTTGCGAGACTAAGCGATGAACTAAATAGAAAGGGGGTAAAATGGGACTATATAATAAGTGATCCTTCAGTTAGTAGTTCCTATAAAACTGAGAGATATGCTTTCTTGTGGAAGCCAGCAAGAGTTAGAAAGATCGGCAAATCCTGGCTCGAGGAGAAATATAAGACTGAGATTGATAGAGAGCCATTCTATTCTACTTTCTCCTTTAATTCAAAGGAATTCACTTTGGTAAATTTTCATGCAATTACCGAATCAAAACAACCAGAAACTGAAGTAAAATATTTTAAATTCTTGCCAGAAGAATATTCGAACCTGAATTTAATATTCTGTGGCGATTTCAATTTGCCACAGAGTCATACTGTTTTTAGTCCTTTAAAAGGAATGGGGTATAAGTCAGCATTGATTTGCCAAAAAACCAGCCTGAAAGAAGAGTGCAAAAACGACGAATGTTTGTCATCTGAATTTGATAATGTCTTTTTTAATGCCAAAAAAGTTACAAGCGAGGCGTCTGGAGTAGTTCATTTTTATAAAACATTTTCTGACCTTTCGGAAGCAAGAAAGATCTCTGATCATATTCCTATATATTTTGAATTTTCGGTCAATTAGTTAATTCAATGATATTCAGAAAATGCGCACCCCTTTTCTATAGTCGCATATAAAATTATTATGGCCCCTATAGTGATATATACTGAAAGAGGCGGGAAAGATCTCTTCCTTTTTGTAGCGCTCATGGTGGTGTAGGCGTACCTTATTTTAGGTCAGTTCAAAATTAGAGGATAAGAATTACTCGAACCTCTTTTTTTCTATTTGAGCTATGTATTGGCGCTTAATGTCGCTAATTACCCCAAATCCTGTAAGAACTGGTTCGAGTTTTTCGACCTTTGGGGCTACAGATTTTTCGCGTGAAAGGCCAGGTCTGGGTCTTGAGTTTAGGATAGCAATTGTTGATGTTAATTGAGCGTTCGCCCATCATTCAACCAGCCCATACGCCGTACTTCTCCCCCCACTGGTTTCCTTCGCTAAAACTCCTTTGTCAATTAAATCCTGTATATCCCGCAACGCCGTATCAGCAGAGGTCTTCGTGATTTTTGCCCATTTGGACGTATTCAGTTTTCCTTCAAAGCCATCCAGCAATTTATTCAACATGGTTCGCTGGCGGTCGTTCAGCGGCGTTGCAGCATGCCGTTCCCAAAACTTCGCTTTTCTTAATACGCCGCCTATCGTTTCGTCGGTTGCGGCAATAGCCCGGTCGAGGCAGTGCAGGAACCAGGTGAGCCAGTCGGTCACATCCAACGAACCCTTTTGCGTGGCCTCTAAAATATTATAATATTCGTTTCGTTCCTTTCTTATCTGCGCGCTCATGCTGTAAAACCGTTGGGATGTGCCATCAGACCTGGTCAGTTGCATGTCGGCGATAGCCCGGGCTATACGTCCATTGCCATCGTCAAAGGGGTGTACGGTTACAAACCACAAATGCGCTATGGCCGCCTTAATAACGGGATCCATATCCTTATCCTCGTTGAACCAGGCAATGAAATGCTTCATTTCGGTGTTGAGCCGGTCCGCTGCGGGCGCCTCAAAATGCACTTTTTCCCTTCCTGCCGCACCAGAAACAATCTGCATGGGATCGTCTTTCGCGTTATCACGCCAGGCACCGGCTACAATTTTATACATTCCACTCCGCCCGGTTGGGAATAAGGCCGCATGCCAGCCAAACAGCCGGTCGGCCGATAAAGGCTGCTGGTATTTTTGCGTAGCATCCAACATCATCTCCACGATGCCTTCCACATGCCGGTCGGCCGGCACCAGTCCGGCGATATCCATGCCCAAACGCCGCGCGATGGAAGATCTTACCTGGCTGGCATCCAACAGCTCTCCCTCAATTTCGCTGGATTTCAACACATCCAGGGTAAGGGTTTGCAGGCTGGCTTCTGCCTGCAGGTTAAATCCCATACTTTCCATCCTACCCAACAGCCTTCCCTGGCGGTGCCGGACTTCGGCCAGCAGCACCGTGATTTGGTCCTGTTGCCAGGTAAATCGGGGCCAATTAGGGAGTTGATGGATATAAACAGGCATTTACCGCATTTTATGCGGTGAATATAGGCATTATTCGCCGCATCGGCAAGAAAAGCCGCATATTTTGCGGAGAATAGCCTATTTAATCTCCGCATTTTTATGCAGTGAACAAGCCGATCAACCTCAGGGTACCTTAAAATTTGGTCCCTAATAAGTTATAGAAGAATTCTGCGGTTACTCGCAACGCCTTATGCGCGCAAAATCGAAATTTCCCAAAAGGGCGGTACATTTCGCTGGTGGTGGGAATAGGCTCGCCTTTTATTATATTACCGTCCAAATTTTCCTTTATGTCAGAACGAATTCCTGACTTCCAAAGCCTGATGTATCCACTCCTCTCATTTCTGAAGGATCAAAAGCCGCACAATTTGCAGGAAGTAATGGCGGCATTAGCCACGAAATTCCAGCTCTCCGAAGAGGATCTGAAAATAAAAGTGCCCAGCGGGCAAATGGGACTGTTTAAGAACCGCGTTGCCTGGGCAATAAGTTATTTGAAGAATTCGGGTTTGGTTTTTTATCCTCAACGGGGCGTTTATCAAATTACAGCAACGGGTAAAAATGTGGCTAATGAAGCTATTGATTACATCAACATTGCCTATTTACGGCAGTTTGATGATTTTAAAAAATGGCAGGGCTCATTTGATAAAGGAAGTGATACTGAAAAACAACAAGCTCCTGATCCATTAATTCCTGGTAAAACGCCTGAGGAAATCCTGGGCGATACGATCAAAGATTTGAATAATAATTTAGGATATGAGTTGTTGGAAATCTTGAAAGAAAAGCCCCCTAAATACTTCGAGTATTTTGTTCTGGAACTACTGACGAGAATGGGTTACGGCGGCGTAGAAGAGAAAAACTTCGAAGTAGTGGGCCAGTCGGGCGATAATGGTATAGACGGAATCATTTACCAGGATAGGCTTGGTATAGAGCGCATCTATGTACAGGCAAAACGATGGAAGGATAATAAAGTTCAATCGAAGGATATACGCGACTTCATTGGATCGTTAAGTCTAAAGGGTACAAATAAAGGTATATTCATTGCTACGTCTGATTTTACGGAGGATGCTATGGCAACCGCAAAAATGAATCCCCATAATAGAATTATACTGATTAATGGTCAAACCCTTGTTGACCTGGCTATTCACCATAATGTAGGCGTTCAACCAAAGAAAACCTATGAGGTGAAGGATATTGACAACGACTTTTTTGAAGACATTTAAGGCGAGCAAAGAACGACTTATGACCTTAATGATTAGGTGACTCACCCGGTCATTTAAGTAAATTATCCATTACCACCTCATTTTGTATGCGACGAGATGTACAGAAGGTTCAATTTTGGCCAATTATAAATCTATAGTTGGCCATTTTAAAACCCAAAATCCTGTGTTGCAGAAAAACTATTTAATAATAAGCGATTCTGAAAGATTCGTTTCGCCGGATCGCAAATGATATAGTCCTGCAGGTAGATCTTGTGTGTTTATCTGCTGCAATCCTTTTTCAAGCATTATTATGCGAACGCATCGTCCCGCGGCGTCGAACATTTGTAACGGGCCGGCTTTGTCCATTTGTATAAAGCAATAACCCCTGGTTGCCGGGTTAGGAAATACATTAAAATGCTGCACATCGTCGCCCAGGCGCACCGTGCATATTTTGCTGTAAGTGCTGGCTCCATCTATGTCGAACTGCTGCAACCGGTAAAAATGAATTCCTTTTGCGGGGCTTTGATGAATAAAGCTATATTGTTGCGCAGCAGCGGCATTTATCCTGGCCAGGGCGGTCCAGTTGTTACCATCGGTGCTATGTTGGACAAGAAAATAGTTAGTGTGATACTCATTGGCCGTGGTCCAGTCAAGCTTTACATCGCTGCCGTTTTTGCCTGCAGTAAATGAAACCCACGTTAATGGCAGAACAACCAAGTTGCTGTTTTGAACAACATAGTTTGAACCGGCGCCGCTCAATGTAAAATTTACCAAAGTACCGTTTTGTGTGCCTGTTTGATCCAGCAGCGTTGTGAGCCCTGTATTGGTGCCGCTGGCAATTCCCTGGTTCACGTTAAAGTAAGCAACCAATCCACTGGCGGTTGCCGGATTGATGTCTTTATTCATATCAGCCTGTATCTGTGCCATGGTTCGGGCCACATTCCATACCCGGATCTCATCTGCCCGCCCTCCGAAATATTCCGGGTATCCGGGTTGAAGACCAAGGGTGAGATTATTACTGTTGACTGCAATAGGCCCGGTAGCAGCCATCGATGCAGACAAGGTTCCATCAACATATATCTTCATTTCAGCACCATCGTAGGTAGCGGCCAGGTGATGCCAGGTATTTCGGGAGGGATAGGGAGCTGACAGGCTTTTCCAACTACCCCCGATGTGTAACCAGAAGGTGGTATGTCCCCATCCGTCGTCTGTCCTGGGAAAGATATAACCTGTATTCGTAGCTTGCGTGCTTTTACAAATTACATTTTGTACGGTTGTGGTGCTGCTTGCATATACCCAGGCTTCCAACGTAATTGCGGCGCTGATATCCTGACTACTTTGGTGAGGAACATTTACGTAATCATCTACTCCATCAAACGCCAAGGCGTTACCCGCAAGCTGGATGGGGCTGGCGACCCACGAACCACCAGAAAGTGTAGCCGTATTACCATTCCCGCTGTTATCGGTTATGCTGGTGCCACTGCCATCACTCATTTGATATGAGGCAATCAGGCCAGTACCGGCTGATAGGTGGCGGAACATGTTATCCCTGATCTCTGCTGGCGTTTTGGAAACATTCCAGATGCGGGCTTCATCAATAGCGCCTGTAAATCTTCTGGCCGGCGTCCAGATTCCCGGCGATGCCCCGATCATAACGGGGTATGACCCATCCTCCAGTAGTGTCCTGTTTTCAGTTGTTGACGCTACCTGCTTACCATCTACGTATAAAAGAATGTTGCTGCCGTTATAAACGCCGGCTACATGCTGCCATTTATTAAGTGCCAGCACATTGGTGCCACTTATCGCCTCTGACCACAAATTCCCGGCAAGTGCAATAACAAAACTCAATTGGCCGCTGCCACCGCAACGCAATGTATAGCCCGTATTATTCTGTGCGTCTTTTGCAACGATGGACCCTTCCCAGTAATTTGCGGTAAATGAAGTGGGGTAGATCCAGGCTTCCACGGTAATAGCTGTTCCGGTAATATTTAACCCGGAATTGCTTCCGCAGTTGGCAGAAGAAGAACCATCAAAAGAAACCGCATAATTGTTTTGTGTATAAGATAGGAAACTGATCAATAGTGCAGCGGCGACTAAAACGCAGGTTTTCATGTACATAAAGGATTTAAAGTCTATTCCATTCAAATATATGCAGTTGATGCAAATGCCAACTTGGGTTCAGGGCACTACATTAAAACAGGACAATATTTGAATTGATAGCTAAGGTGGAATAATGGCGAAAAATAGCCAGAAAATCACTCAAAAAAAATAAGCAATTCCACCTATTTTTCGTTTTTGTATAATCGGAAATAGTTAATCATCCAAAAGCGAATTATAATGCGCTTTTGCGTTTCAAAAGACCGATAGAGTTCGGAAATCACGTAAAAGCGCAACATCTTGCGCTTTTCTATTTAGTATAAACCAGGAGAATATTTCTTGAAGCAAACTTTAGATATTTACAACGGTCTTTACCCTACTATGGTCGCTAATTCACAAAGATCCTCCCAGGGTTTCATATGCTATATTTTTATCATCTAATGACGCTTTTTTTTATCCTTCTTTGATTATTAAACGATGATTTGGTTGCAAGTATAAAATCCATTGGTTTTCTTTGCGCTACTTTAGTAGCTCATTAACCAAAAAACCACATTCCACTGCTTATGAAAAATTGGCTCCTTGCGATCTGCCTGATCGCAGCAGTTTCCAGCACGCATGCCCAGGTAATTTTTAAAGAAGATTTTGACGGCATCGCCGGTCCAACCGCCGGCGGAGCGGGTACCTACACGTTCCCGACAGGATGGCTCCTGCGAAACGTAGATAACCGCACACCCAATGCACAGGTGGCCTACATTAACGAGGCATGGGAACGGCGTGAAGATTTTGGACAAAACGTAGCCGATTCCTGCGCCTTTTCAACGTCCTATTATTCACCAGCCGGGCCCGCAGACGACTGGATGTGGACGCCCCTGATCAATATTCCTGCCAATGCAGTTCTCAAATGGCGCGGTAAAGCGTATGATCCTCTTTATCCTGATGGCTATGAAGTACGAATTATGAAGTCTACCGACGGGACTCCTACGGGAGGAACCGGCACCCTTGGAAACCAGGTGTCAGCCTCTACCCAGGTATTTTCCGTTACCAATGAGACTTCCGCATGGACGAACCATACCGTGAACCTCGCCGCATTTGCGGGCCAATCCATTTATGTTGGTTTTCGTAATAATTCCAACGACCAGTTTATCCTCTGCATTGACGACGTTTCCGTAGAAGTGACGTTGAATTACGATGCACAACTTGTCAGCAGCCTTGTTCCAAACCCTTACAGCCAGACACCGCTTTCCCAGGGAACACCCATCGCGCTGGGTGGCCGACTGCGCAACAACGGTACGATGAGCATGACCAATGTAATCTTAAATGCAGTCGTGTATGACGCATCAAATACGCCTGTGTACACTGGCGCCGCATCTGCGATAACACTTGCATCAGGCGCATCTACGGATGTAACCATACCAAACACATTTGCTGCAACCACAACCGGTGATTACCGCATTGATTATTCCATTTCATCTACCGAAACAGATGATCAACCGGCCAATAACACCGGCTCCAGGCATTTTTATGTGAGCGATAGTACGTTTGCAGTAGACACTGCTGCCATAACAGGGAATATTGGGATCGGCGCAGGCGTTAAAGGATACCTTGGTGTTAAGTACGGGATATCCCAGGCAGATGAACTTAGTTCTGTATCTATCTTCCTGAATGTTGTACCCTCGGTACAAAAAATAAGTGCAGCGGTATTTTCCTATTCCGGTGGAAAGCCCGGCACGCTTCTTTATGAGGCACCTGAAATTACAATGACCGGCGGTACGCCCGGGTGGTTTAGGATACCAACAAACCAAATTGCGGTAAATGCCGGCGATACGATTGTTGTGGCCGCTGTAGAGATTGACAGCACACTGGCCATCGGTCAAACAACAGACATTTTCAACAACAAAACCATGTGGGTGAATTGGGCTACAATTCCCGGCGGCGACTGGATGCCGGTTGAATCGTTTGGAGCTGCCTTTTCGAAAGCGTTCATGATCCGCGCCAATTTTGGCGAATCCTGTGATCCTGCTAATATTCCAGACCTGACCATCACCGGTGGCACACAAACCGTTTGTGCTGACGCAAACACGGCCGCCGTCCAGTTTTCAAGCACTAACGCTTCGGCAATATTTAACTGGACCAATAATGCACCTTCTATTGGTCTTGCCGCGAGCGGCGCGGGAGATATTGCTTCATTCGCAGCCACTAACACCAGCACGGCACCAGTTACTGCAACGATCAGCGTAAGCGCTAAAGACGGTTTTTGTTCAAGTCCACCGCAGACATTTACAATAACTGTAAATCCTAAAGCAACGGTAGTTGCAACACCTGCCACGCAAACAACCTGTGGCGCGATCACAACCATCGCGCTGAGCAGTCCTGTTACCGGTGCCACTTTTACCTGGACCCGCAATCATACCAGTGATGTAACCGGTATGCCGGCTTCCGGTACGGGTGATATATCCGGCGGATTGGTAAATACTACATCAACCGACCAGGTTGTTGAATTTATTATCACACCAAGCTTCGGCGGTTGCCCCGGTGATGCAGATACGGCAACTGTTACTGTGCATCCAACGCCAACGGTTAATACCGTAAATGACCGCGAGGTATGTAATGGCAACCAGGTATCCGGTGTGCACTTTACCGGTCCTGTAACCGGAACCACATTTGCCTGGACGAACGATACGCCGTCAATCGGTCTTGCCGCAAGCGGTACGGGAGATATTGCTGCATTTAATGGTCTCAATACCGGTACAGAGCCGGTAACTGCCACCATCAGCGTAGTGCCAACCGCAGGCGCAGCAACACCAGGCATTGTACCTGATCTATTGTATTATCGCTTTAACGGGACCGGTACGAATGTTCCGAATGAGGCCTCTGCACCAGCAACCGGAGCTGAAACAGCTACATTACAAGGCTCAGTAACGCAGGCTACGGGTGCTATTTGTGATGGTGCACTCATCGGCACGGGAGCGTCTTCATCGTCCGATTATTTGAATACAAATTGGAACACCAGCCTTTCCGGAAGCTGGAGTATTGTATTCAAGACATCCAACATTTCCGAACTCTCATCCATACATTATATTTTTGGTGATCTGGATGCGTCAGAGTTGCGTTGTTTTACAAATGGGGTAGCGGGTCCAAACAACTGGCTCCTTCGCAGTTCTATCATGACAGATGTATCGGTACCGGGTGGTGCTACTGCAGGAACGCATAGTATAGCGTTTGTGTACGATGCGCCGGCAAATAATGTATATGCTTACCTGGATGGTACACTTGTAAATACAGTGGCGCAAACCAACGCTCTTTCGTTTTCAAGTACAAATACTTTTAAAATTGGCGGCTATAGTAGCAGTGTAGGTCTTTCCTCCGGTGGTCAAATGGATGAATTCGGACTGTTTAACCGGGCTATTACTCCGGCAGAAGTAGCAACGCTTGCGGGCGGTTGTAATGTTGTTTCAAGTGCATGTACCGGTCCAACCACAACGTTTACCATCAAGGTAAACCCAACCGCTACGGCTACCGCAACACCAGCGTCCCAGTCCATTTGTAATGGTGCTAACATCGCAACTATTACCCCTGCCAGTTCCAGCACCGGAGCTACGTTCAACTGGACGAGAGATCACCAGCTGGATGTTACCGGTATTGCTGCATCCGGAACGGGCGCTATCAGCGGTCAACTGACCAACACAACGACTGCGCCAGTAACGGTTACTTTCACCATAACACCGCTTGTAAATGATTGTCCGGGCACACCTACAACAGCAACAGTAACCGTGCAGCCAACCGCTACGGTTGACAACGTATCCAGCCAGTCCGTGTGCAATGGTGCAAGCACTGCTGCCATTCATTTCACAAGCGCAACTGCCGGTGCCACGTTCTCCTGGACGAATGATACGCCAGCGATTGGTCTCGCTGCATCGGGAACCGGTGATATTGCTGCATTTAATCCTGCTGTTACCGGAAATGCACCTGTAACCGCAATGATCACTGTAACGCCGATTATCAATAGTTGCCCCGGCACGCCAACAACATTCACCATTACGGTGAAACCGTTACCGGTAATGACGGTTAATCCTGCAACGCAGACAATCTGTTCAGGGGCTTCCATCAGTTCTATCATTTTTGGAAGTAATGTATCCGGAACATCTTACACCTGGGTGCGGGATAATACAGCCAACACACCTGGCATCAGCGCTTCAGGAAGTGCAAACATTAGCGGTTCTATGACGAATGCAACCCTTGTTCCACAAACGACCAATTTCACTATTTCGCCTACGGCGGATGGTTGCCCCGGAACAAATGCAGCAGCGTCAGTTACCGTGTTACCAGTGCCATCCGTAAATGCAATTACAGACCAGGTGGTTTGTAATAATTCAGGAACGGCAGCCGTTCATTTTACAAGTCCACAAACAGGAACCATTACATATTCATGGGAGAACGATAATCCTTCCATCGGACTGGCGGCTTCGGGCACCGGAGATCTGCCATCATTTACCGCATTAAATGGCGGGCAGGCACAACAAACCGCTACTATCACCGTAACACCGCATATTACAGGTGCTCCGGCTGATTGTCCCGGTACACCCACTGCGTTCACTATTAAGGTAAACCCAACCGTTACGGCAACAACGATGAATAACCAGGTGGTTTGTAATAACAGTTCAACGGCCGCGGTTGTATTTTCAAGTAATGCTGCCGATGGTACGGTTACCTATTCCTGGACAAATGATACACCGTCTATCGGGCTTGCAGCTTCGGGCAATGGTAATATCGGTACGTTCAATGCAACCAATAGTTCATCAGTGCCGGTAACTGCAACCATTTCCGTTACGCCTCTTTATACAAACGGAAGCCAGTCGTGCCCCGGTGTTGCATCAACATTTACTATTACCGTGAAGCCAACGCCTGGTGTTACTGTAACACCGTCGTCGCAAACGATCTGTACAGGAACGGCAATCACTTCTATCGTGCCATCATCTGCTGTTAGTGGTGCCAGCTTTACCTGGACGCGCGACAATACCGGTAATGTTTCCGGAATTGCTTCCAATGGAACAGGCACCATCAGCGGTTCGCTTACCAATACTACAGGGGTTGCGCAAACGGTTACATTTACCATTACGCCGCAGGCCAATGGATGTCCTGGTACGCCAGTTACGGCAACTGTTGTTGTAAATCCATTGCCGACGATTCTCTGTCCGGCAAATATTATTGTGAATGCGGCTGCGGGCTCCTGCAATGCTATTGTTAACTACCCGGTAGCAACGGTTACAGGAACACCTGCGCCGGTTGTTACGTATTCGATACCGTCCGGCAGTTCGTTCCCGGTTGGAACAACTACGGTACTGGTTACGGCGACTAATACCTGTCAAACGGTTAGCTGTTCATTTACCATAACGGTGAATGATGTGCAACTGCCGGTAATCAGTAGTCAGCCTTCCTCTACGGCTACCTGTCTTGGTGGAAATGCCGGCTTTAGCATTACAGCAAGCAATGTAATTTCCTATCAATGGCAGGTGTTGATTGGCAGCACCTGGACCAATATCAATGGAGCCAACAGCGCCAGCTACGCGATCAATAACGCAACGGCGGCGATGAACGGCAACAACTATCGTGTTCAACTTACGGGCGGATGTACCGGTGTTAGCTACTCGAACCCGGTAGTACTTACGGTGAATCAGCCACCGGTTGTGCAGTTAAATTCGCAACATTCGCCTTTGCTGTTGCCTGGTGAAACCGTAACCATTGACGCAACTGTAACACCTCCAGGCGGTATTTATGTTTGGAGAAAGGACAATACGATTATCCCGGGAGCCAGCAGCGGTTCTCTTCCTGGCCTGGGTATAGACGACCAGGGTGTTTATACATTAACCTATACAGATCCGAATGGTTGCGTAAATACTTCCATTGGTTATACTGTTGGGGCAGATGCGTCTGAATTTGTATATGTGTATCCTAATCCGAATAATGGAACATTTGTAGCCAGGGTGTATAATAGAACGGGAGAAGTGCTGACTGTAAGGCTGCATGATAGTCATGGAACGGCGTTGTACGAAAGCAAGATTACAACAGGAGCACCGTATACGCAGTTAAATATTGATCTGAAAGGAAAAGCTGCAGCTGGTACTTATATTCTTAGTGTGTATAACGCGGCTAAGAAATTGATGGGAAGTAAAAAGGTAGTTGTGGTGCATTAATGAATCGTGTCACCATTGTACGGAGATTTTTTTTGGAAACTAATGATTATACTTTTAATCGACTAGCAATAATCTTTATCTCTCAACATAAAGCCCCGCAATCGCGGGGCTTTATTATTTTTCCTGCGTGTATATTTAAACCCGCATTAAATCAGGGTGCCAGTTACGTATTGAGCGTTTAATTTCTTTGGGCGTCATATTGTCCTGGATGGCGCGTTCCGTTAATCCGGGTAGTTCTTCATCCGAGGCGAAACGCAATGCTGCCAACTGCCCAAAACTTAGATGTTGTTCCAGCGGTTCCAGCCGCTGACCGGTCAATTGGTAATAACGAAGGCGAAGTTCCAGCTTCACTAACCTGTTTTGCAGCGTAAGCGCATAGTGCTGACGCATCATAAATGAAAGCCAGCCCAATAAAAGCACTAAAGCGGTGATCATTATCCAGGTGAGCCTGTCTTCCGGATGTTGTACAATGCCTTTTGTACCCAATACAAGTAACGCAGTTACTATCGGGTAAAAAATAAAGTGATGCGGTGGATAGTACCGCACGTGGTTGCTATAATTTTGTTGTTCCATACCGGGTTGTCAATCGCGACCGCTGTAGGTGTTGTTCTCCTCATCTTCTTCGCCCAATTCTTCGTCATCATCGTCAAGTTCAGAGCCGGGGACGTCCAGGTCTTCTCCCATATCGAGTGCATTCCCGCCTTCGTCCAGCGGCTCCCCATCTTCATCCGTATTGTCGAGCGCCATTTCTTCCAGGTCCCGGTCTTCGTCTGTTACCGGCCTGTCACTTTCTTCCAGCAGTTTTCGCTCCACGGAAGTTACATTATCTTCTCCGCCCAAATCATCTCCATCTTTATCAAATACTGATTTACCCTCTTCATCATCTGAGGCAGCGGTGCTGTCCATCATAGCTTTCATTTTTGGAGGATGAATATGTTCCTGTCCCGGGATGTCTTTTACATCCGGCAAATTAATGCGGGTTTCTTTGTTATCTTCTGTATCATTTTTCTTTTTAGTCATAGTCTCTTTTTCTTTATTACTAGAAAAATGATGCCAAGGACATTCACGCGGGATGATCTGAAAGCTGCTCTACAAGCGCTTTTAATGCTTCCAGCTTGCCAATTACCAATTTTTTCCCTGCTTCATCCAGGAAATGCCCATGCTCATCAAACTTTGCAGCAGCCTGCGCAATTAATACTTCGGGTTTTAGCACAGGTTTCATATCCAAAAAGAGAAAAACCGGCTGAAATGCCAGTTGCATCCGTACTGTACCCCACATACCAGGTGTTACGCCCATCACCGCAACGGGTTTGCGCAATAATGGGGAATCTTCTCCCCTTGATGCCCAGTCGATCGCATTTTTCAGCGGACCGGGAATGGAATAGTTATATTCAGGAGTTACAATAACGAGTGCGTCGGCTGCTGCAAGTCCTTCTCTAAAACGGTCTACAGCCGCAGGTCGTTTTTTAGCCTGCGGGGTATCCAGGTCTGCATTGTAAAAAGGAAGATCGCTGTAGGAGAGTGTCTGCATGGTTACCCCTTCAGGAAGCCACTCCTGCATATTGCGAAGTAAAAGTGTATTGTAAGAGCCGTTGCGTAAGCTGCCGGAAAGGGCTGCAAAGTGAATTGTGTTTTTCATAGGGCGTAAGATAAAGCAATTTGGTACAACCTTTTTACAAGGTTATTTTTTTGCTTTGCTTACTACCCAAAGGATTACACCTATCACCAATGCCACCAGGAAAAATGCCCACCACATGCCTGCTTTGAAAATCGTTTCCACAACACCGCAACTGCTAAGCACAAACATGGTAAATATTGTGACGAACAAAAATGGTTGAAGTTTCATGCTGCTGTTTTTTATACTTTTTCAAGTTTTGTACCAATTCAGTTTAGACCATACCCGGTAATTTGATTCCCGCCTGTTTCAGGTCTACAACCAGTTGTTCCTGTAGTTGTATGCGGGTATCATAAAATCCATGTGCGCCAATCCATGCATTGAGTGTTACCACATATTTATCCGTTTCCAGTCCGGAAACGCCTACCCGCGGCGCAGGATCATCGAGTACAGTATCCAGTTTCCGCGCGGTTTCCAGCATTACTTTTTTCACAGCGGCTATTTCTACATTATAGCCAAATCGCAGGTCTACATCTACCCGGCGTTTTCCTTCCCTGCTTAAATTAATCACTACATTATTGGAAAGCTGACCATTGGGGATGATGATCGTCTTGTTATCGTGCGTAAGCACCTCGGTATAGAAAAGTTCAATTTCGGTAACAATACCTTCCTGCCCTTGTGTATTAATGGTGTCTCCTGCCCTGAAGGGCCGAAGAAAGAGGATCAGGATGCCGCTCACAAAATTCTGCAACGTTCCCGAGAGGGCCAGGCCTACTGCTACTGTTAATCCCGCAATGATGGCAGATAGGAATGTAACCGGGATTCCCATCATCTGCAATACCAGGATCACGAGCATGATCTGGAGCGTAATAATGATGAAGTTTTGCAGAAAATAGCGGATCGAGGGATTTACCCGTTTGCCGGATAATACTTTTTTTAGCCAGCGATTAAAAATGCGCAGGGCAATTATGCCAATAATCAAAATAACAGCTCCTAAAAGAATGCGCGGGCCATGAGTTATCAGCCATTCGCTTGCGCGGCCATACAGTTTCTGCCAACTCCAGTTCATATTTCAATCCTAAGAAAAATGATGCCGAATTATTTGCGGCGGTGCAGGTTGATCTTTTTGCTGATAACCAGCCGGATAACGCCCAGGGGTATATAATAGTAACTGTCTGCCACCACGCTGTGCGACCAAATAGTGGCGCCAAGGCTGTTTACCGAAAAATTCCAGTTGTCGCTGTTATAACCGATGCCGCCTTTGAAAACAAGGTTGGGATCAAAGGAGGTTTTATGGCCTTTCCCGCTTCCATCTTCTTCTGTAATAAAATCCAGGTTGCCATTGGCGATTACTGAAGCTGTTGCGTAAAAATGTTTCTTTATAACCAGCGTATACGCATACCCGGCTCCGACGCCTACGGCTGTGAAGCTGATTTTTTTAATACCGGTTTGCTTAAAGTTGCCTGTTAGCCGCGATGGTACAAGCGCGCTGTCGGCCTGGATTAAGCCGTGGTGTGCCGTGCCGCCATATAAAAATGATCCGGCCGATCGTTTTTGCCATTCATTCTGTGTAACTGCCGCGCGGTAGGAAAATTGTTCTTTATTCGCAACGCGGTAGGCAGAAAGGCCAATCAATGAAATTTTCATATCAGGGCGCAGGTAGTATTCATCGGGGTTATTGCTTGCATATCCTTTTGGCGCCAGATAATAGCCGCGCGGAAAGACCGCGGTAAGATCAACGGCCCAGCGTGCCGGGTAAAAATGAAGCTGCAGATCAAGTCCCCTGGTAGATCCTTTTTCGTCATCACGGTTCAAAAATCTGAAACCATAAAATACATTCAGCGACAACTTGCGGTAGGTGACGCCCATCCCCAGGTTCAGGTGCGTATTTGCTTTATACTCCAGGTCTTCATTTGAGGAACTGTTTGCAGCAATATTCAGTTTGAGGAATTTTTGCGCCAGGTAGATCCGGGTGGTTAATTTGTCGGGAAATGTTTCATAATACGAAGTATCATTTACAACGGCTTGCGCAGAGGCTAACTGGCTGACAGCCAGGGAAACAGCCAGCATCAGCCTGGTTACCCGGTTTAATAACATACAGATGGTTTCTGTAGAAAAATCAAAAGCTATGCCGCGCCGCCTGATGAGGCACTATTGATAATAGGTATCGATCAGTTTTCGGGTAATTCCTTTTTTTGCAGCGCGGCGTGCCGCGCGACGAATAACCGGGGCCAGCAGCGACAGCAGGCCGGTCACTTTCGTATCTGATAAGTCCATTAACAATGCCAGGTACAGCCATTTCCGTGGTACGCCCTGTGCATTTGTCAAACCGTCATTAACAAGGCCGTAGCCAATGGACAGGCTTTGTAAAAACGATTCACTGGCGGGCGACAGTTTTACAAGAAACCGGATCGGTTCATTGCCTGGGTTAAAGAACCGGTGTGTTTCTCCAATAAATGCCCGGGCCGATGTGCCGGGTTGCAGGACCATGTTTTTTTTACCGATGGTAAGGCCAAGCATGCCCTCCACCGGTGAATATTCCTCTGAAAAAGAACTGTGGTAATGCAGTGGAGTGGCACCGCCTGGCGCCAGTTCCACCTCCAGCAGCACATATTTTCCATCGGTTTCGGCCCCAGTTTTAAGTACGGTTACCTGGTCTTTCAATAGGGAATTCTTCAGTATACGCCTTTTCATCAGCGGAAAGATAGCGCTGAACGTCCCGGGTTCCTGGCGACAAAAGGATGAATTGCCGTTTTGGAATGGTCAATTGTACCGTTAAGGTGGCATTTCTTAATTCATCGTTCCTGCATTATCTTTCATCTATCAAATTACCCTTCATGAGGATCGCCAGGGCTGTTGCCCGTTACCGCCCCACCATTATTTCCGCGTTTGCGGCATTATTATTTTTATTTGCTGCACATTCTTCCAAAGCACAGCCGCCGGCACGTCCCGATACGGTGAAAGTAGGGATCTACATTACCAGCGTACATGATATCGACTTTAAAGACAAAGAATATAGCGTCAGTTTCTGGCTTTGGTTAAAATATTCGAAAGCAGAATTTGATTTCTTCAATAACCTGGAAGTGCCGCAGGCCAAGAGCGTCAATAAATCTTTTGTGGCTGCTGATACTACAGACGGACAGGTATATATGCAGATGAAACTGCAATGTGTGATGAAAGATTCCTGGCGTATCAACAATTTCCCGTTCGACCGGCAGCGGCTGCGCCTTTCCATTGAAAATTCACAATTTGACTCCCGCTACCTCGTGTTTGTGCCGGATACCGTTGGACAAAATTTCGACCCGCGTTTTGCATTAAGCGGATGGAAAATTGACAGCTGTATTATTAATACCGGCATTAAACAATATGAAACCGCTTTTGGTGATGAGAGCTTCAAAAAGCCACATACGGAATACAGTGCGTTTAAAGTCCGGCTGGTGATTGACCGTAATGCCTCCGGGTTATTTTGGAAAATGTTTCTTGGTATGTACATCGCCTTCCTGATCGCCTACGTTTGTTTTTTTATACATGCAGACGGGATCGACTCCCGGTTTTCACTCAGTGTAGGGGCGCTGTTTGCGGTGATCGGTAATAAATATATCATTGATTCATCACTACCGGAATCAACTTCTTTTACGTTGGTGGATACGCTGCACGGCCTCACACTGTTTTGCATTTTTGCCGTCATCACCGGTACTGCCTACAGTTTGAAGCTGGTAAAGCGCGGACAACATCAGCGGGCCATCCGCTTTGATATGATCTGCGGCAATGCCATTCTTGCTTTTTATGTACTGCTGAATATATTCTTTATTATAAAAGCCCACGCAGTGTCGTAAACAATCTGTGCGGCCCGGCGTTTTTATAAGATAAAGCAAAAGCTATGGAGCCATTCCGAACACGCATTCTCAGCATTGATCCGGTTACGCACAACGTAAAACGTTTTCGGCTGGAAAAGCCGGAAGGTTATGATTTTGTACCCGGCCAGGCTACAGAAGTTTCGATTAACAAACCCGGCTGGGAAGATGAACGGCGCCCGTTTACATTTACCAGCCTGAATGAAGATCCTTTCCTGGAGTTTACGATTAAACGCTATGCAGATCATGATGGTGTAACCAATCAATTACACCAGTTGGCTGCGGGTGATGAATTGCTGATTCGTGATGTGTGGGGTGCGATCAGTTACCAGGGTCCTGGTTATTTTATCGCCGGCGGCGCCGGCATAACACCCTTCCTGGCTATTCTCCGTCAGTTAGAAAAAGACGGTCGATTGGAAG
This sequence comes from Bacteroidota bacterium, assembly GCA_048498035.1. Lineage (GTDB taxonomy): Bacteria > Bacteroidota > Bacteroidia > Chitinophagales > Chitinophagaceae > CADEDV01. The sequence goes on along the minus strand of JBEHYT010000009.1, from coordinate 5,667 downwards.
AGAATACACTTTTCTTTTCCAACAAAACTGCGGCAGATATTATTTGTGAAAAAGAATTGACGCGGATGCTGGGAGAGAAAGCTGTTTTCCTGCTCAGCCAGGAATCCAAACCCGGGTATGTGGCGGGAAGAATTGATAAAGCGTTTCTTGAAAAGCGAATTGATCCCTCCAGGCATTTTTATGTTTGTGGGCCAGACCCGATGATTGCATCTATCAATTCTACATTGGAAGAACTGGGCGCCAGTCCTGAAGTGCTGGTGTTTGAAAAGTGATATATTATCAATGCTTTATGCATTCCTAGACCCGCATAATAAATTGATTATCAATTAAAGCCTCTTTAACAAAGATTTTGCCGTTCACGATGTTTCTTTTGTCTCCTATTTTAATCCAATATATAGGGCAGTTTAAAGCTCAGTAGTATGGAAGAAAAATTTACACAACAGGAAATTTTACTGGTTACAGGAAATGGATATTTGTCCAGGGAGTGGGTAAAAAAAGAAGAAACCGGTAAGGATAACGACCAGTCGGCCGGCAACGACAAACTGGAAGAAGCCTGCTGGAATGGCTTAGTGCAGGAATTGCTTCCGGAAATATTTGAAAAAACGGCCGACAATAAGAACCTGCCGCTTTGGAGTGTACGGAAAACCGATTCATTCCTGGAATTGGAGTTGTCTGATTACCCCGCGGCAGTAGACAATTATTTTTCGATTGATCCGTATCGCTGTACGTCTATACAATATGACAACTAGGGGATCTCAAAGTGCTCCCTCTGCTATATTCTCTCCTGTAAATTTTTGAAGTTGATGGAGATGCCTGTGGGTGTGGTAAACCACAAACGCAATCATCTCCATCCTTGTTATTGCGCCAAGCCCCGGTGTATTCCCGGTAGCGCTGAGGTCTGAGGTGTCGATGATCCGTTGCATTTGTGTACGCGTGTTGCGAAGCAGGGCTGCCATTGTTTCCGGTGCATAGGTTCCCGGCTCCGGCGCAATGACGTCTGCGGTTTGAAAGCTGATCGTGAAATCAAGAAATGTACTTTTGATTTTTTCTACCTGTTCTTCGGGGTCGCGGAAGGTTTGTTCATTGGCCTGTTCAAGGCAATCAAGCAATAGAAGATCGGATAGATAGATATGTTGTGTCACCTGTGCGGCCGTCCAGTTGCCGGTGCGGGGCGCTGCATTAAACTCCTCCTGCGAAAATTGCAGGATACCGTTGATAAATCGTTGTGTAATTCCGGCAAGTTCCTCTTTCCATTTTTGTTTCATATCAAACAATTTATTTTTAATTCGTACCATACAAAGCATTTCGTTTTCTGACCTGTACCATTCGATAAAAGGATGGCTATTGTCCAGCATCGCTTTTTTTTCCAGCCGGAGAAAAGCCCGGCCAATTGCAAACGGGCGTTTTTTCCAGTTGCGGATGCGTTCTGCTTCATAATAGCCTTTGCGGATCACGAATGTTTCCAGTCCCAGGCGTTCACCCTCGTCTACAATAATTTCTCCCGCGGAAGCTTTATACACCAGTTGGCCGGATTCATTGGTATAGGCGATGCCATAAAAATCACGGTCGCCGGCGATGGGTAATACATCCGCCAGCCGCCGAAATGTTTCCGGAACGAGGCGGGGAAATTCCGCTACGCGCAGGCAAACGACCTTGATATCATTGATAAGATGAAACGTGATCATGCTTGTTGCAAACCTACCCGCATTTTCCGGCGAATGAAGGGTGCAATGACGTCAATAGAAGGGGTTGATTGCGACAGTTGATTGTCTTACTTTTGACTATCTGTAAGCCCGAAAAATTTGCTGTATGAAACATGTTTCAATTCTCGTTCCGCACGGTGCTATTCTTGGAAGCGTTGAAGGTCCGCGCCAGGTGTTAACTGAAGTAAACCAGTTCCTGGTGAGTATCGGTCGCGATGCGCTGTTTAATGTGCAGCTTGTTGGATTAACGCCGTCGATCCCCATTTATGATGGAATGTATACTGCCAGTGCGGATGTGTTGATGAACGATGTGAAAAAAACGGATCTCGTGATCATTCCGGCAATGATGGGTGATATGGTAAAGAATCTTCGGGATAATGAACCATTCATTCCCTGGATCATCCGCCAGCATCAGATGGGTGCAGAAGTGGCCAGTCTTTGTGTAGGCGCATTTTTACTGGCATCTACCGGTTTGGTGGATGGCAGAAAATGTGCAACGCACTGGATGGCGGCTAATGATTTCCGGAGAATGTTTCCTGCTGTTGACCTCGTAGAAGACAAGATCATTACAGATGATAAAGGCATTTATACCAGTGGTGGTGCATTTTCCTATCTCAACCTGATCCTGTACCTGATTGAAAAATATGCGGGCCGGGATGTTGCCGTTTTCTGTTCCAAAGCCTTCCAGATCGAAATAGACCGTCACAGTCAAAGTCCGTTTATCATTTTCAATGGGCAAAAGGAGCATGAAGATGACGTGATAAAAAAGGCGCAGGAGTTTATTGAAAAGAATGTGGGTGAAAAGATAACCGTGGATCAACTGGCGTCTATGTTGGCCGTAGGCCGGCGTAATTTTGAACGTAGATTTAAAAAGGCAACGGCGAATACCGTGGTGGAATATATCCAGCGTGTAAAGATTGAGGCAGCCAAAGCCAGCCTGGAGCGCTCACGGGAAAATGTAAATGAAGTGATGTATAATGTTGGCTATACAGATCCGAAGGCATTTCGTATCGCCTTTAAAAAAATAACCGGTCTTTCGCCGGTGCAGTATCGCGCCAAATATGCGCACCGTGTTGCCGTGTAGTACCCGGCTTCGCCAGTTCATGCCCTGCTTTCTTCAATTCAGTCATGCCGGTATTTTGTGCACAGGTGCGTGCAGGTAGTTTTGATGCCCTAAACCAAGTGCATGAAAACAAAAATAACCCTGCTGCTGCTGGCGGCATTGCCGCTGGTGTCATCGGCCCAGTTTAAAAAGCTGCTTAATAAAGTAAAAGATAAAGCCGAGCAACGTGCTGATACGCGCGTGGATCAATCCATCGATAAAGGCCTGGATAAGGTGGAAGGAAAAAGTAAACCTGCTGGTTCATCCTCACCCGCTGCAACCTCGCAGCCAGAAGAGGAGGTTGCTGCGCCTTCGCTAAAAAGTTTTTCTAAATACGATTTTATTCCCGGCGATTCCGTGTTATACTATGACAATTTTGAAGGGGAGGCACTCGCCGAATTGCCAACGCTTTGGAATACGAGCGGCACCGGCGAAGTAGTTACGCTTGATAAATACCCTGGCAACTGGTTGCGGTTGCACAAAGGGTTTACATACCTGAGCGCCAACAGCAATTCTTTTGGTGAAAATTTTACAATGGAATTTGATGTCATTCTTCAACTAAAAAATAATGGTTGGATGTATCCTGTGTTCAAAGCGGGCCTGTTTAACAGCGGTGAAGAGTCAGGTACCTCCAATGATTTCCTGAAGCAGCAGGATAAATATGCTGCGGTGATTGCCGAGCTGATACCGGGCGAATTTAAGAGTTCAAAGGTTCGCGTGGATGCATTTAAAGAAGGACATAATTATTTTAAAGGGGATAATAAAGCTTTTGAAGCTATAGAAAAATTATATGGCACTCCCGTTCATATCGCGATACAGGTGCAAAAAGAGCGATTCAGGATGTGGATCAATGAAGAAAAGGCGTTTGATGTTCCCAAAGCAATTCCTGCAGCAGCAATAATGAACCAACTTTTTTTTGAAGTGGGAAGTACCAACTATGCAGAAGAACAGTACGGTGTTTACGTCAGTAATATCAAGGTGGCCACGGGCAAACCGGATACGCGACATAAATTACTGGAAGAGGGACATTTTTCTACGACCGGTATTCTTTTCGATTTTCAAAGTGCGGTGATCAAACCGGAGTCGTATGCCGTGGTAAAGGAGATTGCAGGTTTGTTGAAGGATAATGCAGGTTTACGGATTAAGGTAATTGGCCATACCAGCAGTGATGGAGATGATAAGGCCAACATGGAGTTATCAAAGAAACGTGCAGCATCGGTACAGGCTATGCTGGTGGATGAATTTGGTGTAGAGGCTTCCCGGATTGAAACCGAAGGAAAAGGTGAAACGGAACCGATAGCGGACAATAAGACAAAAGAAGGCAAGGCCCTGAACAGGCGTGTGGAGTTTGTAAAGTTGTAAGTCAATGCTTTTTAAAGGGCATTAAAAAGAACCTTATCAGATGAAATGGATAATGCTGCTGGCAACAATCCTGCTACCCTGGAAGCGAGGCAACAGCCAGGTGGCGGATTCGGTGCCGGCAGCATTGCTGTTAGCAAACGGCAAGTGCTGGCTGGCTACGAGTGAGGTGCCGCTTCGTGCAACGAACTGCGGCCCGGGCGGCTGGCGGGATGGATATGCCAGCGGCGGCAGGCTACAGGCGGCATTCCGGTTTTTACCCAACAACCGGTTTAGCCTGACCATTTCCCTGCAGATGAGCGGTTATTCCGGGGAAACGGTTAGTGTAACGGAAGTGGAGGGTGAGGCATTGGTTGGCGCAAACGGTAAACAGGCCATTTTGCAAACCCGGGCAACCGCAGGGGTGTACCGGGTTACACGGGATGGCAACACCAGTTTGCGGGATATTCCTGCCGGTGAGTTGACCAATCGATTCTCCACTACCTATTTCTGGCAGCGTTATCAAATGCAGGGAGAATGCGAAAACGCGTATCTTTTCCTCGTTGATCTTCAGAAGCACCCCCTGGTGGACCCGCAGCGTCCCGAGACCGTTGATCCCACCTGGATATCCCGTTTTCATCTTTCCAACGATCCCCAGCATTCCGACCGTTGAATTTCCGGCAATTCATGCAGTGTTTGTGACAGTTGAGCGGATAGCTTTTCGCGGCAGCAGCGTTGGGTAATAATTTGCGGTACATAAAAATCAAAACCACTTATATGCGTAAAAATGTAATCACCCTGGCGCTTGCAGCAGCGGGCCTGTCGGTGGTATTATTTGCTGCCTGCACCGGGAATGGTGAGCAGGGTCAAACAGCTGGTACCACAACGGTTAGCCATGATAGTCTTGTAAAGCGTGGCGAATACCTGGTGGGTGCCATTGGGTGTGACGACTGTCATACACCCAAAAAAATGGGACCTCAGGGTCCGGAACTTGATCTTGAACATCGCTTTAGCGGCCACCCGGCCACTCAACCTACCGGGCCTGCAGATACCACCGTGATGAAAAATGGGTGGGTGTTATTCGGAATGGGATTAACTACAGCTGTGGGGCCGTGGGGTCAATCATATGCAGCCAACATTACGTCTGATTCTACCGGGATTGGAACCTGGACGGAAGATCAGTTCCTGCGTTGCATCCGGAAAGGTCTTTCCAAGGGTCTGGAAGGAAATCGTCCTTTGCTTCCACCTATGCCGTGGCAGGGCTACCGGAATTTGAGTGATGATGATCTGAAAGCGGTATTTGCCTACCTCAAAACAACAAAGCCGGTTAAGAATGTGGTGCCGCAGCCGCGTATGCCGGCTAATTAATTCATTAATTCGGCGATTCGATGATTCGATAATGGAAGACAAACGGCTAATGTGCTAATGTGAAAATCACTGTTGTCCGGGGAAAATAAATTGAAGGGTAAAAAAATGGGAGGCGAACCTCCCAAAAGAATGATAAGTTTGAGTTACCAGACAAAA
>JBEHYT010000008.1:0-185506 GCA_048498035.1 Bacteroidota bacterium | reverse complement strand
TTGAATAAGGGGCCTTGCTTTTAAATTGGACAAAAAGTGGGTTAAATAATCTTTGATATTCAGGCTAGTAAAGAGGTCCTGAGTTGGATTTTTATTTTCCCCGGACACTAATGATTATCGAATCACCGAATTGTCGAATTAAGAAATTAATCAGCACATTTCCACATTAATCATTTCCTTCCATTATCGAATCACCGAATCGCCGAATTAGCGAATTAATCAGCACATTTCCACATTAACCATTTTATCTCTAATTCTTTTTACTACCGAAAATTCGTTTAAGCAATCCTTTCTTTTTTTTTGGCTCATCTGCAGCGGAACCAATGGGTTTATCATTGTTATTCAATGCCGGCTGCGTATGTGCTTTGTTGGCACTGTCTTTTTTTACCGGTTGTTTGATGGGATTGCCATCCTCATCCTGGAATGGTTTGGATTCCGGTTTCAGGTTATCGGTGGGGATCATGAAGTCAGACTCACTGCCTACGCCCTGGTCTTCACCTTCGCCGGGAGGCGGCGGAATATCATCTACCATGCCATCAATATAATCTGTATTGATCACGTTCTGGAGATCAGCCGGTTTGCTGAATTTGGCGTCGCGGTCAATGCCCAGGGTTTTATCGCCATATACTTTTTGGAAAAATACCTTCCAGATCGGGCTGGCCATACGGGCACCGTCTCCCTGGTTGTGCAGGAAAGGATCATCAAAACCAACCCATGCGCCAGCCAGCAGTTGTGGCGTATACCCGATAAACCAGGCATCAGCATTGGAGTTGGTAGTCCCGGTTTTGCCGCCCATCTCAGCTGCACCCAGGATAGCCCGCAATCCGCGCGCTGTACCTTTGTCCACAGTCCCCTGCATCATCCTTGCCATGGTATAGGCAGTAGCTTCGCTAACAGCTTCCTTCCGGTTGCCGCTGTAATCAAAGCGTTTGATCACATTCCCGTTACGATCTTCAATACGTGAGATGAAATAGGGTTTGGTGGAAAATCCACCACCGGCAAAAATGGTATATCCCCAAAGCATCTCAAACAGGGAAAGATCGCAGGAGCCGAGTGCAATGGAAGGGTGAGGTTCTACCTTGGTTGGAATATTTAAACGTTGCAGGAAGTCTACAAATGCCTGTGGCGTAACCTGCTTCATGATATAAGCCGTAGCACAGTTTTTTGAATACGCCAGGGCGTTGGCCATGCTGATAGTGCCACCGGGACATTTTTTACCCGCAGGTACCCAGCCACTGCCGGGGAAATACTGCGCTTCATTCTGACATTCGCTTTCCGGGGTAAACCCGCGTTCTTCCATTGCCTGCGTGTAAAGAAGTGGCTTAATGGTAGAACCTACCTGGCGCTTGGTCGACAGGTTGACGTGATCATACTTGAAGGTTTTGAAATTAATACCACCCACCCAGGCTTTTACTTCACCCGTAACCGGGTCCATTGCCATAAAGGCGGTTTGTTCCATCTGTTTATGATACTTGATGGAGTCTATAGGTGTCATTACTGTGTCCCGTTCCCGGTCAGAATTCCAGGCAAATATTTTCATGGGCACTTTTACATAAAAAGAAGCCCGGATCTCTTTGTCGCTAAGCCCGTCCTGTTCCAGGTTCTGCCAGCGTTCGCTGGATCGCATGGCGCGTTCCAGTACTTTATCCTGTCCTTTCCAGATACTGCCGTTCTTGATATTATATTGCGCATTTACATTGCGTTGCAAAATGGGAAGTTGTGCTGCCACCGCTTCTTCTGCATATTCCTGCATGCGCAGATTGATGGTGGTATAGATCTTTAGCCCATCTTTGTAGATGTCATAGGATCCACCGTCAGGCTTCTTGATATCTTTCAGGATATCTACTATTTCCCCTCTTAACTGTTGACGGAAATAAGGCGCATATCCAGTGTTTTCGTCCAGCTTGCGGTAATTCAGGTTGATCGGTTTGGCCTTTAGTTTGGTCGCTTCCGCTTCAGTGATCTTTCCATTTACGGCCATTTGATTCAACACTACATTCCGCCGGTCAAGCGCAGCTTTGGGATTGCGAAGCGGGTTGTAGATCGTGTTGCCTTTCAGCATTCCTACCAGCAGCGCAGCTTCTTCAATATCCAGCCGGTCTGGTTCTTTCTGGAAATAGGTGCGGGCAGCATTCCGGATACCGTAGATATTATTTCCAAAAGGAACTGCATTCAGGTAAAGGGTAATGATTTCTTCTTTTGTAAAATTGCGTTCCAGTTTTACAGCGATGATCCATTCTTTCATCTTTTCAAACACCCGCATCGCCTTGTTTCGGCTGCCCTGGTCCAGCAGCGCCTTCGCCAACTGCTGTGTAATGGTACTGGCACCGCCTTGACGTCCCGCCGTAAAAACTGCGCGAAGTGTTGATTTAAAATCAATGCCGGCATGACTGTAAAAACGCTCGTCCTCTGTGGCAATCAGCGCATCCACTACGTGCGGGGAAATGTCGCGATAGCTAACGTTGCTGCGGTTTCCTTTGTCGGTATAATACTTTCCCATCAGCGTGCCATCGGCGGCATATACTTCCGAGGCTTGTTGGATCGTTGGATTTTCCAATTCTTTCAGGGATGGCATTTTACCAAAGACACCAAAGTTGGCCATTACCAATAACAGGATAAGGCAGCCAAATCCTAAAAAGAACAAAATCCAGAAGATGCGGACGGAACGTCTCATAGTATAATGGGTTGTAAGTATGAACGTGCGGATGATGCACCAAAAATCATGCGCCGAAAATACGGAAAAGCCAAAGCCCCAGCGGGCAGCCGGCTATAATTTTTTCCCAAAAAAACAGGGCTTTTTATCTTAGAATCTATTCGGAAAATGTTGATTTAGAAAGGCTTTATAATCCTCCAGGTTATTGGCCGATTGCAAAATATCCAGGTTTTTCTGGTTGATGATCGCATAGTTATAACGACCGTTCTTAAGCCATGGCAAAATCTGCGTGGTGGTGGCCGGTTTTACAGCGTCAATATAATCAAGCGCTTCGCGCTGATTGTTAAACGGACTGATGAGCAGAAACTTGGTTGTTGCGTCAATGTCCTTCAGGTCGAGCGTAAACGTGGTGTTATAGAAATGCGCCCGGTCATACCGGTCGTATGCCATTTTTACCTCGTTTGCAAATATGGGCGTGATGTTGGTGAGCATTACCACCACATAATGAGCGGCCGCGGTATCATACACAAACGGGCTTACCGTAGGAGTGATAACGCGGTTTTGCGTGGAGTCAGTTGCCTGCGGAATAGTTCGTACCGGTGTTTGAACAACCGGCGGGTTAGCTGCTACTGAGTCTGTTCGCTGTACCGGCTGCTGCGCTACTACCGGCGCAGTGCGTGGATGATAGCGACGGGCGGTATCTGCTTCAGGCACGTTGATTTGCAGGCGGGTCAGTTCGTCTTCAATTTGTGCCCTGCGCCCTAATACATCGATCAGCGTTTTGGCGCGTTCTGCCATGGCTGTGCCGCCAAATTTCTGAACAATATTGTTTAAGACCACTTTGGCAGTGCTATCCTGCCGTTGGTGGATATAATATACTGATTCGATATACAGTAATTGCGGAGTCCAGTAATTGTGGCTGTACAGGCTATCAGCTTTTTTCTTTTCGGCAACGGCGGTATCAAAGCTTCCTTCCAGGAACAGATCATAGATTCGTTCATACGCCTGGGTGGCCGCGCTGTCATTTTTTGTGTCCGCGGGATCCTTGCCTGTTGTTACAATGGTGGTATACCGGCTTTTGGCAAAACCACTGGTCATCGCTTTGCGGATATCGGCTGCCTTTGCGAGGTCGCCGTTTTTATCATAGCAATAGTAAAGATTAAATAAAACTTCATCCATGGGTTTAAAGCCCGGGAAACGGCTGCGCAGTTGTTCCAGCGTACTGGTGCCAAATTCACAATCTTCAATTTGCTGAATGTAGGCAACGCCCAGGTTAAAGAGCGCCTGCTGAATGGAATCATTGGTCTTCTGCACTGCTTCGGGCGTGAGCGGCAATTTTGAATACAACCCGTCGAAGCTCAGGTCAGCCTCCTGTAGCGGAACGTTCTTTACCGGTGCTCCGGAAACGCCGTTTTTCTGATCATTCATCGCAATCTGGGCGGCAATGGCATTACTGCGGCGCCAGTTGTCAACATTCGGTCGCGATCCCCATCGCGATTTAAAATCAATTGCACCGCGTTGTTTGGCAGATTGATTGTAAAAGTACCATTCGCCCCTTGTTTGCGGACTGCCAAAGACGGGGCTCGCAGCACCCGGCGCACCTGTGCTGCCGGTAGTAAAGGTTCCGTCATTTGATTCTTCGTCTTTCAGGCCCTGTTCTTTCCGCAATTTTTTCACCAGTTTTTTTACCAGGTCGCGGCGTTCGTCTTCGGGCAGCGCTGCAATACGCAGGAGGCTGTCCTGCCTGTCCAGGATGTCCATATTCTGCACTACTTTCCTAAGGGCAGTTTTACGTTGTTTTACTTCTTCCAGTGCAGTCAGCTTTGGATCATTTTCCCGGATGCTGTCGTAATAGTTATAAGACGGGCGATATTTTTTTCTTGCAAATTGCAGTTGTGCCAGTTGAAGAAAGGCCTTGTTCCGTTGTGACACATTGTTGCCGGGCACCTGCGTGCTTTTTACCAGCAGGGGAATGGCCGCATCAACATTGTTGCGCTCCAGTTCCATTTGTGCAGCGGTGTAGTAAATGATGTCGCGGTATTCTTCATACCTCGTTTTTCGCGCCATTTTCAGCAGCGCTGCAATATTGTGGTCGATATAATTATCGGTGCCATCTTTATGTACGCGGATGGAACTCAGGCGGGCGTATACATCCATTACCGGGTCTGTGGTATGGGCGATCGCTTTTGCATACGCTTTTTCGGCATCGGTGAATTTACCGGAGCGTTCATATAATTGTGCCAACAGGTATTCCCAACGGGCACGTTCCTGGCGGTTAGTGGCATTGCTCAGGGCCTGGGAAAGATGGTTGGCCGCACTATCCCACATATTTTGTTTGTAAAACCAGTAGGCCTGCACTTCTTCCAGGTCATTTTGCAGGCGGGAGGGGAATACGGGGTCATTTCGAAGGGTGACGATCAGGCTGGCTGCCTCTGCAAATTCGTCCTGCGCCAGGAAATTGCGTATTTGCCAGATAAACGCATCGTTGCGGCTGGGAGGTTCTGAAAAAATCCGCTTCGGCAGGCTGCGTTTCTCTTTGGTAGCAATACTGTACGCTGAATTACCATCAGCGCGACTTCCGATCGTGATATAATAACCGTCTTTTTCTTTTGGTGCAAAGGCGTAGTTGATGTACTGAAACATCAGGTAGGCTGAATCATGTTGCTGCTTCAGGTAATAAGCGGCTCCCCAAAGCAGGTAGAGGTTATCGATCCAGTCGTTACGCAGATCATGCAATGCGATACCGGTTTGTGACTTATCCAGCAGGGAATCCAACTCGAGGCTGTCCTGTGCCGTGGTTTCCAGCGTGTAGTTATAAAACGGGAGCAAGGTGGAATAGTCTTCCTGGAATGCCGTTTTGGCCCGGGTAATGATCTCGTTCAGCTTCTGGTTGGCGTTAAAGAAATAATTGTAATGTGTAAATGCATTCTGGAAAAAACGCTTGGGCAGGGTAAATTTTTTCTGGTCTGATTTTTCAGAAGCCAGTGTACGATCCTCGTACTCCTTTGGCTTTTTAATGGTAAGTGACGTTCCCAACTGCGCAGCAAGTGGTTGGGTCACCAGGAAAGCAAGGACAAGGATAAATGCAGTAATCGTATATTTTTTGCCGGGCATTGTGGTTCGCAAACTAAACTCTTAATAACTGAATTTCAAATATTTTAGTATAAAAATAGGGCATTTTATTTTGTCGTGAAATTAGCCCGGTGCCGGGTCAAAACCGGCACCTATTGCTTACCTTTAAACGGCTTAAAAACAAGTATATGGTTAAACTGGACGCGGGGTCTACCCTGAAGCGGCTTCGCAACCGTTACCGGCTGGTGGTGATGAATGACGATACGTATGAAGAAGTGGTCACTTTTAAGTTGTCGAGGCTCAGCGTTTACGTAATGTTGAGCACAGTTTTTGTGGTGCTGGTGGGCCTTACGGTGGCGCTTATCGTGTTTACGCCGTTGAAATATTACCTGCCAGGCTACGGGGATTTGCGTGCAGGACGGGAATACCGGCAAATGAAGTATAAAGTTGATGAACTTGAAAAGCGCAATGCCAATATTGAACAGTACCTTACCGCATTGCGGTTGGGGCCGCTCAATGAAGACAAATCAGTGCCATTGGATACAACGGTATTGAAGGTGCCCAAGCCGGATCTTTCAGACGACTAATCTGCAAACCTATGTTTAATACCAAAAACAAAACCGACATGCAACCAGAAAAAACCAGTGGCACCACGCTTATTGGTGCCGGCACTACGCTTAAAGGAGACCTTAGTAGCAGCAGTGATCTCCGGATAGACGGAACGGTGATTGGGAACATCCAGAGCTCCGCTAAAATTGTAATTGGCGCCAACGGCGTTGTAGAAGGTGATATCACCGGCATGCAGGCCGATGTAGTTGGCAAGGTTTCCGGGAATATCCGGGCCAAAGAATTACTCCAGTTGCGCGGGGAATGTATTGTAACAGGTGATCTTTTTGCCGGGAAATTACAGGTAGAGCCCAGCGCTACTTTTAACGGGCAATGCCATATGGGAGCCAATGTGGTTGAAATGAGTAACCTGAATGAACAAGCGGCCGCAGTCAGATAATAATGATAAATTTTTGTATCGCTACCTGAGCCTGGGTTCCCAGATCCTGGGAGGCCTGGCGATTGCCGTGTTTGCCGGTTGGAAACTGGACCATTGGCTTCACACGCTTCCATTGTTTTCCTGTTTATTACCTTTGCTTATTCTGGTGCTGCTCTTTTACCGACTGATAAAAGACACGCGAAATTAACATAGCAATGAACAGGACTAAATTTTCTCCTATCCGGCCGATGCTGATCGTATTTGTAGTGCTCACGGCCTTCTTTATTTCCGGGCACAGCTTTTTGGAAAGAGCTTCTATTAACCAGGATGTAGTCCTTTGGGGTAATATTTTGATTTTTCTCGTAAGTCTCGTTTCTTTTTTTCTTATTCAACGATCCTTTCAAACTGCCGGTGGGAATGCATTTTTACGAGGCATGTATGCCAGCTTTATGCTGAAGTTTTTCGGTCTTGCTATTGCTGCCTTTATCTACATTATGGTCAACAAGCAGCAGGTGAGCAAAGGTGCACTGGGTGTTTGTGCCGGGCTTTATATCATTTATACCATCCTGGAGGTGGCTGCCCTGCGTGCCGCGCTGAAGAAAAAAGCAGATGCCTAAGAAGGAAGTTCACATTGCGCAGCTACAGGATTTTTTGCCGCCGGGCACCTACGAACCTGTTTTATCCTATCTCCGTCATTATAAAGTGCATTTAACGGTAGCCCGGGAACGTAAGAGCGTACTGGGGGATTACCGGCATCGTACACTATATACCAATCACCGCATCAGCGTGAACGGTAACCTCAATACTTACGCCTTCCTGATCACCCTGCTGCATGAGCTGGCGCACCTGGTAACCTTTGAACAATTTGGCAACCGCGTTCAATCGCACGGGCGAGAATGGAAAGGCTGCTACGGACAGCTATTGGCCCAATTCCTTGAACACCGCGTTTTCCCCGATGATATCAGCGCAGAATTGCAGGCATCCCTTCGCAACCCGGCGGCAAGCAGCTGCGCAGAAGACGGGTTGATGCGGATTTTGCGACGATATGACAAAGGACGTGAACGCTACCAGTTGCTTGAAGAACTGCCTGCCGATGCATTGTTCCGCATCGAGGACGGTAGAACGTTTCGCAAAGGTAAAAAGCTGCGCAAACGATACCAGTGCCAGGATATAAGCAATGGAAAACTATATCTGTTCAGTCCTGTTTACGAGGTTCTAAAACAGTAGTGCCTTCACATTGTCTATAACCAGGTGTTTCATTCAAGCACCAGTATTTTATCTTTCGGGTATTTTACAGAATAGGCCATAGTCCATTTTACCTCGTTCTTTGCGTCAACGGATTGTGTCCAGGTTACTTTGTGACTCGTTTCGTCCAGCGTACCATTTCCATATTCCATTTTATCAATTTCAATATCCCTGGTAGTGGAAATCGGGAACTGATCTTCTATCACGATAGAAATAGGCTGCTGCTTGTTATTGCGGACATACAGTTCATATTGGCGGTTGTCGGTTCGGTTGCTGCCCAGGAATTTTCGTGAACTGTACTGTTTTTGCAACGTTCTTTTTACCACAACACCGTTGTCTTTTCCCAATGAAATATTTAGTGTGTCGCCAGCATTGGCAACGTCAAGAAATGAATTACCGAGGTACGTGCCTTCAAAAAACAGGCTGGCATTGCCGGGCAACAGGTTTAAATCCTGCCAGTCGGTAACTTTTGCCGTTAGGTAAGCGGCAGGATCCAGTTTGGGTGCGCTAAAATATTCGTAATCGGCCTTTAGCGAGTAACTGCTGATCTCAACCGAATAAGACTTTCCATCATTTGGCACTGAGTAGGGTTCTTGTATCTCGAACAGGGTAGTGGTGGGCTGGTAAATCGTGGTAGTGTTAATGGAAGTTGCTGACATTAGCCGATCGCGCGCGGACGATTTATCCACGGAAAGGCCGGAGGGGGCACCTCTAAGGCCAACACCTGTTACTACTACTTCGTCCAGGTTTTGCGCCGAAGATTGCAGTACGATGAGGGGGGTGCCTGTAATGCCATTTAAGGCAATATCCTGTGGTGTGTAACCTGGATACGAAACCGTAAGTGTTCCGGAAGATGCGGACGGTACGATAGAAAAGCTGCCATCGGAAAGCGTGGCCGTTCCAATGTTGGCGCCTTTTATCATAACGGTAGCATAGGCAATAGGTTTTCCCGCAGCATCTGTTACACGACCCCGCACGCCACCCGGCAGCGCTGTTGCAAGCAGTTGCGACCGGGATATTGTATTAAAATAGCTGGTCTGCGGCAGATTATAACCCAGGTACCAGGGTTGCAGGGTAGGCCGCGTGCCATTTTCATCGGGATTGCCGGTAGAAAGAAAAAGTTTTACATCTGTCCAGTCTTCGCCCGAGGACTGCGTTACATTGGCTTTCATGTTCAGCAACAGCGGCTGGCTAATATCTTTCACCCGAATATCATATGCCGGGTACCAATTGGCGCCTTTTACCAGGTACGACACGCCCATCTGTGCCGGTCCCGCTTCCTTCACATCTACAGCCACAACAATATCACTCGTTGAAAGATTTTGTTTTTCATTTAATGCCGCTAATTGATTTTCAACTTTATCGATATCAGATTTTATCTTTTTGATATTCCGGGCAATCTCCTGTTGTTTGGCATAGACTTCCGTAAGTCGTTGGCGCTGAAAGTCGGCTGCTTCCCTCAGTTCAGCTGCTTTTAGGGTGGCGTTATCACCTTTGATAGACTGATTTTTAAGCAGCATATTTTCCTCCTCTGCGTAGATTTTCTGGTTTACTGCTTCCTGCCCCAGTTTATCCTGTAGCATATCCCGCTGTGCCTGCAGATCACGAATATTATCGCGAACTTCCTGTTCTTTAAAAAAATTGAGCTGGTGTGTTACAGATAACACGGTTAGTTTACCATCTGCCTTTACCTGTATGCTCTGCGGGTCCATTTTTGGGGAAATTCCATTAAATATAAGATTGTATTTACCCGCGGTAAGGATAGGAGTTGCAGCGCGGTGCACCTGTGCGCCCTGTAAAAACATTGTAACACTTGTGATCTTGCTGCTGATCTTTTGCTGATCTTTCTGGGCACGGCTTATTGATACTATCAAAAGCAGTGGAAGGAACATCCATAATTTCCGCATAAGCCTTTTTACACAGGATGCACCGATGACGAAAATTACATAAAGGCTCTTGCGCGTCTGTTCTAACGGCTGCCCGGAGGATTGTCGATGAGGGATTTGTCCGTGTCTCGCAGGCTGTAAATCCATTCATTGGCCTGGCCGTTACTGTTGGTATTGCCGTCGCGTTCTGTGCTTTTTGCGCTGCGAAGGATAATCGTATGATCGTTAGACCCCGAAAAATAGTGCAGTTCAAAAGAATAGGTTACCGGTTCCAGTTTGTACGTGGCTTTCCTGGCAAATTTGCCCCACTCTGTTGTACGGTTGCTTGCGGCTTTGCTCCACCATTCTCCTTTTCCCCGCGTAGGCGTAATGGTCAACTGGTTGCCCTCTGCTTTCCAGGTGCCGGATTCTGATATATAGAGAATCTCCTTTTGAAAAACGGACCAGTCTTTCGCCCTGTATTCGTAGGTGCCATCGCTATTGAGGCGATATTCTCTCCGGAAATAGCCGCCCGTCATCAGCGGAAATCCATTGGAAGAACCATTGGATTCAGTTTTGTAAGAAACCCAAAGCCCCACCGGCGAAGTGCCGGTTGCCGGACCGTCGCTGTTATCGACGGCTGAATTGTTTTCGTCTGCCGACGCCTCGGCAAGTTCAAGGGAATTAACAAAGGAAAGGATCGCATCCTGGTACTGCTGCGTGTTGGTCATAACTACCACACTTGCGGTTTGTTTGTGACTCGTCGCTGTAATCAGCGTGGCAAGTCCTGTAGCTGGTCCATCCGTGTATTTAGCCATACCCGAAATAATCTCCCACCCGTTCGTACTGGAAGGTTGCTGCATGGCGGGATCTTCGCTGGTCTGTACAGTTGCCTTTACGAGCTTTGTCCAGTTAGTGCTGAAGTTTTCAGCGGAAGTGGCATTGCTGCTTGTTGTTCTCGTTATAATTGCAATCACATACGCGCCCGTTTTACTGTCGGAAACAGAAAGCTGTGTGCCGCCGGGCTGTTGGTTTTGCTGCCATCCATCCGGTATGGAAAATGATAGCTTATCTACATTTTGTTTTTGGGCCAACGCTGTTAGTTGCATGATAAAAAGAAGAATAAGGTTTAATGATATCCTGGTAATTGCGGTCTTTTTTTTCATAACAATGTTTGTCCGTTTTTTAAAGCAAAGGGATATTTCGCTCGGTAAACCAACTGCTAAAATCCCTTCCATATTCACCGCTGTAATTGATCGTAATTTCTTCGTGTGCGGGAATGGGAGCGCAGGCTGTATAGGTAATTGTTTGCTGATCTGTATCGATCAAATGCGAGGCGTTGGGGTATTGCGCATAGTTGTACATGGATCCAAATCCCATCGCAAGCGCAAATGAATTTTCTTCCCTGTTAAAATAAAATCCATAATGTCCCAAAACGGTATTTTCAATAATGGCCACATCTTCCGGGCGGATTAGCACCAACGGACAAATTTCAATCAGTTCGCCCGTAGCAATAGCTTCGGTGCAGAAAACACCACGTCCCTTTTTTCTTATTTCCTGTATGTACAGTTGTTTAGTCATGAGGTGTATCCGGGAAATAAACCGGGTTGGGATCAGCCGGCTTCCCGTTGTAGTTGATGGTCAATTCCTGGCCGGCATTTATTTCCCGGCAGGCGTGAAAACGAATGGTCTTGTTCTTCCTGGAAAATGAAAAGACTGCATTTGCATCGTTGCTGTGATTATAAAAGGAACTATAACCAAACCCGAACGCGGCGGGGTAGTGGGGGTTATCGACGAGAAAATAGTACTGGAAAAGCAGACTGTATTTCAGTTGGTCTTTTTCGGCGGCGGTCAGAAAAACGGCTGGTGCTTCTTCAATCAGGCTGCCACTGCGAAAAGCCACCCTGGCAAAAACGCCAAGGCCGTGCAACCGACTGGGTTTTATCTCCAGGCGGATAGCCTGGTAGATCTTTTTTCTGCCAAACATTGGAATGTCTATTGTTGTTTGGCCGGGGCAATTTTTGCTGCAGGCGATATTTTCGCCGCCGGGGCAATTTTGCCCGCATTTTTGATTGGGTTGCCGCTGTATTTAAGTTCCTGCTTTGCGCTGGCTTTGCTGACCGGTACAATTGCTTTTTTTACGGAATCTACTTTAACTCCCGGCTTCTCGGTCTCTTTCCGCACTACTGTTTTTTGCGCTTTCAGCCCGGTCATAATCAGGAGGGCGCCAACGATGGCAACTAGTCGCTTCATAATGAACTGTTTTGTTGAAAAACCTACGATTTGCTATCTAAAAATAGTGCAGGGATGCAGGTGAGAAAGTCATCCAAAAAGATGATTTTACAATATCAGGTGCGATATTGACCCGCGGATGCATAGAAAAAGGGGCAAATTGCCCCTTTTAAAGTAGGAAACTTGTGTTATTTACATTTTTTCCAGCAAGTCCTTTTTTACTATTTCATACGCAACGTTGTGGTCATAAACTTCATCAGGACGAATTAATGCAACAATATCCCCTAAGAAATATTCATCTTGTAATTTCAGTTCCATGTTTTGAAGAAATTCCTTTTTAGATGGTGCCTTACCTACGCTAAATTTCATGTATCGATGATAACAGTGAAGTATTGCATCCACATCCAGCTTGCTTTTTATAAATGCCCTGTATAAGTCGTACAAATCTCGTCCTTTACGCCGCTGGTATAAAGCACGGATTTTTGTCCCTAATAATTCTTCCAATTTATATGTAGTTAAAGAACATGAGCCTTTAAACCAATTCGATTGTACATTAAAATTCATTTTTTCCCATCCCAACTCCGAAAAATGCTCTCTGCAATTTATTTCGATTTTTAATCGCAATGGTACAATTGGGGCTATTTCAGATTCAAATCTGAACTTCATCGTCGCCATTGTATCGCCAACCTCAACTTTTCCTTTGCCTGTAAAATTTAGTACAGATCTTAGTCTGTCCATTACTTTGCCTATCGGCTCCGCTTTCATTTGCACCAGATCAATATCTTCAGAATAACGCGGTTGAGGCTGTAAATATAATTTGTGCAATGCTGTGCCTCCACGAAATGCTAAATGCCTGGCTAAATAGTCGTCATTAAATATCTCAATTAATGCACGGGAGATTACCAAATCTTGCTCAATCTGTTCATTAGTTTGCCATGCAACAGTATTGCTCCATTCTATAATGTCGCTTTGTGGTATCATTCGTCAATCTCAATTTCTGTGTTCACGATAACTTTCCATCGTTCATCTGATGGAAAACCTTTTTTTATGGTGGATGTTTTTAGAGGAATTCGGAAAAAATCCAGTCCTGCTTTTTGACTTACTTCGTACAAGACATTGCTAATATCCTTCTTTAAGATCACCTCCAGTAAAAAGCCAAGTCGCTGGATAGCTGCAACAGGCACTTGTAGTAAAAGATGTTCAGTTATTTGTTCGTTCTTTATAGTTTCTGCTAATTCATTTAAAATAGTAGCAGACCTGTCAAGCCCGCCAACCCGCTTATCAAACTGAACCAAATCTATTGCCGTTAATATAGGGTTAGATATATTAATAGAGCCCGTGTCTGTTTTTCTTTTTTCCAAATACAAGTCCGAAACTTCTTTTTTGCTGATATAATTTATTCTGATACTTTTTTTACCTGTTGGTCGTAGTGCGGGAAAGTTAGTGACTACAAAATATTCCTGCGGTTGCTGATGGGCTGCGCCGTGAAATGCAGCTGCATTTAACAACCCTACATAGTAAGGTCTTTCCAGGAATTTCATGAGTCCATCAATGAACGATGCAGGCGGTAACACACCCCTCGAAGCATATTGAGGGGTAATGATTAAATAATAGCCTTTATGTATAGATATTATTTTCTTCTTTCCCACCATCCTGGTGAGCTTCAGTTTAATGGCTGCTTCTGAATCATTGGCAAAGGCATTTCTTACCTCATTTAGACTAAAAGCATGCCTGCCCCTTGATGCAAGATTTTCTACCCAATCGCTTAGTGATAAATCGATTCCCAAAGAGTAAAATTTTGCGAAAGGTATCATTTTTTGATAACTTTTGCAAAAAATCACTCTTCTATTTATACCTGTAGTCATAACGTTGGCAAAACGAGTTCAGCCTCGCCATTCAACGATAGGGCAACAGAATTTTGCTAAAGGGAAAAAAACATCGATCCATCAAACACAAACAAGCCTTCAAATTCAATATTTGAAGGCTTGTCTTTCTTATGGTGACCGGCCAGGGACTCGAACCCCGCGTGTGATAAGCCACCTGACTAATGCCGGTCGTATTAAAAACGTGGATAAGACGCCCTTTTTTGCAAGCGCATTAACAACACTGTTTTATTATCAAGAATATGATCCGCTTGTTTGTCGAAATTTTCTTTCTTTTTCAGCCAGTTCATCCGCTTGGGTATATCACGGACCGTTCCGTTTTTCATTGGCGGTAATAAATAGAATTGTCCTGTTGCCTTTTGAAAAGCATCCCATTTGCCCGCCCGTGGAATAGCTGAATTTAAAACGATGCATTGCGCCAGCAAATCATGCAACCGGAAATTATACCGGTTAATAAATTCACCCGTTTTTGTTTTATATACCGGTGAAAACGCAAGACTGACCGTTTTGGCGGCTGCAGCCAGGTTTGCATTGGTAGGGCCGCCGGCAAGCAATTTTCGTAATGCCAGGCGCTCCAGGATAATGCCCGACCGTTCCTTACAAAAATGTACCGGCGCTTTCACAATGTTTTCCCATTTGTCGAATGGAATAATTTGCATTCTCCGCACCAGTATATCCGGCACCGTCAGGAAAAGTTTGCTGCTGGGCAGGTGAACCACATGGGAATCCCGGTTTAGCACCAGCTGATCCCGGTAGCCAACCGTAAGCCGCTCCGACGTTTTCGGAAAGCGACCCCAGGCTTTTTGCAGGGGAAGCAGAAAGGCCCCGATTCCCGCCAGCCGTGCGGCTGCCAGGATAAAAGAACGGCGGGAGGGTGGTATGGTATTCTGATCCTGCATTTAACAGAATGAAAATACCTTTCCTTTCCGCTCCCGCCTATCCGTGTTGCACGGTATTTTAGACGTTGGTTAAGCTACTGCTTTTTTCACCAGGTCAGCCGCTTCGCTCAGCAAAATGGCAGATTGTACCTGGAGGCCGCTTTCATCAATCAGTTTCTTTGCCTCTTCGGCATTGGTGCCTTGCAGCCGCACGATAATGGGAATTGTAATATTCCCGAGATTCTTATAGGCATCAATTACGCCTTGTGCCACGCGGTCACAACGAACAATACCACCAAAAATATTGATCAGGATGGCTTTCACCGCAGGATCTTTCAGGATGATCTTGAAGCCTGCTTCCACCGTTTGTGCATTGGCCGTACCACCCACATCCAGGAAGTTAGCCGGTTCACCACCGCTCAGTTTGATCATGTCCATTGTGGCCATGGCCAGTCCGGCGCCGTTTACCATACATCCTACATTACCATCCAGCTTTACAAAGTTCAGATTGTATTTACCCGCTTCCACTTCAGTAGGATCTTCTTCGCTCTCATCACGCAATGTGGCCAGGTCTGCATGGCGCACCAGCGCATTATCATCCAGGTTCATTTTGCAATCCACCGCTACGATCTTGTTGTCAGACGCCTTAAACAGCGGGTTGATCTCCAGCATGGAGCAATCCAACCCTACATAGGCATTGTACAGGTTGGTTACAAATTTCACACAGTTCTTAAACGCTTCGCCGCTGAGACCCAGGTTAAAGGCGATCTTGCGCGCCTGGAACGGCTGAAGGCCACCACCCGGGAATACCCATTCCTTATAAATTTTCTCCGGCGTATCATGTGCAACATCTTCAATATTCATTCCGCCTTCTGTACTGTACATGATCACATTTTGCCCCTTGCTGCGATCCAGCAAAATGGAGAGATAAAATTCTTTGCGGTCGCTTGGGCCATCATAGTACATATCCTGTGCAACCAGTATTTTGTTAACCACTTTACCGGCAGGACCCGTTTGCACGGTTACCAATGTGCCGCCCAATATCTTTTTTGCAAAATCGACAATGTCTTCTGCCGACTTTCCCACCTTCACACCGTTGATACCCGTTTCGCGAATGGTTCCTTTTCCCCGTCCACCTGCGTGGATCTGGGCTTTTACAACGGCAAAGTTGCTGCCATATTGATTTTTGATCTGGCGGTATGCTTCTTCGGCCTCATGTACACTGCTACAGGCATAGCCATCCTGCACCGGTACATTGTATTTTTTTAATAATTCCTTGGCCTGGTATTCATGGAGGTTCATATTGCGGAAATTTCGGCGAAGATAAGCACAAACGACTAAAATATAGCGGCCATGGAACGCCGGCTATTGACCCCGACTGACTCCTCGCAGTTATTCATAATTTATATGATATTTCGGGGAAAAGTATTTATTCCGATAACTTTCCAAAAGACTGTTTGAAGAACCAAACGCCTATTTTTGTCGTTTCTGTTATGTTATGAAACGAATCTTATTTACACTCTCCATCCTGCTGGTGGCAACCGGTCTGCTCCGGGCGCAGGGATCTGAATCTTTCAGCAATATGCCAACCTCCAGTGCCAGTAGCTATACAACACGCAATTGGGTAGGGGACAACAGTATTTCCTGGACGGCCACGGATACCCGGGCCGATCAAACGATTACCGGCGTTGCTGCAGGCATTCGCGCAGGTGCGGTTACCTCGGCAACAATTGCCAATGGTATCGGTGAACTTACGTTCAAATACAAATACCTGTTTACAACCGGCGGTGCCGGTTCCCTCAACGTAAAGATCAACGGGTCATCGGTTGGTGTGTTGCCGGTGCCAACCACGCAAACAACAGCAACAACAGCTACATTCAGCAATATCAATGTATCCGGGAATTTTACACTTTCTATTGAACAAACAGTTACCGGCGGCCCGCGTGTTGCCATTGATGATATCAGTTGGACCGGCTTCTCTGTAGCCTGCACAGCTCCCACGCAGGCTTCGGCGGTAACCATTCCCGGCGGCTCTGTTACCACCTCCGGTATGACGATCAACTGGACTACCGGTGGTGCGGGAACCAGGTCTTTTGTAGTTATGAAAGCAGTAAGCCCGGTTACCGGAGTGCCAAGCAGTTCGGAAACCTACACTGCCAGTTCCACTTTTGGCACCGGGTCCATATTAAACGCAGATGAATACCTGGTATACGATGGAACAGGCAATTCCGTAACAGTATCAAATCTTGCCAGCGGCTCCACCTACTATGTTGCAGTATTTTCCTATGATCCTGCGGGTCCCTGTTATAATACAGTATCTCCGGCCACGGGCAATGCTACTACCGTGTGCGCAGAGCCTACGCAACAGGTAAGTACCATTAATGCTACACCGGGCGCTACTACAGCAAGCATTTTGTGGAGTGGCGGCAATGGTCTTTCCACGATTGTAAAACTGAATACAACCAATAGCTTTTCTGCTCCCGCAGACGGTAATGCCTACAGCGCCAACAGCGTTTATGGCGGCGGAGAACAGATCATCTATAATGGCACCGGCAATTCGGTTACGGTAACAGGGCTTACGCTTGGCGTTACGTATTATGTGTCGGCATATACATACAATCCCTGTTCGGGTAGCAATGATTACCTGGTTACGGGCGCAATCATCCGGTCTTTTACGACAGCTAATGTTACCGGCATACCAACTGGTTACTATGATGCTGCGAACGGATTGCGTTGTGCAGCATTAAAAACCGCGTTGCGGGATATTATTAATTCCGGTTTTGTTCACCGCAGCTATAGTGATCTCTGGGATGAATATAAAATTGGGGATATTCAACCCAGCGAACTGGGCGGCGGGAACGTGATCTGGGATATTTATTCGGATGATCCAACCGGTCCAGACCCCTACGAATTTGTACCAGGCACGGATCAGTGTGGTTCCTATTCCGGAGAAGGTGTTTGTTATAACCGGGAACACTCGTTCCCCAAGAGTTGGTTTGGCGGCAGCACCGGTGCCGGGCCGGGCAGCGACTATCACCATATTTTTCCTACCGACGGAAAGGTAAACGGCATGCGCTCCAATTACCCTTATGGCCCCGTAGGCTCCGCCACCTATCAGTCAGACAATGGTAGCAAACTGGGTAGTAGCAGTTGGTCCGGGCTTTCCGGAACCGTTTTCGAACCCATCAATGAATACAAAGGAGACGTAGCACGAGCATTCTTGTATATGGTAACCTGTTACCAAAACAGCATGTCTTCCTGGCAGCATGATGATCCGAGTGGTGATCTGACCATGGATGGGACTACTTATCCATCGGTTGAATCGTCTTATTTACAGCTGATGATGAAATGGGCCAACGACGATCCGCCCAGCCAGAAGGAAATAGACCGTAATAATGCTGCCTATGCATACCAGGGCAACCGCAATCCTTTTGTAGACCATCCCGAGTATATTAATTATATATGGGCTACCAACTGTGCCACCCTGCCGGTGGAATTAACTTCCATCAGTGCCCGCTATGGATCAGACCGCGTAAAACTGATCTGGAACATTGACAATGCAGAACAATTCAGCCGGTTTGAAATTGAACGCAGCACAGATGGACGCACATTTACGCGCGAGGGTGTTGTTTACTGGACCAGCAATATCAGTGATTATAGTTTTGATGATGATGTAACCAACCTGGAAGGCAACCTGTATTACCGGCTTAAGCTGGTAGACCAGGTAGGCACCTTTAAATATAGCAAGGTATTGCGCGTGGTAGTACCGGGCAAATCGGGCATCAACGTGGTATACCCCAACCCGGTAAAGAGTACGCTCACCATACAGTTTCGCAAAACGACAACAGAACCCTATGTGGTACAATTAACCGACCTGGCAGGTCACCTGATCCGCGAAACACGTTTTGCATCGGGGCAGTCTACCTATACATTGCCCGTGCAATCGTTACCAGGAGGCACGTATCTGTTGAAGATGACATCTACGAGCCAGGTACTTCATCAACGGTTTGTAAAAGAATAATGAAGCGATATATTATCATGACGAAAGTTTCGGCGATTGTCTTTTTGTTCATGCTGCTGAGCGGGTGTACCGGTATCCGGCAGTCAATAACGGCGCCGCCACGTACCAGTTCCATAACCGGCAGGGAGTTTTATCGCCAGGCCGTTTCCATGGCGTGGAAACAAAGAGATTCGCTGGCGCTGCAATTAGTGCGGGATGGCGATGTGCCTGCATTTTTACTAAAACTAAGTCCCGTGCATGTTTCGATAGTAGATTCGGCCTCCGGCAAAATAATCACCGCCACTTATTTTGTTACGCCGGATTACCTCAGTGTTGGTACAGATGCCGATTGGGCGCGAATCAATATTACACCGATGGCTGCCCAGCAGGTGGCTGATCTTTTTCATTGTTTTTTACCGACAAAGAAAATGGTGGATGATATTTATAACGCTGCAACCGTAAAACTGGAACCTGTGCCGATGTATGCATTTCGCGACAGCACTATTACCATGTGGCAACACCATCTCATTATCGAAGGACAACGAAAAGGAAAAACCGGTTTAATTGCCGGTATTCAGAAAGACCTGGTATTAACGGGTAAGCTTTTGCGTGATCCCAAAAAAGATCGCGTTGCCATTTATGGATGGCACCGGTTGGACGGAACGCCTATTCAGCCACTCTACACCGGGCATGTAAACTGGTGGGTGGATTACAGCCAGGGAACGCGATTGATCTATGAAAAAATAAAGGTGGGAGATAAATGGATGAATTACCAGGATGTGTTGAAAGATCCTGTATTGCAAAAATTGCTTTGCGATGAAGCTTATTGTGATTGTTTTCGTTATTAACTGAAGCGAATACAAACTCAATTTCAATTACTATATTTGACCCTTATCTTTTGACTATGCGTAATGCCTATACCATGAAGGAACTGAAAGAGACCGTTGCTTTTTTGCAAGCGGCTTTTTCTCAAACACCAACGGTGGGAATTGTACTGGGAAGCGGGCTTGGGAATTTTACCCGCGAAATAGAAGTTGAAAAGGAAGTGCCCTACGAGTCGATCCCGCATTTCCCTGTATCTACTGTGGAAGGCCATTCCGGTAAATTGCTGTTTGGCAAACTTGCCGGCAAAACGGTGGTTGCCATGGCCGGGCGTTTTCATTTTTATGAAGGTTATTCCGCGCAGGATGTGGTGTTCCCGGTGCGCGTTATGAAATTACTGGGGGTGCAAACATTACTGCTGTCCAATGCAGCCGGGGCGGTTAATCCCGGTTATAAAGTAGGAGACATTATGATCATCAGGGATCATATTAGCTTTTTCACACCCAACCCACTGATTGGGAAAAATATGGCTGAATTTGGACCCCGGTTCCCGGATATGAGTGAACCGTATAAAAAAACGCTGATCAATACCGCTAAGGAAATTGCTGCCCGCCATAACTATGATGTAAAAGAGGGCATTTACGTGGCTGTAACGGGGCCTACGTTTGAAACCCGGGCAGAATATCAGCTGATCCACGTATTAGGTGCAGATGTGGTGGGCATGAGCACCGTGCAGGAAGCCATTGTTGCCAATCACATGGGCATGCAGGTATTTGCCATGAGCGTGGTTACTGATGTGGGCATTCGTGAAGAGGAAAACATTATTACACACGAAGAAGTGCTGGAAGCCGCCCGCGCGGCAGAACCCAAACTCGCCACCCTGTTCCGGGAACTGACCGGTGCCATTTAACAAAATGCCTGTGGGGATTGTGGCTTTACAGCGTTAATTTCGCGTTCCATAATTGCTTATTTGGGTACACGATCAACATATCTTTTCCTGGTAATTTTTCTTTGTGCAGTATCGTTTTCTGCCAGGGCGCAAAATCCCCTTGGCAGGATCGGCAACCTGAAAAACTCCTTCAAAAGCGGCGGCAGCACCGGCGACAGCCTGCAACACCGCGACAAAAACGAAGATTCCATCTCCATCCGCTACCGCTTCCTCGATTCAACCCGTAATTATCACCTTGATTCCACCATCACCGATTTCACCCTGCGGTATCCAATTAAAGGAACAGATGTGTACCTGGGGAATATTGGCCTGGCAGCGCGATCTATCCTGTTCGATCCGCGGTTTTCTGCCGGATGGGACCCGGGTTTTCACGCACTCGATAATTATAAATTTAAGCTGGAGGAAGTGCGGTTTTATACCACCACAAGACCTTATTCCGAACTGAATTATATTTTGGGCAGCCGGTCGGAACAGATCATTGATGTAATGCATACCCGGAATATAAAACCTAACTGGAATATTGCCTTTGAATATCGCCTGATCAATTCACCCGGTTTTTTCAAAAACCAGAAGACCAATCACAACAACCACCGCATTACATCCTGGTATCAATCGGTAAACCGTAGGTACAACAATTTTGTGGTGATACTCAACAATAAGTTGCAGGCGTCGGAAAACGGCGGCATCCTGGACGATCAAAGCTATCTCGACAGCGCCATTTACAAAGACAGGTTTACCATTCCAACACGCCTGGGCGGCGATAACGCGGCTGGCGCCGACTTCCTGAGCACCAACCTGGGCACCAGCAACAAGTACACGGAAGTAACCTTATTGTTGCGGCAGCAATATGATTTTGGACGAAAGGATTCCCTGGTAACGGATTCCACCGTAATCCCGCTTTTTTACCCAAGGTTGCGGTTTGAGCATACACTGTCTTATACCAGTCACAAATTTGTATATGAAGACGCTCAATTGTCTGGAAGCACGTCGGTATATAAACCCGATTCAACCTATTACCAGGATGTGTATGGCTATACGATCAATCCCGGAGATACCGTTTACCTGAAAGACCGCTGGAAAGAACTGGTGAATGATTTTTCCATTTACCAGTTTCCTGATGCCAATAACCTGCAACAATTTTTTAAAGTTGGCGCTTCCATACAAAATCTAACGGCGCTATTGGGAACGCGACCGCGTGAATCTTTTTATAACATATTCGGGCATGCCGAGTACCGCAATAAAACCCGAAACCTGAAATGGGATATTGAAGCGCACGGCAAACTTTATTTTACCGGGTTAAATGCGGGCGACTATGAAGCGTATGCCAGCTTACAACGACTGATAAGCAAAAAGATCGGCTACCTGCAACTGGGATTTGAAAACGTAAACCAGACGCCGTCATTTATTTTTGATCCCCGCAGCGCCTTTCATCTAACAGGCCCTAACGATGATTTTAAAAAACAAAACAGTACACATCTCTTTGCATCATTGATACAGCCGGCACACCGGTTCAAACTGAGCGGCGACTACTACCTTCTCACTAACTACACCTATATCACGAATTACGACCAATTTAAGCAGGAGAGTGGTCTCTTTAATGTACTGCGGGTATCCCTGCTGAAAACAATTCGGCTTGGCAAACGATGGAACTGGCATAGCGAGGTCTACTTTCAACAGGTTATCGGGAACGGGCCAGTGAACCTGCCCCTGGTTTATACGCGAAACCGCATTGCATACGAGGGCAATCTCGGTCTTGAAAACCTGGACATCGCGCTGGGCGCTGAAGTTCGCTACCATACACCCTATAAGGCAGATGGATATGCATCTGCAGTGGGTCAATTCTTTTACCAGGATGATACGCAGATCAGCAACCTGCCGGATATTGCAGCCTATGTCAATTTCCGCATCAAAGGCATCAAGTTCTTTATCCGGGCTGAAAACCTGAACACGGCTACCACTGTTAACGGCTTTGGGTTTACCAACAACAACTTTGTAGCGCCCAATTACCCGCTGCCCGGCCTGGTGATACGGGTTGGCGTTTTCTGGAGTTTTGTTAATTGATTGATAAAAAGGCTTTTGCGCAATGCCTGCATCGCCATAATGCTGTTTTTTTACATTTAAACTGACCTGGGTCATATAGAAAGCCCGGGAATCGTTTTATCTTTGTAGAATAGCGTGAAAAAAATCCTGTTTTCCATAGCAGTCTGTTGCTACATAGTAGCAAGTGCCGGGGTGGTGGTAAATATGCATTACTGCATGAACCGCTATCAGTCGTTTAGTTTTTTTGACAGCAAACAAACTACCTGCAGCACCTGTGGTATGGAAACGCATGGCAAACATGGCTGTTGCCATGATGAAGTGCTGGCGTTTAAAATGCACAGTGATCAGCAGCCGGCAGTGGTGCTTCATTACAACTTCGCAGCACCGGAACTGGCCGTAGCACCATTGCCTGATTTCCTCCGGCAGGATTTACCCGGTGCGCAGGCATTTGTTCGCCTGCAGTCGCACTCACCGCCTTTATTATCAAAACAGGATACTTACTTACGCATCAACGTTTTCAGAATTTGATACCAAATGGGATGACCTACGGTTCTGCAACAAGTGTTGCGGTACTTTGCTATTTCCGTTTTAATTTTTATTTTCAAATTCATTCAAATTATCGAACATGAAAACGTTCAAAATATTCTCCCTGCTGTTTACAGCACTCGCTATCACTACCATTTCTTTTGCACAGGTAAAAACCGAAACATTTGCCGTGTCCGGCAATTGCGGCATGTGCAAATCCAACATTGAAAAAGCGGCGAAATCAGCCGGCGCCACCAAGGCAACCTGGAGTGAGGAAAGCAAATCTCTCACTGTTGAGTACAACAGCAAGAAAACCTCAACCGAAAAAATACAACAGCAAATAGCAGATGCAGGGTACGACAACGCGGGCGTTAAAGCCAGCGAAACTTCGTACAAAAAATTGCACGCCTGCTGCCAGTATGATCGCACAGCAACACCCAACCCGGATGCAAAACCGACAATGGATGAAAAGTGTGCAAAAGACTGTGCTGATAAAGACGGAAAAGCTGATTGTTGCAAGAAAGAAGGTGACAAACCGGCTTGTTGTACCAAAAGCAACGATTCCCATCATTAAAAAATACAGGTAGTATGAAAAAGGTGTTATTGATGATAACAATAGCCCTCGGAATACTTCCTGCCTCCGCCCAGTTTAGCAAGGCCAACCTGCAGGCAACGGGATTAACCTGTGCGCTCTGTAGCAATGCGATCAATAAGGAATTGCAAAAGCTGGACTTTGTAGACCGTGTGAGTTCGGATATTGAGCATGCTGCGTTTTTCATTACCTTCAAAAATGGAGCGGCAGTGGATATTGACGAACTTGAAAAGGCGGTGGAGGATGCGGGATTTTCCGTTGGTAGTCTTCGGATAACCGGTTCGTTTAGCAACCTGCAGGTGGGTGCAGACCATCATGTCAGGATTGGTAAGCAGTATTTTCACATTCTGGACAAAAAACTGGCAATAGTGAACGGTGAAAAAACGTTCCAGGTGGTTGACCGTAACTTTGTTTCGGCAAAGCAATTTCGGAAGATCAGTGCTGGTGAAACCATGGAGTGTGTTAAGACCGGGAAGGCCGGGGCTTGCTGCGCCGATGCAGGCATAGCGCCAGGCACCCGAATCTATCATGTATTGGATTAGTAAAAATGGCTTGCCCGCATTGCGGGCAAGCTTTTAAAAATAAATATGAATTACCGCTTAGTTTCTATCGTGCTGGTGTTGTTGCTGACCGGTGGGAGCGCTGTGCATAGTCAGCCAAGACAGGGATATCCTGCGGATGAAATAGCATTACCAGGTGTACAGGGGGATACGCTTCGCCTTTCCGCATTAAAGGGCAAAGTGGTGCTCATTGATTTTTGGGCGTCCTGGTGCGGACCTTGCCGGATGGCGAACCGGGGATTGACAAAGATCTATTCCAAATTCAAAAATAAAGGGTTCGAGATCTTCAGTATTTCGCTGGATGATAATGCCGCTGCCTGGGAGCGGGCGATGAAGAAAGATAAGATCAACTGGCTCCAGGTGCGCGAAGGAGGCGGCTGGGAAGCCGCTACCGCCCGCAAATGGAATATAACGGCCATCCCCACTAATTTCCTGATGGACAAGGATGGCACACTGCTGGCCATGGACCTGGAAGGAAAACAACTGGAACACGCACTACAGGAACTACTCGGTTCAGAATAGTCTTCAATGAAAAAAATTATAATAGCGTTTCTCCTGCTCTGGCAATTGCGGGCAGAAGCGCAGGAGTTATATGTATTTACAGAACCCGCCTCCAATATTCCCGCGCACTCCGGAACGGCGCGATTAGCAGCCACCCTGGCCAACCGACCGGGAAATTCCATTGGCCAGCGCTACCAGGGCGAGTTAAAAATAGGTCTCGATAAAAAGTGGATGCTACAGGGTGGTTTTACAGTAGCAGATATGCATACGCCTGGCGTTCGGTTCGAGTCTGCAGGCGTTTACGCCAAATACAGGTTGTTGTCGGTAGACGAAGTGCATCGCCATTTCCGGATGGCAGCGTTTGGTGAAGCCTCCTGGACCAGTGCTCCATTTGAATTTGAAGAAACGGGTTTAGGTGGCGACAAATCAGGTGTACGTCTTGGTATTGTAGCTACCCAATTGTGGCACAAATTTGCGCTGAACGCAGGCGTTTCGCACACGCAGGTGCTGAATGGGCATCGCTTTTCAGAAAACACGCCTGTGGGCAGCAATTTCCAGGCGATGGATTATACACTTTCCGGAGGATACCTGTTGTTGCCGGTTCACTACCGGGACTACCGACAGCCCAATTTGAATATTTACACCGAAATACTGGCCCAGCAGGCGCTTGATCGCGGGCATTATTTCGTGGATGTGGCGCCGGCGTTGCAACTGATTATCGGCAGTATTCACAAGATTAACCTGGGGTATCGTTTCCAGGTTGCGGGAACCATGCAACGCATGAGCCACCGGATGTGGGTGCTGGCCTGGGAGCCGCGGATCTGGTAAATACAGGTAAATTCAATAATTCAATAATTCAATAATTCAATAATTCGATGATTCGATAATGGAATACAAATGTGCTAATGTGGAAATGCGGAAATGTGAAGATGAAAACCCTGCGAACCTTTTATCGTCTTTTTTTTTACTTTTAATTTTTACCTATTCACTTTTCATCTTCTCTCGCCGCCAGGGTTTCGCAAAGGCCGCAATAAAAAATCGTTGACTCAGTATCCCATTTTATTGTTCAAAAGCATTGATAATATCGGTTGTGCAATAAAATCTTTTCCGGACACTAGTGATCGCCGAATTAATGAATTAATTAGCACATTTGCTTTCTCCCGAATCACCGTTTTTCTCTACATTTGCCGCCCAACAAAAACCTATGGAGCTTAAGTATTTTCAACAGATAGCAGCAACGCTCAACCTGAGCCTGAAGCAGATCAATAATATCTTCGACCTGCATGAAGAAGGGTCCACTATTCCGTTTATTGCACGCTACCGCAAAGAAGCAACCGGCAACCTGGATGAAGTGGTTATTGGCAATGTGATAGACCAGGTGAAGTATTTTAAGGAGCTGGAGAAAAGAAAAGAAACTGTTGTTAAAACGATAGAAGAGGCTGGCAAGATGACCCCGGAGCTGAAAAAGCGTATTGAGGATTGCATCAGCGCCACAGAGCTGGAAGATATTTACCTGCCCTACAAACCTAAGCGAAAAACAAAGGCAACGGTAGCGATAGAGAAAGGTTTGGAGCCGCTGGCGCAATTACTTTTTGCACAACAAACACCTGATGTGGAAACAGCTGCTGCGCCATTTGTGAACGAACAGGTAAAAGATACGGCAGAAGCATTGCAGGGCGCGCGGGACATTATTGCAGAATGGATTTCTGAAAATGAACAGGCCCGTAACCTGGTGCGGAAATTATTTACAGAAGAAGCCGTTGTTTCTTCACGCGTACTTACCTCCAAAAAAGAGGAGGCCGATGCGCAGAAATACCGTGATTATTTTGAATTTAAAGAGCCGCTGGCACAAAGTCCTTCCCATCGTATTCTTGCCATCCGTAGGGGAGAAAAAGAAGGATTCCTGATCATGGATATTGCGATTGAGAAAGAAAATGCCAATGCCGCGTTGAAAGAAATTTTTGTAAAAAGCCATGGCGCCGCCGGGCAGCAGGTAGCCACTGCAGTGGAAGATGCATTCGGTCGCTTGCTAAAGCCTTCCATCGAAAATGAATTCCGCCTGGCGAGTAAAACCAGCGCAGATGAAGAAGCGATCCGTGTGTTTGCAGAAAACCTGCGCCAACTGTTACTCGCATCGCCACTTGGACAAAAGCGCGTACTGGCCATTGACCCTGGTTTCAGAACAGGTTGCAAAGTAGTTTGCCTGAGTGAACATGGTACTTTCCTCAAATACACCACTATTTTCCCACACGCTCCGCAAAACGACTGGAATGGTGCGCAACAAACATTAAAGGAACTGGTGGCTCGTTATGATATCGAAGCAATTGGATATGGAAACGGTACGGCCAGCAAAGAAACGGATCAACTGGTACGCAGCATTGATTTCGGAAAAACGGTATCGATATTCATGGTAAATGAAAGCGGCGCTTCAATTTACTCGGCCAGTGAAGTGGCGCGGGAAGAATTTCCCGACGAAGATGTTACTGTTCGCGGCGCCATTAGTATCGGCCGCCGGTTACTGGACCCACTAAGCGAACTGGTAAAGATTGATGCAAAAAGTATTGGAGTAGGACAATACCAGCACGATGTAAACCAGAACCGGCTCAAGGATGCGCTGGACCAGGTAGTGCAAAGTTGTGTAAACTTTGTTGGCGTTGATGTAAATACAGCTAGTAAGCACCTGTTGATGTATGTATCCGGACTTACTTCCACGGTTGCAAAAAATATCGTGGACTTCAGAACCAGGAATGGTGCTTTTTCCACGCGCGAAGAATTGAAAAAAGTTCCGATGCTGGGTCCCAAAGCCTATGAGCAATCGGCCGGGTTTCTGCGAATTCCCAATGCCGGTAATCCGCTTGATAATTCTGCGGTTCACCCGGAAAGCTATCATATCGTAGAAGCGATGGCGAAGAAACTAAATACTACGGTACCTGAATTGATTACTACGCCTGAGGTAAGGAAAAAACTGGATGTAAAAGAATTTGTAACAGAAGCGGCGGGGCAGTTTACAATTGAAGATATTCTAAAAGAACTGGAAAAGCCGGGCCGCGATCCGCGATCCCCGATTGAAGAATTCCGGTTTGCCGAAGGCCTGCATTCCATTGAAGATCTGAAAGCGGGTATGAAGGTTCCGGGTATTGTAACCAATATTACAAATTTTGGCGCTTTCGTGGATGTTGGTGTAAAGCAGGACGGACTTGTGCATATTTCACATCTTGCTAACCGGTATATCAGTGATCCCAATGAAGCGGTTAAGCTGAACCAGAAAGTAATGGTGACGGTACTTGAGGTGGACGTGGCGCGGAAACGTGTGGCGCTGTCTATGAAAGACAACGAATCCACGGCAGGACAACCTTCAAGAAAACCAACAACCGGGAAAAATACAGGTGCTGCCCGCAAACCGGAACCATCAAATCCGTTCCAGGCAAAACTTGCGGAGATCCGTAAAAAGCTGTCCTGATAGTCTAATGCGTCCGTTCCCGGTAATCCGTACGAACGGGGTGAAAGACGTCAATTACTTTGCAGTCGGTAACAGCAGTAGCGCCGTGTGGTACATGTGAAGGAATAACATAAAACATGCCTGCCTGTAACGGGCAGGCTTTTCCATCTATAACCATGTCCAGTTGTCCTTCGACGATATACGTGATCTGCTCCTGCTCATGCGAGTGCTGAGGCAGTTGACTACCGGCGGCAATCTCCACGATGCCGAGTGTCATTTGATCGCCATGTGCATAATATCCCGTAAGGCCGGGTGCCAGGTCCAATGCGGTTTGTTCTTTTAAAACAGGCATATCGATATGCGTTTAGGATTGTTCAAAAAGGCAATAGCTGCCGCCCACCCATTCCTTATCCTTGTTGTAGCGTACGCCAATCATTTTTCCTTTACTGAGGCGGGCCAGATTATTGGCAGGTATTGGTCGCGAAGCGCCGTCTTCCCAAAAATAGAAGATGCGTATTTCGGCTTTTGCCGGTATGTCGGGCGTAGCTATCACGTCTGCATATTTCACTTTTCGCTGCAGGATCCAGTTCCCGGGATCCTTGATCTGGTCAATGTCTTCCGGTGTAATGTCAATGATCACGCCCTGGCCGGCAAACGAGAAAAGTGGTTTCAGCACGTAATTGGATAGATCGTCGGGTAATTGTTTTACTTCATTGAGAAAAAAAGTGGGTGGCACATACGGGTGCTGTATAAACGGCAGGGAATATTTGCTGATGCGGTAGAACCATCCGGGGTGCGGTACCCATTCCACATCCAGTTCTTCAAAAAATATCTTTCCTTTTTCCTGAACGGCTTCAGGTTGTTGAAAAAGTTCATCGAAGATCACGCGGTTGTAAATTCGGTGAATGCGTGTTTTTTTACCGTCTCGCAGGTAGAAAAGTGATTTTCCCTCCTTTATTAATTCAGTAAGACATACCGGTTGAACGCCGGTAAGATCTTCCGTACAATAGAAATCAATTCTTGTTTTTTGCTGATGCGGAAATATTTCCAGCAGGATCACATTTTCTGGTGCATGATTTCCGAGAATGATGCGACGCAACAGATCGATATACGAGCTCCGGTCCAATCCGCCGAGATAAGCGGAAAATCCTTCGGGAACATGAAAATGCTGCCGGAAAACATCGTCAATAAAAACCTCGTAAGCAAACAGGCTGGGGAATCCCTGCATTTCAATTAACTGCGGTTCATATTCACCCGCTTCATTAATACAAATGCCAAAATCAAAAGCGATGAATTGCGTATGAGCGCTGTTGCCTGGCACGTGTAGCCCTGGTGGAATAGCCTTCTTTGAAGCTTCCACAAAAGCAGGATCGAGCAGTGTATCTACAATACCTTCACAGGCATCGATTAATTTTTCGCGAAAAGATGCAGGAACGAAAATAGCTGTTTCCGCTACGCGGAATTCAATGGAGTCTGGATGCAGCTGGTGCAATTCATCCAGGAATGCCTGGTATTTTGCGGGGGTAAACTGTGCATTGAACTGCTGGCGAATGGCAGGGATCATCGAATTTGCTTTAACCCTAAGTTAAGCGATTAATAACTAACTTCTTCCAGCATACCGATGGCCTGGTTGAGGAAATTTGGCAAAACATGCGTTTGCGTCCACCGGATCTTATCAGGATCTTCCAGTTGGGCCAACATGCTGCGCAATTTTTCCTCTCCATGATTTTCAATTACAGTTTGTCTTTTTTCTTCCGTTTGAAGATGGAGGCTCATGCCCACCGGATCAGCTTCCGGGTGAAACTGTGTGCCAATCATATATTCATTGAAACGTACTGCCATTACCGCACGTTCATAGGGCACGTGGGGACGACTTTTTTCAATACAAAGCACACTTGCGCCCATGTCCTGGAGCAGGTCGTGATTAGGCTGAATTACCTGGTAATCCCGGCTGTCTACCGCGTAAAACGGGTCATTCAGTCCTTCAAAGACAGGTTCTTCCATGCCGGCTTCCAGCATGTGTACGGGAAAGACGCCAAATGAGGTAGAGCGGCGTTTACACACCAGTCCTGCATTAAAATAGCGGCAGGCCAGTTGAAAAGAGTGGCAAATGAAGAACAGGTATTTTTTTTGGGATGTAGACGGGTTGTCATTCCATCGTTGCATGGAATCGAGCCAGCGACACCAGCTAATATCCCAATCTTCAAACCGGCTCGCCAATGGGTCACCGGGGCCGCCGCTGGAAATGTAGATGTCGTAGGATGTATCGGGCAATTCATCGCGCTGGCGCACATCAAATTCGTCGCAGTGTACGTCCAGTTCGTGTTCTGTCGCCCAGCCGGCGATTATTTCGCGGATGCAGCGCATTCCCTGGTTGGCCCTGCCTTCATAGAGATCGAGAATTGCAATCCGTACTGATCGTGATTCTGTCCAGCCCATGCCGCAAACATAACGATTTTTTAATGGCTGATTTTGTCGTAAAACCGATGAAAATTTCCCCAAATGTGGATTCTAACTTCATTGTAATGTTGACTGCAATCAATTGACCAGCAGGGCTGCTTTTGCTAAAAGCGCGTCAATTTCGAATGGTTTTTCGAGGAATTCATCGGCGCCGGCCTGGCGGCAGGTTTCTTCTGCATCCGGGTGTGCGGAGATCATCATCAGGGGGATATCCCGGGTGCCGGGATCTGCTTTTAAATCCCTGCAAATATCACGACCATCAGCACCAGACAGGAGCATATCCATCACGATCAGCCGGGGTTTTGTGCTGTTCAACGCCTGTAAAAAATGGGTTTTGCTTGTAAATACGTTGGAAGAATAGCCTGCAAACTGGAGTACAGACTGCATCATGGCGCTGATGTCCTCGTTGTCGTCAACAATAAAGATATCGATAGTGGTAGGAACCAAGCTCAATTTTTTAAGACAGGTTTACCGGGAGTGAAAAATAGAAGGTGGAGCCTTTGTCTTTCTCACTTTCTACCCAGGTGCGCCCATTATGGCGCGAAATAATTTCCTGTACAATAAACAGGCCAATACCGAATCCCGAATAGGTTTGTTCTTCCTTGCCCTGTGCGCGATAAAACCGTTCAAAAATGCGCTGGAACTCACTGGGTGCAATGCCGATTCCGAAATCCTGAACGCTTACAACAATTTCGGAGCCTTGCCGGTCCACTTTCACAATAACTGTATCGGCCGCAGGAGAGTATTTAATGGCATTGGTGATATAATTCACCAGCACCTGCGAAATCCGGTCCTGGTCGGCAACTACAGGGGCCGGCCCGGTAGTTTGCAGCGAAATACGATGCGTGGGAACAGCATGTTGCAGGTCCTGCACCATTGACGCTGCCAGTTCGTTCATATCAAAAGACTGCGGGAATAATTGCAATGCGCCGGTTTCAATACGTGTTACATCCAGCAGATCAGTAATCAGTTTGGTCAGTTTCTGCACCTGTTTGTCGATGGTGCTGAGATAATTATTCAGGGTATTATGTGCTGTTCCCTGGTAAATTTTCTGGAGCAACTGGATATAGCCTTTGATAGAGGTTACGGGCGTTTTCAGCTCATGACTTGCCATTTTGATGAAATCATCTTTCTGCTGCTCATGGCGTTTAATATCGTCGATATCGGTACTGGTGCCCACCCACATTTGCAAGATACCCTGTTCGTCAAACTGCGGAAGTGCGCGGCTCAGGTGCCAACGGTATTCGCCATCATGCCTGCGGAACCGGTGCTCAAAAAGAAAGGGTTCTGACTCCCCAATGGATTTTTCCCAGCGTCGTATATTTTCGGTCAGGTCGTCCGGATGAATGAGCCGTGTCCATCCGTCACCTTTTAATTCTTCCATTGGCAACCCGCTAAATTCGAAAACGGATTGATTGTAAAAATTAATGGATCCATTTGCGTCGGCGGTCCATACGTGTTGTGGCACGGAGTTGGAAAGTGAGCGGAATTTTTCCTCACTTTTTTTCATCGCTTCTTCGGACACCCGCCTGTCGGTAATATCGGTATGGGAAACCACTACGCCGCCGTTTTCATATTGTAACAGGGACACGTGTAGCAGGAACCACCTGTTTTTGCTGGGTGAATGACAGGGATATTCGAGAGAAAAATGATCAACCTTTCCATTGATCACCGCCTCAATGCCGGCCAGTACCACCGGCGCTTCTTCGGCATATTCTCCCGAAGAGTTCCGAAGCACTTCCAGGTAATTTTGCCCCACCCATGCATTTTCAAGTGCGGATGCGCCGTTTTCATCACCAAAGCGGTTCCAGGAGCGGTTTACGGCAATGATGATGCCTTCGCGGTTGAGCACGGCAATATGCGCGGTAATGGAATCCAGGATGCCAATTGTTCGTTCTTCTACGGATTTTACGGAGTGAATATCTGTGGCAGTTCCATACCATTTCACCACATTTCCGGATGCATCAAATTGAGGGAAGGCGCGGGTGAGGTGCCAGCGCAGGCTGCCATCCGCCATACGTAACCGGTGTTCAATAGTGTAGGGAATCTTTTCGATGCTGGCGCGTTCCCATTCGCTGGTGGTGGCAGGAAAATCGTCTTCGAATATAATTGGTTCCCAATTCCATCGGCCGTCTTTCATCACCGCGCCGTATTCTCCTACACGGTCATTATAATAACTAACGCTGCCATCGGGTTCAGACATCCACACCAGTTGGGGCATCGAATTGGCGAGATCCTGCAACTTGCGTTCGCTTTCTTCCACCAGTGCATGCGCCAGTTTTTCATGGGTGATATCCATGATGCCTCCCGAAAGTTTCAATGGCTGGCCAGTAGCATCAAAACGAATTTTTCCTTTTACCCGTATCCATGTTTGTGAGCTGGCGGTAGGTGTTATCCGCACTTCATACTCCAGGTTGCCGGTTGTAAGCGCCTTTGCCATGGCTGCATTGCGTATAGGAAGATCGTCGGGGTGCACACGTGCAAGAACAACGGCATGGCTCAAATCTTCAGCAGACTCCAGTCCCATGACCCGGCGAAACCGGTCGGAAGTACTAAATGCATTGGTGGAAAAATCGAGCTCAAAGGTTCCGAGTTCGGAAGCCTGCACTGCAAAACGGACACGTTCTTCCGCATCCTGTATTTTTTGCTTTACTACTACATTTTCAGTTACATCATACACGGTTATCATAATGCCTGATATCTCTCCATCAGGACTGAACAGGGGAGAATATTCAAAGTCGAGGTAGAATCGTCTTAACCCGTCGTTGCCAACCACATCTGCAGTGGCTTCTTTTTCGCGGTGTGTAACGCCGGTTGTGAACACATACTCAAGCAGCCGGGGGTAGGGTTGACCGATCAGTTCCGGGAAAACATCCAGGAGCGGACGGCCCAGCACTTCACTTTCATTCTTACGCCAGATGTTTTGCAGCAGCTCATCATTCGCCATTTCAATGATGAATTGTGGCCCGCGGAGCACTGTCATGGCAATGGGCGACTGCTTTACAATATGCCGGAATTGCCGCGCTGTGGCTTCGAGGTCTTTTTTGGCTTCCACCTGGCGCGTCACTTCAGAAGCGATTACAATGATGCCGCCGATTGAACCATCGGCTTCGCGCATGGGTTGATAAACGAAATTAAAATAGGTTGTTTCGATTTTACCATGGCGTTTTATCGGCACTTCAAATTCAACGCCGAAGGCAGGTTCACCACTGCGCAAAACATTTTTTAGCAGTGGTTTTACAAAAGTTTCCACTTCCGGCAACACCTCAAACAAAGGCTTGCCTACAAAATCTTTCTCGGGTCGGTCAATCAGTTCCAGGTAAGCCTCGTTCGCCATTTCCACTACAAAATCCGGTCCGCGGAAGATCGTAATTCCTACAGGCGCCTGTAGCACTGTATTTCGGAACCGTAGTTCAGACTCCTCCAGTTGTTTGCGGGCAAGCACCTGTTGGGTTACATTGTAGCCCATTGCCAATACACCGCAGATAGCACCTGTATGATCGTGAACAGCTTTGTAAATGAGATCAAAATAGGTCATTTCAATCCGACCGTCAGTTTCAATCCATGCGGGTACATCTTTACCTTCAAAAGGCTTACCGGTTCGATATACTTCTTTCAGCAGTTGGATAAAAGGTTGCGTTCGCAGTTCAGGAAGTGCGTCTTCAAGGCGTTGCCCGATCACTGACTTATCCCGTCCCCAAATTTTCAACACTTCTGCATTGGCCAGTTCAATCCACATTTCTTCACCCAGGTAAAGAGCAGCGGGCACCGGAGCAATTTCAATAACATGATACAAGTCGGGTATGGCCACCCTTGCTTTACCGCCGGAAGCTGCCAACGGTTGCAGGTGAATCAGTTCACCGTTGGCAATACCGTATTCATCATACACTGGTGAAGCAGGAGTAATGCTGTGATTGGCGATCGCTTCACGGAGTTCCTGAGGTAATGAAGCAAATGCAGCACCCATGAAAGTGCAGGCGTTTTGTTTTTTCAATAATTCCAGGGCGGCGTTATTGGGGAGAAAAAATTGCGCAGCACTCCATGTAAGTACCTGTGGAGAAAAATTGGCTACAGCAGTTGCAAATGCAATCCGAAGTGCTACCGGCCAGTTTTCAACCGGTTCAATATTGCCTGGCATGCCAGCCTGTTGGAGCAGTAGCTTGCCGGCATTACCACTCTTTTCAAGGATCGTTGCAAAGCTATAAGCGTTTGTTGAAGCTGTCTTCAAATTTCGGAGATACTATTTAAACATCGAATGTAATATCTCCGCCCGATTTTTCGCAGTAATGTTGAAAAAAAGGCGCACCAGAAATAAACAGGTTTACTACTGTCGCTGGTACACCAGTTTGCCTCCTACATAGGTTTTTAATACCTGTGTTTGCAAGAGGTTGTCAGCATTTTCTTTCATCAGGTCGCGATCGAGTAGTACAAAGTCGGCCCATTTCCCTTTTTCAAGGCTTCCTTTTTCCGCTTCTTCAAAATTTGCTTTTGCAGCCCAGATGGTCATGCCGCGCAGCGCCTGTTCGCGCGTTAGCGCATTTTCCACCTGGAAGCCTTGTTCTGGCCAGCCTTTTGCATCGCGGCGTACCACCGCCGCATAAAACGTTTTAAAAGGTGAAATATCCTCCACCGGAAAATCAGTTCCCAGTGGTATCCACCCGTTTTGTTGCAACAATTGCTGGTAAGCATATGCGGATTTCAGTCGTTGCTCTCCCAATCGATTCCCGGCCCAATACATATCTGATGTGGCATGCGTGGGTTGTACGGACGGGATGATGCTATTCGCGCCAAAAAGCGCGAAATCTTCCGGGGCAATTACCTGTGCATGTTCAATTCTCCAGCGCAGATCATTTTTCCCGTTAAGGTATTTGGCATAGATTTTCAGCATCGTTCTGTTGCCGCTGTCGCCAATGGCATGGGTACACATTTGCCATCCCTGGCGGGCAATCAGCGCGGCCACAGAATCAAAGTGCTGCTGCGAACTGAGCAGGAAGCCGGACCAGCCTGGTTTATCGTGGTAAGGTTGCAGCAGGCATGCGCCGCGTGAGCCCAGCGCACCATCTGCATATACTTTGATGGCACGTACAGTAAGATGATCGGTTTTTATCGTGCCGTTTTTGATTAGCCAGTTGAAATTCTCGGGCGCATCACTGAGCATGATGTACATACGCATCCGCAGTATGCCGTCATCCTGCAACTTTCGAATGGCCTCCATCGTGGAAGCCGGGAGGCCACAATCATCAACGGTGGTAAGTCCTACGGCAAAGCAATTTTTTTCAGCAACCAGTAGTTGTTCTTTCCGGCTGTTCTCATCCGGCTCCGGAACTTTATTACTTACAAGATCCACCGCGTTATCTACAAGAATGCCGGTCAGTTTCCCTTTT
This sequence comes from Bacteroidota bacterium, assembly GCA_048498035.1. Taxonomy (GTDB): domain Bacteria; phylum Bacteroidota; class Bacteroidia; order Chitinophagales; family Chitinophagaceae; genus CADEDV01. The sequence goes on along the minus strand of JBEHYT010000008.1, from coordinate 149,421 downwards.
TTCACTTCTATTTGTCCCCCCGCCAATTGTTGCCCGGCATGCACGCCCGCCAGGTCAAGCGCTTTCTGGTTGGCAAGTGCCGCATGCCCGTCAATCCGTCCCAATAAAACGGGCCGGTCGGGAAAGAGCGTATTTAATTCTTCATTACCCGGGAATTCCTTCACTGCCCAGTCATTTTGATCCCATCCTCTTCCCAATAACCAACCACTGGGATGATCCTTCGCAAAATCGCGAATGCGTGTCAAAGCTTCGTCCCAACTGGTGGTTCCTTCAAGGTTTACCTGTGCCAGGCTTTGACTGTATCCTACAAAATGCGCGTGCGCATCAATGAAGCCAGGATAAATGTATTGTCCATTGGCATCAAGACGTTCCTTGCAATTAAATTGTTTCTCAAGTTCAGCCTGTGTTCCCGTTGCCAGGATTTTTCCGTCGCGGATCACCATGGCCCGGGCCTGGGAAAAGCTGGAGTCCACCGTATAGATAGTACCGTTGTAAACCAACAAATCTGCGGATGGTTTGGATGCGCAGGATGAGAACAGTATTGCCACGAAAAGCCATGGCCATTGGCGGAATAATTGCATGGGGTTTAATTTACCCTGCTAATATAACCAATATAGAATGGAGGGATCAGGAAACGCCGTTCAGGAACTGGCTGTGTACATAATTCACCACATCAACCAGGTTGCGTTCTTTTTCAAAAGCGGCCAATTGCCGGTCTGCCCCGGTGCCCTGCTCCAGTATCTTATGCACGTACGCTACGCGGTGGCGGCTGCCAAGGTGGTCCAGCACAGGATCGAGGAAGTCGAGCAGTTCATAGATCAACGCTCTTGTATTTACTTCTTCTTCTTTTCCAAAGTCGATCAGGTAACCATCCACGCCATAGCGGCTGGCGCGCCATTTGTTTTCATTCAGCAGTGCTCTCGAATACTGGATGAAATTGAGGTTTTTTGAGCGCAGCATATAAATGCGCGCACAAATAGCCTGGAAAAGCGCTGCGATGGTAATGGTCTCGTCTACTGTCATCGGAACATCGCAGATCCGGAATTCAACAGTATTGAAAAAGGGGTGTACCCGCAGATCCCACCAGATCTTTTTTGCATTGTCAATACAGTTTGTTTTGATCAGCAGCTTTACGTAGTTGTCGTACGCCTCGATACTTTCAAAAGCATCTGGGATGCCTGTACGCGGAAATTTATCAAATACTTTTGTGCGGAACGATTTGTATCCTGTTACACGTCCTTCCCAAAAAGGGGAGTTGGTGCTAAGCGCAAATACGTGTGGGAGGAAATAGCGTGTGGAGTTGGCAATATGATTGGCCATTTCGCGGCTTTGCATGCCAACGTGTACATGCAGTCCGAAGATCAGGTTGCTGCGGGCGGCTTCCTGCAATTCATTTACGATCTCATTGTAGCGAATATGATCGGTGATCAATTGGCTTTCCCAGTGACTGAAAGGGTGGGTGCCGGATGCGCCCATGGCAAATCCCAGGCTGTCTGCAATGCCGGAAATCGTTTTGCGCAGCGTTGATACGTCCTGGAAAGCTTCATCAATATCCTGGCAGATATCCGTTCCTACTTCCACTACCGCCTGGTGCATTTCTGCCTTTACCTTGTCTTTGATCACTTTTTGTCCTTCATGAACAATTTTCTGTTCATGACTTTTCAGCTCCAGCGTTTTGGGGTCAAGTACCATGTACTCCTCTTCCACGCCCAGGGTAAAGGTCTTATAGTTCAGGTTCATGTATCAACGTTTCTGTAATAGGTCTATTCTTCAGAGAGTACGTACTGGCGGGCCAGTCTACGCATAAATTCGTTCAGTTTCGGTTCCAGACTTGTCAATTGCTCTTTAATTGAAATATAGGCAGGTTCATCAATCAGGCTACCTGCATATACTATATCCACCTGGTCAATTACTTCATCAATGGAAGTGTGGGTATAGGTCATGAATTTAATAAATTCATTTTTGTATCGTTTTACTGTATATGCTCGCACGGCTTGAATTTTCCGGTTAAAGGTTGGATTTTCTTTATTGATCGAACTCGTTTTATACCAGTGATTGTTTGGCGCTGCTGCGTTTTACATAGTCGCCCCATGTCAGGTTATCGCCGTCTTCAATATGGTTCATTGCTTTTTCAATGGCAAAGTTGGCCGATGTTTCTACTACCCATTCAAAATTTTCGTCTCCCACGCTGGCGCGATCTGCATCGGGCGCCGGGTTACAAAAATCAATGGCATAAGGAACACCATCACGCAAGGCCAGTTCCACAGTATTGAAATCATATCCCAGGTACCGGTTAATGCGTAATACAATATCGGTCATTTCCTGTAACCGTTCCGGTGATGGTTTAAAGTCTGCAACATATCGTAAGTGATGCGGGTTCCGCGGCTCGTAAGACATGATGCGGACATATTTGCCGCCAATGCAATAGCAGCGGTAATATTCTTCAAAAACAATTTCTTCCTGCAACAGCATTACCAGTTGCCCGGTCTCATTATGTTTCTGGAAAAATTCTTCAGCGCTGTTGAGTTTATATACGTGCTTCCAGCCGCCACCTGCAAAGGGCTTCATGTAGGCCGGGAAGCCAACATAGCTGAAGATGGCATCCCAATCCAGCGGGAAGGCCAGGTTGCTGAATGATTGATCAGATGTATCATCCGGCAGATCCCGCGAAGGGAGAATGGCTGTTTTAGGAACCGGAACGCCTACTTTGGTCATCAGGCAGTTATTAAAATATTTATCATCGGCGCTCCACCAGAACGGATTATTGATAACTGCCGTACCGGTTAATGCGGCATTCTTGAGCCAGGTCCGGTAAAACGGAACATCCTGTGATATCCGGTCAATGATCACGGCATATCCACTCGGAACGCCCTGCATTGCCTTATCAATCCGTACCGGTTCAGCAATGATACCGGGAATATTTTTACTGTTAACGCGCTCAACAAATGCTTCGGGAAAAGATCGTTCCTTACCATGCATGATGGCGATTTTCTTCATAGATTGTTTTTAAGGATGATTTGATGATCAAGGGGAACGGTAAGATCAAATTTATTTTTTCGGCATCAAATTAACAAATCGGTTTATAATATCAATTTAGGCGATTTGCGCCGAAAAACAGCACTAACGGTTGTTTTTTATCAAAGGTGCGCACCACAACCCAGGTTATTAATGGTTTTTATTTATGGCAAGAACGTCCTTCCGGCGCAATTTGTACATTTGCGCGCATGCAAGAAGCCAATACCGGGATTCAGCCACATACCCTTGATTCGTCCCTGCTCAACCGCACGGTATTATTCGACCTGTATTGGCCACCCACCCCGCAAAATCCCGCAACATGGAACCTGTTGCTGATCAATGACGGACAGAATATGGCCGAAATGAATTTCCAGGATATTCTCAACCAGCTTTATGAGTCAGGCACGCTGCAACCAACACTGTGTGTAGCAATTCATGCCGGGGAAGAACGCAAACGGGAATATGGCGTGGCAGATCAACCGGATTACCTGGGCCGCGGCGACCTGGCCGCAGCATATGCTGCGTTTGTCATGACGGAACTTCTTCCTATTATCCACCAGCATGCGGGCGTTTACCGGTTTAAGCAGGCCGGCTTTGCCGGATTTTCCCTGGGCGGTTTGCAGGCGCTCGACATGGTTTGGAAATACCCCGGTTATTTCAATGTGGCCGGCGTTTTTTCCGGCGCCCTCTGGTGGCGCAACCTGGACCAGCAGGATCCAACCTACGAGGACGATAAAAACAGGATCATTCACCAGGAAATACGCAACGGACATTATCACCCCGGTCAGCAATTTTTCTTTCAATGCGGAAATAAAGACGAAACAGCAGACAGGAATGGAAATGGAATTATTGATTCCATTGATGATACGCTGGACCTGGTGGCTGAGTTAAAGAAAAAAGGTTGCCCGGATGATGCGATCTATTACCTGGAAATGCCGGATGGACGTCACGATATTCCTACCTGGGGACTGGCGATGCCGCTATTTTTAAAATGGATATTTCCAGCCATTGGCAGTTAGTCCAGTTACGTCATAAAAAAAGCTCCCGAAACCGGGAGCTTTTTTTTATACAATCTCTCTTTCTTGTTTAGAAGATGTAACGCAGGCCCAGTTGGAATCCATACGTACTTGAGATAGAAGTATTGGGAATATAAGTTCTGTCGAGCAATACACCGGCCGTTTGTCCACGCGGAACATAAGTAGCCATTGTAAAGTTGGGCTGGCCAGATGTATAGTTAACAAATTTCAGCGGGTTGTTTACAACATAGAAATCCTTTACACCCCAGTTTTTATTGATCAGGTTGGGGAAGTTGAGGATGTCGATGGATGCTTGCAACGTGTGTTTGTGTTTACCAAAGTTGGCAAAGATATCCTGAACTACTTTCAGGTCCACACGATTGTACCAGGGCTGACGGGCACCGTTTCTTTCTGCATATTGTCCCATGTGTTTGCTCAGGTATTTATCCTGTGCAATAAACTTGAAGAACGCATCAGATTGTTGCTGTGCTGTAAATGCCGGTGTGCTTCCGGAAGCAGCCAGGTTTACGAAATGGATCTGGGAAGGATCTTTCGGGATATACATCAGGTCAGCTGAATTACCATCTCCGTTTACATCACCATTGTAGATGTATGACAGTGTACCCTGGCTAGCTCCTTCAAAGAAGGCAGAGATAGTAGTACCCAGGTGATTGGCGTATTCAATCCGGTAAGAAAGATTAGCCACTACACGGTGAGGAACGTTGAATGAAGAACCAGACAGTTCCAGGTCGTTCTGTGTGCGTGATGTTGGGTTTGCAGACCATACAGATGTTGCCTGGCTACCGGGGTTAGCCGTGTAGTCAAACGCTGCTGTATACGTGTATGCAATAGATCCGTAGAATCCTTTAGAGAATGATTTGCTCAATTGTGCAGTAAGTGCAAACGTGCTTCCGCGTTTTGCATTATCCAGCACTACCGCGTTACCGGAAGCTGTATTTACTTTAGTAGCAGCATTCCGTGCATTGGTAAGGGCAGAACCGCTCAGGTTTTGTGTGATGTAAGAATAGATAGGCCTGTTGTCAGGGCCAGTCATCACACCATCCGGAGCTTTCAGGTTCGCATTGAACATATATACAGCGTTCAGATCTTTCGTATAGATCGCTTCCAGCGAAGCTGTAAATCCTTTACCGAAAGATTTATCCATTCCAACATCCGTACGCCATACTTGTGGGAAACGGAAGTTTTTATCGATCAGGGCATAAGCACCTGTCGGAACAACAGTTCCGCCAACAGTTGGGAACTGTGCCGGGTTCAGCGTGTTGTTGTAGAAAGGATTGTACGCATGCGGATCGGGGTTAAACAGGAAGTTTTGCAGGTTGGAAGTGATCAGTGTTCCAAACTGGTAAGGTCCAACACCGGTAGGCAGGTTGGTCAGGTACACAAACGGGATACGTCCTGTATAGATACCTGATCCACCACGGATCACAATGCGCTCATCAGGCATATTGTAACGTACACCTACGCGTGGAGACCAGTACAACGAAGCTTTGGGCCATGCGCCGGTGCTGTATTTCGTTGCGTTTCCATCGTGATCCAACAATGTTTGAGCATCTACTGCGGCGTTAGCCAGCGGTTGTTCCGGGTATACCGGGCGATCGATACGCAAACCGAGCGTTACTTTCAAATTCGGGTTTACATTGATCTCATCCTGCACATAAGCGGCAGCCTGTCCAATTTTCAGGTTGGCAGAGATAACCGCATCCTGGCCAGGAACCAGGGAATATGTCAAAGCAAACAGCTTCGGAGCGCGGTTGTTCAGGAAGTCGTCCAGTGAACCGAACGCATAGTATCCCTGGCTACCGGGCATAAATCCGTTACCCACTTTTTGGTATTCGTAAGAAAGACCTGCAGTCAGCGTGTGCTTACCTGCAAAATAGCTGAAGTTGTCAGTCACAGTGTACACATCATTCAGCACTACGTTGTAGTTGCCATTGAAAGGCTCATTACCAAAGCTCAGGTAGTTGTTCTTGCTACCGGGTGTAAAGCCCAGGATGTCCACAAACGGGAACTGGTCACCGGGGTGAGCTTTGATCGTACTGATCTTGGTAACAGTAGCCAGGAACTGGTTGGCAAAACGACCGCGGAAGTTGCTTGTAAATTCCAGGCTTCCGGAGCGTACTTTATCGGTTTGCGTATAGGTAGTACCGCCGAAGGCCATGGCAGTTTTTGAAAACTTCGGACCATATGTTACCACACCTGAAGAGCTGGCACCATTGATACCACCGCTCTGGCTGGGCAGCGACGTTTGTGAATTCTGGAAATCACTGTACTTCACTGTCAGCTTATGCACAGTGCTGATGTTCCAGTCAACCTTTGCAAGGATTTTATGATTTTTTACAGTTGAGGAAGAAGAGAAATTGTCATACGCACCCGGATCATAGTTATACTTTGATTTCAGGTAGTCAGACAATTTTATCAGCGAATCAACAGGAACGTCAGATACGTTGCCGGTACCGCTGCCACCCAGTGGAGTGTAATAATTCAGCGTAGCGGGTTTTTCTTCGTACTCACCATTCAGGAAGAAAAACAGTTTGTTTTGGATAATCGGACCGCCAATGCTTGCACCATATACCTTGTTATAGGTTTTGGTAGGCTCAGGAAGTTTGATATCACCAACATTGCGACCGTTGAACGACTGGTTGCGGTAGTAACCGTAAGCTGTACCGTGGAATACGTTGGTACCGCTTTTTGTTACAGCAGCAATATTCGCACCGGTAAAGTTGGCCTGGCGAACATCATAAGGAGCGATATTAACCGAGATTTCCTCAATCGCATCCAGTGAAATCGGGTTGGCACCACCACCGGGCAGCGGATCTGTACTCAAACCGAAGTTGTTGTTCAGGTTCGCTCCATCTACTGTTACGTTGTTAAACCTGCCATCGCGACCGGCAAAACTGTTTCCGTTTGCCTGGGGCGTTAAGCGGGTAAAATCTGTGATACTGCGGGAAATGGTTGGTAATGTACCCAGCATCCGCGAGTTGATAATAGTAGAAGCGCCAGCCTTTGCCTTGTTCCGGCTACCGTTGTTAGCGGTAACAATCACTTCTGTGAGGGAAGAGGCATTGTCAGACATCTTCACATCCAGCACATAGGGCTCACCCAGGTTCAGGATCACATTTTCTGTCGTACTGTTCTGGAAACCGGTAAATGTAACCGTAATGGTATACGGGCCACCGATTTTTGTGTTGGGAATGGTAAAGTTACCATCCTTTTTACTGATCGTCACGTACATGGTACCCGAAGGCTGGTGTACCGCTGTAACCGTGGCTCCAACGAGCGCCTCGCCATTGGCCTGCTTTACAGTACCAGTAATGCTACTGGTTGTAACCTGGGCCATCACCGAGGAACCCGCCGCAAATGCAATAGCAATAAGCAACAAGATTCTCTTAAGCATAATGTATTAGTTTTCGGTGCAAAGAAAGGAAATATTCCCCGTTCAAAAATGGACATTTAATTAACAAATAGTTACCCCCCAGCAACCCGTAGATCGGATTCCAGGCCGCCCGGGTTGCCAACCTTTCAGCCGGTGAATTGTTCCTAACTTTGCAAAAAACAGACAGCAATATGCTAGACCGTATAGAGGACGCGATTCGGGATATCCGGGCCGGGAAACTGGTGATTGTAGTAGATGACGAAGACCGTGAAAATGAAGGTGATTTTATAGCCGCTGCCGGCGCCACCACCCCGGAAGTGATCAATTTTATGGCCAAACACGGCCGGGGCCTCATCTGTGTGCCACTCCCGGAGGAGCGGTGTGATGAACTTGGCCTGGAATTAATGGTAAATAATAATACAGCCCTCCACGAAACGGCATTTACCGTTTCAGTAGATCTCCTGGGACATGGCTGCACCACCGGCATTTCTGCCCAGGACCGGGCCCGTACGGTTCAGGCCCTGATTGACCCGCAAACCAAACCGTCTGACCTCGGCCGACCGGGTCATATTTTCCCGCTCCGCTCTAAAAAGGGTGGCGTGTTGCGCCGGGCCGGTCACACGGAAGCTACCGTTGACCTGGCACGCCTGGCAGGTTTTCCACCCCCGTATGGAGGTGTATTAGTGGAGGTTATGAATGAAGACGGTTCAATGGCCCGGTTACCACAATTGCTGGAAGTAGCCAAAAAATTCGATTTCCGCATTATTTCGATCAAAGACCTGATTGAATTCAGGATGAAAACGGACTCCCTGATCGAAGAGGTGGTAAGAGTAGACATGCCTACGCAATATGGTGATTTTAAGCTTGTTGCATTCCGCGAAAAAAATTCTTCCAACGAACACCTGGCGCTCCTTAAAGGTGAATGGGAAAAAGACGAACCGGTGATGGTTCGCGTGCATTCTTCTTGCTTTACCGGAGATATTCTTGGCTCTCTACGCTGTGATTGTGGCGAACAACTCCACCGCGCCATGCAGATGGTGGAAAAAGAAGGAAAAGGCGCCATTCTCTATATGAACCAGGAAGGAAGGGGTATCGGTCTACTTAATAAATTGAAAGCCTACCAGTTGCAGGAACAGGGCATGGATACGGTGGAAGCCAACCTGCACCTCGGTTTTCCTATGGACCAGCGGGATTATGGTATCGGGGCGCAAATTCTCCGCTATCTGGGCATCACCAGGCTCCGCCTGATCAGCAATAACCCCCGGAAGCGCGTAGGGCTCATCGGGTACGGACTTGAGATTGTTGAAAACATCCCCATCCAGGTTGCTGCTAACCCACACAATGAAAAATACCTTCAAACCAAGCGCGATAAACTTGGTCACGATATGAAGTAAACCACAATCGTTTGCAAATTAATTTCCTTCTACAGGCGGCACCGTTGCCGCCTTTTTTTCGTCTTCACCGGTAGTGGCCTGGGCAGGATCTTTTGGCGCCGCAGGTTGCTCCGTTGGAGGAAGTTGTTTTTTCTTATTGCCTTTGCCGTTCTTTTTGAAGAAAGACTCAAACTCTTTCTTATAGATCAGGCTGGTACCATACCTGCGTGAACGACCCGGACCGCCACTGGATGTGCTGGACAGGTAATCTGCATTTTCCCGGTAAAAGAAAGAAGCACGTATCGTTCCCGACTGGTTGATCAGCCACTCCATAGTTACATCCGGCAGCAGTTGAATACTTTGCTGCAGATCCCCCTGCTGCAAAGGCGTATCAAAGCCACCTCCGGCAGTGATCACGAACCGGTCGTTAAAGAACGAACGCGCAATAGAAAAATTCACATTACTACCCAGGTTTATGCCGGAACCCGTATTGCCGCCCAATACATTCCGGTTATAAAGGGATGTATTAAGATTGATGGAATATTTATCAGAATTCAGCAGCCGCCCAAGTATGCGATTGATCTGGTCGTTGATAACACCCAGGAAAATTCCGGAAATAGTATTAGTGGCGAAATCACCAATATCCCCGGTGCCGCCCGTACCACCGGATGGAGCAAAACTGTTAAAGACGATCAGGTAGGTAACCTGCTTGTATAATTCGTTGGTATTTTGCTCCAGTTGTTGCAATGAGAACGCAAGCGTGGGGTCGGAGAGGGCAGGACTGCCTTCAGGAAAATCAAGCTTAAAACTAATAACCGGTTTAAACAACTCGCCGGTAAGCGAAGCCACTACATACACATCGCCACGGGCCTTGGCCAGGTTGGCATCAAGCCCGGAAAGGGAGTTGACAAGCGGCGCAAAGTTTACGCGCTCTGCTTTATACGTTGCATCAAAATGAATCTTTGCTTTATAAGGATCATCTGTCCATTCAATATAATTTTCAGACCCTTTGCGCAGTTCAAATGGTTTTTTGAAAAAAGACTGGAAGGTGAAATCATACTTTCCCTCTTCAATATCAAACCGACCACGGATCTTCAGCGGTTCACTGGTACCGGAATGAATATTTAACCGGCCACTGCCGCGCCCGGTAATCTCATCACCCGTTACATCATCCAGCACCACTTTTACACTTACCATCCGGTTGGCAGTTACATCCACATCATAAATAATATTGGAATTATTCAGGTTAAAGGCGCTGTCTGCCATCTCGCGACCATATTTCCGTTCCACCAGGAAGTCTGCCATCCCGGACGTTGCTTTGCTCTTGCTGGGTGGAATAGTGATGTTACTGGCAGCAGTATCAGATGCCACAGCACTAATACCCATGAAAAGTTCCGACTGGGGTCCTGTCAGTGTAAACGAGCCGGTGCCAATTACCCGGCCGTAAAACTGCTGGTTGTCTTTGTACGACGTATTGATCAATAATACCGGCTTGTTGATCCTGGTGTTTTTCTTTTGCGTGGACACGTTTATTGAGAAGAACATATCCTTAAAGCCATTGTGTTCAATAGAACCTTCCACGTAAATAGGATTGCCCGTCACCGGATCAACCAGCGTTAATCCATCCAGGTTGATCTCTTTTTGTTTTAATTCAATATCGGTATCCTGGATCTTGTAAAAACATTGCGTAAAGTTGACGCGTACACCTGCATCTTTCAATCTTCCTTTGCCCACCACGGCAAAACTGTCAAATGGCCCTTTTATATCAAACTGCCCGGTCATATAGCCTTGTATATCGGAGAACAAATCACCCAGGAACCGTTCCAGTATACTTAACTGGAAATTCCTTGCCTGGAGAGATATCAGGTTCTTCAACTGCTGATCATGCGAACCCAGTGAAATGTTTGCATTAAAACCAAGGAAATTATCGGTATTGGCGGTAGCGCCATTAATCTTTAATTGCTTGCTCACATTGTCATAGTCCACACTGGCATGCACTTCTCCAAGAGAATCATTGTCGAGCCGAAGAAACTCCGTCCTGATGTTCTCAGAGGTAATATGCAATTTGTTCGTTGGATCTTCTACTTTAATATTGCCGGACAGAGATCCTTCCAACCGGTTATTCGGCATAAATAAAGGAGAAAAGTCGCCCAGGTTCACATTGGACAGATCCACCAGCAGGTCATTCCAGTTACCGGCGGATGATGGTACGGTTTTCAATCGCACCTCCTGCACGCCTTCACGCAGTACCAGTTCTCCGCTTGCAGGCGTTTCGCTTCTGAATTGTAATCGCCCGTTATCGTCAATCGTCCACTTTTTTCCATTGATCACAAAGTCAGACGGATCAAATTCTATATTTACACCATCGGCATAGGTTTGCACCACCGCATTCAGGTTTGCTTTTTCCAGCGTCTGGTTAGCACCCGTTTCCACATGAACTTTTGAAATATCATTGGCGCTGTTTACATGGAAAACAACCAGTGGTACGCTCAGGCTGTCGTTGATGTTGATGTTGGAAGCCTGGCCGGTCAGGGAAAGACTGTCTAAAGTGCCATTCGCCGTTATTTTGGCGGAATTGAAATTATATCCCTTTAACCGGAAATACGGAACATCCGCTGTAAGCGCCAGTTTGTTTTGTTGCAGGTCAAGATCGCCTTCAATGTGGCTATTGTTGAAACCTGCCAGTGAGGAATCGATCAGTTTCAGGTAATCTTCCACCAAGTAGGTTGTAAAATCAAAATGAAACTGCTCGTTCGTTGGCATTCGCTTCGGAGCCGCGATATAAGAGGGATAGTATTTATTTAAAAATAATTGTACGGCATCCGGCAACTCGTTAATATTAAAATCACCGGTGATCGTGCCTTCAAATTCATTGGAACGAACATTCAGCGTCTTTACATCATTTTCGTAAGCAGACGAGAGGATAAGTGAATCAAACGGCAGCCGGTTGCCATTAAGATTCAGTGTTGCATCCGCAATGCGTGCATCACCAAGGAAATTGTCGATATTGTTCCCGGTGAAGTTGAGATTAAAATGCCCGTTGAACTGCAGGTCATCCCTTGTCAGGTTCAATGCCTTCAGGTTGGCCTTTTGTACATCGGCCACAAAATTAAAGGTGGGCGTTTTTGAAAAATCGATCAACCCATTCAGCGTAAATTGCGCATTCTCATCATTCATGGAAACCGTTCCGTCAAATTGGCTATTATCAAGTTTCCCTTTTTCAATAGCGATGTTCTGGTACTTATATCCATTGAATTCCACGAAACGGATATTTCCCTTCAGTTCTGCCGACCGGTTATTTTCACTGAATCCACTTCCTTTTACAACACCTTCCATCGATAAAGCGCCCAACTGGCTATTGCCCAGGAATTGTCCCAATTGAAAATTATCAGTTGAAATATTACCGGAATATACAGGCGGTTTCCCGGCAGGCAGTTTCATGTTCAGATCACTCTTTACAATTCCGAGGTTGGTACGAATGGTTCCAAACGTTACAAAATCGCGGATAAAACCGGTAAAGCTGCCCGTAAAACTGAGGTATTGGATTTTTGCCAGGTCAGGCGCTGTTACCCGGCGAATGGCGGGAACAATAATGGCCGCATCCCGGTAGGTGGTTTTAAATTCATTGGCCTTGAAATCGATAAAAGTCTGGTTGATGTCCGGCAGGCCGGTCATGGTGATGTCCCCATTCAAAACGGTACTGCTTCCGGCCTGTACCAGCAACTCTTTACCTACCAGGTCATCTACCGTTCCCCGTACCTTTCCTTTTATCTGGATTTTCTTTTTCCAGGATTGCATCGTTGGTGCAAAATAGCCGAGATCATCACTATCGATATAAGCGCCATCGAAAGTTGCGTCCATCCGCACTTTGTGGATGAAATCCCCCATATCTGACAAATCATCATACGACATGGCGAAAAAGTTACGCAGTGTACTCCGGTTGGTGCGCAGCTCCATATTGCTGAATGCCATTCCCGTTGGGGTCAGTTTCAGGGTCGCATCCATTCCCTTCACTTCAAAACCGCTGCGTTCGCGTGCCGATAATTTCAGCTCCGAATAGATCGTATCACCCACAAACCTGGCGTTATTGATAGACGCGTTGATATGGTTAAAATCGATGTGCTGACCGTCAAAATAGGCATAAGCCGCCCGGTCGGTTTGCTGGTCCGATTTATAAGTCCCGTCCTGGATGTCCAGTTTTGCAATACGTATCTGCAACCCCGATGAATTCCAGCCTCCCTTGTGAGAAGCCGTATCCGGAACTGCCGGTTCAGTGCTGGCTGCTACCGCGGGTTTTTTGCCTGTATACGTATATTGTTTGAATATCGGCTCAACCAGCGAAAGGGATTTTATATCATAACTATTACCGGTAAGGCTCAGGTCATTGGCATCCAGGTTCATCCCGGTTACATGGATCAGCATATTCTGCCCCAGCCACTCATCCCGTTGTATAAACGTGACATTTTTTAACACCATGGTTTTCAGGTCGAAAGCAATACCTGCTTTCTTGTTGGTGCTTTTGCCGGTAGAGGAAGGGGTAAAATAGTCGAATAAAAACTGCTGGCGCCATACGGAGTCCTGGCGTTGAAATTTTACCAGCGCATTTTCAAGCCCCACATACTTTAGCTCCGCATTTTTCTTGATAAAAAACCAGTCGGTGATGCGCACATCCACATTGCCCGCATACAGGATCGTATCCCGCTGCTGGTCTTCAATTAACACACCCTGGAGGTCCATCTCATTAAACAACGCAAAATCGACATGTTTAATGGAAACGCGGGTCTGGAGTTCGGCCGACAGCCTCTTGGTGACCTGGCGAACAATCCAGTTTTGTCCAAACGGGGTTTGGATGAAGATATAAGCCGCGATTACGATGAATAGCAGCGACAGGAAAAACCAGGTCAGTATTTTTTTGAACCTCCTCAGAGTCAGGAATTTGACGGTGTAAAAGTAGGCAATCGTCCGCTTAGGGCAAATTCAATACCAAAGATTGGAAATCATCGTATAATCAGTTGCTAAATTCCCTGGAAAATGCCGCCATCGATCTGCCAAAACGAAATTAATACCTGGCGCGGATGGTGATAGAAGTAGTAGCGGTTGCAGTGTGAACGAAGCTAGCTTTGCGAAAAGAGGGCGGGCCAAACGTTCCCATGGCATCGTTCGAAAATCCGTAACCTTCCTTCGGCAGCCCGATAAAGGTTGTATTCATCTTGCCATCATCATTTTCATCATGTAAAATAGCTACCGCATAATCCCCGGCTGGCAGGTTGTCAAAATCAACAGTAACAGCACTGCCGGAAATAGATACCCGCTCTTTTCGCACCGCTTTCTGGGCATCACCGGGGAAGCCGTCACTGCTATTATACAGGCTCAGTAAAAGATGTCCTTTCGTGTTCCGGAGATGATCTACAGTAACATGAATTGAACCGGCAGGCGAGGAGCCTATTAACAGCCAAAGCAGGAACGCTACCATACCGCGGGTATTTTTTAGTTATTTTTTATAACAGAAATACCTATTGTTTGTTTCGCGTATCTATTACAATTTTTTTGGAACCAATTCGTTTACTGAACGTAATGCCAAATGCACGATGACGGATACGCGGGCCGCCATCTGCATTGTTGATGCTGGCCAACCCGTAAGTATATTGCGCGCTGATAGCAAACCCACCGCTGGTTTCATATCCCAGGTGACCAACGGCACTGGCGGAAAAATGACCATATTTATCAAAACCAAAAGGAGTGCTCCTGCTTACCTCGCCACTGGGCGTTGTAAACTTTTCGTGACCAAAAAGCTGGATGTCTATCGAAGGCCCCATCTTTAAAAAGAAATGACCTGGCTGTGCACTAAAATCATACTGCAGCAGGAATACGGTTTCCAGGTTGTGAAACGTAACATTGTTATCAAGCGCCGCAGGATCCGGTGGATACAGGAAGCGGTTATAAGTTACCTTGTAGCCATTCATACTATACTGCAGTGCCGGGGCAAAATAGAGATTACCTTCAAACGGAACTTTCAAGCCAACACCCAGGTTGATCCCGGGTTTATAAGAAGTAGGCTGCTTAACACTTTGCGCGGTATAACTGGCCGTAGTAAGTTGTGGGCCAACAAATACATTCCATTCCACTTGCGCACGGGTAGACAGGGCAACGCAGGCTGCAATAGCAACCAACGCAAAAGATTTGATCATTTGCATGCTTTTCGCTTAAAACTTTAAAGCTTTTCAGGATTTGACCCTTCTCCGCATCGGGAGGGCTGGATGTACGTATGAGGGCGTAAAAATAGCTATTTAATCCGGGTTTGCAAATGAGTCAGCCCTCAGTACTTTTTTGCCGGATCTTTGGGGCCACTGCTGGAATTGAACTGCGTGGAACCACCCTTCGGAACCGATAATGATTGCCAGCCTGCATCCAACTGCACCTTGCCTACCTGCACAATCTGGCCCACGTGGTATGGATAATGCGCCAACTGCCTGTTGATAGCGTCTATAACAGATAAAGGCTCTTTCCGTATCGTAACCGTTGTCAGCAGATCGTTTTCCGTGAGCGACTCAAGTGTATCAAACATGCATTGCCAACCCTTATCCCAGGTTGCCATTATTGCCGCTTTATCCATATCATTCTCTTCAAACTCTGCATCACGCTGCCGCCATTCCTTTTCACCGTCTTCCGACAGGAAACGGGTCCAGCGACTTAGCATATTTCCACTCATGTGGTTAACGATCATCGCAATACTATTGACCGTACCATTTTCCCGGAAATGCAACTGCGCGTTATCCAGCCTGCTGATTGTTGTATCCCCAAGCTCTTTATAATATTTTAACCTGCGAATCACGGTTTGCAGGTATTCCTGTCCCAATGTTGTCATGCTAATTTATTTAGTAACCCGCCGCTGAGTCATCGCCGCGGTGATCTGCTACTGCTTCAAAATGTCCATCTTTCGTTACCCGTATTGCTTCTACGCGTCCAATGCCGCCCTTTGAGTCAAAACTATACCCCATCTTCTTCAATGCGTCGATTGTTGCTTGCGGAAAATCCTTTTCAACATAAATCACATCCGGCAACCACTGGTGATGAAATTTCGGTCCGTTTACCGCATCGTGCGTATTCATCCCAAAATCCAGTATGTCGATCAACGTTTGAAACACAGATGTGGGTATGGTAGTGCCGCCCGGTGTTCCCACCACGATATAAGGCTTATTATCTTTTAACACCACCGTTGGCGTCATAGAACTGAGCATCCGTTTATTCGGCGCAATGGCATTGGCCTCGCCACCTACTGCACCATACATATTCGGCACTCCGGGCTTTATACTGAAATCATCCATTTCGTCGTTCAGGAAAAAACCGGCGCCGCCCACAACAGTTCTGCTTCCGTATCCATTATTCAGTGTAGTGGTAATAGAAACCGCGTTTCCTTTATTGTCAATAACACTGAGGTGCGTGGTTTCTTCACTTTCGTGTCCTGGTTTTCCCGGGCCGGTTGTTTTGCTGTTGCCCGCTTTTCCTGGTTGATAGTCCTTCATCCGGTTTGCCAGGTAGGTTGTGTCCGTAAGTTCTTTTACCGGCACTTTGTAAAAATCCAGGTCACCCATGTATTCACCGCGGTCGGCATAAGCCCTTCGCTCCACTTCTGTCATCAGTTGTACGGCTTCGGGGGAATTATAACCCATTTGCGCCAGCGGTCTTGATTCCACCATTTTCATCATCTGGTTCAATAAAAGTCCGCCACTGCTGGGCATCGGCATACTAACAACCTGGTAATTTTTGTAATCAAATACATGCGCAGGGCGCGATGCTACCTTGTAGTTGGCAAGATCTTCCTCGGTAATGATTCCGGCACCCCGCTGCATTTCTTCCGCGATCAACTTTGCAGTAGTTCCTTTGTAAAAACCGTCTGCACCCTGTTCCGCAATGCGCCGGAGCGTAGCAGCCAGGTCTTTTTGGATCAATGTATCGCCACCTTTCCAGCCGGATGCTTTCATAAATGCATTGCTGCGCGAATTATATTTTTTCAACTCATCCTGGATACTGTTCAGTGAACCCGCTTCGTGCTCGGTAATCACAAAGCCCTTTTCGGCAAGGTCAATGGCGGGTTGAATGAGCGTAGCAAATGGAAGTGTGGCGTATTTGTGTTCTTCAAACAAACCTGCCACGGTGCCCGGCACACCGGAAGAAAGATGCCCGTTCTGGCTCTTATCGGTCCGGGGCGTGCCATCTGCGTCAACATACATATCGCGGGACGCATGGCCCGGTGCTTTTTCACGATAATCCAGTGCCAGCAACCGGCCATCTGCCAGGCGTGCCACCGTAAAACCACCCCCGCCGATATTTCCGGCGCCGGGATAAACCACAGCCAGTGCCAACTGTGTGGCAATCGCTGCATCCATCGCATTCCCGCCTTTCTTTAAAATTTCCACACCCACCTGGCTCGCCAGGGGATGGGCAGATACCACAGCGCCATTCGTGGCGTCAATATCTTTTACAGACTTGTATTGGTAAGGATCAATACCAACCGACTGCGACGAATGATTACTGCTTCCACAGGCAGCGATAAAACAAACAAACACTGCCAATAACGGTTTGAAATATAAGTCGTGCATTTTCATGACGGGAAGTTAAGAAGGAAAAGCTTGCCGTAAGACAAGCTATTTTTCCTCTTATTTAAAATATTTGCAATCCAATGCAGTCAGGGGGCCTTCAACTTTGCCCCGTTCAGCCTTTCCCCGTAAATTGGGCCTCTAAAAATAGCCGCATGTTGAAAAGATTTGTTCTTCTGATAGGTATTGGATGCTTTGTTCTTAATGTGGCCGCCCAGGTCCAATCCCCGCAGGCATTCCTCGGCTATCCGGTGGGTAGCCGGTACACACCGCATTGGAAGGTGCTGGATTACTTTAAGCACGTAGCCCGCCAGGCACCCTCGATGGTGCAACTGCAAACATACGGGGCAACCAACGAGGGCCGCGAATTGCTGGTAGCAATTGTATCGTCTGCAGAGAATATGAAAAACATAGACGGTATTCGCCAGAACAATATGCGCCTTGCCGGTTTGGCGCGGGATAAAATGGCACCTATGGAAGACCATGCACCGGCGATTGTTTGGTTAAGTTACAACGTGCATGGCAACGAAACATCTTCCTCTGAAGCAGCCATGCTAACGCTGTTTGCGCTTGTAGATCCCGCCAATACCAACACCAAAAGTTGGTTGCAAAATACGGTCGTGGTTATTGATCCCTGTATGAACCCCGACGGCCGCGACCGCTATGTAAACTGGTTCAATTCCGTGGTGGGCGTAAATGCCAACCCGCTGCCCGTTGCCCGCGAACATAATGAACCGTGGCCCGGCGGAAGAACCAACCATTATAATTTTGATCTGAACCGCGACTGGGCATGGCAAACGCAACTGGAATCACAGCAGCGTATGAAATTATATAATGAATGGCTGCCACAGGTACATGTTGATTTTCACGAGCAATATATCAACGATCCCTATTATTTTGCGCCGGCAGCAGAGCCTTTTCATGAAGTGATTACGCCGTGGCAACGTGAATTTCAAAATACGGTTGGTAAAAATAATGCACGCTATTTCGACAAAAACGGGTGGTTGTTTTACACCCGGGAATATTTTGACCTCTTTTATCCAAGCTATGGAGATACGTACCCGCTGTACAATGGCGCCATCGGGATGACCTATGAGCAGGCGGGGCACTCTACTTCCGGAACCGCGATTATCACAGATGAGGGAGATACACTTACGCTATACGATCGCGTGCAGCACCACTACACCACGGGCCTAAGCACCATAGAAGTGGCTTCGCAAAATGCAGACCGGCTGATCCGGGAATATCACCGTTTTTTCAGCAACGCTATCCAAAACGGTGTAGGGGAATACAAATCGTTCGTGATCAAAAAAGAACCGGGCAACGAAGACCGCATTCATGCATTGCTGCAATTGCTTGACCGCAACCGGATCCAATATGGAACAGGAAGTGGCAGCGGCAAGGGTTATAATTATGCTACAGGTAAGGAAGAAAATTTCCCTTTTGCAACGGGAGATATCATTATCAATACCAACCAGCCCAAGGGTACACTTGTAAAAGTATTATTTGAGCCCAAAAGTAAACTGGTGGATTCGGCTACCTATGATATTACCGCATGGTCAGTTCCTTATGCATACGGGTTAACTGCATTCGCGAGCCGCGAAAAATTAAATGCCGGCCCCGGTCTTACTGCGGGCAACGCTGTGCAGAACGCCGGAACAACCTACGGGTATGTAATCCGATGGAATGGCGTTTCTACCGTTAAGCTTGTGGGTGAATTGCTGCGCAGGAAAATATTGCTTCGTTACGAAGAACAACCCTTTGATGTAGATGGTCAGCATTTCGACCGGGGTTCCATACTCGTGCTTCGCACTGCCAATAAAGCATGGGGAGAAAGTCTTTTTACAAACGTAAAAGCAATGGCTGATGCAGCCGGGGTTCAATTATACCCCATTACAACAGGCTTCGTTGACAAGGGTCATGATTTTGGAAGCGATAAGGTTCATCCGCTTCGCGCCCCGCGCGTGGCGCTACTGACCGGCGAAGGCGTAAATTCCGGAACAGCCGGTGAAATATGGCATTTTTTCGATAAAGAATTACAATATCCCATCACCCTTATCAATGCATCAGACGTTGATAACAGCACCTGGAAAGATATCGATGTATTACTACTTGTAGGCGGTTCTTATAAATTCCTTGCGGATAAAGGATCGCTGGAAGCGTTCAAAGACTGGATCAGCAATGGTGGTAGAGTTGTTGCCATGGGGGGTGGAGTAGAGGCGCTGGCAAAAGCCGAACTCGGCATCAAACTAAAAAAAGACGATGCTGAAAAAAAAGGCGACGAGGATGACACAGATACCTATGCCGCCATCAAAAGATTTGAAGATCGCGAAAGAGATTTTTTGCCCAATACCATCCCGGGTTCTATTTACAAAGTGGAATTGGACACTACCCATCCGCTGGCCTATGGCTATCCGGCTTACTATTATACACTCCGCCTGGATGATAATATCTATGAATTTTTAAAAGGCGGGGGATGGAACGTGGGAATTATACGCAAAGACAACCAGGTGGCGGGATTTGTAGGATCGCGGTTAAAAAACAAGTTGAAAGACGGGTTGCTCTTTGGCGTTGTTCAGAAAGGCGGAGGATCTATCACCTGTCTTGCCGACGATGTATTATTCAGGGATTTTTGGGAAAATGGTAAACTTATGTTCTGCAATGCTGTTTTCCTCGTAGGAAACTGATTTGCTAACTGATTACCGGTTGCACCAACTCGGTTGTAGCCGGTTTCTGCATATTAATTTGTTGCACATGAAAAAATACCTCTGCCTGCTATGGCTGATCGTTCAAACAGGAACAGGGATTGTCTATGCCCAGGCGCCGCCACGCGTAACTTCAGCAGATATTTTACTGTCGTTACAAAAGCTAAAGGTGCTTGGTTCGGTCTTGTATGTGGCAGCGCATCCCGATGACGAAAACACCAAACTGATCGCCTATTTTTCCAAAGACCGCCTTTACCGCACGGGCTATATGTCGCTCACCCGCGGAGACGGTGGACAAAACCTGATCGGTAATGAGCAGGGCGTAGATCTGGGTCTTATCCGTACACAGGAATTATTGGCCGCCCGTCGTATTGATGGAGGAGAACAATTCTTTTCACGTGCATTTGATTTCGGATTCTCAAAAGGTCCCGAAGAAACCTTTACCAAATGGGATCGTGAAAAGATATTGAGTGACGTAGTTTGGGTGATCCGTAAATTTCAACCCGATGTGATCATCACACGCTTTCCTACCACGGGTGAGGGCGGTCATGGCCACCACACCGCATCTGCCATCCTGGCCAATGAAGCGTTCACTGCTGCCGCAGACCCAACACGTTTCCCGGAGCAGCTCAAATATGTTAAAACCTGGCAGGCAAAACGAATAGTATGGAACGGGTTTAACTTCCCGGGAATGGTAACGCCGTCTGATGGTTTGTATAAACTGGACATTGGTGGGTACAATCCCCTGCTCGGCAAAAGCTATGGCGAAATTGCAGCTGAAAGTCGAAGCCAGCACAAAAGCCAGGGTTTTGGCGCCACGGCTACAAGGGGTGTGTCTATAGAATCGTTTAAGACTACCGGCGGTACACCGCCGGTGAATGATTTAATGGATGGTATTCAAACTTCCTGGGATCGCGTTGAAGGAAGCAATGGGATTGCGGTAGCTATCGACAGTATTATCCATGATTTTGATCTGCTACACCCGGAGTATTCAGTTCCCGCACTGGTAAATTTATATCACCGTATCAGCCAATTGCCCGACGGATACTGGCGCGATAAAAAAATGCAGGAAGTAAAAGACCTGGTAGCGCAATGCAGCGGACTTTTTATCGAAGCAACAACACAAACGCCCTATGCAGTACAGGGTGATTCTGTCCGGATCAATATTACACTTAACAACCGGCTGGGAGCAGATGCTCAATTGCGTTATTTGAAAATTGATGCCAACGACAGTAACCTGGATCAACGGCTGTCAACAAATCAAAATATCAGTTTTTCAAAAACAATCGCTGTAGAAGCAACCAAACCACTTACGCAGCCTTACTGGCTTGCGGAGCCGATGCAGGAAGGCTATTTTACCGTAACGGATCAATTGCATATTGGTCAGCCGGATGTGGACCCCGCTTATATGGCATTCTTCCGCATAAAATTTGGAAGCGAACTATTTACCTACGTAAGGCCTGTTCAATACAAATTTACCGATCCCGTAAAAGGTGAGATATACTGGCCATTAGTAGTGGTGCCGCCATACACGCTGCACGTGGATCCATCTATCGCATATGCAAAAAACGGTGAAGCAAAATACCAGCGGATCTACACAGGATTTGCCAAAAACGTCAATGTACATTCCCTTGTAAAATTTCCATCTAAAACGGTAAAAGATAATTCCGGAGATCAGTTAGCCTTGCAGCAAGGCCAGGTTGCACCAATGGATGCCTCTGCCACGTTGCCTGCTGCTCCAAAGCAAGGCAGCTTACAAATTCCTTTGCATTTTGAAGATGCAGCCACGCACCAGGAACTTTCGGATCTCATTTCCATTCAGCACGATCATATTCCCGCCGTTACCTATTTTAAACCGGCACAGGTAACGCTGGAATCATTTGAACTGGAGACCTACGGTAAGAAGATCGGGTATATCGTGGGTGCGGGGGATAAAGTGCCTGCCGCGCTGGAGCAAATGGGCTATGAAGTTACATTGCTGGGCGATAAGGAACTTTCCCGCAACAATCTTTCGCAATACGATGCGATCATTACTGGTGTACGTGCATATAACACCAACGAATGGATGAACAATCACTACGACCAGTTGATGAAATATGTAAAGGACGGCGGTAATCTTATTGTACAATATAATACCAGCAATAATATCGGACCGATACGCGCTAAAATGGGACCCTATTTATTCAATGTATCGCGTACGCGTGTTACGGATGAAAACGCCGACATAACCATTTTAAAACCCAATCACCCGGTATTGAATTTTCCGAACAAGATCAACGCAGATGATTTTAAGGGCTGGATCCAGGAAAGAAGCATCTATCATGCAGAAGGGTGGGACAAAGAACACTATGAAACAGTCTTCTCCATGCACGACCCGCATGAGACTCCCGATGAAGGAAGTCTCATTATTGCGAAATATGGCAGTGGATACTTCACTTATACAGGCATCGTGTTCTTCAGGGAGTTGCCTGCAGGCGTTCCTGGCGCCTACCGCCTGCTCGCTAACCTGATCGCATTGAATCGTAAAAAAGTATTCTAAACCGGAAGCAGACAGTAGATGAAAAGAGAAGAACGAAAACCAGACCCGAAAAGGGGAGAAGCTGCATTTATATTGGCCATCGTATTGGGCCTGGTACTGGGCCTCGCCATCAAACGCATCAGGGTTGGAATAGTGATTGGTATCGTACTTGGATTACTCATTGTAGCGGCGGGGTGGTTGAGAACATCTCGCCGTCAAGACTAATATTATGGATCAGCAGGAAAACGAAAAAATTCCATTGTTCAGGAGCTGGAAAGGGTGGTACGTTGCCGTACTCCTGTTTCTCGTTGCCCAAATCGTCTTCTTCCTGTTCCTTACTAACTATTTTGCATGAGTTCACTCGACTGGATAGTACTGGTTGTAACGTTGCTTGCTATTGTGTTGTACGGGCTTTATAAAAGCCGCACTACGCATAACCTGGATGGTTATTTCCTGGGCAACAGGTCTATGTCGGGTTGGCTCATACTGCTAAGCATTATGGGTACACAGGCCAGCGCGATCACATTCCTCTCGGCACCAGGCCAGGCTTACACAGAAGGAATGGGCTTTGTACAATACTATTTTGGTATCCCGCTCGCTTCCGTTATCATTTGTATTTTCTTTGTTCCTATTTTTCGGCGTCTCCACGTATACACCGCGTATGAATACCTGGAATCGAGGTTTGACGGCAAAACCCGGACACTTACTTCGCTGTTATTTCTTTTATCACGCGGACTTTCCACCGGTATCTCCATCCTGGCACCCTCCATTATTCTTTCTTCATTGCTGCACTGGAACCTCTACTGGACCAACCTCTTTATGGGCGGACTGCTGATCATTTACACAATGACCGGTGGCGCAAGGGCAGTAGCACATACACAGAAGCTGCAGTTGCTGATCATTTTCGCGGGACTTTTCCTGGCAGGCTATATGGTGGTTGCCATGCTTCCAAAAGGAGTGGGATTTACAGATGCGCTTGCCGTGGGCGGCAAACTGGGGCGGATGAATATTATTAATAGCGGTATTACCAGTCATGGTATTGACTGGAGCGGCAAATACAATTTGCTTACCGGGCTGATCGGCGGTTTTTTTCTTTCGCTCTCCTATTTTGGTACCGATCAAAGCCAGGTGGGGCGCTACCTCACCGGGCGATCTATACGCGAAAGCCGCCTGGGACTTTTGCTCAATGGGTTTGTAAAAATCCCGATGCAATTCCTCATCCTGCTCATCGGCGTATTAGTTTTTACTTTCTACCAGTTTAATAATGCGCCCATTTTTTTTAACCAGGCGCAATTAAACCGGCTTGAGCAATCTGTTTACAAAGATTCACTTGCCGCGGCGCAAAACGAATATGCGGCTATTTCAATTGAACGGCAGAATGTTATTCGTGAATTTACTGCTGCGAGAAAAAGCGGTCAAACTACCCTGGAAAAAAGCACCGGAGAGCAACTGCAACAATTACAGCAACAGGCAGATCTTTTGCGGGGTAATGTAAAACGTTGGGTGCGTACCGTAAGCCCCGGCGGTGGTGAACGCGACACGGATTATATATTCCTTCGGTTTGCAGTGGATTATTTGCCCGCCGGACTGATCGGGTTGCTCATCGCCATTATTTTTTTGGCGTCCTGGGGAAGCATTGCGGCAGCCATCAATTCACTGGCTTCCTGCACCATGGTGGATTTTCACCGGCGCCTGACCACCGAAAAACTTTCACCGGAAAAAGAGTACCGGCTTTCCCGCGGCTACACGCTGGTCTGGGGCATTTTTAGTATACTGGTAGCCATGTTTATCCGGGACCTGGGCAATAGCCTGATTGAATCAGTAAATATCCTGGGCTCTCTTTTTTACGGTGTTATTCTGGGCGTGTTTGTGGTTGCATTCTTTCTCAAAAAAATCAGGAATGGGCACGCTATTTTTTGGGCGGCCGTATTGGCCGAAATGGTGGTGATCGCAGTCTACCTGGCGGCAAAATACGGTCTGATCGGGATGGGCTTTCTCTGGTTAAATCCTATTGGAGTAATAGCCGTTATGTTGTTCGCGATCCTGTTGCAACCCATTTTTACAAAATCCACTCCCCAACCCGATCTGTTTTCATCAAAAAAATGAACAGTTATTAATAACATATCTTGCAAACTAAATCATGTTGTATGAAAAAGTTTATCCTGGCGTTGTCCGCCACCTGCTTATTATTCAGTGCCAATGCGCAGCTAAAAACACCGGCGCCCAGCCCTACCCAAACCATCAAACAGGATTTCGGTCTTTCTTCCATCGAATTATCCTATTCCCGCCCCGGTATAAAAAACCGGAAAGTGTTTGGCGACCTGGTGCCATTTGGGAAAGTATGGCGGACAGGTGCTAACCAGGCTACAACACTCACCTTTGGTGATGAAGTAACTATCGGCGGCGTACAAATTCCGGCCGGAAAATATGGACTGCTATCTATACCGGATGAAAATCAATGGACGCTCATCATCACCCGCCAACTGGACGTTACCAGCCCGGCTGCTTATAAACCCGACATGGATGTGGTTCGCGTAAGCGCTAAAACCATGAAGATGGACGACAAAATGGAAACATTCACCATGCAATTTGCAGATGTAAAGCCGACTAGTTGCCAGTTGCACCTGATGTGGGAAAAAACAGCGGTGGCATTGCCTATTAGTACAGACATCGACAAAAAAGTAATGGCACAGATCAACCAGGTAATGAACGTAGATAACAAACCTTACTATGCTGCTGCCGTTTATTACATGGAGAATGGTAAGGATCTGAACCAGGCCCTGGATTGGTTTGACAAAGCAGTTGCAGCTCAACCCAATGCCTTTTTCATTCACCATCAGCGTGCAAATTGCCTGGCCAAGCTGGGTCGCAAACAGGAAGCGCGTGAGGCTGCTCAAAAGTCAAAAGAGTTGGCTAAAGCTCAGAAGAATGATGATTATGTTCGCCTGAACGACAAACTCCTGGAAGAGTTGAAATAGTGCAAAGCAGAGTAAGATAATAGAGATATCGTATGTAAGGACGATCGTTCGGGAAGCAGGGTTCAATTAAAAGCTGATCGTAACGGTCGTCCTTCCTTTTTTAAGCCGTTTCCATTTCGGCCCTTCTTTGATAAGACGGATCGCTTCTTCATCACATTTTGCGCAGAGTGATTTCTCGATCTTAAAGTTCACAGGCTCGCCGTATTTGTTCACTTCAAAAGACACTTCCACATTACCGGTAAAGCCGTTGTTGTTTTTTGCCCGTGGGGCCTCATCGGGCACTTTCAGGTTATTGTATACGTAATTGGTATAATTGCGCCAGCCGTCTTTTGGCTCTGCATCTTCCTCAAGTCGCATGGAATCGCTGCGGTTGTTGCGATCGGCAATAATTGGCTTATCGAGCAGGGTCTGAACATCCGTAGCGCGATCTTCTTCCAGGATTACTTTATTCAGGTTGTTATCCTTAACAGTTTCACTGCTGCGCTCCGTCCGGTTGCCATAGTTGAGAAAAGTATAGCCATTCCCATTTCGGAGTTGCACGTTTGCCGTATTAAACCCAAGCGCGCGTACCTGCAGGTTGAGCGTACTGTCTGTTGATAACAGCGTAAAGTTTCCACGCGCATCGGTATAGGTTCCCACGCCATCCTGCAGGTTTGTTACGTTTGCAAAAGGCAGGCCTTTATTATTATGATCCATTACGGTGCCGCGGTACACATTATAAAAATTGTTTGCTATCGTTCCATTGTTATTGTTGGCTGTAGCCATATTTCCCATCACGGCACGCTGCCTGCTCATCGCCGCAGTTTCCTGTTGTCGGCCGCGGCCGGCAGCTTTGTCAACACTAGCCGTTGCGGGCGCCGATACATCGGAAAGGCTTTTCTCCAACTGCTCCCGCATCGGTTCTGATTCGGCGGGTGGGGGCAGAGCTGCTACTGGCGGAGCGCCGCGGTCGCCTTCCCCATCTCTATCTTTAAATGCTTTACGCTCGTTATCATTTTCCGCTACGGCACCTGAACTGCCGGGCAGTTCCTTCTTATCATCCGAAATTGTTGGTGAAAAGAAATAATGGGTATCGCTGCTTTTACTCTTCACATTTTCGTTCACCAAAGCAGTTTCGTTGTTTGAAGTACTGCTATCAGGCGCTGTTAGCGTTGGTGATTCAGTTATTTTATATGAAGAATCACTCGCCGAAGCATTACCAGGTTCCTTTTTTGTTAAAACGGCAACGTCGCCACGGGAATCATTTTTATTCGAGGCCAGCCGGGCAATAAGGATCGAGGTGCCTGCTACGATTACCACAGCCGCGGCCACCCGAAGCCAGATCATCGGCAACCCGCCGCGTTTTTTTTGAGAAGGAACCAATCGTTCAGACAGCCTGTTTTTCAACACGCTTATATCCGCGCTGATATCAATACCCGCCGTTCCAAAGCCTTCCAGCGCATCTGCCAGGAATGGATCTTCCAATGCCGCTTTTTCCAGGGCATGCCGCTCCTGCATCGACAATTCGCCGCGGTGATAACGCTCAATGTCCAGCGCTCCAAATCTTTTTATGTTATTTCCTTGTTCCAAACTATACTGCTTTACTTGCCCATCGATCCCGGCTTTTTTTGTTCCAGTTGCGGGCGGGGCGTCTCCATGCAGGTTTTCAAATTCCGCCTGCCATTTTGAATAAAACTTCTAACCTGGTTCCATTCCTGCCCGGTCATTTCCACAATTTCATTATAGCACTTTCCTTCCAGGTAAAACAGCCGTATAGCCTGCTGTTGCTCACCGTTCAGGGTGCTGATGCAATATTCCAGTTTTTCCAGGTTCTCCTCACGCTCCAGCACACCGTTCAGATGCACATTTTCTTCCGATTGCACAAAATCAGCGTTTAACTCTACGGTTTTGAGGTTTTTAGGCGTTCGCAATTGCATCAGGCAGTGATTTTTAGCTAATTGATGCAGCCATCCCCGGAAATTGTCCACTTCATGCTTCCGCAATTTTGTCACCAATTCCTCAAAAATGGCCATCACCGCATCCTGGGACGCCTCCGGATCCTTAAAATACTTCAGGCACACCCCATAAACCAGTTCCATATACCGCTGGTACAATTCACCCAACAACGCCAGGTCACCGGATTGCCGGTATTGATCTGCCAGTTCCTTGTCAGTCAGTGTACTATGCGATATGTTCCGGATAAACGCCAAGCCCTTAAAATTACTAAGATTTATGGAATCCGGCCGCCGGAAACAATAAGACAATCCAGGAAAATGGCTCTAACCGGGAAAATTTCTGCGGGGAGCCGACATCCTTTATGCAATTTTTACCCATTCCGCATCTTGTTTAAAATGGCTAATCATTTAACAGCCGGTTAGTGATACGGGACCGGTTTTTACCGGTCCCCTTTATAAAATTTCCTGCGAATGATAATTGAGTCGTTTGCAGCTAGTAATAGTAACGCGGAATAATCTGGATGTAAAAACTTTGTGTTCAATAGCAATTCATAACCCTGACCATTTAACCTTATCCGTCAGGGATAAAAAGGGCAACCCCTGAAAAACACAACTGACTGACCATGGAAGGCGCCGCCTGGCGGCCCTTCCGGGCCCGGCAGTTCAACAAAAAACGAAAAAATATGGCGGCAAAAATCAACCTCCGGATCGCTGAACCCTGTCATGAAAACTGGAACAACATGACCTCCTCCGAAAAAGGACGCTTCTGCGGCTCCTGTCAAAAACAGGTGGTGGACTTCACCGCTATGACAGATGCCCAACTGGTCGCGTTTTTTGACAAGCCATCCACCGGGTCGGTTTGCGGACGTTTTATGAACACCCAACTGGAGCGCGAAGTAAAGGCGCCACCCAAACAAATTCCCTGGGCACGCTACGTTTTTCAGTTTGCATTTCCGGCATTTGTTGCCTCGCTGAAAGCAAATGCACAGGATGTTAAAATGGGAAAAATCGCCGTTACACCCGTTCAGGTCCAACCATCCGGCAACTGCCAGACCACAACGCCATCAACCACCATGGGTGATACCACGTTTCATCCCATTGGGGTAACATTGGGGATAGTGGCCCCGCCTGTAAGAGTTGCCACTGAACTTATAAAGGGCAGGGTGGTAGACGAACAAAATAATCCCATTTCAAACGCCAGCGTCATCACCGGTCCCCGGACTGGGGTAATAACCGATGCCAATGGCTATTTTCAATATCATCCGCTGCGCGGATGGAAAGAAATTACCCTCACCATTACAGCAATCGGGTATGGAGAGCAAACGCTCACCGTGCGCCCAACCGATGATATCAGCCATCTCCAGGTAATAATGATGCACAGCTTCACTGCTATTTTGGGAGAAGTGGTTGTTACAAAATCAACAGCAATTGCTACTGCTCCGGTAACCGGCACTGTTGTTAACGAAAAAGGAGAACCTGTGCCATTCGCCTTCCTGGAAATCCCGGGCGTTACGACTACTACCAATAAAGATGGCCGCTTTTTTCTCAGCTCCGCAAAACGATGGAAGAAATTGAATATAGCTGTTACGGCAGAAGGCTACCAGCCACAGCAGGTAGCGCTTAAAAGCAATGATAAGCTCGACGATATTGTAATTCATCTCAATTCAACAGCAAAAAAACTGCAACAGGAAGAAATTGCGCGTCACAATCAACCCTGGTCCTGGAAATTATACCCCAATCCTGTACAACGCGGCGGTCAACTCGGAATCACCATCAATAGCGTTGCCGCAGGTGATTGCAAACTTTGGATAACAGACATCGCCGGTAACAGGGTCAGTGAAAAAAAGGTTAGCCTCGCCAAAGGCCAAAACACGGTTTCCATTGAAACAAGTGAAAACTGGAAAGCAGGTGTATATGTGCTGCAATTGCTTACCGCCGGAGATTTTACCTGTCTTTCAGAAAAATTTGTGATCCGGTAAATTATTTGTGAAAACCGGGATGAAACTGTTCCAGGGTCTTCCGTAAAAATTCCCGGTCAAGGTGCGTATAAATTTCAGTGGTGGTGATGCTTTCATGCCCAAGCATTTCCTGTACGGCCCGGAGATCTGCCCCGCCTTCTACCAAATGTGTGGCAAATGAATGACGAAACGTGTGTGGCGATACCGTTTTTTTTATCCCGGCTTTCTGTGCCAGGTCTTTGATGATCAGGAAAATCATCACCCTTGACAGTTTCTTACCACGATTATTGAGGAAAAGAATATCTTCAAATCCCGGTTGCACCGGTACATGCACCCGGATGGAATTGCGATAAATGGTGATATAACGGATCGCATTGTTGCCAATTGGAACCAATCGTTCTTTATCACCCTTACCCACCACGCGGATAAAGCCCACATCCAGGTACAACTGTGATAACTTCAGGTTTACCACCTCGCTTACACGCAGGCCACAACTATACATTGTTTCCAAAATCGCCTTATTCCTTCCGCCTTCCGGTTTGCTCAGATCCAGTTGGTTGATGATGGATTCAATTTCTTCAAAGCTGAGGATATCAGGCAACGCTCTCTTTAGCTTTGGCGCTTCCAGCAACACCGTCGGATCCTGCTGTACAATTTCTTCCATATTACAATAGCGGAAAAATGCCTTGATACCAGAAAGCATCCGCGCCTGCGAAGATGGCGTCATTCCCAATTCAGCTACCCAACGGATCCATTCCTGCAACACGTTCAGCGTTACTTCCGAAGGGCTTTTAATGGTAGAAGCCTCCTGCAGGTACCTGGTCAGATTGTCCAGGTCTCGCAGGTAGGCTTCTACCGAGTTGTCCGATAACGAACGCTCCAATTGTAACCAGGCTTTGAAACCTTTTTTGTAAGCGTCCCACATGCGGACTTATAGTTTTATTTTCTTTTCAATCTCTTTGAAAGATCCTTTCACTTTCACCTTTGCCCAAATACGATCGCGGGTGATATTGACCGTGTCGATATTATCATGTGTCTTGTCGTATTTGTAATCTTCCTCAGTTTCAGCAAAGGAAGCCGACTGCACATCACCGGTTGCTTCGTCCTGCACATAAATGTCGGTACCACTATAATAAGCGATTAAGCCCTCCTGCACGCTGTAACGGCTGTCAAAGTTGTTCAGCGCGGAAGTGTAAATGCTCATTTTGCCCGACTTGTTAAACGGCAATTTCAACAGGTAGCCACGTCCTGTGATACAATCGTTGAATTTAAGCCAGGTATAGGAGGTATCATTAAAATACGCGGAAGCGAATTTGGGATTGAGCAGGGCATCCTTGCCTACCAGTTCAGCAAAGGTTTGTCCGCGGTAACTGTCCATCGCTTTATGCCCCCAGATAATAGAATCTGCCTTGCAGCCGGTGAGCGGAATTTTTACAAACGGGCTGTCGGGAAATGCCCCCGTAAATTTAAGCGGTGCGCCATTACATCCGGTCGTATCACAGAACGGTGCAGGCTTGCTGGCCGACCCGCAGGAACCCATAGCGGCCACAATCAGTAATGCCGCAACCGGAATAAGAAGTGCTTTCATGTTTTTCTTTGTTTTGAGGTTGAAGCAAAAGTAAGGCAATGTACCAAGCCGGGGAAACAGCTAATCCGAAAATAATACCGCAAAACACCGCGGGAGGGTGCTAATTCCCGGTTTCACCATTTGCAAAGTGATCTTCAAATTCATTTCCGTACATTTTTATTCGTAATATCCCCATTTCCACATTTTACGCTTATCGATTTCAATTTTCTTTACCTTCGGGCGCATGAACAAAACAGAACCTTTTAACCTGCGGGCCTGGAAAAAAACGGCACGCCTGAAGCGAAACAGCTTTCGCCGCTTCCTTACCAAACTGGAAAAAAATGCGCCACGCGGCGTTGAAAAATTAACCGCTGTGCTTGAAAAGGAAGTATGGGAAGAAGTGGATTGCCTGGCTTGCGCCAATTGTTGTAAAACAATGACGCCCACATTTACACCAGCCGATCTTAAAAGGATCTCCGCTCATTTTGGCCAGTCGGTAGACGAATTCAAGGCAAAATGGCTCTATAAAGAACGCAGCAGCGGCGACTGGATGAATAAAAAACAACCTTGCCAGTTCCTGAATCTTACAGATAATAAATGTTCGATCTATGCCATCCGGCCGGCAGATTGCGCAGGATTTCCGCATCTTCCCAAGAAGATGAAGGATTATGTTCACGTGCATAAGCAAAACGTTGAATACTGCCCCGCTACATTTAAACTGGTTGAAAAAATGATGGTGCGCCTCGGCCCGTCCGCCAACCAACCCATTCAGAGATAAACATCTTCCAACAGGAAAAAGACAGGGGCTTTACCCCATCTGAACGTTATTGCCAGTATATCATATTGAAGCCGGGAATATCCCGGGTTGCGATATAGAAATTCATCCGTTGCGCGCTGCAGCGACTTGAATTTCTTTCTCGTTACACTGTCTTCCGGGTTACCAATTGCAGTAGCCGTTCGCGCTTTTACCTCAACGATATGTAATTTGCCCTCCCTGCAGGCAATAATATCAATTTCATAATGCGAATACCGCCAGTTGCGGTGCAATATCCTGTATCCTCGTGTCACCAGCCATTCTGCCGCCAGATCTTCAGCCGCTTTTCCCAAATCGTTATGCAGGGCCATGCCTTATCTTTACAGCAAGGTAAACCGCTCACGATATGCTTTACAAAAAAAGGGATCGTGAAAATTAACTATTGAACGGTGAAAATGAACAGCATGAAAGGAATCTATCAACTGGATGGCGTAGTAAAAAATTACGATTGGGGAGGTACTACTTATATTTCCCAACTGTTGCAACAATCAAATGACGAACATCGGCCACAGGCCGAATACTGGTTAGGAGTTCATCCTTCGGGCGACGCCACCGTGACAGGCACAGGGCAAACCCTGTCTCAACTTATAGCTACTGATCCGAAAAAAATACTGGGTGCAGCTATTGCCGGTCGCTTTCATCAATTACCGTTTCTATTAAAAGTGCTGGATGTACATAAAATGCTTTCCATCCAGGTACATCCGTCCAAAGCCGGCGCAGAAGAAGGCTTTGCCCGGGAAAATGCGGCGGGCATCGCACTTGGCGCTGTACACAGGAATTATAAAGATGATAATCATAAACCGGAGCTCAGCGTTGCCCTCACTGAATTCTGGTTACTGCATGGGTTCAAATCTCCATCGGGCATTCGGCATATCCTGCAAACCATGCCAGGGTGGGAGACTCTGCTGGCAGAATTTGAAAAAGGCGGCTCAGCAGCTCTTTACCAGTTTATCATGCAACTGCCGCAGACCGAAGTGGATCACCTTTTACAGCCTTTGCTGGATCAGATCAGGTCGGCCTACACGGCGGGAACATTGTCTAAATCAGACCCCGCTTTTTGGGCAGGCCGTGCGGCAGAAACCTATCCCGGTACTGCAGACCGCGGCATCTTTTCCATCTACCTGTTTAACCTGCTTCAATTAGAGCCAGGCCAGGCCATCTTCCAGGATGCAGGTATTCCGCACGCCTATCTCGAAGGAAGAGCAGTGGAAATAATGGCGAATTCAGATACCGTATTACGCGGCGGACTTACTCCAAAACATATTGATATCGCAGAATTGTTATTGCATACCCGCACAGACACTGTAATACCAGAAATCGTAACAGGAGAACAACGTACGCCCTTTGAAAAAGTATACAAAACGCCTGCGCCTGACTTCGAATTAAGCAGGCTGGACGTAACCGATCATCAACCCGCTTCCTATATTTCCGGCGGAGCCGAGATTATCCTGGTAACCGAAGGCAGGGTAGAGGTGACTGCGGAGCCCGACACACTTTCATTACAACAGGGTGATGCCGCATTTATCACGGCCAGCCAGCCTGTTACCTATGCCACAGCTTCCAATGCCGTCATTTTCAGAGCAGCAGTGCCTGTGGAAAAGTGAATAAAAGGAGCTTCATTTTCAGCCAATTCGTTTATTTTTGCAATAACTTTCCATTCAAATCACAGCTATGAATAAGTACGGAAGATTAGCCGTTTTTACCCTGGTTCTCGCCGCCCTGGCCACCGCCTGCAAATTAGCATTTGGTCCCAACCTGGATTGGTCCGGGTTCTCGCCTGTATTTGCAATTGCATTGGTAGCCGGCTTCATCAGCCGGGAAAAGAACGCATCCTTCCTGCTACCACTCGCAGCACTGCTGATCAGTGATGTGTTGATCGAATTATGTTTCCGCCAGGGCATTTTCCCCTACGGCGGTTTCTACGAAGGACAATGGAAAAACTATTTGATCATCCTCTCCTGCACCGTGGTTGGATGGTTGTTGAAAGGAAAAAATTTTGCAACAATACTTGCCGGCGGACTGCTCGCGCCCACTGTATTTTTCCTGCTTTCTAACCTGAATGTTTGGGTAAGTAATGAAGTGGTCTATACGCGTGATGTAAATGGCTTGCTGAATTGCTATGCAGCCGGTCTTCCCTTTTATAAAAACGCAGTATTGTCAACACTGGTATTTCTCCCTGTAATCCTTTGGATGTACAACCTGGTAATGCGTAAACGCAACGCGTTGGTAATGGCCTGATCGTACAGGCCGTTTAACAGAGACTGATTTTCGAAAACCAGTAATCATTGTGCAACACCGGCTCCTGCACACTCACCTGTATTGCTTCGGAAAATAAAGGACAATTGATAACAAGCGTGTGAAATTCTCCATTTTCACCGCAGGGGTCGATACCCAATTCTTCCAGTTCTTCCACAAGCGAAAGGCTTAACCGTTGCCCCAGGAAGCGACTTCCCATTACTGTATTACAACTCACGATCACCGTTTCAATTCCCGCCTCCAGCATCCTGCTCACCAGTTCCCGGCGCGATTGCTGCCAGAGCGGTAATACCGCATCCAACCCTACAGCTCCACATACCTTTTCTTCCCAATCCCGGTGCGGTTGCAGGTCTATATCGCCAAATATCGCTGCCGACACTGCGTACTGTTGCTGTAAATCCCGCAACGCGGCAATAAACCGCGTTTCATACATTTCCCATGAACTGGCAATGGTTACAATGGGCAACCCAGCCGCTTTTGCCTGTGCTTCCAGCACTGCTGCCGGAATACCGTGCGACCTGGAGATCTTTCCCTCTTCATTCAATACATTTAATAATACAACCGGCCTGTATCCCTGTTGTATCGCCTGCATGCAGGCAAAACAGCTGTCTTTACCACCGCTCCAGGAACATAATGCGTCTTTCTCCATGTCAGGATTTTGTTTCAGGAATGTATCCGCTGTCTTCCAGCAGGTGATGACCATCTGCCGCCATCGTTGCCAACTGGTCACAGCGGTTATTGAGCGGGTTGTCTGCATGTCCTTTCACCCATTGAAATCGGATATGCTGTTCTTTTGCTAACAAATGATATCGCTTCCAGAGATCTGCGTTCTTTTTACCGCCCCGGAAATCAGTGGCGATCCATTTTTTTAACCAGCCTTGTTCAACCGCCTTTACCACGTACTGGCTATCAGAAAAAACGGTAATGTGCATGCCTTTCTTACGCAGTGCTTCCAATCCGGCGATCACCGCCATCAATTCCATCCGGTTATTGGTGGTAAGGCGGTACCCGGCCGACAATTCTTTTCGATGCTGCCCACTGATGAGGATCGTGCCATAGCCACCGCGACCTGGATTGCCGCGTGATGCGCCATCCGTATACATCGTCACAGTCATTGACCCGGGAATTTTTTAAGCGTATAACGAACAATTTCCCGGCAATGGGGATTTAAAAAAAGCTGGTCAACCGCCATAATCGGTTCTTTCGCCAGCCAGTCCATGGGATGTTTTCGTTCAGTATAGATATAAACCATTTTAAGCATACGCTCCGGGATCAATGTTTCTTTTAATAAAATGCGGTTGTGCGTTGCAGCGCGAAGCGATTTATAGATCATTTCAGAACAATACATGGCGCTGTCCGTTTCCAGTAAAAAATCATGATCAAAATGAATCTTCGCTGCGTGATACGCATTAATGTTTGCAAGAAACCGGTTCTTTTCATCATTTCCCAGGTCGTAGCGGAAAAGGCCACAGGCAAGGTTTTGCGATGGATTTAGAAAACTGTCGACCGGCTCATATTGCAATGTATCTGCGCCAGGGTTGCCAGCATCAATATGACATACCATTTTTACCCCGTTGATCGTTTGAATAATTCCGCCGTGTGAAAACGATTTATCTTCCCGGCTGAGGAACCGTACCTGGTGACTAATGATATTATCATTCAGTCTTGTAACCAGGTCGCCATCATGTGCCATCGCCTTCAATGAATCGACCCGTTGCCAACATCTTTCTTCTTCAGTAAGCACCTTTGGGTGCGAAGTACAGGAAGAAAAGAAAAGGAGGGGAGTGATCAGCAACAACAACGTCATCCTTCGCATAGGTACACAAGATCGCAAAATTATGGCAAAAAAAAAGCTGCCCCTTGAGGCAGCTTCTAATATCATCCTGAAAAATTAATACGTGTATACCAGTTGATCGATACCTACAACAGTAGGGAAGTTATCACCGGAACTGCCGCCAAAATAACCAGCGTCTTCAGCAAAATAGCGGAAGGCGAACCGGCCTTTGTCGATGCCTGCAGGCGGTAAACCGCTCAGCGTAATCGTAACCTGCGTCCATACTTCGGGGTAACCACCACCGGAGCCGGAAGAAGGATCGTTGTATACGTAGCCGGAGTTGATGTCACTGGCCAGCGTTGTAAACATACCTACACTGGTTTCTGATGTTCCTACATTGGCAGAGCCGTCCGTAAGGTTAAAACGAATCTGCATACGATCTTTACAATACACAGGGTATTGTGAATCATCTGCTGAACGTGTATAGAATGTAAGCTTGCTTCCGTTGCGCATCGGTACGGCAGGGCTGATCAGCCATGCACTGTAGTTTGATGTGCCGGTTGCTGCATCACTTGCAGCAGAAAGATCACAACTGATAAAATCATTAGGTGTTTTAGATGCGGAATACGCAGGGAAACCGAGGTAGGGAACCGGTGCAAGAAATTTATATTGCACGGCATTACCCGCTTCATAGCGTCCCTGTCTCCAACCACTTACACCAATGGGATTACTGTTGTTGCGAAATACCCAACCCTTTGATGTAAGATCGCCGGCATTGGTAAATTCTTCACTGAAAGAGCCATCAGACACAACAGGCGTATCCGTTGTTTCTGTAGCAGGAAGCTTTTCACGTCCACAGGATGCAGCAATAGTCATCACAGCAGCGAAAAGCGCTCCGGTATATAGTTTTTTCATTGTCATGTTTGTTGATGCTTTAATGGTTTACAGATGCAGCCTGGTTTAGTGTACGCTTACGTATTGAACATGGTCAATACCGATACCGGAACCATAACCGCCATATCCCCCACCGTCGAGATGATACTCAAATCCAAAACGTCCTTCA
Organism: Bacteroidota bacterium; assembly: GCA_048498035.1. Classification (GTDB taxonomy): domain Bacteria; phylum Bacteroidota; class Bacteroidia; order Chitinophagales; family Chitinophagaceae; genus CADEDV01. The sequence goes on along the minus strand of JBEHYT010000008.1, from coordinate 112,459 downwards.
ACAGGTTTTGAAAGACCAGCTACCGTTGCTTCATAACGCGTCCACTGCGCAGGATAAGCATTGGCAATATCCGCCTGCGTATACGTAACACCACCATAAACGCCCGGTGCATTGTGCCATTCCAGGTAAGATGGATTGATGTCGAGCAGGGTGATGTTGAATGTAGAAGGAAGATCTGAACCATTCTTGTTCATCCGTACACGCAGCCTGTTAGAGAAATCGGTAACATCTGTAGACGTGTAGCCCGGTGAATAAGTAAGTGCGCGGGTATAGAAGATAATCTTGTCCCCATTCTGCATAATCACCTTTGGTGAGATCAGCCAGTTGGAGATTAAACCTGCAGCGGCTGAAGTGGATTGATAATCCGTTCCGATAAAACCTGCATAAGTACCATTGTTGGAATAGGCAGGAAAGAAAGGAGGAATGCTTCCGCCATCCTGCCAAACAGTAGGACCAATCGGATCACTCTGATTGCTGATTACCCAACCGCGAGACAATGCTGCAGCAGTTGTGTCGAATTCCTCAGAGAATGATTGATCGGGAACAGGGGGCTTTTCCGTTAGATAAGCATCATTTCTGCAGGATTCCAGCAAAAAAAACGTGCTTATAGCTATAAGTAGTACCCCGGAAAACGTAGATTTTCTCATAAGCGTTCAGTTAGTGTTAATTAGGTTGTGAAAGTAGGGAAATATCGCAAAAAAAAAAAACGACTTTTTAACCCGGTCACCGGGGTTTTTAAACCTGGAAAACCCCCAGTTTCAGTGAATCCTCATCCGGGTTTTGATCAGCCGCCCGGATCGCTTCGGCCACCAGTTGGCGGGTTTCTGCCGGGTCAATGATCGCATCTACCCAAAGCCGGGCTGCGGCATACCAGGGCGTTGCCTGCCGTTCATAGCGCCCCCGGATCTCGCTTAGCAACTGCTCTTCTTCCTCCGGGCTCACTTCCTGGCCTCGGGCCTTCATGCCTGCTACCTGTATCTGTAACAATGTTTTAGCTGCCTGATCTCCCCCCATCACCGCTATTTTGGCACTTGGCCAGGCATAAATAAACCTCGGGTCATAGGCTTTGCCACACATCGCGTAATTCCCGGCGCCATACGAGTTACCAACAATTACCGTGATCTTCGGCACCACCGAGTTGGCCACCGCATTCACCAGCTTCGCCCCGTCCTTAATGATGCCGGCATGCTCGCTGCGGCTGCCCACCATAAACCCCGTTACGTCCTGTAAAAAAAGCAGGGGAATTTTTTTCTGGTTACAATTCAGGATAAAGCGCGCCGCCTTATCCGCACTGTCGTTGTAAATCACCCCGCCCATCTGCATCTCACCTTTGCGGCTTTTTACAATCTTCCGCTGGTTAGCTACAATACCCACTGCCCAACCCTCAATACGCGCATAACCACAAAGGATCGTTTTTCCATAGTCCTCCTTAAACTGCTCAAACACCGAATCGTCTACAATCCGCTCGATAATATCCACCATGTCGTACGGCTTCCCCTCCGCTGCAAATATTCCATAAAGCTCTGCCGGATCCTTCTTTGGCGCCAGCGGCTTTACACGGTCAAATCCCGCCCGCGCCGGTTCACCCAACAAACTCATAATTTTCCGAACACGGTCCAGGCATTCCTGCTCCGTTTTAAACTTGTAATCGGCAATGCCCGACACTTCCGTATGCGTTGTTGCGCCACCCAGGGTTTCCGCATCAATCGTTTCCCCTATGGCCGCTTTCACCAGGTACGGGCCGGCCAGGAAAATGGAACCATTCTCTTCCACCATCAATGTTTCATCACTCATGATCGGAAGGTATGCGCCACCTGCTACGCATGCACCCATCACCGCCGCTATTTGCGTAATGCCCATCGCGCTCATACGTGCGTTGTTTCGGAAAATTCGCCCAAAATGCTCTTTGTCGGGAAAGATCTCATCCTGCATCGGTAAATACACACCCGCACTATCCACCAGGTAAATGACCGGCAACCGGTTTTCCATTGCAATCTCCTGCATCCGCAGGTTCTTTTTGCCCGTAATCGGAAACCAGGCGCCCGCCTTCACCGTTTGATCATTGGCCACAATCACACACTGGCGGCCACTCACATAACCAACACCCGCCACCGTTCCACCAGCCGGACAGCCGCCCTGCTCCGCATACATCTCATAACCAGCCATCGCACCAATTTCCACAAACGGGCGGTCCTTGTCTACCAGGTAATCAATCCGCTCCCGGGCCGTTAATTTCTTCCGCTCATGCTGCTTTTCAATCGCCTTCTTACCGCCACCTTCATGGATCTTTTCCAGTTTCTTTCGCAAGTCCGATAAAGCCAATCGCATTACATCCTCATTCCTATTAAAATCCAGATTCATACTACCAGGTGTTAGTGAGCAAATATAATAACTGGCCGCCAGCCCGGTACAAATTAAGGCACAGGTTTGGCAGCACTACTGCAATCAAAATAATGAAACACAAGCCAGATCGCGCGTAGAAGTACATATCACCATTTGCCAAAACTTTCTCGCCACCACAGGCAGGAAAAAGTGTGGAATATTTTCTACACTATTTTGCATTTATTCTACATTCATTTCGGGCTAGTCATTTCATTATCATTCGTTTCAGACCCTAAAATAACTTTTTTCGATGATTCTCGTCGTGGACGATAAAAGGGAAAACCTCCTTTCATTCCAGTCGCTACTTACCCTTCACGGGTACTCCGTGCATACCGCCGAAAGCGGGGAAGAAGCCTTGAAAAAAGTGATCCGGAATAACTATGGCCTCATCATCCTTGATGTACAGATGCCGGGCATGGACGGCTTTGAAGTGGCTGAAACAATTTCTGGTATCAGTCGCACCAACGACATCCCGATCATCTTTCTGAGCGCAGTTAATACCGACAAAAAGTTCATTACCCGCGGTTATAATTCCGGCGCCATTGATTATATCACCAAGCCGATAGACCCGGACATCTTTTTACTGAAGGTAAACACCCTGTATAAACTCTACGAACAAAAACGACAGTTGAGTGAAATGCAGGGGAAATTGCGCAATGAAATTGAATTTCGAAAAAAGGCGCAGGAAGACAGCCAGGAGAAGGCCAGCCAGTTTATCTCCATCCTGGAATCAATTCCACAAATTGCCTTTACCACCAGCGCTGATGGAACCATCGAATATGCCAACCAGCACTGGCAATCCTATACAGGAACTGCAACAGGCTTTCCGGACACCCATCCCGATGATGTACCGCTGTCGATGATCATCAGCGGAATGGCATCCAACCGCCAGCCTTTGGAACGCGAAGTGCGGATGCGCCGTAATGAAAATGAAGAATACCGCTATTTTTTGCTGCGCACCGCGCCCATTCGTAAAAAAGAAGAGATCATCAAGTGGGTTGGCACCTTCACCGATATCGATGAACAAAAACAGGCCAGCAAACGAAAAGATGAATTTATCAGCGTGGCCAGCCACGAACTGAAAACGCCGCTGACCAGCATGAAAGGCTATATCCAGTTGCTGCAACGCGTATTAAAACCGGATGATCCTACCTGGCTGTATGTAGAACGCACACTGGCACAAATCAATAAACTCGATTCGCTGATTGCAGACCTGCTTGATATTTCCAAGATCGAAAGCGGAAAATTGAAAATGGACAAGACCGATTTTGATTTCAATGTAATGCTTTGCAATACGGTAGAAATGCTTCGGCAAAGCCATCCCGATTACGAATTCAATATCCAGGGCGATGCCGATGCAGTTGTTCATGGCGATGAAGGCCGGCTTGAACAGGTACTCGCCAACTATCTCTCCAATGCGGTAAAATATTCACCAGTCAATAAATGCGTAAACATCATTGCCAAAAAGTTGCCCGGTAACAAACTGTCTGTGATGGTACAGGATTTTGGTATCGGCATTGCGCGCGACAAACAGAATTTCGTTTTTGATAAATTTTATCGCACACCGGAATCAACCACGCATTTCCAGGGGCTGGGGCTGGGATTGTATATCAGTGCCGATATCCTGGAGCGGCATGGCGCTGAATACGGTGTGCACAGTGAACCCGGCCAGGGTTCAACTTTCTACTTCACTCTTCCTTATCGCCAACCATACAACCTAAACACTGCTACTGTAAAAGAAAATGACAAGCAAAAAATCTAATCTCAACCGGAGCCTCGTTTCAGGATTCGTGATCTCGATGATATTACTGCTGCTCAGCGCAGTGGCATCTTATTATACTATTACCAACCTGATCGAAAGTTCAAAATGGGTGGATCACACCAAACAGGTGCTCCAGGTTTCTGAACAACTCATTTCCGAAATGACGGACGCGGAAACCGGGCAGCGCGGCTACGCACTTACCAAACAGGCCGATTTCCTCGAACCTTATCGCGGTTCGGAACAGCGCGCCAAACAATTATTGGAATCCCTGCGTGGGCTGACCGGCGACAATCTCGAACAACAGGAAAACTGCGATTCACTGGAACTGATCATGAATCGCCGCTACAGCATTCTTCAGCAAACGATTGAAGACCTGGGCAACGGGCTTCAGGTAGATATTTTCCGCCTTCGGGATGGGAATGCATATATGGCAAAAGCCAGGTTGCTGATCCAGAAGATCCAGCACATAGAACAAGGACTGCTGGCGCAAAGAACGGCCGTTCAATCCCGCTTTAGCCGCTTCGCTCCAATTGCCATTATTCTCGCCTCCGTATTGGCCGTTGTTATCACGGCTGTCTTCTTTAAACGATTGATGGATAATTTTCGCGACAAGACAAAACTGGCCGATGATCTCCGCGAAAAGGATATTGATATCACCCGGAGGATTGAAGTGGTGGAAACGCTCGCTTCCCGTTTCGCCGACGGCGATTATACCACACGGGTGAGCGAGGAAGGAAAAGACCGCCTGGGAGGACTGGCCATTTCACTCAATAAAATGGCTAGTGCACTGGAGAAAAATTTTAACGAGATTGAAGAAAACCGCTGGCAGGAAGAAGGTGCTGCGCAATTGGGAGAATCCATCGCCGGAGACCGCTCCCTTCCTGAAATGAGTGATCAGGCCATCGCATTTATTGCGCATTATGTACATGCTAACATGGGTGCCCTCTACCTGGCAGATACAGATGAAAGCCTGTACATCGCCGGAGGCATGGCCCTGCCAATGTCTATCCGTAGTACAAGGGTTAAAAGTGGAGAAGGATTGGTTGGACAATGCTTTGAACAGGCTAAAGTAAGCTGGATCAAAAATGTGGAAGAAGGTCTTTACACCACGTTCACTGGTGGTATTATTAAACCACGGGAATTATTACTCGTGCCCGTTCGTTTTGAAGGCGCCACTGTTGGCGTGATCGAAATTGGTACCCTGGGTGTTTTTACAGAAGGCCATCTTGCGTTTTTGCAACGCATCAGTGAAACGCTGGGCGTGGCGGTAAATACCGCAAATAACCGTGAGCGGCTGAAACAATTACTGGAAGAAACGCAGGCACAGGCCGAAGAACTACAGGAACAACATCGTGAACTGGAAAATATCAACGCTGAACTGGAAGTGCAGGCCGAGAAATTACAAACCTCGGAAGAAGAGTTAAAAGTGCAGCAGGAAGAATTGTTGGAAACCAACCAGGAACTGGAAGAACGTTCCCGAATGCTCGAAGAGAAAAATCACATTGTTGTTTTACGTAACCTGGAGATTCAACAGAAAGCAGAAGAATTAGCGCTGAGCACAAAATACAAATCGGAGTTTCTCGCTAATATGTCGCACGAGTTGCGAACGCCGCTCAATTCCGTACTGCTCCTGTCCAGACTGCTGGCAGAAAACAACCAGGGCAATTTAACCACGGAACAGGTGGAGTACGCCAGTGTAATTCAAACGTCCGGTCACGGCTTACTGCAATTGATCGATGAAATTCTTGATCTGTCAAAAATTGAAGCCGGCAAGCTGGAACTTGATTACGAACGCGTGGCAGTGGCGGATGTGATGCAGGATATGCGGTCGCTGTTCCAGCCATTGGCAAAAGAAAAAAATGTTGCATTTAATATTAACGTAGCGGAAAATGTCCCGGGAATTATAGAAACCGATAAACTTCGGTTGGAACAAATCCTTAAAAATCTTATTTCCAATGCGCTCAAGTTTACGCAAAAGGGCTCCATCAACCTGCTGGTGAATCTTTCACCGGCTGACGATACACAGGTGCTGTTTGCGGTGGAAGATACCGGCATCGGTATTCCACAGGATAAACAATACCTGATCTTTGAAGCCTTTCAACAGGCAGACGGATCTACCAAGCGCAAATATGGAGGAACCGGGCTTGGTCTTTCCATCAGCCGACAACTGGCACGATTACTTTCCGGTGAAATAACGCTGGAAAGTGAGGTGGGTAAGGGTAGCCGGTTTACGCTCAACATTCCGCTGTTTAAAATGAAACCAGCTGTTGCACAAACCGGAGAAGGAAATGCTACCACCAACGCAGGTGCTGTTGAAGCCGGTCAGGGCTCAATGCCCAACCAGGCAGCCCATGCCACTTCCACAGGAAGCGAAACGGTGAAAAGCACTTTTGTTCTCACTGAAACGCATGCCTCTCTTCCAGACGATCGTAAACAGCTCAAACCGGGTGATCGGTCCATACTGGTAGTGGAAGACGATAATAATTTTGCGAAAGCATTGCTCGACTTTGCACGGCAGCGCGGTTACAAAGTACTGCATACTGCTAGAGGTGATGAAGCATTTGACCTGGCTGTAAGCTACCTGCCCGTGGGCATCCTGATGGATATCCAGTTGCCCGTGAAAGACGGTCTTTCTGTAATGGATGAATTGAAACGGGATTCCCGAACAAGACATATCCCTGTGCATATCATGTCGTCTTTTGAAGTTAGGAAGGAAAGTTTGACACGTGGGGCTATCGACTTTATCAACAAGCCTGTGATCTTTGAACAGATGAACTCCATCCTGGAGAAAATTGAACAGACCATCAGCAACGGGCAGAAAAAGGTATTGATCATTGAAGATAATTCCTACCATGCAAAGGCGCTCGCTTATTACTTGTCGTCGAACTCCGTAACGGCAGAAATCTCCGATGATGTAAGTAAGAGCGCCGACACCCTGAAGAAAAAAGAGGTGAACTGCGTTATTCTCGATATGGGATTACCGGGATTAAAGGCCTATGAAGCGCTGGACCTGGTGCGACAAAACGCGGAACTTGAACATGTCCCGGTGATTATTTTTACCGGTCAAAGCCTGTCCAGGACAGAAGAACAACGGATACGCCAGTATGCAGATGCTATCGTGGTAAAAACTGCGCAATCTTACCAGCGTATTCTCAATGAAGTGTCATTGTTCCTGCACCTGGTAGACCAGGGTAATGAAAAGCGCGCTGAAAAACGCGGTCTCGGAAAGCTTGATGAAGTGCTCCGGAATAAAACAGTGCTGGTAGCGGATGACGACGTGCGTAATATTTTTGCATTGACCAAAGCGCTGGAGCGACACAATATGACCGTGCTGCCTGCGGTGGATGGCCGTGAGGCGCTACAGGTGCTGGAAAGCAATGAAAAAGTTGATATTGTATTGATGGATATGATGATGCCGGAAATGGATGGTTTTGAAACCATCGCCCGTATCCGGAAAAACGCCAGGTGGAAAAGGCTGCCTGTTATTGCCGTAACGGCGAAAGCCATGATGGGCGATCGGGAAAAATGTATGCAGGCCGGCGCGTCTGATTATATTTCAAAACCCGTAGATACAGATCAATTGCTTTCCCTGATGCGTGTATGGCTTTACGATTCAATATCATAATTCAATGAACCAACATCTATGGCAAAGATTTTAATTGTTGATGATGATCCGACAAACATATTTGCGTTGTCGGCGGTATTACGGTCAAAGGGATGGGAAATAGTAGCTGCCACCGGAGCAGAACGAGGTATGGTGGAATTGAATTGTACAGGTAATGACATTGGCGTAGTATTGCTTGATATGATGATGCCTGAAACGGATGGCTATGAAATGATCCGGCAGATCCGGAATCATGAAGAACTCCGCAGCCTGCCAATCATCTCCGTAACGGCACAAGCCATGAAAGGAGATCGCGAAAAATGCATAGAGGCCGGCGCCGATGGCTATATTTCTAAACCGATAGATGTGGACCGGCTGGTGAACCTGCTGAGTCAGCATATTAAATAAAAGGAGTGGAGGTTTTACTCACAGATACACAAGTGGAGCTGTTAAAGGAAGATTTCCTGGATGTGTATGGCTATGATTTTACAGGCTATTCCCATGCATCTTTCAAACGGCGGCTGCAACGGATTTTTATACTGGACCGGTTTGCCGACTTCAGTGATTTTCGTGAGCGTCTTAAAAATGACCGGTCTTATTTTGAATATGCCGTTACGGAAATCAGCGTGGTCGTAACTGAAATGTTCCGGGATCCTCCTTTTTATCGCGCGCTGCGCGAACAGGTAATTCCCGTACTTGCCACCTATCCGCTGATCCGGATATGGCATGCCGGTTGCGCAACCGGCGAAGAAGTCTATTCCATGGCTATTGTGCTGCAGGAGGCAGGTCTGCTGCATAAATCACTCCTCTATGCAACCGATATCAATCCTGCAGCAATTGAAAAAGCAAGAAGAGGCGTGTTTGCGATGTCAAATATGCAACAATATTCCAGGAACTATCACCTTGCCGGAGGGCAACGGGATTTTTCTTCCTACTACAGCTCTAATTATAATCATGTCAAATTCGACGAGGCGCTGTCACAACGGATGATTTTTTCTACACATAATCTCGTATCTGACTCTTCATTTAATTCCTTTCAACTGATCCTTTGCCGAAATGTTTTGATCTATTTTGATAAAGAATTGCAGTCAAAAGTGCTTACGGTATTCGATAAAAGCCTCGACCGCCTCGGGTTCCTGGCGCTGGGCGTAAAGGAATCGCTGCGCTTCTCCGCTATAGCACCCGATTACCGGCAACTGGAAGGACGTGAAAAAATATGGAGGAAAATGCGATGAAAAACAACTTGCCACTGGTTGTTATCGGGGGATCTGCAGGAAGCCTGCAGGCGCTCTTCCGCATCCTGGAAAATCTTTCACCTGCATTCAACCTGCCGGTGCTGCTGGTGATGCATCGCGTTACCAGCGATGAATCAAGCCTCGCAGAGCTACTTTCATCCAAAACACATCTGCAGATAAGCCCCATTGAAGAAAAAGAGATTATAAAACCCGGAACACTTTTTATTTGTCCGCCAGATTATCACGTCCTCCTGGAAACAGATGGCAGTTTTTCCCTGGACGCCTCTGAAAAAGTAAATTTCAGCCGGCCAAGCCTTGATGTTGTGTTTCGGTCGGCAGCAGATGCATTTGGCAGCAATATCATTGCAATTTTACTTTCCGGCGCTAATGGAGACGGTGCAGAAGGGTTGGCCTTTGTGCAGGAAAAAGGCGGGATCACTATCGTGCAAGACCCTGAAGAGGCACAGGTTTCTTATATGCCACAGCAGGCCCTCAAACTAATGCAACCAAATTATGTGTTGCAATCAGCTGATATTGGAAAATGGCTGGACGAGCGAAAAAATAATTAATGATTCGGAATTCGTCAATTCTGTAGTTATGATTTTGCTTTCATTATCGCATCAGCGAATCGTCGCATTCTCTAATTAATTAGCAAATCAGCACATTTCCACATTAATCATTTCTTCCATTATCGCATCAGCGAATCGTTGCATTGTCTAATTAATTGGCACATCAGCACATTTCCACATTAATCATTTCTTCCATTATCGCATCAGCGAATCGCCGCATTGTCTAATTAATTAGCACATTAGTACATTAATCATTTCAATGGCCCAGCATCCGTTCAATTGTGGTCTCAAAACCGGCAATGTCAAACGGCTTCTGAATATATTCATCGGCGCCGGCTTCCTGGCTTAGTTTTTCTACATTGATATTTGCACTGAAGAAAAGGACCGGTATCGATGCCGTTTTTGGATCTGCCTTCAGTTTTTTTGTGGCATTGATGCCACCATCCGGCGGAATTTTATTATCCATGATAATAAGGTCGGGACTAACAGCGGAAATACGTTCTACGATATCGTCACACACATGGGAAGTAAACACCTCGTAACCACGCTGCTTCAGCACAATTCCACACATGATCAGGATATCCTGGTCGTCGTCAAAGAGATAAATAGATGCCATAAAAAATCGGTTATAAACCAGCCATGAAAATAGCAAAAAACACGCCTAAACCTCCGGTTAATTCACTAGAGGTCAGGCATGTTGACAAGTTTTTATACCGATACTGCCGGGGAGCATCATTGCTGGCTGTTGGAAAGAACAAGTACGCTCTCTTCCTCGGCGCGGATAGAATGGGTAATATGCGGGTGAATGACTACCAATTCTCCGGAAGCCAGTTCCTGTTCCGTATTGCCCATTTTAACCGTGATCCTTCCATTGAGTACCTGGATGGTAATATAGCCCTCCACATCATTGTCCTCGATCATCACATTTTTCTGCAATGCCACCACAACAACGGCGAGATTGTCTGATTTAAAAACGGTGATCCCGTTGCGGTCATTCTTCTTCCAGGCAGGTTCCGTTTTGAGCTGGCGCACCAGCTCTGGTATATTTGCTTTAACAAATGGCGCGTCCAGGATGCGATCGCCATCGGGCCGGTTGGGAGTGGCCTGGTTCCATTTTGTGTCCATAGTTGTTTTTCATTTACCCGACGAAAATGGTGCCATCTCCTGCAAAATCCCGCTATTGGCGCGCAAATTGAACACTCGCCGCCAATTTTACCTGCTCACCCAATGCAACTCCGCCTGCTTCAAGCACCGCGTTATAGGCAAGGCCAAATTCTTTCCGGTGAATAATGCCCGTTACATCAAAGCCTACTTTAACCGTGCCTCTTGGATCTTTCTGGATACCGCCATATTCAACATCAAGGGCAATGGGCCGTGTAATCCCTTTCAGCGTCAGGTTTCCCTCCAACTGGTAAGCGGAATCCGATTTTTTATGAAACCCGGTTGATTGAAACGTAATTACCGGGTAGTTTTCAATATCGAAAAAATCAGCGTTTTTGAGATGACTGTCGCGGTCCGGCTGACCGGTATGAATGCTGTTTACGTCGATCGTTACGTTCACCACGGCATTTTCAAAATCATCTCCCGGTGTGTTCAGCGTAGCTGTAAACTGACCAAAAGAACCGGTTACTGTTGAAATAACCAGGTGCTTGACCTTAAACTGTATCTCGGAATGAAGCGGGTCCAGGTGCCATTGGGAAGTGTTTTGGATGCTCGTGGCATCAGCCTGTAATGTTTCCATTTGTATTGATTTAGATTACAAAACTATTTACCTTTGAGTAACAAAAAGTAAGTGGTTACCAAAAGGTAACTTTGTTTCAATCTAGTAATCAATTAGATATGTTTGAAGGAAAGCAGGTGAATAGTGTTGAATGCCAGGGCGCACTGAATGCAGTTCAGGATGCCCTGTACGTATTACACGGCAAATGGAAATTGCCCATTATTATTGCGCTGCGCGAAGGCAACCGGCGCTTCAGCGAAATTCAGAAGCAAGTACAGGGTATTGCGGCCAAAGTGTTATCAGCAGAATTGAAAATTCTGGAGTTGAATGGCTTCGTGGTTCGTAAAGTTTATAACGAATTCCCGGTACTGGTGGAATATGAACTCACGGATTACAGCAATTCTCTGGACCCGGTAATTACTGCATTAAAGGACTGGGGATTACAGCATCGCACCCGGATCAAGACTGAAATGCGGAAAAAAAGGCGCGCCGCAGCGGAATAAGCTCATTTAAAATTTCTTGCTTCGGGAAATAATTTCTCCTGTGTATATTCTTTTGCCTGTGTTTTCCGGTCCAGGTGCGCAGGAGCAGAGCGTTCATCGGCCCTCGCCAACGTTAATACTTTTATATCGTCGTCCTGTTTTCCATTCAACCTGCGAAGCAGTCGTGAAAAATTATGACAGCGTTGTACAATTACATGGATCACTTCTCCTTCTATTTGCACTTTACCTTCTACCATGATCAATTTGGATTGCAGGATTTCTTTCCTGAATTTATCAAACAGGTTTTCAAAGATCACAAGATTACCACAACCTGTTTCGTCTTCAATGGTCATAAAGCAAATTCCACTGGCCGTACCCGGGCGTTGCCGAACCAATACCAATCCAGCTACTTTTACCGGCATACCATCCCGGAGTGAATCCAGGGAGGCGCAGGGTGTAATATGCAATTGCTCCAGTTGTTCCCGAACAAAACTTACCGGGTGTGCTTTAAGCGAAAGTGATGTGGCAGCGTAATCATGCACTACATGTTCCGGTAATGTCATTGCCGGTAGTTGTACATTTTCAAAAGCTGCATCCGGCGCTGCCTGGCCTTTGAAAATAGCCTGTGGTTTGTCTTTGGCAGCTATTTCCCAGAGCGCCTGTCTGCGGTCAAGACCAATAGACCGGAATGCATCCGCATCCGCCAGCAATTCAAGTGTTGTTTCATGTATACCCGCATCACGCAATGCATTGATGGATGTAAATCCTTTGCCTCGTTTGCGAAGCAACAGTTCCATATCCTCTGCTTTCAGTCCTTTTACCTGTCTGAACCCCACCCGTAGCGTGTGATACGCACCTGCTTTTTCTTCCAGGGTATAATCCCATGATGAGAAATTAATGTCTACTTCTTTTACGGTAACACCATGGTTGCGGGCATCACTGATCAGTTGCGCCGGTTGATAAAAACCCATCGGTTGACTGTTGAGGATAGCGCAGGCAAATACATCGGGATAATAACATTTGATCCAGGAAGAAATGTAAACAAGGGAAGCAAAACTGGCGGCATGGCTTTCCGGGAAACCGTAACTTCCAAAACCTTCCAGTTGCCGGAATACCCGCATCGCATATTCTTTTTTATACCCGCGTTGCATCATTCCCTGTATCAGTTTTTCTTCAAACTTCGTTACAAGTCCCTTTGCTTTAAATGTAGCCATGCTGCGTCTTAATTCATCGGCTTCCGCAGGTGTAAATCCCGCGGCTACCATCGCAATCTTCATCGCCTGCTCCTGGAACAACGGAACGCCAAGTGTACGCTCAAGAATATCTTTTAATTCAGCAGAAGGATATTCTACAGGGTCCTGCCCATTACGCCTGCGAAGGTATGGGTGCACCATATCACCCTGGATAGGTCCCGGTCTTACAATTGCAACTTCAATTACCAGGTCGTAAAAGTTTTTTGGCTTTAGCCTGGGTAGCATGGATTGTTGCGCCCTGCTTTCAATCTGGAATACACCGATAGTATCAGCATGTGAGATCATTTCATACACGCGCGGATCATCCTGGGGAAAATTAGCGAGCGTCCATTCCAATCCATAATGATCCCGTGCTTTATCAAAGGCCTTTCGGATGCAGGTCAGCATTCCCAATGCCAGGATATCAATTTTCAGGAAACCCAGGGCGTCAATATCATCCTTATTCCATTCAATACAGGTTCTGTCTTCCATCCTCGCATTGAGGATAGGACAGAGGTCAGATAATTTTCCATCGGTGATCACAAATCCGCCGGTATGTTGCCCCAACTGGCGTGGAAACCCGATAAATGCCTGCGTTAATTCCAATGCTTTTCGCAAATGCGGATCTTCCGGGTTTAAGCCCTGTTCCCGCAATTGCTCACCGGTAAACCAGTCTTCCGTAAATCTCCATACGGAAGAAGACAGCATGGTGATCGTATCTGCAGAAAGCCCCATTGCTTTTCCAACATCCCGTAATGCGCCCCGCTGGTGTTGTTGTGTAACTGTAGCAACTATTGCGGCCCTGTCGCGACCATATTTCTGGTAGATATATTGCATCACTTCTTCACGTCGCTCATGTTCAAAATCTACATCAATATCGGGCGGTTCATTACGGGCAGAAGAAATAAACCGTTCAAAAAGGAGATCGAATTTTGTAGGGTCTACGCCGGTAATGCCAAGGCAAAAACAAATAGTGGAATTGGCTGCGGATCCACGCCCCTGGCAAAGAATATTTTTACTTCTCGCAAAGCGAACAATATCATATACGGTAAGAAAATATTCGGCATACTGCATCTCTTCAATAAAATAGAGTTCATGCTGAATGTTGTTGATCACTTTCCCGGGTATCACCTCTCCATATATTTCATGTGCCCCGGCCCAGGCCAGGCGGGTCAGTGCTTCCATAGGGGAAAGACCGTCCGGCGTAATTTCTTTGGGGTAGCGGTATTCCAGTTCATCCAGTGAAAACCTGCATTGTGCTGCAATTGCTGCAGCCTGCTCCAGCGCAGCCGGGTATTTGCGGAATAAACGCTGCATTTCAGCAACGGGTTTGAGATAGCGCTCCGCATTGGGTTGCAAGCGGAAGCCTGCCGTAGTAATGGTGCATTTCTCACGAATGCAGGTTACCACATCCTGCAGTTCCCGCCGCGAAGGATGATGATAATACACATTATTGGTGGCTACCAGCGGAACATCATAATGTGCACTTAGCTGTTCAAGCCGGTATAACTGTTTGGCATCATCTCCATGATAATGCCTGCAAAGCGCCATGGATAAACGGTTGCCCAGGTAATGGCGGTATTGCTGTGCCTGCTGTATAAAACCTGGATCAAAATCAAAATTTTCATTGAGGCGGGAAGGCGGAACCAGGATAAATTCCAGGTTACTCCCGGTATCAAATACATCTTTACAATAAAGATGACACTGGCCTTTTTCTGCACGAAGGTTGCCGGTGGTAAGCAGGTTGCTCAGCTCGGAGTAGGCTGTTTTATTTGCGGGATATGCCAGCAGGCTGGGGCCATCCAGCAAATTAAGCCTGCAGCCGGGCAATATCCGCATGCTATACCGGCGTGCCGCCGCATGCGCGCGTACCACACCTGCCAGCGTATTATGATCAGTAATGCCAAGGGCATTGTAACCCAGTTCTACAGCCTGCTGTACCAGTTCTTCAGGGTGTGAAGCCCCACGCAGAAAACTGAAATTGGTAGTCACCTGTAATTCTATGTACATCTTATCGCATTTATGCAAAAAATCCATGCAGGTACCATCCCGGCGCCTGTGTTTCACTATAGTGTCCTAATCGAAACAGCCAGTATCTTTTTCCTTCCTCATCTTCTACGGTATAGTAGTCCCGGTGTTCTCCCCGGTTAAGCCACCATTCCTGTTCAATGCGTTCAGGACCGTCTGCCTTGCAAACAGTATGCAGTTTGTTTTTATACCGGAAATGCAGCGGAGGATAATCTGGTATGGGTGCTGCTACTTCAATGCGTTCAGGTAATGATAGCAGGTAAAGGGGGCGTGGTTGATGAATGATCCATTCAGTGGTTGACTTTTCTTCCAGTGAAGCCGCTTCACGAATGCTGTTTTCCGGCCAGTAATGCTCCGCCGGGAGGTAACGGGTTATCTTTCCCGCCCCAAACCTGGCTGTGATACGATCTGCCAATTCTCCAATTGCTGCCTGGTTTACTGCTGCAATGGGCGTCCATAATTGTTGCTGTGCGATAGTTACCGGCTCCGTTTTTAGTGCTTCCAGCACAAATACTTCAATCCCCAAATCAGGTTCAATTTTCCCGGTATGGTTTGAAAAAAGTTTAAAAAGATGAGCAGCATTATGTGTTGACCTGTGAGTGCCGATGGTTACGCGCTGTATATGTCCATCCACCCTGAAGCAGGTAAAAACAGCAGAACGAATTCCCTGTCCCTCCAGCCGCAACCGCTCACACAATACATCCAGTAATTGTTGCAGCGCAATATCAATACCCGTTGCCGTTACAATGGGTTCAAGTGAAGGCAGCCGTTCCTGGTAGGGCGTTACCGGTTGAATAAATGAAAGCGGTTCTTCTACTTTTCCCAATGCCTGGTCCAGCCGCAGCAATAACCCATTTCCAAATCTTCTTCGTAATGCCGTGCGGGGCATCGAAATAAAATCCCGTACAGTTCGAAGTCCAAGTTTCTGCAATCGTTCCAGCGTAGCAGCATCCAGCCGCAAACAGGCCGGTGGTAGGGAAAGCAATGCCGTTTGCTGCGCACCTTTGGGTATAATAGAACTGGTAGCGCCAAAGCGCGACATTCCCCAGGCGGCACCTGCTGTATCAGCCATGGATAATCGTGCCTGGTAACCCCATTTTGCCAGTCGCTTCGCGATGTCTGCGAGATAATTTTTTTCATCTCCCCATAAATGCGCACAACCGGTACTATCCAGTAAAAGTCCACCCATACCATCCAGGGCAACAGCAGGTGTATAACGGATACAGCCTTCTGCGATACGTGCTAATAATTGCTGGTCCAATCCTTCACGGTCCCGGATAACCTGCAATCCCGGAACAATTGCCCTTGCATCAGCTACAGGCATACCGTTGAAAATACCGGCCTGCTCTGCTTTTACATTGGAAGCGGTAATACATAATCGTGCATGATCTGGCGCTGCCACTACCAGGGGCTGATCACGCAATTCCGGGTGGCGGAAACTGATCCAGTCCGTTTTCAAATACGGAAAATCGATCGCTACAAATCTTGCACACATATCAGCCTGTTTTGCGATGCACCTGCAATGGCGGGGTAATAGCAGGTTGTACCAGGTGAAAAGCGCCTTTTTTCCATTGTAATTGCCAGCTACCGGGTTTGCCATTGCGCACTTTCAGCAAGTCTACATTCCAGCAGGGATAGCCCACGCCTGGTAATTCTCCGGGAGTATGGCTATGCGCAGCGCTGATCTTCCATCGTGTTACACAACCTGTGGTAACAGCTACACCTTGCTGGGTACGGAGTAAAAATCCCGTGACCTGGCTTTTTTCCACGGCCAGTTGCAAACGCCTGGCGGCTGTAAAATCCAATGTACCGGTTTCAGCTACCACTGCTGCCAGGCCTTCACAGTGAAGCGCTTCTTCCATGGTCCACAGAATGTCACGGTCTTTACCCGGACGTATAAAAACAACATGATCCGGCCGTATCCCAAACTGGCAAAGTGCAGGCGGAAAGGGGAGATGCCTGTTCCCGATCCATATCAGCACACCACCTGTTTGCATCAGTCGCCCGGTAATAGCGCTTACAAATCCTGAAGTGGCAGCGAGCATTTCCCGGTTGTCACAACAAAATTCATGTACAGCGCCTAGGGGAAACTGCTGGTTGGGAAATGCATGCCGGATCAGTCCAAGTCCTGTATCCGGAGCCAGTCCCGCTTTGGGAGATTTAAGTCCCTGCAAGACTAACAATTCCTGTTGCAGTCGGTTGATAATATCGTGGGCAGCGGCCTGCAATTACTAATTTAATTAGCAATATTACTAAATTTTATCGCAAACCGGCATATTCTTTTCTGAACTTATTAAGTAAATGACGATCAATTTATTAATGATGGCATTTTACAGCACCCGGTCTTTTTCCTACTCCTTTATCCTGTATTGTTTGGGAGTAATGCCAAAGTGTTGTTTAAACGTTTTGATAAAGTAAGACGTATCATTAAATCCAACCAGCGTAGCTATTTCTGATACAGGCATCTCCGGGCTTTCCTTCAAAATAACAAGGCTTTTTTTCATCCTTATCGTTGTAATAAAATCTTTCGGTGTTTGACCGGTAATGGCTTTTATTTTGGAAAATAATGAACTTCTGCCCATCAGCATTTTATTAGCAAATACCGTGATGTTGAATTCCGGGTTGCCGATATGTTCTTCGATTATTGCAATAGCATGGATCAGTAATTCCTGGTCGGGCTTGCTGGCGGCTAACTGGGACGTATCCAGGTCGGGGCTTGTCCGGAATTTCCTTTGCAGGATGATCCTGTTATTGATAAGATTATTACATCTTGATATCAATATCCTGGTATTAAAAGGCTTGGTGATATAGTCGTCGGCGCCTGCCATTAACCCTTCCAGGTTACTTTCTGCTGCCGTACGGGCTGTTAATAATACCACCGGTATATGGCAGATTTCCAGGTTACTTTTTACTTTTTTGCATAGCTCAATCCCTGACATACCAGGGATCATGATATCCGACAGGATAATATCGGGTTTTGATTCTATCGCCATCTTAAATCCTTCATCACCATTTGTTGTCTTTATCACAGTATATACGGATGTAAAAATGTTACACAGCAATTCCAGCAGCTCTTCATTATCCTCTATAATAAGAATAGTGACAGCCCCGGTAGCAACTCCTTCCGGTTGTTGTTGCCGGATCTCTTCCAGGAAACTTTCATCGGGTAAATAGAGTTCCTCCCGGTAGTCCGTTTCTTTGGCAGTAGTTTCGGTTTTACTTCCAGTTAATGTCGGGTGCACCAGCGGCAATGAAACCGAAAAGACGCTTCCGTTATTTTCTTTGCTTTGCACCGAAATGGTTCCACCGTGCGCTTCAATAATATTTTTAGCCAGCGCCAGTCCAATCCCGGTTCCCGGTTCTACATTGGCATTATGTATGTTTTCACCCTGGTAAAAACTCTCAAAAAGTTTATCAATGTCCTCCTTGCCAATCCCGATCCCGGTATCGGAAATAGCGACTGTTACCCAACCGGATTTTTTCTCTACCTCCACGCTAACGGACCCTTTGTCGGGAGTAAATTTGAACGCATTGGATAGCAGGTTGACAAATACTTTATACAATTGATTAGCATCAAACCACATTTTCAATTCATCCTCATTATGGATAAATGAAATATGGATATGTTTGTAATTCGCGAGATCCTTGAAGGAATAAAAGATGTTCTCGATATATTTTATCAGGTCGTTTTCTGAAACCTTTAGCTGCAGATGACCCTGTTCCTGCTTTCTGAAATCAAGGAGCTCATTGATCAGTACCTTAAGATTATTTGTATTCCGCGCAATATTCGTTAACCTATTACGGATGGATTGTGACAGGTCTGTACGCTGCAGCAACATTTCAAGTTGTGTGATGATCAGCGTTACCGGCGTGCGAATTTCGTGCGATACGTTTGTAAAAAAACGAAGTTTATACTGGTTCAGTTTTTCAATATGGGTTTTTTCCAGGTGCGCATATTTCAACGATGCTCTTAATTTTACCTGGTAAAGGATCAATATCAAAAGTCCGCCAGCCAATAAAAAGTAAAACAGGTAGGCATACCAGCTTTTATAAAATGGAGGATCAACAATGATCTCCACTTCTTTCACCGGAATATTTTGTTGCGTAAGCTTGTTTACCCCTCTTATCTTTAATATATATTTACCCGGGTTAAGATTGGTATAGGTAATGAGGTTGTTGTTGCCATGTACATTTACCCATTCCTTGTCAAATCCTTCCAATATATATTGTATCTCCGGCTGCAGGGCTTTTATATAGTTGGATGTAGAGAATTCTACTGAAAATACGGAATGGCTATTGTTCAGCTCAATTTTGTCTGAATAAAGGATGGACTCGCCGATGATGCCGGGTTCCTCTTTCGGTTTTATCAGTTTGTTGTTGACATATAAAGCCGTGAGGTTAATTACATAATCCCTGGGCTTCAACATCAGGTCTCTTTCCGTGAGGATGAGCAGCCCGTTTAAACTGCATAATACGATTTCGCCCGACCTGGTCTTATAAACGCTTCTTTCATTCAGTGATTCAAATGGGAAAAAATCATTGTAATAGTTATAAAAAATATTTTTTTCCACGTCAAGAAGAGATAATCCCTTGTTGGTTGCAAGCACAAGGTATCCCATTGGTGATTCATTGATGCCAAGAATATAGTCGTCTATTATGTTCGTGTTGGATGTATTCAGGAACTTTATTGTGTCCTGGCTATTGTTATAAAGCCCAATCCCTTTGTTGGCAGAGCCTATCCAGACCCGCTTTTTTTTATCTTCAAAAAAGCTGGCAAGTGTGATGCTCTCATCTATACCAGCCTTCCTGTTGTGGTAGAGATATTTTTCCAGCGTCCTCGTTCTGAAATCATACCTGAAAACGTCGGCGGAGGTGGCAAACCAAAGGGAATTGTCAGAACTCAGCATCATATCCCATACCTGCCTGTTGGTTTCAGTGTGTTTTTTATCAAGCAGGCGGGTGATGACACCTGTCTTAATAGCATAGACATACACTGAGAAATGGGTGCCCAGCAACAGGCTGTCGCCAAACTTGATGATGCTGCGTACATAATTGTCGACGGCTGGTTTCCCGGAATGCAGGTCGATCCTCGTGATCTTTTTTGTGGTTAGATCGAGTTTATTCAATCCTCCCAGGTGCATGCCGATCCACAGGCAATTGTTCTCCCTGTCAAAGAGTGTGTTTTTTATGGTGTTGGAAGTAAGCGAATTCGGGTCCGCATCACTGTGGGTATAATGATCGAAAGTCCCTTTTGCCCGGTCAAAATAGTTTAGTCCTTTGTCGTCTGTGCCAATCCAGAGGTTTCCTTTTTCATCTTCAGATACGGTGCTGACGATAGAACTGCTTATTCCTTTGTTGTCTACGGAAGGTCTGTAATACGAGTAGAAAGAAAATTCCGGGTCAATAATATCAACACCCCCGAAAAAGCTGCCGATCCAAAGGGATCCCTGTATATCTTTTGTAATACACCAGATCGAAGAACTTCCAATGGAATAGGTATCGAAACTGGCATATTTGAAATTCCTGAATTTCCTGGTCTCGGGGTCAAGCCTGGCCAGCCCGCCATAGGTGCCTACCCAGAAATACCCGAGGTCATCCTGGCAGATGGCTCTTACGTAATTATTTGGAATAGATTCCTTGTCGTTTAGCTGATTGGTATAATTTGTAATGTTTCCTTTTGTATCAATGCAAAACAGCCCGCTGTTGAGCGTGCCCACCCAGATTCGTTGTTGCTTATCGACGATGGTGCAAACCACGCTGATATCTTTTATCAAAACGGTACTTCGTCCATTTACATCAATCAACACCAGGCCCTGGGATTGTGTGCCTACGTACAAGTTGGAAAACCCATCTTCCATGATGCTGGTAACATGTGCGGCAGGATCCAGTGTGGCATAATTCCTGATCACGGTTTCTCCGGGTACCAGGTAGTTGACCTGGTTTTGCTGACCGATCCATAACCTGCTTTTACCGTAGCTGATGAAGCGGATACTATCGCGCCGGATCACCTTAAACTCCTCCGTTCGAAGATCATAGGTTACCAGTCCGGCCGTACACTGTATAAAAATATTGCCTTTTTTATCCCCGGTAACCCGTTGGATATTGTTGCCGAAAATGCCATTTACATCATCAATAACGGGGCGGAAGATCTCTATTTTATAGCCATCATACCTGTTTAAACCATCGCGTGTAGCGATCCAAATCTGGTTGAATTCATCCTGGTAAATTGAATTTACGCTGGAGTGGGATAGTCCCTGGGCTGTTTTCAGGTGGTTAAACACCAGGCTTTGGGAGCAGGCGGCCTGGGCAATAATGCTGGCAAAACACAAAAGAACTGATCTGATCTTCATGCGAAAAGCAATATACAATTTCCGTTTTTACAACAATCGTTTTCCGAATTCCCCATCATTCATAACACCGTGGCCCGGAAATATGAAATAATTATCCAGCCAGGAGCTCTTGCTATAAAATTCGGGGAAATAAAGGGCTATGGATAGGATAAAAGTCCGATAAAATAGAAGAAAAGTACGTCTTACCGTTTCATTTCTACCGATTTACAAAAAAGACTTTTCTTTTTCTTTTACAGATTTGCGTTATGCCCCTGCTGAAATAAAAGCTGCTTCTTTATGCCACTTATTATCTCAAAACTAAGCATGCGCATATGAAAAAAAGCTTACTAAAAAGGCTATGGGGAAACCCACGTGCCTGTCGATTCTTCACCGTTTTCTGGGTCATTTTTCTTTCAGGTCTTTGTGTCCAGGCCCAAAACAGGGTAACGGGTATGGTCAGGGACAACGCTGAAAAGCCGGTCAGCGATGTCAGCATCAGTATAAACGGGAAAGGAGTGGCGGTAACCGACGCCCAGGGCAAATTTACCATAACGGCCGCCCCCGGAGCCACGCTTTTGTTTACCCATACCGGTTACCAGCCAAAAGAGGTTAAGCTGGGCAGCGAGAGCCAGCTTACCATTTCCATGGAGCCAAATCTTGAAACGCTTGATGGGGTGGTGGTAATTGGGTACGGAACCTCCCGGAAAAAGGATCTGACCGGTTCTGTTGCCTCTATTAAACCGGAAAGCCTGCAAAAATTTCCTACGGCCAATGTATCCGATATGCTTCGGGGCCAGGCGCCGGGTGTGTTGGTAACTTCCGGCACTACTTCACCGGGTGGTGGCGCCAACATCAGGATCCGCGGCAACCGGTCATTAAGCAGCAACCAGTCTCCTTTATTTATTGTAGATGGGATGATCGTTCCCCATATTGACGATCTGAGCCCGGGCGATATTGAGTCGATCGACATTCTTAAAGACGCCTCTTCGCAGGCGATTTACGGTTCCCGCGCAGCCAATGGAGTCATACTAATAACTACCAAAAGGGGTAAGGCAGGAAAGGTGAGCGTGGATGTTAATTCCTATGTAACGGTACAAAGCGTACATCGAAACTTTGACCTGTATTCTCCCGATGAATTTGTGAAGCTGGAATACTGGGCTAAATACAATGACGGCGTGGGTAACCTGGGTACGCCGGATAATATCAATTACAATGTAGTGCTGAACGACCAGGTGATGTATGATTCGTATATCAACCGGGACTTCGTGAATTGGGAAGACCTGATGATAAAAAATGCCTTGCAGAATGGTAACGAAATTAGCATCAGGGGAGGCAGCGACAAAATGAAATATGCCATCGGTATGGGATATTTTAACCAGGATGGTGTGGTTGATAAATCGGGTTACCAGCGGGGTAATTTGCGGGTGAACCTGGATTACACAGTTGCCAAATGGCTCAACATGGGTACAAATATTTCGTACACGAGGGCTAAAACAGAATTGAATGACGGCAGCCGGTTTAGTTCTATTCTAACCGTTCCTGTACTGGCAAAAGCGTTTGACAGCACTGGCCAACTGCTGCGGGAAATAAACACATCGGGAACCGTGAACCCGCTTTGGTACAACAGGGAACGGGATAATGAGCAAAGAGATGAGTATTTGGTACTCTCCACCTTTGCCAATTTTAAACTTTTCCCAGGCTTTTCTTACAAGCTAAGTGCTAACGTACGCACCAATAACCGCGAGAGTGGTTCTTACAGAACGACAAAATACCCGGGTTCAACCGGTGAAGGTTCGATCAGTAATTTTAACAGGTCGAGCTTTTTAATTGAGAACCTGGTAAACTATACGGTTCCTATTCGGAACCGGCATCATAATCTCGGACTCACATTCCTTCAAAGTTTTGACCAGGATCTGCAAAAAACAACTGGTTTCAGCTTTATCAACTCACCGTCCGATGCATTTAAATGGGATATGGCGGCAGATGCCACGATTGATGGTGTAACACGTAGCATCCAGCGCACGCATTCGGTTTCATTTGCAGGCCGTGTTCAATACGGGCTGCTGGATAAATACCTGCTGACGGCTTCGGTGAGAAGAGATGGTGCCTCCGTTTTTGGTGCTGCGAATAAATGGGCAACCATGCCTTCAGTGGCCGTAGCCTGGAAGATCAATAATGAACCATTCCTGAAAAACACGGAATGGATCAATTTACTCAAGCTTCGACTCAGCTATGGCAAGGTGGGTAACTGGGCTATTCCAAGCTACAGAACGCTGGGTCTCTCCACCAGCTATGAATACCTGCTGGGTAGTTCCAATACCTTAAACATCGGTTATCTGCCTTCCAGCGAATTGCTGAATAAAGCGCTGAAGTGGGAAACCACCGGTTCCTATAATGTTGGAATTGATTTTGTAGCCTTCAAAGAAAGGCTGAATGCCACACTCGAATATTATTCCACCACCACCAATGACTTGCTTGTAAAACGTACAGTTGCTTCCATCACTGGTTATACCAGCATGTGGGACAACCTTGGAAAGACCCGGAGTAATGGCCTGGAGTTTTCATTGAACGGTGTCATTATTGATAAAAAAGATCTTCGCTGGACGCTCGGTGGTTCCATATCCACACAGAAAAGCAGGATACTTGAAATTGATGGTCGCGTGGATGACAATGGAAAACCTATCAATGATCTTAACAACAGGTGGTTTATCGGGCAGCCGATCAACGTGAGTTATAACTATGTGTTTGGCGGTATCTGGCAGGAAGGCGAAACGCCCACGCCGGATCAATACCTGCCAGGTGACGCTGCGCCTACGCCGGGTAGCATAAAACTATTCGATTATAATGGCGATGGTAAAATAACTACCGACGACAGAAAAGTATTCAACCTTGATCCGGATTGGTACGCAACGATCAACTCTTCACTGATCTACAGGAATTTTGATATGAACCTTGAGTTTTATACCGTGCAAGGCGTTACCAAGAATAATCCGTTCTACTACGACTTTAATTATGGCGGAAGCCTGAATGGAAAACTGAATGGGATAAAAGTGAACTACTGGACACCGGATAATAAGTCGAACGAAGCACCAAGGCCGCAATACACAGCTGCTGTTCCCTATTTTGGTGTACTGGGTTTGCGGGATGCTTCTTACTTCAGGCTTCGATCCGCTACGATAGGTTACACGCTGAATAAAAACCTGACCTCCCGGTGGCATATCGAAAGGTTAAGGATCTATGCTACCGGAACAAACATTTTTACTGCTACTCACTACAAATCATACAGTCCCGAAAAGGAACCGTCATCCTATCCCGAAACCAACGGATTTACGTTTGGTATCAACCTGAGTTTTTAATTAATTAAAGAAACGTTATGAAAAAATATGCACTATTCTTCTGCTCGTTGACTGTATTGTTGCTGGGGAGCTGCAAAAAATATCTTACGGAAGAAGCGGAAGACAGCTTTACGGCCAACACTCTTTTTGAGACACCGGAAGGACTTCAAAAAATGGTGCTCGCGCTATATCCCTACGAACGCGGATTGGTGTCTAAAGGCACTGCCAATGGCATACTGGCCGCTTCTATATGGAATGAACGCGGCACTGACCTTTGTGTATTTACGACTGGTGATGACGCTAACCTGTCGCGCTTCACATCACCCGGCCCCACTTCCAATATCAATGGCCTTATGTACAGTCCATATTGGACGCATCGGTATTATATTATTGGTCGAACCAATGAGATTATCCATTACGGAGCCCAATTTGGTGATCAGTCGAAGGAAACGGTGGCGGAAGCGTCTTTCTGGAGAGCCTATTGTTATTACGGTCTTTGGGCAAGGTTTTCCAGGCTTTTCCTGTCAACGGAGCCTGTGACGAAGGAAAATATGAACGACCTGGTTTATACGCCTGCAGATAGTGCAGACGTGTTTAAGCTGATGTACGCGGATGCAAAAAGGGCGATAAACGGATTGCCGCTGAACTGGGATGCAGGTAACCTGGGACGCGTTACCAAAGCAAGTGCCCGTCATCAACTGGCGCTCATTGCTGCCTGGGCAAAGGACTGGACTACTGTAACACAGCAGGTGGATAGCATAGATATTGAAGGCACGGTACACCTGGAATCTACACCAGACCAGGTATTTAACCGGAGTGATCTGTATGCTACCAGCGAAACATTGTTCGCGCTTCGTTTTTCAAAAGAAAGAGGCGGCGGTTCGGGACACAGGATCGGTTCCCAGTTCATCAATATCATTGCAGAAATTGACTACACGCACAAACTTGAAAATGGAACATTGGTAAAATATAATACGGACAATTTAGGCAAGCAGTGGGGGCTTGCATTTCCGAACAGTTACTTAATGTCAAGGTACCCTACCGGAGATAAACGGAGATCAGCCTATTACAAGATCTACTATACTTACCAGAATCCCAATAAGCTGATCACTATTCCCGTTGCTCAATTGAAAACGGACGCCTCCACGGGTAAACAGTACTATACCACGATGAACAGGACCGGGGCGCCCGTAACGATACAGATAGGTGATACGATTTATGGACGGGATATTTCTGCCGCAACAGGCACCAAACTGGACCGGAGAAACATATTACCCTCCAGTATTAAAATGTACGATGCGTGGAATAAACCATTGGATGCTGATGGAGCTACAGGAAGTTATAAAGATGTGATGGTTTACCGGTTGGCAGAATCATACCTGCTGGCTGCCGAAGCATGGTTTCACCTGGGCAACCAGGTAAAAGCGCTTGCCTACTACAACAAAACGTGGACCAGGGCGGGCAACGCCACAGAGGCGGGTCCGCTTACGTTTCAAATGATCATGGATGAGCAGGCACGCGAGATGGCTTTTGAAGGAAGAAGATGGGATTTCCTGAAGCGAAATGGGATATGGTACGACCAGGTGCGGAAATATGCCGGTGACTTCACGAAATTCCCGGCTGCATCGGCAGGATACAATGCCGCCACCTATGGTATTTCCGATGGCAGGGATCCGGCATTTGGCCCAAACCCGAATTATTATGCTGATTTCAATGGCTCGGATAACGATTTTCGTGTACGGTACAACGTGCAGCCTTTTCATGTCAACTGGCCCATACCCCAGGACCAGATAGATGCGATGGGTGCGCAGAATTTTCCGCAAACAACAGGCTATTGAGGAGGCTATCCCGGTTCCGGATATTGGCGGTCGGTTATTGATAGACAGATCAATCTTATTAGTGACCGGCCGCTTATATCCGATTTTCCAGCTACTATTTACAGAACATCTTCCTGTATCGATAAATTTCATCCCAGCGCTTCGACAAAGGTTTTTTTATGGTTGTGAATCAATTGAAGAATTATTATTCCTGGATGTTATTGCCGGTTAAAAAATCGCTGCTTCTTGCACTTTTTCTTATCCCGATTGTTGTCCTGAAAGCTGCCGGTAGATATACGATCAATGAAGCCTGGCGATTCAGTTTGGTTGATAAACCGGGTAATCAATTGCGAAGCTGCGATGACAGCAAATGGAAAATCATCAACCTGCCATATACATGGAACAGGCTGGATGCGGCAGATGATGTTCCAGGGTATTACAGGGGAGTGGGCTGGTACCGGAAGAATTTATTTATCGATAGCACCACGAAGGGAAAAATTACAAGCATTTATTTTGATGGAGCCAACCAGGTAACAGAATTGTATGTCAATGAAAAAAAAGTGGGAACGCATAAAGGCGGTTACACGCGTTTCTCCTTTGACATCAGTGACTATATCGTACCTGGCACAACTAATCTCATCGCCATAAAAGTAGATAATAGTTTAAATACCTCTATACCTCCATTGACAGCTGATTTCACTTTTTTCGGCGGTATTTACCGCAACCTGTTTATAGAAGTAAAAGAAAAAACGGCGTTGTCTGTGGGCGATTTTGCATCAGACGGCATTTATATCAGCACCCGCTCCGTCAACAACAAAAGAGCGGTTGTTGAAGTACAGACGCTTTTAGACAATCGCGTTGACAATAACAGCACAGTTCAAATCATCCAAACGATCATTGACCCCAACGGCAGGGAAATTTATACGGTGCAACAACCCGCTGTATTGCCGGCTAAAAGTTTAAAGACAACATTTACCAAAGAATTTACCATCGAGGAACCATTGTTGTGGTCGCCCGACTCGCCACGGCTTTATTTGTTAAAAACGGTTATTAGAGATGTACAGACAGGCAAAGAGCTGGACAGCCAGCTCAATAGTTTTGGTCTTCGCTGGTTTCATTTTGACGCAGACAGTGGTTTTAGCCTGAATGGGAAACATCTCAAACTCATTGGTACCAACCGGCACCAGTGTTATACCGGTATGGGCAACGCATTGCCTGATGAATTGCACGTGGAAGATATTCGCCTGTTGAAAGAAATGGGAGGAAATATGCTTCGCGTTTCACATTATCCGCAGGATCCGCTGATACTGGAAATGTGCGACAAACTGGGCATCATCGCTTCCGTAGAAATACCGATTGTAAATGAAATAACGGAATCAGATGAGTTCCTGGACAATTCCCTGCAGATGGCTACGGAGATGGTAAAACAGAATTTTAATCATCCGTCGGTTGTTATCTGGGCATATATGAACGAAGTGATGCTGCGGCCGCCATTTTTAAATGATAGTGTGCGTTATAAGCAATATTGCCACGAAGTGCACCGCCAGGCAACCGAGATCGACAGCCTGCTGCGGAAACTGGATCCCGGGAGATACACGATGATTCCCTTTCATGGTTCATTAAAGCGATACGAAGAAACTGATCTCATTCATGTACCGATGATCGTTGGCTGGAACCTTTACCAGGGATGGTATAGCGGAACGCTGGACGATTTTGACCGGTTTCTTACAGATTACCATGACCGGTATCCGTCAATTCCTACAATTATTACTGAATATGGAGCAGATGTAGACGACAGGCTTCACAGCTTCAAACCCGAGCGATTTGATTTTACCGTTGAATACGGCGACTTATACCATGAACATTACCTGAAAACGATCTTACGGAACAATTATATTGCCGGCGCCACTATCTGGAACCTCAACGATTTTTACTCCGAGGGTCGCACGGATGCAGTTCCGCATGTAAACACAAAAGGGATTACCAGCGGCGACCGCCAACTCAAAAATACATACCTGCTTTATAAAGTAGCCCTGTTAAAAGAACCAATGGCTTATATTGGAAGTAAATCCTGGGCGCACCGGGCGGGTACCGACAACGGGAAGGGTGTTTGCTGGCAGCCGCTAAAAATCTATTCCAATCAGCCGAAAGTGGATGTATATCAAAATGGCGCTTTTTTCAAACAAGTTGACATCGCGGATCATTATGTTGACCTTGAATTACCATTTACAAACGGCAAAAATACATTGGAACTAAGGGTTGGCAACAAAACGTTCGATTTTGCCGAAATCAACTTTAAGCTAATGCCTGTAAATATCATAAATAAGGGAATAGACGAAATAAATGTAATGTTAGGCTCAAACCGGTATTTTGAAGACAGGGATGCCAGGATCGTATGGATACCTGAACAGCCTTATACACGAGGAAGTTGGGGATACATTGGGGGGAAACCTGTGCGACCGAAAACCAAATCCGGCTTCCTGCCGTTCACTTCGCTGGATATCAGGAATACGGATAATGATCCTATCTTTCAAACGCAACGGGAAGGTATCCAATCCTTCCGGCTGGATGTGCCCGTTGGACAATATGCCGTTTATTTGTACTGGGCGGATCTGGTTGTTGATTCCACTAATATATCAGTCTATAACCTGGGCAACAATGCTGTCAATAAATCAAAAGTCCACCCGGTTATGAATATCCAAATCAATTCCCGACCCGTACTTACTCATTTTGCGCTTGCAGATCATGGAAATACTGCCAATGCCATTATAAAAAAAATACCGGTGAACGTTATGAATGAAAAAGGAATTACGGTAGACTTCGATCCCGTGGAGGGAAAAACAGTATTGAACGCGATAAGGGTTATCAAATTAAATTAGCAGTGACATAAGGCTGAGTGCGATTGATTACGGACAGGTATTAAATTTCATTTTCTAAATGCTTAAATGGCTGTTTACAATGAAAAATAAATTGTTCTCTTTTTTGTTATCACTTTTCATCCAGGGTTTCTTTCTCTGTGGTATGGGCCATTATGCGGCGGCTCAGGTAAAGCTCACGCCAAAAGCCGACGGCTATATTTACCTGGCTGGAGAAAAAGCAGCTGCAAACTTTGGAATGGAGAATGTGTTGATCACCCGGTATAACAAGCGGCAGGGCGCTACGGCTCAATCTTATATTCTGTTTGATCTGTCGAACGCGAAAAATAGGTTCAGGTCGGTAAAATTTAATATTTACGGCAAGGCCGATGGAACAAGGAAGATTGACGTTTTTTCCGCCGTTGGCAAATGGTCGGATCAATCCCTGACTGGAATGGCAGGTGGCAAACCCTCTCGTGTCGATTTTATTGGTACACTTTCATTAACAAGTACTGAACAGTATTACCAGCTCGATATTACACCCTATATCAATTATGTTGTTTCCGCGGGAAAAAAAGAGATCACGCTGGTATTGGTTGAACGGGAGCAACAGGAAGAAGTGGACGCAGTTCAATTTCATGCAAAGGAGAACAGTTCAGGTAAACTGCCATATTTAAGCCTGGAAGCGGGGAAACCGTCACTCAGGTCAACTACTGCCACGTATTATGTTGATGCGATAAACGGGAACGATAATGCCAGTGGAAGAACGCAACAGACTGCCTGGAAAACACTGCAAAAAGTGGAGTCTGTTTTTCTGCGGCAGGGCGACCAGGTGCTTTTTAAAAGAGGCTGCGTGTTCAAAGGCTCTTTATTCCCGAAGATCATTCCATCATCAACTAAGATAACCAGGATCGGAGCTTATGGGAAAGGAGATCGACCGGTACTGGATGCAGAAGGGAAGGAGTCATTCTCACTTATGCTGTTCAACATACCGTATGTTGAGGTGGAAGACCTTGATATTACACAATCTGCCAGCGATATTCCATCCATCAGGCGGGGTATTTATTACCAGGCGGAAGACAGGGGAGAAGTGAATCATGTTTACTTCCGAAATTTGAACGTTCATAATATTATCGGGAACAAAGGGAAGGACGATGGCGACCTCTATGCCAAACGCAATGCCGGGCTATCACTGGAGATCACTGGCAATAATATTCCCACGTACATGAACGGCTACCATATAGAAGGCTGCCGGTTTTACCGGGTAGGCAGGCATGGCGCAGTTAACCAGTCAAGCTGGTCAAACCGTACGCTGACCACCAATATCAACTGGGTGCCGAGCAAAAATGTAGTGATCCGGAAAAATGTATTTGAAGAAACAAGCTCTGATGGTCTTATCGTACGGGTTGCCGATGCGCCGCTGATGGAATACAATTTGTTTAAAAAATGTTCCATTGAGTTGTCGGGCAATGCATGCTTCAGTTTTAATTGTGATAACGCGCTCTGGCAATATAATGAAGCATGCTATACGGTATATAATACGGGAGATTCAGATGCTGCCGGTTTCGACAGCGATTACAAGTCAAAAAATACAATCTTCCAGTTTAACTATGCTCACCATAATGAGTATGGCGACATATTAATTACAGGTGGTCCTGCAAAGGGAGGCGGTTTTAACAACGGCACTATCGTGCGCTACAATGTATTTTACAACAACGGGCATCACGGTTTGCGCCTTTCCGGCGTTGCAACCAACAGCAGCATCTACAATAACGTGATCTATAAAGACCGGGATATGGTAAAGCCCACAGAACCTTATGAAGAGTTTACAGGCACCAGGTTATTTTATACCAAGAATTGGGGTGGCTGGCCCAAAGAGACGTTTTACGCTAATAACATTTACTATTATGCAAACGATGCTGTTCCCGCTTCTGCAGACCTCAATGCGGCGCTAAGTCCGGGATCTGTTTTTTATAACAATATCATTTACGCAAATAACATGATCAACTGCCCCGAACAGGTAAATGGGCTGAGGGCGAATCCTTTGTTCAACCTGCCCGCCGATGTGAAGAATTGGGAAGGGCTGGATAAAATGCTGCTCTTCCGTGTTAAGCCGGGTTCTCCTGCTATTGATGCCGGAAAGCGTATTGATAATACTGTTGCTAAGGACTACCATGGAATACCGGTTCCGCAGAACAAGGTGACTGATATCGGGGCTTTTGAGTATAAATTTGAAGATTGAAATACTCTTGATTTTTTTTAGTCGGATCAACACATCGTAGTGATAGCAGCTGCCTGGTAAGTAAGAAATATATTGATGCCTGTTCCGAATTTTGTTGGACAGCCTTTCTTCTTTCCGAAAAGTAAAACGGCTGCGGCAACTTGCACGCAAATAATAAAGGCCCCAAACTGGAGCCTTTATAACCGATTGTGAATCAAGTGCCCGAGATCGGAATCGAACCGATACACCGTTGCCGGCGGCAGATTTTGAGTCTGCTGCGTCTACCAGTTCCGCCACCCGGGCCAAACGGGCTGCAATATTACTGCTTTCCGGCTAATTCCCGGCGAATGCGATCCAGGTATTTTTTTTTGTAATAATACTCTTTCACTCGCAGCAGCGCTTCTTCGGAAGTAACACCTTCCTGATAGCTCTCCACAATTTCCTGAACAGGTTCATAAATTTCTTGTTGAATCCGGTTAATAGACGCGCTCACCGCCGCAGCCACGTCCGCATCATCACTATCCATTAATTGCTCATTGATTTCCATGACTTCCATCAGGAAATCCGGCGGGAGCGTATATTTTTCCTCTTCTTCCAGCAATCCCTTTAATTGCAATACATACTTTATCGTTTCATCAGGATTGCGAAACGTTACCCAGGCTTTGTTCAGCAGCGCCGACTTATCAAGCGCTTCCGCCTGGGCATCCGCACCAGCCGACACAAAATAATCGGGATGCGTTTCCCGGCTCAACTGGAAAAACCGCGCCGAAAGGAGCGAAGGATCCAATTTTAACGCCACAGGGATATCAAACAGTTCGAAATAATTCATTTTTCAGTCGGCGATCTGTTTTGCCGGCAGTTGACCAGCATCGCCAAACTGCAAATTTACGAAGAAGAAATGAGCTCGCTGGCCATCTGCCAGGAGCAGCTTTTAAAAACGTATGTTAATCAGTCAGTCCCTTGCCTTTCATTATCCGGGGAATTGCTTTTTCTACCCGGGCCATACGTGTAGCAGATTGCTTTGCCGCTGAAAAATGAAGCAGGTAACCGCGTTGCCTGCCCGGGGTGAGCGCCTCAAACGCTTTTCTGAGCGAAGCGCTTTTGGTGAGTTTCACCCGGAATTCTTCACAAACGCTGTATTCCGACGTCTTTTTCATCGGCACATTCAATCCCGCTTTTTCCACTTCTATCGCTTCGTAGATATAAGATTTGATGATCGGTTTGGCAGCCGTAATTTCTTTCGCGCCGGTAAATCGCATTTGCCGGGCTGATTGCACATTGGCTGTCTGTTGGATGAGTTTGCTTTTGGGATCTGCCAGCAACGCGCCTTTGAAAAAAAGGAGCGCACAATATTCTTTAAACCCGTGGATCAGCACCACATTGCCTCCCTGGAATGTATAACAGGGCTGCCCCCATTTAAGCGCCTCCTCCAGGCCACAGTCGAGCACCATGTTGCGGAGCAACTGGAAGCTTTTTTGCCACGGACCTTCTTTTTCAAAAAAGAAATCAACGTCGGGATTCATCGGCTGTTTTTTTAAATGTAAGAAAAACGAGCGACCTCGATGCAGGCCGAAGCCACCACGATAAGAATGTAAGTACCATTAATAGCAGCGCCGGGAAGATAGCTGAAGCAGCATCATGCACGGCCAGGTGAGAAAAAATAGCTCCTCCCATTAGGAAGGCAAAGCCTGCATAAGCCCATTCCTTGAGTACTGCATAGCGCGGAATAAGGACGACGATCACGCCCAGGAGTTTGGAAATGCCAAGGAGCGGCAACAGGTAGGCCGGGTACCCGAGATCCGGCACATAGCCGGGGTTGCCCGATACGCCAAGTAGTTGTGTGATGCCTGTAGACACCATCCCCAGCGAAAGCCAGGCGGTGGCAATCCAATAAATAATCAATTTGCTTTTGCGCATGGTTAATTTGTTGAAGTCATTATTTCCTGGAGGCGATTGTGCGCCATATTGATACCCTGTTTAAAAGGAAGCTGCAGCACTTTGTCGCGGCCCGCGCATGATTCGTAGATGACGTGCATGGTCAATTGGCTGCGATTGGCATCCAAAGATTCAAACTCGTAAATTTCCAGTTGAACACCGAAGCCGGTATTTTCCATTTCAAACGTGCGCACAATCTGCTTGTTGGGAACAAGATTGTGAATGGCGCCGTTGGCGCGAAAAACCACATGGCCATTTTTGTCTTTCGTCTCAAATTGATAGCTACCGTGTGAGCGGCTTTCGAGTTTTAGAACGGATGTGCCCATCCACTGACTTACGAACCGGGCCTCGGTATAGGCTTTAAAAAGCAATTCCACCGGCAGTTCAAACTCCCGGGTAATAATGAGATCCTGCTGCCCGGCTTCTGCCTGCACGTTAGTTTTAAATTCCATGTTATTCGTTGTTTGATTGATATTGTTTCATCACATCTTCCAGCTTATTGAAACGATCGTCCCACATACGGCGGAATGGCTCAATGAAATCAGCGATTTCTTTCATTTTTGTTGCATTAAGATGATAGTAGACTTCGCGGCCCTGTTGGGTTTGTCCCAGCAGCTCGCATTCCGTCAGGATCTGGAGATGGCGGGACACCGTTGGCCTGGCGGAGTTAAAGTTGGCCGCAATGGCTCCGGCAGTCATGGCATGCGAGGCCAGGAGAATCAAAATATTTCTACGGGTGGGATCCGCAATGGCCTGGAAAACGTCTCTGCGAAGATTCATTATGTAGCTATTTGACTACAAATATAAATGTAGCCATTTGGCTACGCAAATTTATTTTCAAAACTGGCATAACTGGTTGGTTTTGCCGGTAATTGCGGTTTGTGGAGGGGCAATTTAGACCGAACTTTGCAACTCATTCAATTGGAAGCCATGGTTAAGATTGGACTAATAAAAGAAGGAAAGGTACCGGCCGATAACAGGGTAGCGCTAACGCCTGCTCAGTGCAAGTGGATCCATAAAAATAGCGACACGGTAAAAGTGGTAGCCCAGCACTCGGAGAGCCGCTGTTTTTCCGACCGCGAATATATCTCTGCAGGTGTGGAGGTGGTAGATGATGTGAGTGATTGTGACATCCTGATGGGCATTAAAGAAGTGCCGGTAAGTCAGCTTATCCCGGGTAAAACCTACCTGTTTTTTTCGCATACCAAGAAGATGCAACCGCATAACCGGAAGTTGCTGAAGGCAATCCTCGACAAGCAGATCCGCCTGATCGATTACGAGTGCCTGGAGCATGAAGATGGGCAGCGCATCATTGGCTTTGGCTTCTTTGCCGGTGTAGTGGGAGCCCATAATGGGATGATGGCATACGGTAACAGGACCGGACTTTTTACTTTAGACAGGGTGTATAAACAACGCAGTTTCCGTGAGTTAATACATACTTATTTTGGACTTCGTCTGCCAAACGTAAAGATCGCAGTAACCGGTTCCGGCCGGGTGGCCCACGGTATCCTGGAGATTATGAATCTCCTTGGCATTCATGAAGTGGAGCCTGATGAATACCTGGAGCGGCGGTTTTCGTATCCCGTTTATACCCAGTTAAAAGGCCCGGAATTGTACCGTCACAGGGGCAACGGGGGGTATAGTCGCACGGATTTCCACCACCACCCGGATGCCTACCGTTGTGTGTTTTTGCCGTTTGCAGAGCAAACGGACATTCTTATGAATGGGGTGTATTGGGACAAAGGGGTGCCGCGTCTCTTTGAAAAAGACGATGTAAAGAATGAGCGTTTCATCATCCGCAGTATTGCGGATATCACCGATGATGAGGGTGGGTCGGTGCCCATCAATCTCGGCGATCAGACCATTGAAGATCCGGTATATGGCGTGGATCGCCAGACCCTGCAGAAGACTGCGCCTTATCTACCTGAATCAATAGACATAATGGCAGTAGGTAATCTCCCGAATGAATTGCCGCGGGATGCGTCGCGATATTTCGGTGAGCAGCTGATTAAACACGTGCTGGAAGACCTGGTGGGAAATGGGTCGGACATCATTACCCGCGCCACCATGGCGCAAAAGGGAGAGCTGATGGAAGAGTATCAATACCTTCGGGAGTATGCCGAAGGGGCGTAAGATCCTACTTACAGCTTCAAGTAATACGGTTGCAATAAATTTATGAATTGAGCTGTATATCTTCCTTGATAATCAGTTATTATTATATTTTCTTCATATTTGATCTGCGTTTTACCTCCCAGGCGGCAAAAGATCCGGAATGCTGCGTGTGCCGGAGTTTGTTGAATTTTGACAATTTGGTTGTTGGATAAATTACTTTCCTTCAATTTATTAATAAAGGCTACTTCTCTTTTTGCTGGAAATAAAATAAACACAGCGCTTGTATCTGATATTTTATTTTTAATTATTTCTATCAAATCGTTTAAAATGAGATTATTACTGTGATGAGCGATATTTTTTTTCCTGTTTTCTGAGACCAGTTCATTTTCGTAAAATGGGGGGTTGGTGATAATGATATCGTAGGTTTTGTGAAGAGTTGGTAAAAGCGCCATAATATCTCCTTCGATGACACGGATCCGGCTTCCCCAGGGACTGTTGGCGCAATTTTCCCGGGCTTGTTGGGCAGCTTCCGGATCAATTTCCACGGCGTCAATTTGCAGGTTGGGATGTGCCTGTGCCAGCATCAGGCTCAGCAACCCGGTGCCTGTTCCGATATCCAGGACCGTTTTCGGCTGCGACGAATGGGGGATTTGGGAGGCTACCCATGCGCCAAAAAGACAGGCGTCTGTGGTCACTTTCATGGCGCAGCGATCCTGGTGGATGGTAAACTGTTTGAAGCGAAACCAGGTATTGCTCATGATTTATAAAGCTGTGCCGGAGTTGGTTGTCAACTACCATTCCGCCCGGGCGGACGCGGTAACGGTAAGAGGGGCAAATGCGCCCTCCTGGTATTTATAATACGCGGTAATGGCAATCATTGCTGCATTATCAGTGCAGTATTGGAACGCCGGGATATAGGTTTTCCAGCCCATCTGTTGTCCCATTTCTTCGAAGCTTTTACGCAGTCCGCTGTTTGCCGATACACCGCCGGCGAGGCAGATATGGCGGATGCCGGTCTGCAGTGCAGCTTTTTTTACCTTATTCAGCAGGATCGAAATGATGCGCTGCTGGATAGAAGCGCAGATATCGGGCAGGTTTGCAGCAATAAACTGCTCGCGTTCTTCCGCAGAAGCTTTTTCTGTTTCGCGGTAAAGTGTGCTTTTCCCTGCATTTTGCAAAAAGTAGAGAATAGCTGTTTTTAGTCCGCTGAAACTGAAATTTAGATCCGCTATCTGCGGTTCAGGAAATTGAAACCGGTTAGGATTGCCTTCCCTGGCGTATTTGTCGATAAGCGGACCGCCAGGATAAGGAAGTCCGAGAAGTTTGGCCGATTTGTCAAATGCTTCGCCTGCAGCATCATCGATCGTTTCGCCAATGACCTGCATATCGGTGGGCGACTGGCAACGTACGATCTGGGTATGACCGCCGCTTACGGTGAGACAGAGAAATGGGAATTCCGGTTGGGGATCATCAATAAGGTTGGCCAGCACATGTGCCTGCATGTGGTGAACAGCAATCAGGGGTTTGTCGAGCGCCAGGGCCAAGGATTTGGCAAACTGGCTTCCGACCAGCAGCGAGCCGATAAGACCGGGTGCCTGGGTGAATGCTATAGCGTCCAGGTCATTTACCGAGCAGCCGGCTGTTTGCAGGGCAGTGTGTATCACCGGAACAATATTTTGCAGGTGCGCCCGGGAAGCCAGTTCAGGCACTACGCCCCCGTATTTTTCATGTACGGATTGATTTGCGATAAAATTGGAAAGTATCTTTCCGTTTACGCAAACCGCTGCTGAGGTTTCGTCGCAACTGGATTCAATTGCAAGGATCGAAATGGACATGGCGCAAAGGTAATTATTGTAAGCGCTTTATTTGCCACGGATGGCAACAACGGGATCCATTTTTGCCGCCTGAACGGCGGGAATAAATCCTGCCAGCACTCCCACGATGATGCAGATGATGAGTGCCAGTGCTACATAGCCCATGGAAACGAAAACGGTGAAGTTGAGAAGGTTGGTGAGAACCATGGCCAGCACATATACCAGTGCCAGGCCAATTAGTCCGCCGATGATACAGAGGAACGCTGATTCCGTCAGAAATTCAGCCTGTATCACGAAGCGTTTGGCACCGAGCGCTTTCTTAAGTCCTATCTGGCTGGTGCGTTCTCGAACGGACACGAACATGATATTTGCCACACCGAACGTGCCCACAAGCAGGGAAAAGGCCGCGATGATCCAGCCGCCGATATTAAGCCCGGTGAAAATCGGGGTAAGAATGTCGCCAAAATCATTTACATCGTTGAGTGCAAAATCATTTTCGGTATAGGGATTGAGTTTGTGAACAGAGCGCATAGTCCCGGTAAGATCGTCTTTCAGCACCTTGCTGCTAAGTTTATCAAGTCCCTGCACCATGATTACCGGGTCTGATCGGCGTTCATTCATCATGGTCCGGGCAAAAAAGTAGGGGATAATGGCGCTTTGGTCAAAATCCCATCCGCCCAGCATTTGTTTACCCTGTCTTTTTATTACGCCGATAACGACCATCGTTTTTCCCCGTGCCTGAACTTTTTTCCCAACGGCAACTTCTGCGCGGCCAAATAATTTGGTGGCCACTTCATCTCCAAGCACAATTACATTGGTGCCCTGGTTGAAGTCGGTCCCGGAAATATAGCGTCCGTTGGGGATAGACAGCGGCTGAATGGCATCAAAATCTTCCGTTACGCCATAAAAATTGATATTGGATAACTGGGAACCTCCGTATTCGAGATTATCGTGGCTTTGGATAACAAATGCGGCATATTTGGCCGTGGCAGTTCGTTCTTTTATTTGTTTTACTTCCTGGTATTTAGGAGAAGGCCGGTTGACATATTTCCACCAGGGGTAGTCGGGCCCGCCGCCGGCTGTGTAATCCCATTTATCAATGTAGATGGTATTGGTTCCGAGTGATTGTATTTCGTTGCGTACGTTGTGTTCAAGACTATTTACAGTAACCAGTACGCCGATGATGCAGAAGATGCCGATGGCGATACCAAAAAGGGAAAGAATGGCCCTTAGCCTGTTTTTCCACAATTCCTGCAAGGCCATTTTAAAACTGGTGCCGATGATTTGAACGGAGCGCCGGAGCATAAACAAAAGTAGGCAATTCAGGGCTTCCTGAAATGGGAGTGGCTTGCAATAGGTGCAGAAGGGGCTTTTTCGTACTTTTGCCGACTTAAAAATGAGCAGGGATTTCTGCCCAACAGTATGAAATATCATAACGAGATACAGCGTCGCCGCACGTTTGCGATTATTAGTCACCCGGATGCCGGTAAAACCACCCTCACGGAAAAATTCCTGTTGTTTGGTGGAGCGATACAGGTGGCCGGGGCGGTGAAGAGTAATAAGATCAAGAAGCATGCAACTTCCGATTTTATGGAAATTGAGCGGCAGCGCGGAATTTCGGTGGCGACTTCGGTGATGAGTTTTGAGTATAATAATATCCTGATCAATCTTCTTGATACACCGGGTCACAAGGATTTTGCGGAAGACACGTATCGGACGTTGACGGCGGTGGATAGTGTGATACTTGTGGTAGACAGTGTAAACGGGGTGGAGGATCAAACGCGAAGGCTGATGGAAGTGTGCCGGATGCGGGATACGCCGGTAATTGTTTTTATAAATAAAATGGACCGGGATGGAAAGAACCGGTTTGATTTGATAGAAGAGATCGAAAAGGAATTGTCGATCCAATTGCATCCGATGTCGTGGCCGATTAATAGCGGAAAGGAATTTAAGGGTGTGTATAACCTGCATGATAAAAGCCTGCTGTTATTTACGGCTAATACGAAAGCGGCTGATGAGGACAGTTTGGTGATCTCCGATTTGTCGGATGCTGCATTGGATCAAAAATTGGGTGAGGCGGATGCGCGGATTTTGCGGGAAGATGTTGAATTGGTAGATGGTGTGAATGGTCCTTTGAATATTGACGACTATTTGGCGGCGCGTGTTGCCCCGGTATTTTTTGGCAGCGCGATTAATAATTTTGGTGTGAAGGAGATGTTGGATACGTTTATCAAGATTGCGCCAACGCCGAGGAGTCGTGAAACGACGAAGCGCCTGGTAGATGTGGAGGAGGATAAATTAAGTGGGTTTGTGTTTAAGATCCATGCGAACCTGGATCCAAAGCACCGGGATCGGATTGCGTTTTTCAGGGTATGTTCAGGCCGGTTTGAACGCAATAAATATTTTCACCATGTGAGATTGGATAAGGAGGTGCGGTTTAGTAACCCCTATAGTTTTATGGCGCGGGATAAGAGTATTATTGAGGATGCGTATGCCGGGGATGTGGTGGGGTTGTTTGACACGGGGAATTTCAAGATTGGAGATACGTTGACGGAGGGTGAAGATTTTTATTTCACTGGCATCCCTTCTTTTTCGCCGGAAATATTCAAAGAAGTTGTAAATAAAGACCCGATGAAAACCAAGCAATTGGAAAAGGGTCTGTTACAGTTAACGGATGAAGGTGTGGCGCAGTTATTTACCCAATTTGGCGGTAATAAGAAGATTATCGGTTGTGTGGGAGAGTTGCAGTTTGAAGTGATCCAATACCGTTTGTTACATGAATATGGTGCATCGGTTCAATTCAATTCGCTTCCATTTTTCAAGGCATGTTGGCTAACCAGCGAGGATGCGGAAAAATTGGCCGAATTTGCTCGTTTTAAGCAGGCTAATATTGGTGCGGATAAAGATGGGCACATGGTGTATTTAGCGCAAAGTGAGTGGTTTTTAAACACGGAGAAGGCGAATAATCCTGATATATCCTTTCATTATACATCGGAGATTCTGAAATAGAATTTATTATATTTGGGGATAGCCATTAAACTATCCGCTAGATGAAAATGACGAGGAAACTATCCTGCTTTCTGGTTTTTATTTTTCTGCATACCTGTAATTTTTCTTTCTCACAACAGTTGAATTGGGGGTTCACCGTGGGTAGTTCCGGTGAAGATGTATCGAATGCGGTTTATACTGACGCGCAAGGTAATGTTTATAAAGGTGGAAGATTTGGAGGTGTCAATGTCGATTTTGATCCGGGACCCGGTTCTTTTTTAATGTCTAGTACTGGCGTATTTGATGCATAT
The DNA here is from genome assembly GCA_048498035.1 of Bacteroidota bacterium. Classification (GTDB taxonomy): domain Bacteria; phylum Bacteroidota; class Bacteroidia; order Chitinophagales; family Chitinophagaceae; genus CADEDV01. Next base: position 71,728 of record JBEHYT010000008.1, on the reverse strand, counting down.
GTTGCGAAATATACATCTTCAGGCCAGTTTTTATGGGCATTTCATTTTGGAGGAAGCGACCGTGATAATGTCAACGCACTTACGGTTGACAAATGGGGAAATGTAATTATTACTGGATATTTTCGGGGTGCAAATGTTGATTTTGATCCAGGGCCCGGAACTTTTCTTTTAACAAGTAATGGTGAAAGTGGTGGGGATCCCGGCTACGGGGGAGACAGTTTTCTTGCTAAGTATGATCCCAATGGAAATTTTCTTTGGGCATTTGGTACCGGCGGGTCGCGGTTAGATAATGGTCTTAGTGTTACAACTGACATAGATGGCGATATCTACGTAGGCGGCCATTTTTTAGAAAGCGTTGACTTCGACCCCGGCGCTGGAACTGCCATATTAAATGCCACAACAGGTTCGATCTTTTTATCTAAATATTCTGCTTCGGGAAACTATCAGTGGGCGTTTAATTTTGGATTAGGCGATGCCGACGGAGGTATTTTTGGACTAACCACAGACGCCAGTAAAAATGTAGCGATAACGGGATTTTTTCAAGGCACTAATGAAGATTTTGATCCGGGTCCAGGCGCTGCATTGCTATCATCTCTTGGTGGATACGAATGTTTTATCGGCAAATATAATTCGGATGGCCAGTACTTATCCGCGTTTAGTATTGGAGGGTCTTCCACGGATGTTGGGCGAAGTTTGGTATTTGATCCTGCTGGAAATTTATATCTTATAGGAGATTTTGGGGGCTCAATAGATATTGATCCCGGAGCAGGTGTTCATACTATAACTTCAAATGGTCCTTCCGATGTTTTTGTCGCAAAATACAGCTCCGCCAATAACCTTGTCTGGGGATTTAATTTTGGCGGCAGCGGTGGCGAATTTGGATGGAGCATTGCGTCAGATGGCTTCCACCTGTTTCTCACTGGAGGGTTTACCGGCTCTTCCGACATGGATCCATCTCCCAATGTTGACAATCTTGTTAGCGCGGGTGGTTACGATATTTTTCTCGCTAAGTATTCTCTCGATGGTCAGTACAGTTGTTCATTCAAAATTGGCGGGACCGGGGACGATTTCGGACAAGGTACCTATTCGCCGGCAACCAATCTTTTCTACCTAACGGGTAGTTTTAAGGGAACGAACGTTGATTTCGATCCGACAGCTGGTACAACTATCCTTTCCTCCAACGGTGCGGAAGACGCGTTTCTTAGTAAATATTATTGGGCTGATCCGATGTTGCCATCCGGGACACTCGGCGGCAGTTCTATTTGCCTTGGAGAGGAAGGTTCGCTTACCTTTACCGCTGCCACCGGGTCAAGCCCATTTACGATGGTCTATACCGACGGTATCAATAATTTTACGGCTACCGGTATAGAAAGCGGTGTGCCCTTCCATGTACAGTCTACACCTGCTGGTACAACTCATTATAGCGTTGTTTCCATAACGGATGGCATCAGGTGTTCCCCCATAAATACCTCTCCAAACGCGGAGGCGGATATCATTGTAGACCATCCGGTTGTTCAGACAATTGCAAATACCACGATTTGTAAAGGATCTTCCATCATCTTAACGACAACTGGCGCGATTGATTATAGCTGGACTCCAGTTGCTACGCTTTCCGATCCTAACATGGAAAGCCCGATAGCAACGCCTGCTATTCCGACTCGGTACATAGTTGATGGCACGGCGGCCTCCGGGTGCCATGCAAAAGATACTGTCGATATATCAATTTTCCCGGATGCATTGGTTTCAGTTTCCACGAACACTGAAATATGCATGAATGGTTCTACACAGTTGCAGGCCAACGGAGGGGTGGGTTATTTGTGGACGCCAGCAGCTTCTTTGGATAACCCGACAAGCCCAAGTCCCGTGGCAAGTCCTACTACTGGTACACGATATTACGTTGATATTACGGATAACAATAGCTGTCATTATATCGATTCTGTGGATGTATCAATTCGACCACAAGCAGTGTTTTCAATAGCCGGACCTGATCGGCTCTGCTCCGGGGATTCGATTCAATTGACAGCATCGGGAGGGGATACCTATCAGTGGCAGCCGGCGAGGGTTGTAGATGATCCGTCCGTAGCCAATCCGATGGTTTTCCCGACTTCTAATACAACCTTCGCCGTAACAGTTACTGATGAAATTTGCCATTATTCGCAAACACTTTCAAAAGATGTGGAAGTATTGCCAGCACCTTCTATTGTTGCAAGCAGATCGGCAGACCTGGATTGCGCCAATGATCGTTCTCAATTGATGGCAACGGGAGCAATCAAATATCAGTGGACCCCGGCCGAAACACTGACCGGCCCAAATTTTGCCAATCCTATAGCAAAACCGATTGTTACTACAGACTATATAGTAAAAGGAACAGGTACAAATGGCTGTTTCAATTATGACACGGTAACGGTAAAAGTGGGCGGCGGAAATGACGGGTTATACCTGATGCCAACAGGGTTTACACCAAACAACGATGGCAAAAATGATTGTTACGGTATCCAATATTGGGGAGCAATAGATGCAATTGACTTTAGTATTTATAACCGATGGGGACAGCTGGTTTTTCATTCTAAGCAAGCGGGTGCCTGCTGGGATGGAACATCCCATGGAACACCACAGCCACCGGATGTTTATGTCTATGTGATCCGGGCATCTACCAACTGCGACAAGAATGTATTTAAAAAAGGAACTTTTGTTTTGATCCGTTAGGCGTCGGTTGTATGTCGACGAGTGTTACGTGATCGTACTCGTCAGGGATTGACGCCAGTGTAATTATGCGGAGTAATTTTTTTCAATTCCTTTTTTAGCGCCTGGGATATTTTTAATCCATCTACAAAAGAATGAATTGCAGTTTTGTCAACTTTTCCTTTACCACGAGTGAGTTCTTTTAATGCCTCATAGGGATTGGGATAGTTCTCACGTCGCAGAATGGTTTGTATGGCTTCTGCTACAACCGCCCAGTTATCTTCAAGGTCTGCATGAATGCGTGCATCGTTTAAGACAAGCTTGCCGAGACCTTTTTCAATAGACCGGAAGGCGATAATGGTATGTGCCACTGGTACGCCCAGGTTTCGCAGTACCGTGGAATCGGTAAGGTCCCGTTGCAGCCGCGATATCGGCAATTTTGCGGCAAGATGTTCAAACAGTGCGTTTGCCAGCCCGAGATTACCTTCTGCGTTTTCAAAATCAATTGGGTTTACTTTATGTGGCATGGCGGAGGAACCTACTTCTCCCTTTTTTGTCTTTTGCCGGAAATACTCCATCGAAATATAGGACCACAAATCCCGGCAAAGATCAACCAGGATGGTATTGATACGTTTCATGCAGTCGAAATGTGCTGCAAGATTATCGTAATGTTCAATCTGCGTGGTGTACTGCTGGCGAACGAGCCCCAGGCGGTCAGCAAATTCATTGCCAAAGCGGACCCAGTCTTTTTTTGGAAATGCAACCTGGTGGGCGTTGAAATTCCCAGTGGCCCCGCCAAACTTACAGGTGAACGGAATACCGATAAATTGTTCTATTTGCGCCTGGATGCGGGTTACAAAAACCATGAGTTCTTTGCCCAGTTTTGTGGGGCTGGCAGGTTGACCATGGGTATGAGCCAGCATGGGAATATCGGCCCACTGTTCAGCCAGCAGTCTCAATTGGGAATTGAGGTTGAGGATGCCCGGCAGATATTCGTATTCAATGGAATGTTTCCACAGCAGGGGCGTAGCGGTATTATTAATGTCCTGGGAGGTAAGACCAAAATGCACCCATTCCTTTACAGCGCCGGCGTTTGCCTTTTCCAATTGTTGTTTGATGAAATATTCGACAGCCTTTACGTCGTGGTTGGTAGTTTGTTCAATTTTTTTGATCTCTTCTGCATCGCTGAGCGAAAAATTATTAGCAATATGATCAAGAACACGCCTGGCCGCGGCTGGTAGTTTTAAAAATTTCTTTTGTTCGAGAAAAAGAAGATATTCAACTTCAACCAGCACCCGGTATTTCATTAAACCATATTCTGAAAAATATTCACCCAGTTGCTGAGTCTGCTTTCTATACCGGCCATCAATGGCAGAAATTGCAGTAAGTGCTGATAATTCCATGTTTTACTGTTGAAAACGCTTCCGATACTTAACTTTGTAGTGCAAAAATAGATCAATTGGAGAAGATTCGGGTGGGTATTGTAAATTACCTCAACACAAAGCCACTGATATATGGGCTTGAGCGCTCTGGTATTCGTGAAAAAATTGAATTGATTGGCGCTTACCCTTCCAGGCTGGCAACTTTGCTGGCGGAGGGCCAGGTAGATGTTGGCCTGATTCCCGTTGCGGCTATTCTCCAGTTACCTGAGTGGCATGTTGTGGGCAATCATTGTATTGGCGCCGAAGGCGAAATAGCATCCGTTTGCCTTTTCAGCGAGGTTCCCATGGAAAAGATTGAACGGGTTTACCTGGATTATCAAAGTCGTTCGTCTGTGGCGTTGCTGAAATGGCTGATGCGGGAATATTGGGGTATCCATCCGGAAATTATTCCGGCAAAGGACGAACATTATCGCGACGAGATCCGCGGTACAACTGCCGGACTGGTTATTGGTGACAGGGCATTGGAGCAACGGAGAATTTCGACTTATATTTACGACCTGGGTAGCGAATGGCGCGCAATAACGGGTCTGCCGTTTGTTTTTGCCGCGTGGATCAGTACAAAGCCGTTACCGGAAGATTTTATCAGTGAATTTGATGCAGCCAATGATATCGGGCTACATCATATAGAAGAAATTGTAGCGGCAAATCCTTTTCCGCTCTATGACCTCCGCAAATACTACACGTTACATTTAAACTACGACCTTGACCACCGGAAGCGCGCTGCGTTGCGTCTTTTCCTTGATTATATAAGTACTGATGAGGCGAATGCTGAACTATAGGACTGTCCAACCGGTTGGAATAAGATCCTGCGTGTCTTTTGGCCCTTCATTAAACCAATTTTTTGGTGCCACCACTTTTTTCCCGGGTGCATTATTTAACCACGCTGCCCACCAGCTAAAACTGCTGTTGGCAATGATATGATGTCTACATTTTGACATGAGATAAAAATCTTCGTAGTGATTTCGCGTTTCTATGCCCGATACGAAAAATGCGCCGGGGATATGGATATTTTCCTTTACCCAGTAGGGGTCATCTGTAAAAACAAAAAAGGAAACGGATGGATCGTTTTGAAGAAAATATGCAACTGCCCGTTCATAATAATCGGGCGGCAGGATGCCGTGTACACGAAGTATTTCCGGGTTTGTGTAATCACCACGCCGGATATGGACCGATACTGCATTACAAGACTGCAACTTTTCTGCAAATGATTGTACGGGAAGGACGAAGGATTCTTTTAGTTGCAGTTCACTGCGTATTACATCATTTGCCGGAGCAAAATATTGTTCGCTTTGCCAATAGCCTTTCAGGTAAACTCCATCCGGTAAGTTGAAAAACCGACGATGAAAATGAAAGTGTTTTTCACGAAAAACTCTTCTAAACTGGTAAGGGGCCAGGTTGTCGCGCACTTTTTGAAAAAAACCGCGCCGTTCAACTGTTATGAGCTGTTGTGGTTCCGCAAAATCAAAGTGGGTTTTAAACGCATTCAATTCGAAATTGCGAAGTCGTTGTTCATCAAAACTGCTCGTGTCCAGCGCGAGTTGAGTTTGGTACTGAAGACTTAGTGCCCGTGCTGCGGCATATTGAAATAATTGATTGCCCAAACCTCCTTTGATTTGTGTAATTATCATGGCAAATTCAACGATGGATCAACAACTGGTTTCCGAAACCAAAAGCATCCGCAAGCATAACGTTGTTGGGCTACAAGACCAGGATCAGCATTTGTAATAAACCCACCACTATCCGGCACCATCGAAAACTCCAGCAATTGGAGCGGGGCAAAATAATTCACAATTTCTTCAAACCCGTAGATGCGGTGTGCGTTGAATTCAATGCGTGGCTGGCCCACCGGTGTTACAAAAAGGAGATCACCACCTGTTGCCAATACGCGTTTTAATTCGTTAATAGCTGTAATGTCTCCATTGGCATCCAGTTTATCTCCGTAGCGGCCAAGTCCGATGTGCTCTACCGTGTGCATACAGGAAAGTGACGGGATAGAATCGTTGTCAAACGGTAGTTGTTGCAGATCGGCAAAACCCGATTCAAGTTGGTTCAGTTGCAGGTTGGCAGGCCGATAATCGTAAAATTTTGTGGGTATAAATGCGGATATGATAGTGCTAAAACTGAGAATGGAGGAGATATCAACATGTTCTGCCGGGCGCGTTTTGGCCAGGATACGGGCTGCCCAGGCTGGGTGGTAAATATAATGGTGGTCAAAGGGAGTAGATTGGATGCGGTCGTTGATGCAGGGATAAACATCTTTCCATTGTAGCCTGGAGCGGTCGCGATTCAATTTCTTAAATTTCCTGAATTCTCCGACGAACTGGAAGGAACGACCAACCCGTTTTGGAAAACGGATCAGGATATTTTTTGCTGATCTAACCAGCGCATCTTTTAGATACATGTGTTGAAATTATCAAGCAATACCGAAAATCCAGGTTTGCCGCTCTGCGAAAATACAGGTTTAGCTGAAAAATGCCGATGGAACGTTTTGATGTCTTAATACCACAGGCGGGCCTTTACAGAGCGCAGGTAAGACAGTGTTTCCCGGGATACCGGCGTTCTTTTTTCCTGGCGGGAGATCCGGAACACCTGCCCCCAGCCCGTAAAAAAGCCGGGCAGGTTAAAGGAGGTAGATCGTAAGTATTGCAAAGACCACATCAGTGCAGTGGAATAAAAATAGCGTTTAGGAAGATATCGGTAAGCAACTTTGGTTTTATTCACCCACATCATCCTGAGTTTTTCTTTTTTTGGTTTTCGACCCAGGGGAGACTCTTTGTGAAGCATCACTACATGACCCGAATAGGTGATACTAAAGCCATGTTCTAAGATGCGATAACTCAAATCATATTCCTCCATTCCATAAAAAAAGTCATCGGGATAGTTCCCAACAGCCTCTATCACTTCGCGCCTGATGGCATGAGCCCCGCCGGCATAATAATAGGTTTCAAAAAACGATTTGTTTTTGTAGGCCTCAAAATGCTTATGCGGAAGCGCATTTTTTTGCATTTCAAGGTTGGAATAATAAAGCACCTTGAAGGAAACGATGCCTTTTGGACGTTTGGTGACGGGAGTTTCAAATGCTTCCATTAGCTTTACCAGGCAGTCCTTATTTTGCATTACGGCATCATCGTCTAGCATAATGATGATGGGTGCTTTTCCCTTTAGCAGCCCGTAATTACGACCGCGGGCAACGCCCAGGTTTTCCGGCGCCAAAAGATACCGGAAAGGAATGTTGGGCGTACTGTTAGCAAATACTTCTACAGGCGAATAGTCAACAGTCGATGCATTATTGATGATCAACACCTCTTCCAATAACTCAGAGGCCTGGTCCAACTGGCTGATATTTTTTGCCAGTTCCAGCATATCATCGGGCCGATTGTAGGTTATGATCAAAAAGCTGAGCGGTTTCACAGTCCGTTATTTAGTATCCTTCGGTAAGATGCGTTGAATAAGTCGAGGCTAAAGTTAGCATTTGCATAGGAGATGTTTTTAAAAAACAGGTCATCAAGTACGTCCCGATGGTTGAATAGGTTAAGGATTGCCCCTATCGCTTCTTCCTTGATCACAGAGGTGTCATCCACAGATGAAAAAAGAAATCCGTTTACACCGGGTTTAATATGTTCGGGGATATCACCTACAGGGGTGGCCAGGATCGCACAGCCAAACCCCATTGCTTCTATGACCACCAATGGGAATCCTTCAGTGGTTGAAGTAAGGAGCAGCGCATGGGCGCGACTATATACGTCTGCAATATAGTCGGGGTTATTTTGACTGCCATGAAATTTTACAAATGGGTATTTTGACTCATCCACTACGTCGCTTACATCTCCTAATATCTCGAAAGAAATTTGCTGTTGACGAGTTTGTAGTTGTTCCGCAATTTCCATGATCAACGGGACCCGTTTTTCCAACCCGCCACGACCTACATAAATGACGGTAAAGGGCGTTTCGGGCTTCACCGGCGGATGATCGGGGAGCGCGGAGCCATTAGACACGTATTCAATTCTCTTGTCAAAGTATTCAGGTACGTTGATCCGTCGGTAATAGGCAAGATGATCTTTGATGCGTTGATGACTAATCATCACCGACGTTGTGATAAAGGGCAAAAACGGCGTCCGGATAAAAGAGAAGCTGTTAAAAGAATGAATAAGTTCAATTTGTTTAACCGACGCCTTGATCCACGGCGAAATTTTATATGCAAAATTGCACTGGCCATTGAACAGGGTCGGTGTAATCTGAGTCTGCCGGTTAATTTTTCCACTGATAATTCCCCGCCAAACAAGGTTCAGAAAATATAGCCATTTATTGTCTGTGAATTTTGATATGTCGCGGGTAACACAGCCTGATTTTTCAAAGGCTGCTTTAAATTCGGCACCATGGGAGCGACGTGTGAAATAAATGATGCAATCCGGCCCGCCTGCAGCCTGGGCTATTTGCGCATGTATTTTTTCGGCGCCGCCGATATGATAGAAAGGGAAAAAGAACCAGACGCGGTAGTTTTTATTTGAACCAAATAAAGCAATCAGTTTTCCAATGGCCACGAATGGAAAAATAAGCAACGATTCTACGCGTCTTTTAAAACAAAGCGTGCGATATGACCAGTTTTTTATGATAAAGGTTATTTAGATCGTTTGAATTTTTTCAACATGCCTTTCAATCCGTCGACGCATGCGTAAAATAACGTTGCGATGCAGAACCTGCTTAATTTTTTCCCAAACGTCTGGTAGCGGTAAAATCTAAATTTGGTTCTTGCATTTTTTAAAAACACATTCCGTTGCCGCTTCCGTGTAAATGAATTGCGAACAATACGGTGTTTTACGAGAGCGTTGTCGAGTTTGTTGACAGGTATCCCTGCCGCAGCAATGCGAAGCCAGAGATCATAGTCTTCGGCTTGGCGTTGCCTGCCGTCATAACGGAACTGCCTGAAAATCTCCGCCCTTGCCATTACAGTTGGATGCGCAATGCAATTGTCTTTTGGAAGTTTTTTCCGAATTTGCGCCGGAGTAATTGCTCGTCTTTCATCTTCCCAGTAACCTATTGGCTTCCCGTTTTCATCCATTAGTTCAATTGTAGTCGCAAGTATCCTTGCATCCGGGTGCTGTCTAAAAAAGTCTACCTGCAGCCCGAACCGTTCAGGATAACACCAGTCATCTCCATCCATCCTGGCGATAAATTCACCAGTTGATAGCTCAATCCCCTTATTGAGAGTATAAACCAATCCCATGTTGCTGTCATTAGCAAAGTAGCGAATGCGCAGATCAGTGTAGGATAATGCGATCTTCTCCGTGTCATCCGTTGATCCATCATTGATACAAATCAACTCAAAATCAGTAAAGGTTTGTGCCAGCAAACTATCCATCGCCTCCCGTAAAAAAGGAGCACAATTATAAAGGGGAATGACAACGCTGACCACAGGCGGCTTCATACCGGCAAAGTAACTACTTTTTACACTTGTTAAACATATCTATTACTTCTGAAATTACATGCTCCGCAGCGTGCCTTTGGAAAAATGACAAAGGGGTTTCCGCTTTTTTCTCCAAAGCGGTTCCAATTTGGTTTACAAATTCATCCCAGTTATCCATTGAGACTGTGAACAATTTATCCCGACAATCCTCGCGGCTCAATCCTGCCAGCATCGTATCAAAACAAACCGCATTACAATTGGCTGCGAGGGCTTGTAGCAACTTGGTCTGCACGCCTCCACCGGTTGCCACCGGGTTAATAAACACATCTGCCGCTGCATAATAAGCGTCAATATCCACTACCTCGCCAGCCCAGTATACATGTTGATTTCCTGTGGTCAGTAGCTTTAGCAGTTTTTTATCCCTGCAACTGCCACAGACGACTATTTTCATAACCCCGGGCAGCCTGGGCGCAATTTCGTGGCAAATTGCGCGTACTGCAGTTGCATTAGGCGCGTAATCCAAAGAGCCCGCAAACAACAGCAGGCGTTGATCCGGCTTTTTCACGTATAACTCACGAACTCCCGCGGCATCTGCGTCCCTGACCTTCGGTAAAATAAACGGAACGACACAACATTTTTTCCTGTCGAGCAAAAATGTCTCACACGCCTGTTGCAAATCTTCCTCCGTTTTGAAAAGGACAAGATCCGCTCGTTCAAACGCTTTTTTTTCTACGTCCTTTACCCATCTCCACCACCATTTCCCTAGTCGTTTAAATCGCTGGTGTTCGATATTGTGTGCATGAACCGCCAGCCTTGCCCCGTATTTTTGAGCCGCTAAAAAAGCAGGCCCTGCATAATAGGGGTGTTCTGCAATGATCCAGTCAGGACGTTGCTCACGGATCGATCGCCCAACCACCGCTGCTCCGCGTCCTGCAAACTGCCATTTTCCTGTTGGCAAAAATGGCAACACCCGGTAGGAGAGACCGGGTGCTGTTATATTATCTTTTGAACAAAGACAGGAGAGGTCGCAGTGACGGCCTAATTCCTGGTTAAAATCATGAATCCCTTTTTGACCGCCATACCGTGCCGGTAAAACCTTGTACCATACTATACTCAGCACTTTCACACGGCCACTGTTTGTTTACGGTTTTTCCATACCATAAATGCGCCGCCTGCAATTAATAACAACAACAGGATATTGCAAATGGCGGTGATCTTTTTGCCGGTAGCATGTCCCTGCGGTTCAAATTTAAAAATGATCGTGTGCTGACCCGGCGGCACCGCAAGACCGCGAAGTACATAATTCACCTTCACGATCGGAGCATCTTTTCCATCAATCGTGGCCGTCCATCCCGCGCGGTAATAAATTTCACTGAAAACAGCAAACTGGTTGCTGTTTGAATGCGAAGTGTAAGTGATCAGGTCGTTATCATTGTGCACAAGCTGGATAGATGCTGCGCTATCCGGTTGGGGAGCAAACGGAATCATCGACTTGTAGCTTTCCTGCACCACCGCTGTCTGTTTCGGGTCGATGAGATCGAGTGCATCCATTTCTTCATTGGGTCCCTTAACATACTCAATATTTGAAACAAACCAGCAATTACCCAGTGCATTGTTGTTTTTCCATTCACCCTTGTTCTGTCCGTTAAGACTGTAAATAAAATATTTCGCGTTCAGCATATCCAGCGTAGGCGTATGTACTGCCGACAGGCTGTCCGGGTTTGTCTGCAGTTGTTGCAACAACGCATTTTGTTCCGGGGAAATACGCCGGGAAATAAGATCCTGGTAAATTTTCAATTTTGCAGGATGGTATCCACCGATGGAATTAAAATGATACGATGTAAAGTTTTCCTGGTATGATCCGGCCCAGAGGTTGCAAACCCGATAAAAACTGGTGTCTGCAAGAATGGCATTATCAAACTGGTTTGTTGCAAAGGCCGCCTCGTTTTCTGCCTCATCCTGGTAATTTTTCTCACTCAGATAATTGGTATCAATCATTATTACGTCTACAAATGCAAACAAAGCCAGCGCACCAATAGCGGCCCAGCGTGGGATCTTATTCCGAATAAGCAGGAAAATGGTGAGCGCAGCAATCAGCACAAATCCCAATGATCGCCAGATATCGCCCATAAAGAGCGATTGCCGGTCTGCTTTTAATCCGTCAAAAAATGGTGTTACTGCGCGTACCAACTCGGCCTGGCCGCTTTGGCGGATGCTTTTCTCCAGCAGGCTATCTGTGCCGCTGCTGAAGTCAGACATGAAATAAATAAGGAATAAGAGTACGAATACGGCGCCGGTAGCGATGAGCCCGCGCAGGAAAGGTTTCCACAGAATTTTGCGGTCGGGCGCTGTAATAAACGCATTTACGCCAAGGATGGCCAATAGTGGCAACAACAACTGCGGTATAACGAGGGCCATGGATGGCGCTCTGAATTTGTTGTAAAGCGGGAAATGATCAAACAGGAAATTATTAAATCCTGAGAAATAAGACCCCCAGGCCATCATGATAGTAAAGGCTGTTGCAGCCAATATCCACCATTTATAACGTGCATCCACCACAAAACAGGCTAGTATGGCAAGAAAACAGATAATGGCGCCGACATAAGGAGGTCCGGAAGTGCCGGTTGCTCCACCCACATCTTTGATTCCTCCCCAATACATGGCATAGGCACCAGATTGCATCAGGTTTTCACCCAATTGCTGTGGCATTGAGGCGAGGGATTCATAGGCTTTTGACTTATCCTCGGCAATCTCTTCGTGATCACTACTGCCGCCGTACATCCGGGGAACCATCATCACCAGCGGCTCCGCGAGTCCCGCGCTGTAACTAAATGCATAACCGCGTTCCAGCCCGGTGCCCTGTTTTTCCGTTGATGTAGAATCCGTCAGCTCCGATCCTCCACCGCGGATCGTTTCTTTTTGATATTCATAAGTAGACATTACCGACACGGCATTGGTCAGTAATCCAATTGTTGCAGAAACAGCTGTAAATGCAAAGGCCAACCCAAAATGTTTCCATTCCTTATTACGAATCCAACGAACCACGTAGAAAATGGTCATGATGGCTACGGTAATGAAAAAATAATAAGCAATCTGCGGGTGATTCATCGCAATGAGCGTAGAACTAAAAATGCCGGTGAGAATAGCGCCGAGCCAATACCGTTTTTCATAAATAAGAATAAGCGATCCCAGCAATGCGGGTATATAAGCCATGGTCAGCATTTTGGTCACGTGTCCTACACTTATGATAACCGGGTTGTAAGTTGCATAGGCAAACCCCAGTGCGCCAATCATGCTCACGTACGGATTCACCCGGAGGCATAAGCCAAGTATGTAAAAACAAATGCAGGCCAGGAAGAAATATTGTATCGGCGCCGGCAACCCAAGCGTCATGATCGTGTTTACAATGCCGGGAATGAAATTGTTATTATTATATCCGATCTGGAACGTGGGCATACCGCTAAACAGGGAGTTGGTCCACAAAGGATATTGGCCATGATGTGTTTTTGCATATTCCAACGACTGCTGGATGGCGCCTTTCCAACCAGCGATATCATGTTGCTGCAATACCTGTCCCTCAAGAGCCGGGCGGCAATAAATGGCTGCAATGGCAACAAAAACGACGATCGCAACCAGGTGCGGTAAAATCTTGGGAAACAGACCCTGTTTCATAATCTGATAGGATTGATGTTAGGCTGACAAAATAATGCTATTTTACACGAAATTCGACCATGCGCTGGCTATTATTTTTGTCGCGATTGGCCTTTATTTCAGGCGTTTGTGTGCTTGCCTGGCTTTGCCTGGCACTATTTCGTCAACAAAAGCAGGTAGACCGGAATGCGGTGGTTTCTACCATCATCGTTATCGGCTGTGGGATAGGGGCGGTAGTGATCCCGGTTACTAACCTGCTGTACCTTGCTCTTACAGTAGCCCGGCAAAAAATTCGCCGTGTGGTGCCCGGATGGCTCGTTATTGCCAACATTTTTTGGCTTTTCCTGTTACTATTCTATTTTTTCTACCTTAACGATCCCTATTATACTAAGCAATGATCAACGCTATCCTGAAAGACAAGCCGACCAAGCTTTTTATCGGTATCGCAGCCTTTTTTTGCTGTAACGCGCTCATCGCCGAATCCATCGGCACCAAACTTTTTTCCCTTGAAAAAGTGTTTGGAATGGATCCCTCCAATTTTACCATTTTCGGTCAGTCGGGAATTTCCGTTACACTCACCTGTGGAGTGCTACTATGGCCGCTTGAATTTGTGATCACCGACATTGTAAATGAATATTATGGTCCTAAAGCCGTGCGCCGGATTTCCTTTACCGCCATTGCCCTGATATCATACGCCTTTCTCATGTATTTCCTGGCCATGCGCACACCAGGCGCTGATTTGTGGATCAGCAGTGGTAAGTCCAATAACGTGCCCAATATGCAGGACGCCTTTAACGGTGTATTTGGACAAAGTATGCGGATTATTGTAGGAAGCCTGGTGGCATTTCTCGTTAGCCAGTTGGTAGATGTCTGGGTCTTTCACAAAATTAAAAAAGTAACGGGCGATAAGTGGATGTGGCTCCGTGCCACTGGTTCCACACTTGTGTCACAACTCGTTGACAGCTATGTAGTGCTTTTTATTGCCTTTGGAAAACAATTTTCCTGGCAGCAGATATTAGCCATTGGTGTGGTAAATTATATCTATAAAGCTACCATGGCCATTGTGCTGACACCGGTGATCTATGTTGCCGAAAAACAAATTGACCGATACGTTGGTCATGATACTGCTAAACGGATGAAAAAGCAGGCGATGGGGCAGGAGGCAGATGCGTTTATGAACATTCCTACGGCAGGCTAACCTCGCCGTTGCGAACCATTCGGCTTACAATTTTGTCGATCGGAAGTGTTACGCTATCTTCTGAAAAATCATCCCAGTTAATAAACCGAAAGGTTTCTATTTCCTTTTTTTCTTCGTAGATCCGGCGTTGCTCATCATCAAATTCAAAAGGATTGCTGCGAAGAGGAACACGGATGGGCTCCAACGCCCTGGCAAAATAGTAAATGGAAATGATCTGGTGGCTGGGGTTAAAGGCTGATAGCTGGAAATAATCGGTGGTGTAAATATGTGCGCCCACTTCTACCGGTAGCCCCATCTCTTCCATAAATTCCCGCTTCAGGCAATCGCGTGTGCCCTCACCGAATTCAAGTCCGCCACCGGGAAATTTGGTAAAATAGCCACCGCGAATATGTTCATCGCTCACCAGCACTTGTTGTTGTTCATTAATAAGAATACCGTAAACGCGAAGATTGAATGACATAGATCCGGGAACGTTTTAGAATATTTTTTTCCGCAGGAAAAACCAGCCAACGCCCAGTGAAATTCCCAGCGAGATAAGCGCAACAATATAAAAAGCGTATTTGGAATGTTCAAAATGATTGGGAACATTCATGCCAAATATCCCGGCAATCAGTGCCGGGAATGACAATACGATCGTTACTACCGCCAGTCTCTTCAACACTTCATTTTGATTGTTGGCGATGATACTTGCAAATGCATCCAGCGTACTGCTCAGGATATTGGTGTAAATATTGGCCATCTCCAGTGCCTGGGCATTGTCCACGATCAGGTCATCCAAAAATTCCTTTTCATCTTCGGTAAGGCCCAGGAAGTTGGTTCGTTCCATTTTCATCATCAGCATTTCGTTGGAACGCAGTGCAGTTACAAAATAAACCAGGCTTTTCTGAATGCGCATCAGCTGTAGCAGGTGCTGATTCCGGTTGGCAGCGTATAATTTTTGTTCCAGAACATTTCGACGCTGGTTAATCTCTTTCAACTGGTCCATGAAGTTCTGAACAATCTTTTCAAAGATCTTCAGCACCATCATATTCCGTTTGTCATTATTCCGGTTTTGAAACGTGCTAAGAAACTTTTTGATGGCCGGGTTTTCGAAAGAATTTACCGTTACGATCTGGTTGTGCGTAAGGATGATGCAGATCGGGATGGTAATATAATAAGCGTCGCTTTCGTTGAACGAATTGTTTTCCGTGGGTGTTTTGATAACGATCAGGCGAACATTATCTTCCTTTTCAAAACGGCTTCTTTCATCTATATCCAGGGAGTCAGTCAGGAAGTCGACCGGGATATCGAGCGCATCCGACAGTTCGGTAAACTCTTCCTGGCGCAGCGGTGGTAGTACGTTTACCCAAACGCCGTCTTCGGGTTTGTCTACCTCAACGGTTATCTGGTCGATATTTTTAAAATACTGGATCATGTTGTATCAGCTGTTTTCAATCGCAACTTCACCCTCATACACCATTTGTGCGGGTCCGCAAAGCCAGATATTCGTATAACGGTCATCTTCCAGGCGGTCGTATTCTACGCTCAGGTTACCGCCAAGGGTTTTTACGGCTACATCATTGAAGCCATTTTCATTGTGGTAGCATACAAGGGCGGCGGCGGTAACGCCGGTGCCACAAGAATAGGTTTCCTCTTCAACACCGCGTTCATAGGTACGAACGAGGATATGATCTACATCTTCCAGTTGTTCTACAAAATTGACATTAATGCCCTGCTCTTCGTAGTCTTTACTAAACCGGATATCCCGTCCTTTTTTATATACATCCAGGTCCATCACATCGTTTACCAGCTTTACGTAATGGGGTGAGCCGGTATTGAGCACAAAATCGCCGTGTATTTTCTGGATCCGGTCCACATCTTTTATCCGTAAGGATACGGTGCCGTCCGGATCAATTTCCGCGTCATGCGGACCATCTACCGCAAGAAAATGATACGTTTCCCGGTGGATGCCGAGTTGATAGGCAAATTTGACAATACAGCGGCCGCCGTTGCCACACATGGTGCCCTGCCGGCCATCTGAATTATAATAGGTCATTTCAAAATCAAATCCCTCCTTGTTGCTCAGCAACATGAAGCCATCTGCACCAATGCCAAAACGGCGGTCACACAAGCGACGGATCTGGTCGGTGGTAATAGTATTGTATCTCCCGTCCCGGTTATCGGCCACAACAAAATCGTTGCCGGTTCCCTGGTATTTAAAAAAATGTAGCGTCATGAATGTGTGGCTCTTGCGTTCTGCGATTAAATGGAGGCATCAAAGATGCCGATAAATTTCTGGATCAGTTTTTCTACAGCAGCTTTGCCGTCTTTTGAAAATTCTTTTTGCACCCTGTTGGCAACAATCGCGTTGATGGCAAGACAATTATGTCCCAGTAGTTTCCCCAAACCATAAATGGCGGATGTTTCCATTTCAAAGTTAGTGATCCGGTGTTGTCCAAATCTGAAATCCGTAAGCCGGTTGATCAAATCCGGGTTGCTGATCCCCAGGCGGAGGATGCGTCCCTGCGGCCCGTAAAAGCCTGGACATGTAACGGTAATCCCCTGGTGAAACCCGTCCACAAAATTTTTGATCAGTGAAGCGGCGCCGCTATTAATGTACGGGTTGCCGATCTGGCCATGGATCTGTGTATGGGTTATAAAGGAATGCAGCAATTGTTTTTCTTCCTCGTTGTGTTCATGGCGGTAAAAGTTCAGCAGGTTGTCTACGCCCAGGCCGTGGGTGGAGGCAACAAAGCTATCTACGGGGATATCGCCCTGAAGGGAACCGGAGGTGCCGATACGGATGATATTGATGGAGCGGAGTTCCGGGCGCACTTCCCGGGTCTCAAAGTCGATGTTGACCAGGGCGTCCAGTTCGTTTACCACGATATCGATATTATCCGGGCCAATACCGGAGGAGAGAACGGTGATCCGTTTTTTGCCCACATAGCCGGTATGTGTGATAAATTCCCGGTGTTGCCGCTGTACTTCGATGGAATCGAAATACTTGCTCACTTCCCGGACCCGGTCTGGATCCCCTACGGTAATGACGGTGGGAGCCAGTTCTTCCGGCCGAAGGTCCAGGTGATAGATGGCGCCGCGGTCGTTGATGATCAGCTCTGATTCTGCAATCTTTTTCATACGGAAGTTTATAACGTGATGAAAGTAAGGAATTTCCAAAAATACCTTATTTTTGCGGCGGTTCAAAATAACCTGCTATACCTCCTAAAAACGGGCG
The DNA here is from genome assembly GCA_048498035.1 of Bacteroidota bacterium. Taxonomy (GTDB): domain Bacteria; phylum Bacteroidota; class Bacteroidia; order Chitinophagales; family Chitinophagaceae; genus CADEDV01. Next base: position 54,134 of record JBEHYT010000008.1, on the reverse strand, counting down.
GGGGCAAGGTAAAAAAGGTCCTGTGGCCGAGTGGCTAGGCAGAGCTCTGCAAAAGCTCCTACACCAGTTCGAATCTGGTCGGGACCTCTTTAGGGGATGACTGATTTCAGTCATCCCTTTTTTTATTGCCTATAAGTTTCTTAGGTTAAACGACCAGCCACAACCAGGCCTGTTACTACGGCCGTAGCAATACTGATCAGCGTTCCGATTACGAGGTATTCTGTTTTTTGCTCCGTTCGATTATTTTCATTGAAACGGATTATCCCTTTCGCGGCAATCAGCAGACCGACCGCCTCATATTGGTTATACAAGGCTAACGTAAGTATCATGATTCGCTCAATGATACCGATCCATTTGCCTGCATCTTCCAAACCTTCCGTATCAGGCAGTTTATCCCTCCATTTTTTAGTGAGATACCCAATCAAAAATGCGGATGGATAGGTAACGAAAAAATACCCAGTTATGGTTATCCATAAATTGGTGTCTCCGGATATTCTTAACCAGGTAAGTTTTAAATCGAAGAAGTTATGAAACGTGAACCACCAGCAAAAGAATAGTACGGCCAGGTGAGCCAACTGATCCAGCAGAAAGTATTTTGGACTATCCGGGTAATAGGATTTTATACCGTCGATGAGGGTATGGGTTACCAGTATAATCAATGCAACTATCCAGTACGTCCAGCCAATCAATATCCACGCTAATACGGCCGCAATTGCGGTATGAACGTAAAGAAAGGCCGAGCCAAAGTGCTTGTTTCGACGCTCTTTTATCCACGAACTTCGTTGAAAAAGGAAATCGGCCAGTAAATGAGACAGTAATAATTTCGTTAGCCAAATAGTCATTTGGCAATATACTTTGAAATTGTGTTTTTATAGTGGTTTAGCAGGAATTCAATTTCATTCCAGCCTGCGGCATGCGCCTGGCGACTGATCGTAACCTGGGATTTTTTTAGCTTTTTTGCCACTTCTTTTTGTTTGCTGCCCTGTAATAATTCCAGCAGTACTGCGGCCTGACGGGAGGTTATTCCCTTGAAGATATAATCCGTAAAGCGGCTGATCAATTCGAGAACCTCATTAGTGTTTTCGGAAGAAGTTACCATCCGGAGCCGCTCGGATGAATTTTGCATGGCGTCCAACATCCGGCCTGAAAGAACAAAAGGCGCGTCAGTAGCTTGTCTGATATCCTTAACGGCGGATTTTACCGCTCCAATACCGACTGCTATTCGTATGTCCATGTCCGATTTCCGGTTTTTATTCTGCTTTTTGCCCAGCAATCTGAGTTTTAGACAGAGCTCCAGCGCAGCTTCATTGTCTTTTAAAAACACCTGGAAACTGTCGCCCCGATAAAAGTCATACCTGTAAGGTGTTACCATTTTTTCAATTGATTTGAATAACTCTGTTCGTTGCTTTTTTTCAAGCAACGTGGAGTTTACAATATCGGCTGTAATGATTGTGGCGATTGGCATACACAGGTTCCTTTTTTTCAAAATTAGCTAAAAAATGCTAATTTTTAAAATATTAGCTAAATAATGCTATAAATATAAAAATTAGCATAAAATAGCTAATTTAATATTGAAATACTTTCTTGGTAATCATTTGCATAAGGATTGCTTTGCTGGTAACACTGCCGTTATTTTACCCGGCTTATATAAGAGAAAAAGCCGGAGCCCAGGTGGGTCCGGCTTTTCAATGCATGTCTCTTTTATTTACGAAAGTCGTTAATTCCGTAATAATAGGTTCCTTCAGTTCCCGGGTAAACGCCCTCTACCTGGAAGTTGCCGTCCTGTTTATCCAATGCAGCCTTTAATTCATCTACATTCTTTACTGCAATGCCGCCTACCTTCGTGATCACAAACCCTTCACGCATATTTGTCTGATCACTCAGTACGCCGTCTTTCAGGCCGGTTACTTTAACCCCTCCCGGAATTTTAAGACGGGCTGCATCTGCCTTGCTAACAGGTTCAAAGGTTGCGCCCAGCGATTCCAGCATTGCCGCCTGCTGGCTTGCATAAGTGCCTTGCGTACTTTTCAATACTGCTGTTGCGGTGCGTTCCGTTCCTCCACGGAGATAGGTAATGGTTACGGCGTCACCGGGTTTCAACCGGGCTATTTGTTCACTTAGTTGAGATGGAGTGCTTATTGCAACGCCATTTACTTTTGTAATAGCATCGCCTTTTTGAATACCGGCCTGCGCTGCCGCACCGGTTGGGTCGGTTTCCATTACCCACACGGCATTCAGATCGTCATTTATGCCGAGCTCTTTCTTTTTCACATCATCCAGGTTTTCCGGTGCCATGCTAATGCCCAGGTAACCACGCTGCACCTTGCCAAATTTCATGATGTCTGCCATCACTTTCTTCATCAGGTTGGATGGAATAGCATAAGCGTACCCCGCATAGGCACCCGTTGGCGACGCAATAGCAGCGTTGATGCCGATCAGTTCTCCATTGGCATTGATCAATGCACCACCGCTGCTGCCGGGATTTACTGCCGCATCAGTCTGAATAAAAGATTCAACCGGCGCAGCACCCTGCGTGTTGATTCCAATGCTGCGGCTCTTCGCACTTACGATGCCCTGGGTTACGGTCACGTCCAGGTTTAACGGGTAACCAATTGCCAATACCCATTCTCCCAGGTGTACATTGTCTGAATTACCAACCGGCATTACAGGTAGATCTTTCCCATCAATTTTTATCAGCGCCAGGTCGGTATTGGGATCAGTACCCACTACCATAGCTTTATAGTTCTTGCGATCGTTGAGCGTCACCGTCAGATCTGTTGCGCCATCCACAACGTGGTTGTTGGTAACAATATAACCATCACTGCTGATGATAACACCGGAACCTGAAGCCCGCTGGTCAGGCTGGATACCCGATCCACCACCGCCAAAAAAATGTTTAAAAAGGTCATCATTTGGAAACATGCCGCCAAACGGATCCTGCTGATCGGGCGATTGCCGCATACTTACCCGATTCCCTTTTGTAACCGTTTGAATGTGCACAACGGAGGCAACACTGTTTTCCGCTGCTTTTTGAAAATCCACGGGCACCGGGTTAATGTCTGAAAACCCCGTTTTCATTACCGGCGCATGTTGTTCATCAAGAATACTATTTGTAACTTTTTCATTGCTTTTATACAACGTATAGCCGCTAACGCCCGCCAGGGCCAGCACAGCCACCAGAAGTATGTTCAATTTCGTTTTCATTGCTGTTCGGTTTTAACGTGAATAAACTGTATTCGGGAAGTCTTTATCTCAATTTACAGGGATGTAAAGGCTGTTTTGTTCTCCAGTCGTTCAACGGGCAAAAACTGTCGGTGTTCCAGGAGTCGCCGTCGTTTAGTAGCTTTAAGCTGCGGCAAAAAATAGTTTATATGGAATATGAAATCCTGGTACGTTTTTTACTTGCCGCCCTTTGGGGCGGACTTGTAGGCGCAGAACGCGAATACCGCAGTAAATCGGCGGGCTTTCGCACGATGATCATGATCTCCATCGGCGCCTGTTTTTTTACAATAATGTCTGTTTATATCGGCGGAGATGATAATCCTGACCGGATTGCGTCCAACATTGTAACAGGAATTGGTTTCCTGGGGGCGGGGGTAATCTTCCGTGGTGAAAAACGCGTGGATGGCATTACGACGGCGGCTACAATTTGGGCAGTAGCAGCCGTGGGGATGGGTATCGGCGCCGGCCGCTATTTTACCGCGGCTATTGCCAGTACACTAATCCTGGCTGTACTAGTGGTACTTCGATATTTTGAGCGGGGTGTAGATAACTGGAATCAGACACATGTTTACCAGGTTACCTGTACTTACACAGCAACGGCGCTGGCTGAGATAGAATCTTACCTGCGCGACCATCATCTTCATTATAGCTTAATCGGGCAGGTGAAGGATGAGGGACGGCTACAGTTGCGCTGGACGGTACATGGACGGGCAGCAGCGCATCGCGCGTTTGTTGAAAAGATGATGGAAAACCCAGCGATAATACGCTTTGAATACTAAAGCCCCCGCCAACGGCAGGGGCTTTCCACCACACGATCCCCAGATCAGTAAAGCTGTTTGAAGAAGCTTACATTGCCGGCAGGGTCTGCCTGCAATACAATTCGCTTTTTCCCGTTGTACAACTCAATAAAATAGTTGTCGGCATCATCAAATGATTGTCCGTATAACGCCATGTCAGTTGCGTTGGCTTCATTGTCGTCAAAGAAAATAGCCGGTCCGGCAGCATAAGAGGAATACTCACGGTTGATATATTTCCTGGCTTCAGCTGGCAGGTCGGCGAACGTTTTGTGTTGCGTTGTTCCCACCAGTTCACTGTGTGCGTCATAATAGGCAGACTTCAATCCGTTGTCTGACCGGAAGGTGGCTACGTCAAAATTGTTTTCCCGTTTCCAACTGAGCACCTGAACATTTCCGAAGTCGCGGAAAAATTGTTCCTTGGAATAGTAGTTTACTTCGTCATTCCGGAGCTCACGCACTTCTTTCCGGTCTTCTCGTTTTTCCCTCCGCAGCGAGGTTTCCTGCTTCGTAAGCATTTGTTCATTGCTGTGAACCGCGGCAAGGCTTTCCTGTGCCTGCACGATATAGCCCGTAAGAGCCAGGGCTGATGTAAGGAAGATTATCTTTTTCATATTGATTGTTTTTCGGCAGCCTGTTGCCGGATGCCGATTCAAACATACGGCTGCTTCACATGCTTCTCCCAGTGAGAATCGGTGAATGCGGACAACCAATCGCCTGTTTGGGAAAATGCGTCGACTGGCTTTACGTGAATAAATCGAATCGGGAAATGAGAATTATAAGATGCCCAGTATTTTTTTGCCGAGGCCGGCAAAACGAAATCCTGCAGTGATAGAAATATTATAATCGCCCTGGTCCATTCTTCGTACCAGGAGTCGGCTTTGTCGTTTGCTCCAGCTTGCCGAGAGATAGCAATAGTATCGCTTTCCATTGTAGCCGGCGGAAACCCATCCTTCCAGGGCGGTAACTGGCTGAAGGTGCTGGTCCGGGTGATCGGTTTCCCGCAGCAGACCACCACCCAATGCAGCTGCCGGCGAGATCAGCCATTTACCATTTTCAAAACTAAATGTGTAGCAGTAACCCCCATTCATCGTTAGTGAAAACCATTCCGGGTTAGAAGCCAGCAGATGATACGTAACCGAATCGCCGATCAATGCAGGGTTTGGGTTTACCCAGTTTATCTTTTGCCATAGCGGTGTTATGATAAGCACCGGTGCGCCAGCAGACCTTACCTGCTGCTTTGAAAAAGAATGTGCCGCAGCGGCAGAAAATTGAGCAGGATTTCCGAACCAGTAGATATCAACCCCGGCATCGCGAAAGCGAATATTTTTAAAAGGCTCAAATCCTCCACCGGTTCGGGGTATTAGCAAGCCGTTATAGCTGTCGTAAAACGGATGAAAGCGAAATTGGTGATAACCGAAATTGAAGGCAAGCCCCGTGTATTCAAGCTCGGTACGTTCATCAAGGCTGGTGCCGGGAAATGCGGTGGAATAACGGAGCGTAAGCCAGTTATAGTCCAGGCTTACGCCAACATAAGCGCTACTGTTGGCAGCAAGTTGAAAGCCCGGTTTACGGTTTCCATTTGCATAGAACTGAAACCGTGTTCCATAGTACCCGGTTGTAAATTCCAGCGTATTATTATGCCGGAATTTTTTTATGTAATTGGTATCTGCCGCAGGTTGTGCCTGTACCAGTTTGGCTGCGGTTAAAAGAACAATTACAATCGGGGCTATGCGCAAATTTTGTTGTTTGGATCAGTTGAATTGCCGCAATGTTCGTAAAAAATCTTTACCGAACCATTTTTTCGCCTGTGGTTTTTCAACGATGACTGGATTGTTTTATTGCGCCATGCGCACATTCCCCGTTCTGCGAAGCGTACCCCATCCCTGTGTTTCGCCTTTGATGGCTTTTCGCAGGGATTTGAAAAGGATCACATACATGAGCTGTCGGTATACAAAACGCTGTGGAATGAGCCAGATTAGTTTATTGAATTTTTCCTTTTCAAATGCGAAGGCAATAAGACTAACCAGTACATCTACCAGCAGGAACAAACCGTAATAGAAACTAATCTTGGCAAGACTATGCGGGTCATGCCGGTTCCAAAACAGGCTCAGCACGAGTACCAGGTCTGCAAGAGGCGCCAGTAATGGCAGTAGAATCTGGAAGAGCAATACATTCGGCAGCGCAATCATACCCAGCCCACGGTATCGCGGGTTGAAACAGGCGTCACGATGTTTCCAGAATGTTTGCATAATGCCATAGCTCCAGCGGAAACGTTGTTTCATAAATTGCTGTAATGTTTCCGGTGCTTCGGTTACCGCAACTGCTTCCGTACAGTTCAGCACCCGGTACCCGCTTCGCAGGATGCGGATGGTCAGGTCGCAATCTTCCGCAAGTGTATCTGTGGTAAAACCACCCGCCTGTTGAATTGCTTCTTTCCGGAATGCGCCAATAGCGCCGGGCACAACGGTAATTCCATTCACCAGGTCAAATGCGCGCCGATCAAAGTTTTGCGAGGTCGTGTATTCAATACTTTGCCATTTGGTAAGCAGTGTTCGCTGATTGCCCACTTTTACATTGCCGGCAACGGCGCCTGTTTGACGTTTACCGGAAGAAAGTAGCATTTTTTTCATCAGGCGGCTTACGGCGTTGGGTAGCAGTTGGGTGTCTGCATCAATACAAACTACATAGTCTGCCTGTGAAACTGAAATGCCAGTATTGAGCGCTGATGCCTTGCCTCCATTTGTTTTGGTAAGCACGCGCACCAGGGAGTTCGTTTCAAAAGCCGCACGAACTACCTGGAAGGTTTGATCGGACGAACCGTCGTCAACAAAGATGATCTCACAGTTTGGATAATCCTGTTGCAGCAAGGTTTGAATCGTATTTACTGCATTCAATTCTTCGTTGTAAGCCGGCACAATGATGCTAACGAGGGGCGTGGTGGTGAATGGGGCTGCATATAGTTGGCGATTTTTACGGTCACGTCGTTGTTGGATTGCTGCCATAACACCCATAAGCACAATGCGCCCCAAACCCAGGAAGATCGCTATCCAGAATGCAATCGAAAGAAATAATCCCAGCCAGTATCCAAAACGAAAGATACCGCCATCCAGTTGTAACCACGCATCATGCACCGGTGGCATCACCGTATCCCGTTTTGTATGCAAAAGATTCGAAACAGTGGTAAATGCAATTCCCTTTGATTTGAAATAATGGATAATTCTCGGCAATGCAGCTACCGTTGCAGCGCGGTCACCACCAGCATCGTGCAACAGGATAATTCCTTTCTCAGGGTTGGCTTCGTACTGGCGGATCACCCGTTCATAGATGGTGTCGGCTGAAATGCCGCGCTCCCAATCTTCGGGGTCAATACTTTCTCCAACAGTATAGTAATTATTTTTTTTACTCAGCGCTACCGGTTTTAATTCGGTTTCCGTGGTCGGTTCGGCATCTGCATTATAAGGTGCACGGAAAAGAACCGTGCTATGCCCCGTCACCGCTTCAATCAGCAGCCGCGTGGTTTCCATCTCGGCCAATGCACGGTCTCGCGTTACAATAGCCATGTTCGGATGGGTAAATGTATGGTTCCCGATCTCATGACCTTCCCGGTAGATGCGTTCTACCAGCGGTAAATTCTGTTCACCCTGTACGCCCACAATAAAGAATGCTGCGGGCACTTTTTCTTTTTTCAGAATATCCAGTACTTCAGGAGTGTACTCGGGATCCGGCCCATCATCAAACGTAAGTACAACCTGTTTGTTTACCGTTCCGTATTTCCGGATCACATACCGTGTAGGTAATGTTTCATATTGCTGTTCGGAGATGACACCGTCGGTGCTGTCTGTCTGAACGCGGATATGCCCGGCACGTGGCTCGGTGACTACGTTCAGTATTTCCCCGTCTCCAATATAATCGGGCTTGGCAGTACTGATATCAGTTGCTTCCAGTTTTGAAAAATCAAAAGGCTTCCGGGAAAAATGGGCATTGTCGAGCGAACGGTTATAGAATTTCCAGAGACGGGGGTCTTCACTTCCTAACCGCCAGAGGGCGGTTCCGGCAGTACCGTATTCATCAGAAAAGCGAAGCGTGTTGAAATTAGTGGCGGCGTCGGTGAAATAAACGTGATGCACCGTACTATCTCCGTCTGTATAGCTGTATGAATTGTTGTAGCTATTGTTATCAAAATCAATTGTAGTATTATACTGTTCTGCATTGGCAAGCGCTTCCTGGTAGGTAAGCGTTTCACCTGCATCGCCTTCAGGCCAGTCGTAGCCATAACCTGCAATACAAAGAATAATCTTTTTTGACGGAATGTCTTTTGCGGTTTCATCCAGCACTTTTTCAATCCATTCCTGGCTGCTGATGGGACCTGGCGTACTTTCCGCATAATGTTCATCATAGGCCATCAGGAACAGGTAGTCGTTATTTGTGGCAAGCCCTGAAACGTCAAAGTCTTCATTTGCCGGAGAAATATCCTGCGTCACCAATAACCCCGCAGGATGCAATCGCTTGTATAGTTCCTGTTGGAATGCTACCAGCGTTTCATTCTTTTTTTCAACAAGGTCTTCAAAATCGATATTGATACCCTGGAAATGGTTCTGCTGCAGGAAGGACGCAATGGAGTCGATCAACTGGGCCCGGAGGTTGTCGTTGTGCAGCACACGGTGTAGTAACCTGCCGTCAAATTCGCCCACACCAAGTTTCGGATTTACGTTATTCAGCAGCGGAATGATCTGAACATGCGACTGCCGCATAAGCGACAATGCTGTTGTATCAATGTTTGAAATAAGGTGACCGGTATTTGCATCAATGGACAGCCATTCAGGCACGATCATATTCAGCCTGCCGATATTCTGTTGTAGTGAGTAAAAAGACTGCGGATCCCAGTCAACATAGAAAGCGGCCCGCACAAGCGAAGGGGTTGGTCGGGCATGTTTATTTAATAGTGTATCGAGGTGTTCGCGTGCCTGTAGAAACCGGGTGAAGCCTTTATATTTTTTCAGTTCACGCGCGGTAAACGTATTGGGCACCACAGGGTGAAAGGATTTTGAAACTGTGGCACCGGGAGGGTCCAGTACGGGCAGACCGGGACGGAAGCCATGATACATTGCTACCAGGAAAACGGGGATGGCCAGCAGGATTGAGAATAGGAGCAGCCTGCCCACCCATACAAAAGTACGCCAGCGTAAACGGGATTCGGTTTGAAAAACCTGCCTGGTTGTGTGGTTCATATAGGTTACTTAGGATCGGGTTTGAAGGCGGTTTACAATTTCTTTGAGCATGTCTGCCTGCACCTGCTGTATCTCCAGCAGGTTTTCCTGTTGGGTAATGATAAGATGATCCATTTTTTCATGCAGCATCCGGATCTCCAGTTCACTTTTCAGGTTCACCATATAATCGTTCCTGGCACGATCCCGGTCTTTTTCTTCCTGCCGGTTCTGGCTCATCATGATCACCGGCGCCTGTACGGCAGCGAGGCAGGAAAGAATCAGGTTAAGCAGGATAAACGGGTAGGGATCAAATCCTTTGTCGTGCAGGCTGTATACGTTGAACAGCATCCAGGCAAACAGGAAGAATCCGAAGATGCCGATAAAGCGCCAGCTTCCACCAAAAGAGGCAATCCGGTCAGCCCAGAGTTGCCCCCGGGTAACCGGGTTTTTTATCTCGCTGGCTTCATCGGCAATCAGGTGATTCTGGTTGATGTTATCGAGTACCGTCCGCTCCAGTTCTGTAAGCGTTCCTACTTCGCGGGAAAGTAGGTGCTGCACATAGAGCTGCCTGTAATAATTCATTTCTGAGAGGGCTATATTGTCGTCATCCGTAAATTCCGGGTGATCCTTTTGTATTTCCTTTAAGATTCCATTGCGGATCGTTTTTCCCGACACACGTTCGCTTACGGGAAATTCCTGGCCGGAAAGGCTGCTGGTAAAATGTTGCATGGTCTGCGGTTTGCCCAAATGTACCAGCAAACCAGTGCTGCCCGCGGCCCCGATAGCCGAACGGGCAAAAACGGTCGGTGAATAGGTTTAATCGTCCAGCCTGTCTTCTACCAGAATTTGACGTAACAGTGAGATCAATTGTTCAATTTCGTCGAGGTCTGTACGCACAGGAGCCCGCTCTGCCCAGTCGGCCGCCTCCCGTGCATGTCGCGTACGAATATCCATCAGGTCCAACACCTTGGAGGCGTATTGCCCCCGTTGCTGTTCAAGCCTGCGGTCTTCTTGTTTTCCCTGCAGGCTGGTAAAGTTGTTGACCCCGATACCGATGAATACGGAAGCAATACCTGAAATAGCTATTTCTATGGCATTGTTATCTGTCAGGAACGTAAGAAAGATCACAACTACCCCGGTTACGATAAAAATAAATACGCGCGGTGCGCGAATGGCTTCCCATGAATGGTCAGCGCCTGGTTTAGTTTGCATAGTCAGAGCATTCGTCAAACAATTGGGTTTGTGGTTGCACAAATTTTTGAAATTGAAGGCTCCCGGAAAAGCAGCAATAGACGAATGGGCAAAAACGATCGTTGAAGGTTCAGCTTTTGTTGTAAAAAAGAGTCGCTTCGCGCAGCGCGGCCTCGCAGATCAGGGTCAGCTTTGCAAAGGTTTCTTCAAAAACGGGCTGAGACAGTTGTTCGTATTCCAGGGTGTCCAGCCAGGGTTTAAGTTGTTCATCAATTCCCATAATAGAAACAGTGGTCTTCATATTATGGGCAATTTGTTTGAGTGACACTTCATCCTGCTGCTCCCAGGCCGCGCGGAGGGCAGCCAGTTCTTCGGGTACGGCTTCGATAAACTGCCCGGTCACCGTCTTTTCATAGTCGTGATCGCCCGCGCTGATAGAGCGCATGTAGTCCAGGCGGATTACGCGGTAATCGTTCACAGCGATGTTTTGAGCTGTATCCGTAATTATTAGTTTCGGTTTTTCACCCAGTTGAACAAATGTTGCAATCAATTGGTGGAGTTGCCCGGCCCGGATAGGTTTGGAGATATATTCATTCATACCAAAGCTGAGGCATTTTTCGCGTTCTCCGGCAAGTGCGTGGGCTGTCATTGCGATGATGGGAACGGTAGATCCCCGCTTGCGGATTTCCTGGGCCGCAGTATAGCCGTCCATTTCCGGCATCTGGATATCCATAAGTACGAGGTCATATTGTTGCCGCTCCAGTTGTGTGAGCGCTGCTTTCCCATTGGGAACAATATCATACGGTAATGCCCATTCCTGGAAGAGGTGGCGGATCAGGCTTTGGTTTAATTCATTGTCTTCTGCCACCAGCACCCGTGTTCCGCTAAAACCAATAGTGCCGGGAGCCATGCCGGATGTACTTTCGCCCGGCAGGGCCGCAGTATCTTTTGCGATTTCGTAGGGAATAATCAGTGAAAAGCTGGTGCCTTTCCCCGGTTCGCTGCTTACATCCAGTGAGCCGTGTTGCAGCATTACGAGTTCTTTTACGATGGCAAGGCCCAGGCCGGTGCCCCCGTAATTGCGGGTAACAGAATCTTCTGCCTGCCGGAATCGTTCAAATATCTCCTGCAGTTTGCCGGGTGCAATACCGATGCCGGTATCTGTAACGGTGATACCTGTTTTTACGTGACCGGCGTCCCATCCTGCATTTCGTACACGAACCCTGATTAACCCCTGTGGTGTAAATTTTAGGGCGTTGCCGATCAGGTTCACCAGGATCTGCGTCAGCCGTGTGGCATCTCCTTCAAGGGTGTCGGGCACATCGTCGTCAACAGTGGCGGTGAGTTGTATATTTTTTTCGTTCGCTTTTGATTGAAACATGACAGCAATGGAATGCAGCAGTCCCCGCATGCTGAACGGCGCTTTTTCCAGGCGCATCATTCCTGCCTCAATTTTGGAGAGATCGAGGATGTCGTTGATAATAGTCAGCAGATTTTCGCCTGATTTCTGGATGGTTTGCACATATTCCTTCGACTTTCCGTCAAGTTGTTCCCGTTGCAGAAGATTGGTAAAGCCAAGGATCGCATTCATCGGTGTGCGAATCTCGTGGCTCATATTTGCCAGGAAATTTTCTTTTAATCGTACAGATTCCCGCACTTTTCGTTCTGATTCATTTAGCGCCGCGATCAGCCGGTCCTGGCGTTGAATAGTGGTGATGATATACCAGAACAGCCCGGCGGCAGTTATCAGCACGATGATAATAAGAATGCCTCCCATTTGGAGCGCGTTTCGCCCGCTTTGATCGATGGATGCGGTGGCCCGCGAGAGAATGATCTTTCGGGTGCTGTCTATCTTTTCGATCGTGCGGGTAATGGAATCGGTTAGTATTCTGCCGCGTTGGGACGCGATCAATTTTTCCGCTGCTATCTTACCGTGTAATCGCAATGAGTCCACAATTAGTCGCGTGAATACGATGCGTTCCTTTACCAGCGTATCCAGGTCATCAATGTAACGGATAGAACTGTCGCTGTCTGAAATTTTTTGAAGTTCCTCCAGGTTCAGGGTAATATTACCCCACTGCACGGCAAGTTCTTTCAGGTATGAACTGTCCTGCGTGGTTACCGCACCTTTCACATCGTTCTCAACAGCCAGTACTTCTTTTTCAAGTCCTTTCAACTGGTTGCTAACGGTTACTTCTCCGAGTAACTGCACGTTGTCGTTGATCAGGCGGTTGATATTTTTTGAAGAATTGTATTGCAGGTACACAAGGGCGAGGGTGCCTGCCACAAAAGCGGCCAAAATGGAATAAACAAGTTTGCGCGCCGTCATACCGGGTAAAAATAGCTAAAAATCAGGAGCGTGGGCCGGGTGGACGAATGCCAAGATACCGGTTGAGGATGAATACAAGTGCGCCAATGCTGACCAGGATGCCTGCGGCGATAAAAAGAAGGGATAAATGGCTGATCCCGCTGTCCATTAGTTTTAAAAATGCATGCGCCAGCAGGAAGAGGATGGCCAGGTCGGCGAAAAACAATATCGTATAAAGCGTTTTCATTTTTTTAAAAAGGGGCTGTATGAAAATACAGCCCGTGCAACCAAAACCAACTGCTTGTAAAAAGCGGAATTATGAAACCAAAATGTTGTTTTAGATTATAAAGATACCCGTGATGAAAGGATGATACCAGTGGTCAATCGTTGAACAGGCATTTTGAGTCGTTGAATAAGGGTTTCAGCAGGATGGGTAGCTTCTTGTTTTGCCAACTCAATAATTTATCGTAATATTACGATAAATTATTTCACTGATTTGGTAAATAGTTATTATTCAAAATTTTATACAAAATCTTCTTGTTATGAAGAGGTTGCTTGTGCTTTGTACGGGAAATAGTTGCCGGAGCCAGATGGCGCATGGCTACCTGCAGCAGATGGCTGGAGATCGCCTGGAGGTTTTTAGTGCGGGTATAGTTACGCATGGCCTGAATGCCCGCGCAGTGGAAGTGATGCGTGAAGATGGTGTGGATATTTCCCGGCATACTTCCAATGCCATTGAAGAATATCGTGGTATTTCATTTGATTTTGTGATTACAGTATGTGATGATGCGCGGGAGCAGTGCCCGGTTTTCCCTTCTACGGCTAAATTATTTCACCAGTCCTTTCCTGATCCGGCAAAAGCGCAGGGATCTGAAGCGGAAATAATGGCGCAATTTCGCGCGGTGCGCGATAGTATCCGCAGTTATTGTGCAGATTTCATCCGCAATAATCTTTGATTTTTAGCCCGGCACAACGCTTTTATTTAAAGTACGTTCATCCTTTTGTTGAGCGTTGCGCGATACGCGTCTGCCACGGGGATTGGTTTTCCGTTGATCACCAGCGCACCATCCTGGATGGTGTCAATCTTGCTGAGCGCCACAATATAAGAGCGGTGTACACGAATAAACTGGTCGGCCGGCAATCGTTCTTCCACCGTTTTAAGAGTAGTGTGTACGGCATAGAATTTTTGGCCGGTATGAAGTTTTACATAGTCGCCCATGGCTTCTGCAAACAGGATGTCTTCCAACTTTAGCCTTCGTACAATATTGGAATCGCGGATGAAGATGAATTCATTGTTGGACAAATCCATTTGTTCATGGCCTGCCTGCAGCAAATCCCGCGCTTTATCAATCGCCTGGATAAAACGGGCCGGTGTAACTGGTTTTACGATATAGTCAGCCACATTCAGCTCAAACGCTTCCACGGCGTAGTCGGTCTTGGAGGTTGTAAAAATAATAAGCGGTCGTTTTTGTCCAAGATGTTTGGTGAGTTCCAGGCCCGACATTCCCGGCATCTCGATATCCAGCAGCAGCAGGTCGATTTCCTGTTCCTGCAGCAGGTTATAGGCGTCCATGGCGCTGGCGCATTCGCCGGCTACGGTAAGGTCTTTTACCTGTTTAGCCAGTTGATGCAGCGTGGTTCGTGCAATCTTGTTGTCGTCTACTATAAGGCAGTTCATACTTAAAAATAGTAAAACGGCTGCAATACTTTACGGTCTTTCTCCCGGGTGATAGCGCGCTTCGGTGTGTTGTTTTACCGCTCTGCGGGAAAACCACGCATTTTTAAACCTGCCTTCTGCATAAATTGGCGCCTGGTCAAAGTAATGGGGTGATGCGGCATTGGCCCGCTGCCCGAAGGTGACGATAGAGTGCGCGTTCATTTTTTTACCAAATGAAACGATGGCTACATAGGTATTTCCCGATACGCCATAACCTGATTTATTGCCCGGGTCAAATCGAAGGTTAAATGCAAACAGCGAGCCCATCATGCTGGGAGCTGCATTAACGGGAAGGCTGGGACGTGCATCGCTAAATTTTTCTTTTCCGCTGGTGTGAATCCGTTGCAGGCGGCACACGTCTCCCCAGGGAACAAAGACGGTTCCGAAATTGTCGAGCAGGTCATTTACAGCAGAGGCCATCAATTGGGCAGCCACACCTGGCGGTGTGGGTAACTGAAGACCGTTACCGTCTACACGGTTGCCGCTTCTTCGGAATGCGCCGCTGCGGGCCCAGGAGATAAACTGGCTATGCCAGGCAAAAGCGATCGTCATGGCGCGGCTGGTCAGGCTGTATTGGCGGTTCCAGTTGCGGAGCGTGTCCATTACCGGTCCGATAATCCTGCGGCTGGAAGAATCACTCGCGATGGCGGCGTCACAGTCAGCAAGGATCTGGGAAAGCCAGTTGCGCATTTCCGGCAAATTATGGCTGGTGATCGCTTCGCGGACGGCTGCAGTATCCATTGCGCCGCGCAGGCGCATTTGATAAAGCATTTCCTGCGACCGCAGTGTTTGTTCGTCGGCGCCCATGTATTTTGGATATGATGCTGCTGTTAGTAACAAACTATCGCCGGAGGCGAGAAAAGGAGATGAGTTGCAATTTTGCAGGAACCCGGAAGGTGGATTAAGATAATGTATCGTTTGGTTGGCAGTATGGTAGCCCTTCCATTCGGTTTTGGAGGTGGATCCGTCTACCGGGCGTTTCCAGTTATAGGAGGTATCCCGAATGGCAATCCGGTTTCCATGCCAATAGGCAATGTTTCCTTTGTTATCGGCATACATGGTATTTGTGCCCAGGGCGCAATTCGCCATCGCTGCCTGGAATTGCTCCAGGTCTTTTGCTTTAGCCATTTGCATACTTTGGAGAATATACAATGCTGCATCGTCATCCAATACGGATTTTGCCGTTACATATTGCGATCCGCGCAGCGCTACTACTGGGCCATGATGGGTTTTCCGGAATTGATAGACGCGAATATCCTCACCGCCGTTTTCGTTTTTATAATGGAGCGTGTCGGTCCAACTGGTAAACGGTCTGGACTTACTATCGTATAAATAATGCGTAGAATCGGCCGGATCTGTTGTTTCCAGGTAAACGTCCTGCATATCAGCCCCGGTGTTGGTATGTGACCAGCCAAGGTTTGCATTAAATCCGCTCCAGATATAGAACGTGCCCAGGATAGCAAACCCGGAAGCGTTGAGACCTTCTTTGCTGATGAGGTGACATTCATAGCGTTGATCTCCGCCAAAAAAGCCAACGTGTGGATTGATGACGAGGATAGATTTTGCATTGTTCACTTTCGCGTTGTTGATGGCCAGAGTATTGGAACCATCCATTTGTGCTTGTAGCCATTCATCGCCTTCAGATCCTGGTGAGCTGATGGCGGCCGAGCCAAGCACAGCCTGTCGTTCGCTGTTTGTAATACCGTGATCGTTGGGAGAAACGGGTACGGGAAGCAGGAAGAACCATGGCTCAAAATGGTGCAGCAGTTGTACGTTTGTTTCCGGGTGTGTGCTTAGAAAATAATTGATGCCCGCTGCGGCGGCGATACAATTTTCACGGATATATGCAGGTGCTTTTTCAAATGATTCCTGTGCGCGTTGTGTACATTGAAACAAATGCACTTCTGCGTCCCGGCCCAGGTCTGCTGCGCCGTTTACTTCTGCGATGCGTCCCAGTTGACGGATCATGGTTTCTTCCAGTTGCCAGAAGTTGTCTTCACATTGCGCATACATCAATCCAAAGGAGCAGTCGGCATCTTTTTTCCCATAGATATGCGGAACGCCCCAGTTGTCACGAACAATGGTAACGCGTTTCGCGATGCGTTGTGCAGACTGGTCATTGCCGGGTTGCGCCTGTGTGCGATTGACGAATAAAAAGCTGCAAAAAAACAAGAGGGCCCATCTTGTGAGGATGATATGGTGCCGTCGCGGGTGTTTTACAATCGGTTCCATGCGAGAAAGGTACTTGTTTACCTTCAATCATCTGTTGATTAAACGATTGATTTTATACAAACGGAATAAAAAGACGGTTGATAGCATTGCTTGCGTTTTTTTGCGGCCAACTTATTGCTGGTAAATATTATCTGTTGCAATTTTGTAATGCGGTTTGTGGCGGTATTGCATGGTATCATTATATTGGATTGTTATGAAAAGAGAATTAGTAATTGGCGATATACATGGCGGACTTCGTGCGTTGATGCAGGTGATGGAGCGGGCAGGCGTAACTGTGGAGGATGTGCTTATCTTCCTGGGAGACTATGTAGATGGCTGGAGTGAATCTGCTGATGTGGTGGAGTATTTGTTGCAGTTGGAAAAACAGCAGCACTGTATATTTTTAAAAGGGAATCATGACGTTTGGTGTGAAGACTGGTTGCGTACGGGAATAGTGGATCCGAAATGGTTGTTGCGCGGTGGTGCAGCTACGCTGGAAAGTTATGCTTCGCGGGATATAGCGTTCAGGCATCGCCATCTTGCATTTTTTGAACGGATGCAATTTTATATGATTGATCCGAATAATTGTCTTTTTATCCACGCGGGCTTTGTGTCGGACAAAGGTCCGCAGGAAGCGTTTGATCAACCTCCGTATGTTTGGGATCGCTCATTATGGCAGGAGGCGATTGGGATGGGTGATCTAAAGCCTGGCGATGCAAATTATCCGGTGCGTCTTTCGCTTTTTCGGGAAATCTTCATCGGGCATACGCCCACCATAAATTTCGGCAGCAGTGAACCAGTTTGTGCAGGTAATTTATGGAATATCGATACCGGTTCTGCATTTTATGGTCCGCTTTCAATAATGGATGTGCAAACGCATCAGTTTTGGCAAAGCGATCCTGTGATGATGCTTTACCCTGATGAAGACGGGCGGGGGCGAACCAAACAACATTAAGAAAGTCCCTGTAGTTTATTCAGTTTGAAATAACCGAGATGAAATTCATCGGGGGTACTGTTATTACCGGGAGTAAGTTCAACCCGGTATTTCTCCCTGATGTTGGCGGGCAGAATGTCGTTGATTTCGTATATATCGTCTACATCTACGCCAAAGCGATCGTCGATATGTGACTCTGCGCCTTTAAAACCGGTATGCTTGTAAAAAGCGGTTTGTTTTGCGGCCTGTATGGCCGCGCCTTTATCGGCTGCTGCAATGATCATGCGATAATGGTATTCATCAAATTCATCCTGTTTGTAACCGCCCAGGTTTAGAAAGAAAAGTCGTTCCGCATGTTTAAGGGGAGTGGATGTTCGTGGTACAACCTGCACTGTAAAATTATCCACTACAGTTACCCGTCGCCAGGCGTCAATATGCAGTTTGCTCCCTGCTTCTGGCCAGTAGGCCTGCATAGCGGGAATCATTTCTTCGAGCGAACCGGCAATGGAAAAAAACATATCATGTTGCTCAAGGGTGCGACCAGGGTAGGACGCGCCCAGGAGGATCATATACAGGCGTGGAGTGTTCATGCCTAAAAATACGCAAAGCCGTCAGAAGATTAGTTGTGCATTTTTTGAAATGGCGCGGAGTTGGTAGTTTTATTATTATATGCGTTACCGGCTTCTTCGCAATATCAGTGTTACACGTGAGGCGTTTGTATCCGTAACCACGCTCAATGAGGGTCCGTGGAGATGGGCGCTGGGTGTGCAGGCGGCTATTGCTACCGGAGTACCTGTTGCATTGTTTACACTGAGCCATCACCCTGTGCTGGGCAGTATGGCATCGCTGGGTGGTTATACGGTATTATATGGATCAGGTCGGCCGCTGGGTCAGCGGCTGGTGGCCATGTTGCTGGTAGCGCTTGGCTTTGGCCTGGCATCGTTGTTGGGTGTGTGGGTTGGTGCTGGTGAATGGCTTACGTTGATCGGGCTGATTTTGGTGGCGGTGTTGGCCAGTATTGGCACTATTGGTACGGGGCTGGGGCCGCCGGGTGCCGTGATGTTTGTGTTGGTGGCAGCTGTAAGCAGCCAGTTGGCCACACAGCCCCGGCCGGTGAATCACCTGGAGATTCCGTTGTATGTGATGGCGGGGGCATTGATGGCCTGGGTGATCACGGTGTTGCTTTCTGCAATTCCTTTTTTTCAAAAAAATTATGCAACGGCGCCATTGCCGGTATTAACGTTGCATGTACCGATGTCGTCTGAACTGTTGCGTGTAACGATGCGGATTGTGAGTGGGGTATTGATTGCTGCGCTGGTGAGCAAGCTGGTAGGTGTTCACCGTGCCTATTGGGTGATTGTGGCTGCAACGGCGGTTTTACAAACCGGTTTTAACAGGCGCCTTACCACAATACGTGCGCTGCATCGCGTATTTGGAACGGTTATCGGTGTGGCGGTTTTTGAATTGATCCATTGGTTGCATCCGCAGGGCATTTTCGTGGTGCTATTCATTATGCTATTGCAATTTGGAACGCAAACGGTAGTGGCCCGCAATTATGTGTTGGGGTTGATGTTCATTACTCCAATGGCATTGATAAGTGTAACGATGAGTCATGCACTGGACGACGTGTCAAGTGTGCGGGAGCGCGTGGTAGATACGTTGTTGGGGGCCGGCGTGGCGATCATTGTTTTTTGGCTGGAAGAGCAGATTCGAATTTGGAGGAGCCGGATCTTCAGCGGCCAATAACGCGTTGCAATTTATCAATCAACTGGGAGATATCGAATGGCTTTATGAGAAAATCGTCGGCCATTGAATCCTGGATCGAGGATCGCGTAATATGACCGGCAGAATAGAGTATAACCGGGATGTGTTTGTAGGAATCATTTCGTTTTAACCCCTGGCATAACAGCCGGCCATCGCAGGTATTGAGATAGATATCCATTAAAACGGCATCAGGTTTTGTTTTCTCCAGGCAATCAAGCAATCCTTCGCCCTCGCTAATGCACACGGGCTCGATATCATATGATTTCAGTACAAGAGAGACCATTTCAAGAAGGTCGGTGTCGTCATCCAGAATAAGAACCTTGGCCATGCTATAACAACGTTAGTAAAAATCATTGTATTGCACTTGATTTATCGGAAGGTAATTACTGACAAATTTTAGTGTGTAAATTTTTCTACACTTTTCTCATCAATAGAAAATATAATACTGTTTAAATATTAAGTATCTTTTTATCCGGATTTATTAAACTCCGTGTGGAATGGTTTTATCAGACGAATTGGAACAGCAACGCATTTCAATATTAGCGGCCATCATCGATTCGTCTGAAGACGCAATCGTGAGTAAGCGGCTGGATGGCATTATTACAACCTGGAATAAGTCGGCGGAACGGATGTTTGGCTATGCGGAGCATGAGGCGGTAGGTAGTCATATTTCGCTCTTGATTCCGCCAGACCGGATGGATGAGGAAGCGGACATTATCCGGATGATGAAAGCAGGGCAGAAGACTGGTCATTTTGAAACCATGCGTTTGCGTAAAGGCGGGATGCCGATCCAGGTGTCGATTTCAGTATCTCCAATCAGAAATGCGAAAGGTGAAATTATCGGTGCATCCAAAATTGCCCGGGATATCACTGTTCAGAAACAGGCGGAGCAGGCGATGCGGAGATATGCGGAGCGCCTTGAGGTGATCAACACCACTGGCCGGGTGATTGCCGCAGAGTTGGATGTAAATAATATTCTTCAAAAGGTAACTGATGCTACCACACGTGTTACCGGTGCTGCCTTCGGCGCTTTTTTTTACAATAAAACGGATGCAGCCGGCGAAACTTATACGCTGTTTACGCTGGCTGGCGCCTCCCGTGCTGCTTTTGAGCAATTTGGAATGCCGCGGAACACGGCCGTATTTTCAAAAACATTTAATGGGGAGGGTGTATTTCGTTCAGACGACATTACTAAGGATCCAAGGTATGGTCAGAACGCGCCACATAAAGGAATGCCGGCAGGACATCTACCGGTGGTGAGTTACCTTGCTGTGCCTGTTTTTTCTGCGCAGGGCATTGTAATAGGTGGTTTATTTTTTGGGCATCCGCAGCCTGGTCGCTTTGATGAAGAGCACGAACAGGTGGTGGTAGCGATTGCATCCCTGGCAGGTATTGCGCTGGAAAAGGCGTTATTATATGAGGAAGTGCGTGTGTTGAATGATCGTAAAGATGAATTTATCGGGTTTGCCTCGCATGAGTTGAAAACGCCGCTAACCACCATAAAGGGTTATCTGCAACTGGCAGAGCGGGCACCGGCATTGCTGGCTGACCTGGTGCCGAAACTCAACAAGCAGGTAGACCGGTTAAATGCCATTATATCCGACCTGCTGGATCTATCTAAGATGCAGGGCGGTTCCCTCGACTTTCATTTCACTTTATCAAGTATGCACAGCCTTTTGAAGGATAGTGCGGAGATGATCCGGGCGGCTGCCGAGCATCATCGTATTGAACTTGAATTAACGCCGGAAGATATCTGGTTGACCATGGATGCTCCCAAGATGGGACAGGTGCTGACTAATCTATTATCTAATGCGATCAAATTTTCGCCGGAGGCGAAACGTGTAAAGCTGGCGATGGAAAAACTGGGCGACCGGGTACGTATATCAGTGCAGGATTGGGGCCGGGGTATCGCCAAAGAATACAGGGAAAAGATCTTCAGCCGGTTTTACCGCGTGGAGGCCGAACGCAACCGTACGCAAGGTTTGGGCCTTGGATTGTATTTGTCCCGGGAAATAGTGACAGCGCATCACGGCCGGATATGGGTTGAAAGTGAGCCCGGTGCGGGATCTGTTTTTTATGTAGAATGGCCTGTTACTCGCGGTACGTAAACCGCGTCAGGACTCGATATACACGCGACGTCCATTTAGTGTAGACAGGGAGTCCAGCACACGGGTGGTATCGCTGGCCGGGATCAACAGAAAAAGTTTGTAGTGAAGAGAGTCAATGGTCTCCATTTTCACATCCCACTGAAACGATTTCAGTTTTGCATATCGTTCAAAGGCCCGTTTTGGCGGAGCTGTTTCCAATACAAATTTGTAGGTGCCGCTGGGGGCCGTGACTGTTGTTGGTGCAGGCGTTGATACTTTATTGTTGATGGTGTCGTTAGTTGAAGATGTTTGGTTATTGCCGGTAACAATCGTTGTTGGATTGGGGGATGCGGCCGAATCCGCTACAGACCCGGCTGATTGTTGAATGCGGTTTTGATACACGCGGTAGCCACCCCAAATGGCGGCGCCGATACCGGCAAGCAGCAGGAGCAGGCTGACGGGTTTTCTCCATTTTACACCGCCGCCACGTTCGGGGCCCAGCAGTGGCTCATAGGTATCCGTTTTTTCGGCGGTTTCGGCAGTGGCGTCGCGGGCAAACCGCGAGGGCGCTTCCATTGCTTTTTCTGCGATAGGTGGGCCGGGGCGGAACGCATATTCGCCTGAACGAACTTTTACCAGGCTGCCGATGCCTTCGAGCATAAAAGGCTTGCCGATATTCAAAAATTGTTGAATAAGTTCCATGTGCGAGTGAAGATCCGCCGACGCCAGGGGTTTCATTTTCCCGGTTTGGGAGGAGATGAAGTTGATGAGGTCTGCAGATTCCTGGACTGCGGGATTGCTTTCAAAGCTGATGCCTTCTAATACGGGGGTCTTATGTTTGCCGGGTTCGGCATCAATGATGGTGGAAGGGTCCAGCAGGAAGGTACCAATTCCAGGGAGGTCAAGCCTCCTGTTGCTGTAAAGGTATTGAGCCAGTAGTGGTGCTAGTTTCAAGGCTTGGATATTAAGATGCACAAGATAACTATTTTCACCGGGAGCTGCAAGGTAAATGCTGATATTGAGTTATTTTTGTATGAATTATGCTGACTGAACAGGAACGACAATTTATCGATTATTGGGAGCAAAACCGCATGCGTCGCAAGCGCGTGGTTCGGAATTTGGCGGTAGGTCTTCCGTTGGCATCGGTGCTGGTGATTGCAACTTTTGTCAATTTTTTTTCCAACTGGTATAAAAAGGCGGAGCTGGAGCGGAATGAACAGTTGCAGCAACACAATGGATCCCTGTTACTGGTGTTGATCATTGCCTGCATCCTGATCGTTTTGTTCATAACCATTTTTGGCGCGCGTTACAAATGGGATCAATATGAACAGCGTTACAGGGAATTATTGTCCAGGAAGGATGATGTGTAAATTTGCCGGTGCAACGATTTCCGCCCGAAGGCGGTCAATAGCTATCAATTATCAATCAAAAAAGTATGATGCGAAAATTTGGATTAATTATGGGCCTGTGTGCCATCATGGCCGGGTTTTCCGGGTGTCTTAAGGTGCAGTCGGGATGTGAAGACCGGCTGCCGGCTAATGAGCTGACGATCATGCAGACCTACGCGGCCAACATTGGGATGAATGCCACGGTGGACCCAAGCGGTTTGCTTTATGAAATTACAAATCCCGGTTCCGGAGTTATGCCCACGGAATCGTCGCGTATTTATGTAACGTATACCGGAAAATTAGTTTCGGACGGAACAGTATTTGATGCTGTAACCGATGCGAGTACAACCGGGTTCTACCTGCAGCAGATGATTGCCGGATGGAGAATTGCACTGCCGAAATTGCAAAAAGGCGGATCGATGCGGATTATTGTTCCTTCATCACTGGCTTATGGCTGCGCGGGCTACAGCATTATCCCTGCAGATGCCATTCTTTATTTCGACATTACGCTGGTGGATGTGCAATAACCGGGTATTCATTTAAAATGCTTTTTCAGTCCCCGCTTTTTGCGGGGTTTTTTTATTGTAATTTTGAAAAAAAGCCTGCTTGTCGTACGAAGCTATTTCCGTTTTTGACATGTTGAAAATTGGAGTTGGTCCGTCCAGTTCCCATACATTAGGCCCCTGGCGGGCTGCACAATTCTTTTTGTCCGGGCTGCAGCAACGTGGGCGCCTGCAATTAGTTACCGGTCTTCGCGTGCTGTTGTACGGTTCGCTGGCTAAAACCGGCAAAGGCCATGGTACAGATGTGGCAGTGCAATTAGGCCTGAGCGGTGAAGACCCCGAGGTGTTTGACGTGGATACTATACAGTCCAGGATCAATGATATTTCCCGGATGAAAGAACTGGTGCTGGGCGGGTTGCACGAAATTCCTTTTAACCCTGCCGAGGATATTGATTTCCTCATTACAGAATCACTCCCATATCATCCCAATGCGCTTACATTCCTGGCTGATTTTGCAGATGGCAGCCAATGGGCTGAAACCTATTATTCCATTGGCGGCGGCTTTGTAAAAAAAGAGGGCGAAGAACATGTTTCCGGCAACCAGGTGCAGCTTCCTTTTCCCGTGAACACTGCGGATGATTTGTTGCGCTGGTGTATTAAAACCGGACTGAATATCTCCGAGCTGGTAATGGAAAATGAAAATGCATGGAGAGCCGAGACGGCCACCAGGGATGGACTTTTGCGGATCTGGCAGGTAATGAAAGCCTGCATCTATCGTGGATGCCATACAGAAGGCTATTTGCCGGGTGGCCTGAATGTAAAACGGCGTGCAGCGGGGCTTAATCGAAAATTGGTGAAAGAACGTGCCTATGCTGATTTTGAAGAATGGATAACCGCGATCCGCCTGGGTGGGAGCGATTTTAAATATATACTGGATTGGGTGAGTTGTTTTGCGCTGGCTGTGAATGAAGAAAATGCATCGTTTGGCCGTGTCGTTACGGCGCCCACCAATGGTGCGGCGGGTGTGATACCGGCCGTATTACAATACTATATCGTTTTTTGTGATGGTAATTCGCAGGAGCAGGCGCTGCGTTTTTTGCTAACGGCTGCTGAAATTGGAAGTATTTTCAAAAAAGGCGCAACCATTTCCGCTGCTATGGGCGGTTGCCAGGCCGAAATTGGTGTTTCTTCAGCCATGGCTGCGGCGGCGCTCACGGAATGTATGGGTGGAACGCAACGTCAATCGCTGATGGCTGCGGAAATAGCGATGGAACATCACCTCGGTCTTACCTGTGATCCGATTGGCGGATTGGTGCAGGTGCCCTGCATTGAACGTAATACGATGGGCGCTATAAAAGCGATTACTGCGTCGCAACTGGCACTGCAAAGTATGCCTGATTTTGCCAAAGTATCACTGGATGCTGTTATCAAAACAATGTGGGATACGGCGCGGGACATGGATTTCAAATACAAGGAAACCGCGGATGGCGGATTGGCTGTTCACGTGCCGCTTAGCCTGCCGGAATGCTGATCAATAGGCAAAATCCAGTTCGTAGATATTCGGCCACAATTTCCCGGTAACGTACACTTTTTTATTCGTGGAATCGTAGGCGATGCCGTTCAGGACATCGATAGACGGATTTTTATTGCCCGCTTCCATGCGCAGCGAGGAGAGGTCCATTTTACCAACCACTTTTCCCGAAGCCGGATCAATTTTTACGATCAGGTCGGTCTGCCATACGTTGGCATAGAGATAACCATTAATATATTCCAGTTCGTTGGTTTGGGCGAGTGGTGAATCGTTTTCGGTAACGTGAATAGTTTTCACGGGCTTCATAGTGGCGGGATCCAGGTAAGTGATTACGTCAGTGCCATCGTTCATGATCAGGTAGGTGCCGTCCGTCGTCATTCCCCATCCTTCGGCATTATCATAAGAGAATGTCCCTGTTTGGCGGAATGTGGCCGCATCGTAAATAAAGCCCATTTTATTTTTGTAAGTGAGCTGGTACAGTTTTCCTTTCAGGAACACGATCCCTTCACCAAAGTATTTGGATTTGTCCAGTTCAACTTTCTGCGTGGTTTTACCGGTAGAAAGGTCTGTGGCTACGATTAGTGAGCGTGTATTGGGTAAATTGTCCGGGGATCCCGTGCTTTCATACAGCAGTCCATCGTGCATTACCAATCCCTCTGTAAAATGCGAGGGATCATGCGGGAAACTATTTTTTACCGAATAGCTGATGGAGGGTGTAGGATCTGCTTTTTTTTGCGCAGGTTGCTCCGCCTCACGATCAGGATTATTGTTACAAGATGCGCCTGCCACGACAATGATGGCAGCAATGACAAGCATGCGGGAATAACGAAGTTGGATTTTCATACAGGAACGAAACTACTATAAATTTTGAATGCGGGCCGTTATACAAAAAACAATAAACCCCGCTGTAGCGGGGTTTATTGCTGCTGTAGGTATATCAGCCTTTTACTTTTGGTTTTACTGTTGATTTGGTGGCGGGTTTTTCCGGCTTGCGCTCACCTTTGATGGTAGATGCAAGTTTCAGTGCTTCGTAAGCATTTACAATGCCGCCGTATTTGCTGATTGCAGACAGATCAACTTCGGCCGCGTTTTCATCTTCACCCGGCATTTTCACCTTCTCGGAAGGTTTGCTTGCAGAACGTTGAATTACGTCTTTTACTTGTCTTGCACTCAGTGTTGGATAGTACTCAAGTATCAGGGCAGCGAGACCTGCAACTACAGGCGATGCCATACTGGTGCCTTGCAGGTTTTGATAGGTATCTCCGCCGGGAACCGTAGAATAAATTTTTACGCCCGGTGCAAATACATCCACTTCCTGTTTGCCATAGTTGGAGAAATTGGCGGTAAGGCTGTTGCCATCCTTATTATTAGGCCCGCTTGCGCCAACGGTAATCCAGTTGTTGGCGCGTTCTTTTTGCAGGGTTACAGGCGTAGGGAAATTGAAAGCCGTGTCGATGTTTTTACCATCGTTTCCGGCGGCATGCACCAGCAGCACACCTTTTGATTCTGCATATTTTACGGCGTCGTCCACCCATTCCTTTTCGGGTGAATAGCCTTTTCCAAAACTCATATTGATTACTTTGGCGCCGTTATCAACTGCGTAGCGGATAGCCAGTGCAATATCCTTGTCGTGCTCATCACCGTCGGGCACGGCACGAACCATCATAATCTTTACATTGTCGGCAACGCCGTCCATACCTTTTCCGTTGCCGCGGGATGCAGCGATGATACCGGATACGTGTGTACCATGAAGCGCCGCTTTTTTACTTACAAATACATTGGGGTTACCATAAAATCGGTCGCTGAAATCATTGTAGTTATCTTTTACCACTTCATCGCGGTAAGGTTCCGGCGCTTTTTCGGCAGCTTCTGCCTTCTTTACTTCACCATCCACATATTCTCCAAATTCACCAACGAAGTCTGCATTTGTGGTTTCCATGGCATCGTTGGCGCGGAACAGGTACATCATCATTTCTTTCGCCATTTTAGCATCATCTGCCGTAGGCGTAAATGACTCCAGTTCTTTACCGGTATATTTTTCTTTACCCATTGCTGCTTTCAGCAGGCTGTCACTTTTAACTGTCAGTGCATAGTTTGCCTGCAGGGTGGGGAGGCTGCCGCTGTCTTCAGCGTCGCCTTTAATCTCTTCAGCTGCGCGCTGCCAGGTCTCATATTCATACTGCTCTGCAGGAGACAGTTTGGAAGCATCGATTTGTTTACCCTCGTATTTGTCTTTGAATTTGTGGTAAACCCGCGTTGCTTCATAGGAATCTGTTTCCACGTTGGCGTTGCCATCTCTTGCACCCAGGAAATTCCAGCCGTGTACATCATCAATGTAGCCATTCTTGTCGTCATCAATACCATTTCCCGGAATCTCACCCGGGTTAGTCCACAATACAGCTTTCAGGTCTTCATGGGTTGTGTCGATACCGGAATCAATTACCGCCACAATTACTGTATTGCTTTTTGCTTTTTTGGCTTTCAGGAAATCGTAGGCTTTGTCCAGGCTGATCCCGTAAAAGCCGGAAGCCGATTTATCAAGGGTATGCCATCCCTTCGGCACTTCCTGTGCAAAAAGGGCAGCGGAAAAAAATCCTCCCAGGGTTAACAGTGAGGCACTCTTCAGGAAACTATTCATTGCTGTATTTTTTGTGAAACAAATTTGCTAAAGCTGTCAAAAATAATGATTACCACTCATACATTTTTGCATAAACCGAAACCCCTGTTATCGGTGAATAACAGGGGTTTTGGCAAAATTTTGACGAAAAACAGTCCCTTCGGGTTGCGTTTAGTAGCTTATTTTCATTTCTACGCGCCTGTTGGCGGCTTTTTCGGCAGCGGTGCGGCCTTTGTTAAGCGGGCGGGTAGGCCCATAGCCGGTAGCTGCCAGGCGCCCGGCGTCAATGCCATGGGTTTCCAGGTAATTTTTAACGGCTTCGGCACGTTGTTGCGACAATTTCATGTTTGCCTCCAGGCTTCCATCTGCGCTGGTATGACCTTCTATCGAGAGTGCAAGGCCAGGATTTTCTTCCAGGATCCTGATTACTGAATCCAACACCGGGTAGGAAGCCGGTAATAAGGTGGCTTTGGCAAAATTGAATTGTATGCGGCGGGCCGCGAAGTTAACTTTTTGAACAAGTTCTTCCCGGATCTCGGGACAGCCATGGTTGCCAATTGTACCTTTTACGGTTGGACATTTATCCTGCTCATCATTGATGCCATCTCCGTCTGTGTCCGGTATCGGGCATCCCTGGTAACGGGCCAATCCCGCCTGCTGTGGGCATTTATCCTGTTCATCTACAATTCCGTCGCCATCGGAATCTGCCAGCGGGCAACCGCCGTTGCGGGCCAGCCCGGCAATGGTTGGACATTTATCCTGGTCGTCCGCAACTCCGTCCCCGTCCGTATCTGGTACAGGACAACCTTTATAAGCTAACACACCGGGAACGGCAGGACAAATATCTTCCCGGTCGGCGATGCCATCGCCATCCGTGTCGGGGCAGCCGTGGGTAAGTGCGGTACCTGGTTGATCCGGGCAGGCATCCTGGTCGTCGGGGATGCCGTCTTTGTCGCGGTCTTTAACCACGGGCGCTTGTGGTGTTTGTCGGCCGAGGTAGATGCCGAGTGTACCTCCAATTACCTGGTGGCGGAACGATGATGGATAGCTTGCTTTGTAGAAATCATTCAGTCCGCGGCTATAATTGGCGGTGAAAAAAACACGGTTGAATTCAATTCCAAATAATCCATTGATGCCGTAGTTGAGCACTTTGTATTGGTTTACGCCGTTTCCAACGGGTAGATCATTATTCTCTTCGCTTTCGTTGCTGATGCCTGCAAGCACTTTTTCGGCGTTGTCGAAACCATTATAAAAAAAAGAAAGATAGGGCCCGGCGCCAATCATCAGTTTTGCATTCTTTCCAAGGGGGAGATGGTACACGAGATTAAGGGGAATATCAACATAGTTGAGGAATGTCCGCCTGTCTTCAAAATAGCTGATGGAAACCAGTGAATCGCCACCGCCGGATGCGGGATAAACCAGCGTTGAATCTTTATTCAACTGGAATTTTCTTCCTTTATTATAAAAGACAACGCCGGGTTGAAAGGAAAAGACGGAATTAGGACCAAGGGGCAGATCGGCCAGGAAGCCGAAATGTGCGCCCGTTCGCGGTTTGAAGCCCGTTTTGCTGTCAAGGCCAATGCTGTTGGATTCCAGTACAGATGATTGATGAATGCCGCCAACAATGGCGATGCGCGACTGGGAAAAACCGACAATGTAACAGGAAAATACAAACGCAAAAAGTAGTGTACGTTTCATGGATATTGAATTAATAGGGCAGTGGGTACTGCCGGACTGTAAAAGTTGTAAAAAAAACGCAGAAATCATAATTCCGTGGTGATTCTTGCAGGAAAAAAGAAGGCCGCCAGTATTTATCTGGCGGCCTTAGAGATATAAGGAAATTGTATTATTTATTACAGGTCAAAACGGATGCCTTGTGCCAGTGGTAATTTTGTGCTGTAGTTGATGGTATTGGTTTGACGGCGCATATAATTTTTCCAGGCGTCGCTACCGCTTTCGCGGCCGCCGCCGGTTTCTTTTTCGCCGCCAAAGGCGCCACCAATTTCTGCACCGCTGGTGCCGATATTCACGTTGGCAATTCCGCAATCACTGCCTGCAGCAGAAAGAAATTGTTCTGCTTCGCGGAGGTTTAGCGTCATAATAGAAGAGGAAAGCCCCTGGGGAACACCATTTTGAATGGCGATAGCTTCATCTATTGTCCGGTATTTGAGCAGGTAAAGAATGGGTGCAAAGGTTTCATGCTGAACAATGGAGTAACCCGGTTCTGCCTCTGCTACGCAGGGGCGAACATAGCATCCGCTTTCATAGCCTTTTCCTTCCAGCACACCGCCTTCCACTACAAAGTTTCCTCCTTCTTTTTTAAGCGTGTCAATAGCATGGAGGTATGACTTTACCGCATCTTTATCGATCAGCGGTCCAACATGATATTTTTCATCCAGCGGATCGCCGATGCGGATTTGTTGGTATGCTTTTACAATCCGTTGTTTGAACGTGTCATAGATATCTTCGTGGATGATGAGGCGCCGGGTGGTTGTGCATCGCTGACCAGCAGTGCCAACGGCGCCAAACACCGCGCCGGTGATGGCGATATCGATATCTGCATCTTTGGAAATGATGATCGCATTGTTACCGCCCAATTCCAGCAGGGCGCGACCCAGCCTGGCGCCAACGGTTGCCGCAACAGCTTTTCCCATGCGGGTAGAACCGGTTGCAGACACCAGCGGAATCCTGTTATCCTGGCTCATCCACTCGCCGGTTTCGCGTCCGCCGATTACCAGCCCGGAAACACCTTCAGGAACGTTGTTTGCCGCAAATACTTTTGCAACAATATGCTGGCAGGCTACTGCGCAAAGAGGTGTTTTTTCAGATGGCTTCCAGATGCAAACATCTCCACAAATCCAGGCCAGCATGCTGTTCCAGCTCCATACTGCAACGGGAAAGTTAAATGCCGAAATAATACCGGTAATACCCAGCGGATGCCATTGTTCATACATCCGGTGCGCCGGGCGTTCGCTGTGCATGGTAAGACCGTGCAATTGCCGGGAAAGTCCAACGGCAAAATCGCAGATATCAATCATCTCCTGCACTTCGCCCCAGCCTTCCTGTAAGCTTTTACCCATTTCATAAGACACCAGGCGTCCGAGATCGTCTTTGTGTTTGCGCAGCGCTTCGCCCAACTGGCGAACAATTTCACCGCGTTTTGGGGCAGGCCATTGCCGCCACTCCAGGAATGCTTCCTGGGCTTTCTTTACAACTGTTTCGTAGGAAGCTTTATCGGCTCCTGTAACTGTTGCAATTTTTTGTCCATCAACGGGAGAATGGGAAACCAGCGTTTCGCCTGCGGATGCAAGCCATTGGGTTCCTGTGGCGCAGCCTTTATTTTCGGCGGAGATGCCGAGATTTTTTAATACATCTTTGATCATAGCTTCAATTTCGCTGCAAAGATACGAAACCCTGTTGCTATGCGCGTTGCATGATTTGCAATGTATTGCAAATCAATACTGCTCAGTTTGATTGGGAAAGTCAACAGCTTTTACATCCCGGATATAATCCTGGACGGCTTTGGTTGCCTGTTCGTGGATATTGAGGTATTGCCGCAGGAACCGTGGTTTAAATTCAGTGTTGATGCCGAGCATATCGTGCATTACCAATACTTGTCCGTCACACGCGCTGCCGGCGCCGATGCCGATAGTAGGGATAGACAGTTTGCCGGAAACTTCAGCGGCGAGTGAAGCCGGTATTTTTTCCAGGACGATTGCAAAACAGCCTGCCTCCTGTAACAGTTGCGCATCGCGCCGCAATTTATTGGCTTCTGCTTCTTCTTTGGCCCGTACGGTGTAGGTTCCAAATTTATAAATGGACTGGGGGGTTAGTCCAAGATGTCCCATTACGGGAATACCTGCAGACACAATCCGTTTTACGGATTCGATCATTTCTTCGCCGCCTTCCATTTTGATGGAGTGGGCGCCGGTTTCTTTCATGATCCGAACGGCAGAAGCCAGGGCGATATCGGGGTTAGACTGGTAATAACCAAAGGGCAGATCCACCACTACGAGGCATCTTTCCACGCCACGCAATACCGATTGGGCGTGGTAGATCATCTGGTCTAGCGTAATGGGCAGCGTTGTTTCATGGCCCGCCATTACATTGGAGGCGGAATCTCCCACCAGGATCACATCTATGCCTGCGCCATCAATAATGCGTGCAAAGGAGTAGTCGTACGCCGTTAGCATCGTTATTTTTTCGCCCATACTTTTCATTTTTTGCAATGTATGGGTCGTTACGCGCTTGATCTCCTTGTTTACAGACATGAATTGTGGTTTAGCATGTAAAGATAAGAATTGGCGGAACAAGGGAAGTTAACGCACTTCTTCGTACAAATGATGGATTAGCCCATCTGCCAGCCCGATCTTGGGCACAAAGATTTCTTCGGTATCTGCCCAACGCATTACATTAATGTAAATGAGCAACGCTGGGACAATTACATCTGCGCGATCTTCGCGCAGTTTGTAGGTGCTCATCCGCTGTGTTAAAGACAGTGTATTGAATTCTTTGTAGTAGTCCCGGAGTAATTCGAGTGAAAGGGGTTTGCCTTCTTTGCGTTTGGAGAGAGAGAAGATTTTGTTGATGTTGCCTCCTGATCCGATGGCTGTTACGTGATGATAGCCGCGTGTTTTGCTACGGATATATTCTTTTAGTTCATCCCATTGGGATTCTGCCACCTGGTTTTTTAGCAGGCGGATGGTACCAATGTTGAACGATTCTTTGAAAACGAGTTTCCCGTCAGTAAAAAAGGTAAGTTCTGTGCTGCCGCCGCCTACATCTATATACAGGTAAGACTCATCCTTGCGCATATTTTCTGCAACATGGTTTTCGTAAATGAGGGAGGCTTCTGCCTGGCCGCTGATGATTTCAATTTCGATGCCTGTTTCCTGTTTTACCTGGCTAATGATGGCGGGTCCATTGGCGGCGTCCCGCATGGCCGATGTAGCGCAGGCGCGGATGTGATTCACCTCATATACATCAATCAGGAGTTTATAGGATTTGATGGTTTTGATGATCTTTTCTGCGCGGGCGGGCGTTATGGTGCCTTGCTCAAACACATCGAAACCAAGGCGGAGGGGAACGCGTACCAGTGCGATCTTGATAAATTCCGGCTCCCCGTTTACACCTTTTATTACATCCGAGATGAGTAGTCTTGCTGCGTTACTCCCGATATCAATGGCTGCGAGTCTCACTTCCAGGTTCTGTTTTTTTATGCAGGTAATTATAGGTTTCAACCTGTGAGCGTATTTTCTTCCGCGTAGTTTGCACGTATTCGTTGTTGAGACCGTTGTCCAGCCTTCGGGCCTTTACATTGTCCTGTAGCTGGATATTCAGGATATCGATCAGTTCCCGTTTCAGGTCTTCATCAAAAACCGGGCAGGTTGCTTCTACGCGGTGCTCCAGGTTGCGAAGCATCCAATCGGCCGAAGATAAAAAAACTTTCTCTTTACCACGCGCGTGAAATACCCACACCCGCGCGTGTTCCAGGTATTCATCCACGATACTGATGGCTCGCACCGGTTGTTTGAATTTTTTATTTTCGGAAAGCATGCAAAAAATTCCCCGTATGATCAGCCGTATGGGCACACCCGCGCGTGCTGCCTCATACAATTTCTGGATCATGTCTGCATCGGAAAGTGAGTTCATTTTGAGCGTAATTCCACAGGGTCTTCGTTTCCGTGCGGCTCGTATCTCGTCATCGATGAGCTGTAGCATTTCTTTTTTTACAAATCCCGGGCTGGGGAGCACCGTTTTACATTCACGCAGCGGTGCCAACCCGTTTTTGTGTTGTTCCAGGTAGGTGAAGATGCGGCCTACATCTGCCATGATCTTCGGGTTTGATGTTAGCAGGCAATGATCTCCATACACACGGGCCGTTCGTTCATTCAGGTTGCCGGTGCTCACAAAGCCGTAATGGATAAATCCGTCATTTACCCGTTTACGGATCATACAGAGTTTGGCATGTACTTTTACATTTGGGATTTCTACCAACACGCGTGCGCCTTCTTCTTCCAGCCTGTTCTTCCATTCAATATTGGCTTCTTCTTCAAAACGAGCGCGCAGCTCAAGCATAACGGTTACTTCTTTTCCATTCCTGACGGCATTGATCAGCGCATTGATAATACGGGACTGTAATGCCAACCGGTAGCAGGTGATTTTGATATGCGTAACGTCAGGGTCAAATGCCGCTTCACGCAGCAGATCAATCAGCGGTGTAAAGGAATGATAGGGGAAATGAAGCATCACATCCCGTTCGGCGATTACCTCAGACACGCGCCGCTCTACCAGCAGCGGATGATCAAATGGTTTTTTCCGTTTTTGTTTTTCCCGGAACACCTGGTCTGGAAAGTCCATGAAGTGCCGGAAGTTATGGATTCGTCCGCCGGGAATGAGATTATCGCTTTTGCGAAGATTTAGCCTGCGGATCAGGTATTCCAGCAACCCGGGATCCATGTCACGGTCATACACAAATCGCACCGGCGCTCCCTTCCGGCGGTTTTTTAAACCCTTTTCCAGTTTCTGGATGATTGATGTGCTGAGATCATTATCAATATCAATTTCCGCATCGCGGGTTACTTTAAAAAGGTGTGCGTGATATTGATCATATCCAAAATAGGTAAAGATATCCGGCAGGTTAAAGCGGATAATGTCTTCAAGCAGGATAATATGATGCTCTTCGGGTTTAGAGGGGAGCAGGGTAAATCGTCCCAATACACGGCTGGGCACTTCTATCAGCGCATATTTTTTTTTCAATGCGCTTTCTTTTTTCCACATCACCACGGCCAGGTAGATGGATTTATCGCGAAGGTTGGGAAAAGTGGGAATGTTCTCGATCATCAACGGGATGATATTCGGGCTCACTTCTTCTTCATAATAGCTGCGGACAAACTGTTGCTGTTCAGCACTCAGGTTTTTTTCAGTTTTCAGAAAAATTTTCTGTTCATTCAAACGCGTTTGTACATCATCCCAGATCCGCGTAAATTCTCCCTGTTGATTCAGCACGGTCATCTGGATCTCGTCGAGTATCTTTTGGGGATCCTGTTCCAGGTGCATATTTGCCTTGGCGCCAAATTTCATCATCCGTTTCAGCGTGGCCACGCGTACACGGAAAAATTCGTCCATGTTATTGGAAAAGATGCCCAGAAAGCGAATCCGTTCACGAAGTGGTACTTTCACATCTGCCGCTTCCTGCAAAACCCTGGCATTAAAAGAAAGCCAGCTGATATCCCTCGCAATAATTCGTTGTTTGTTGGTAGACATGAAAGCAATTGTTCAATAACCATGAAGTTAACGAACCATTACCAACGCGTGTATTAATTTTTCAAGACCTGTCAGGCTTCGCGGATACGCGTGATAAGCCCGGTAGTTGAAAATCCTTCGATGATGGGGTTAATGACTACCCGCCCGCCGTGCTCCATTACTTCTTTTGCGCCTACAATCTGGTCAATGGTATAATCTCCTCCTTTTACCAACACATCAGGCTGTAGCAGGTTGATGAGTTCAAGTGGAGTATCTTCTTCAAAGATCACTACGGCGTCTACAATTTGCAGTGAGGCAAGCAGAAGCGCTCTTGAATCCTGGTTACAAACCGGGCGATGTTCACCCTTGAGTCGTTTCACAGAACTGTCAGCATTCAATCCCACCAGCAGGCAGTCTGCTTCACGGGCAGCTTCGGAAAGTGAGAAGATATGTCCTTCATGCAGCAGGTCAAACACCCCATTGGTAAATGCAACCTGTTTATTGGTCATTCGCCATTGGGCGCAGCGAAGTGCGGCTTCTTTTGCCGTAAGAATTTTATTGGGTATAAGATCAGGCCGCTTCAATTTTTTTTCGTTTGTTGTACCAGGGGATGGCTACAAAGCTAACCAAACCGCCCAATACGATAACAACAAACTGTGCCAGCCACAGCAACCAGCCGAAGGCGAGTGATATGCCCGGGTGAAGGCCGTAGATGGTCATCGTTCGCTGTAGCAGGAACGCATAAGCGCCAATGCCTCCGGGAGTAACGATCATCCCCACGCTGCCTGCGGAGAGAACGGTAAAGGCTTCCGGCAATCCAAAATGTTGCGTTTGTTGAAGTGCAAAAAAGCCCAGGTAGCCGCCGAAAAGATAGGCCGACCAAAGCAGTACTGTCAGGAGCAGAAAAAGACCTCTTTTTTTCAGGTGGCGGATAGCGCCAACACCTTCCAGTATGCGGCGGATGATACTCGTGATAGCCAGGCGGAGATCGGAAAAATTCTTTTTCCGGATGATCATCCACATCGCAATTGCAATAATGACGATGCCCGCCAGGATTAGCAACAATACATACCCCGGAATGGCGGGATTATCTTTTTGTGCATCACCCGGTTTGAAAAAAGCGTTGATCAATTCACCATAAATATTTGGCTGAATGGCAAGCGTGATACCAAAAACAATAAGCAGCGTAATGGCATCAATCAGCCGCTCCAGGATGATCGTGCCAACCAGTTTGTCTACAGGCACCTTTTCATACCGCGAAACAACGGTGCATTTCAGCACTTCTCCCAACCGGGGAAAAGCCTGGTTGGCCAGGTAGCCGATCATCACGGCAAAAAATGTATTGGTGCTTCTTGTTTTATAACCCAGGGAGTCGATCAATAACTTCCACCGGTAGGCGCGGATATAGTGGCTTGCCAGCAGGATCAGGAACACCGGTCCAATCAGCCAGTAACGGGCATGTCGTAGCGCAAAGCGTATCTCTGAGCGATCTTCACCGGTAAGGTCTTTTACAGACCACCAGACCAGGAAGATTCCCAGCCCGATAAAGAAGACAAACTGTAAGATGGTGCGAGCGCGTTTCGTCATTCGATCAAATCAGCGTTTAACTAACCTAAGATACTGTTTTGCAGTTGCATCAGAGCCTGTTGCCTTCTTTTGGAAACACAATGGCCGGCTGAAATGTTTTGGCTTTTTCAAAATCCATTTGTGCATAGGAAATGATGACGATGATATCGCCGGTCATCCCTTTACGCGCTGCCGGCCCGTTGAGGCAAACAATACCGGAACCGCGTTTTCCGCGAATTAAATAAGTTTCCAGTCGCTCGCCATTATTTACATTTACCACCTGCACTTTTTCATTCTCAATCATATTGGCTGCATCCATCAGGTCTTCATCCAGGGTAAGACTGCCAACGTAATTTAAATTGGCCTCGGTGATAACAGCCCGGTGTACTTTGGATTTTAACACTTCAATTTGCATAAAATAAATCTCCGTCGTATTAAAAGTTGTTCTTGCCGCTGCAAGATAGCGGGTTCTTTTCCATAAACAAATGTGTGTTGTTAAGGTTTTGTAGAAGCAGGAATGGTCATATTGTCAATCAGGCGAACATCGCCCAGGAAGGCGGCCGCCAGCACCACCAGCGGTTTGGTGCCGTCCCACTTGCTGACCGGATGCAATGTGGCAGCATCAGCAATTGAAACATAATCCACCCGAAATCCTTTTTGCTCCAATTCATCGATCGCCTCCTGTTGCAGGATGCCAGCATCACCGGGCACGATTTTTTTGCAGATTGTTGTAAGTGCTGCGGCAATCGCCGGCGCTGTTTCCCGCTGGGCGGGAGAGAGGCGTGTGTTCCGGCTGCTCATGGCGAGGCCATCTTTTTCGCGAAGTGTAGATTCAATTTTCAGTTCAACAGAAGGATGTTGAAGGGCGAGCAAACGCGTAATGACCATACATTGCTGGTAATCTTTCTGACCAAGATAGAGGCGGTTGGGTTGAACGAGTTGCAGCAACCGGTCTACCACCATACATACGCCCTGGAAGTGGCCGGGTCTGAATTTCCCTTCCAGCACCGTTTCCAGTTCACCCAGCTCGTAATGGTGCGAGGGAATAATCCCGCCGGGGTAAATTTCGGAGGCGGGTGGCATAAAAAGAATGTCGCAACCGTGCTGCTCCAGCAGCGCAATATCCTGTTCGGGAGTTAGCGGATATTTTTCAAAATCGGCTTTATCGTTAAACTGGGTCGGGTTTACAAAAATGCTCACCACGCACAGATCATTGTCTTTTTTACAGGCTTTTACAAGTGAAATATGGCCAGCGTGCAAGGCTCCCATCGTTGGCACAAAACCGCAGGTTTTGCCCTGTTTTCGCTTTAAATCAAGGTAGTTATGAAGTTTATCTGCTGTTTTAAATAAGACCATAATGGGTGTTTTTGGACGTTGAATCGGTTGTAAACATAGGATTTAGCTATAAAATAAGTACCTTTGCCACCTTTCGCGAAAAAACTAAACAAAAAGGGATACACATGTCAGCAAAGAAAAGGATTTTGTTCATTGCCAATGAAATGTCGCCCTACCTGGAGTTGACCGAATTTTCCGAGATCGTGAACAAACTGGCTATAAAGGCAAACGACAGTGGTTTTGAAGTTCGTTGCATCATGCCTCGTTTTGGGATCATCAATGAGCGCCGTCACCGTTTGCACGAGGTAGTCCGGCTTTCAGGTATTAATGTTACGGTTGACAATGACGATATGCCGCTCCAGATCAAGGTGGCTTCCCTTCCCAGCGCCCGTTTGCAGGTTTATTTCCTGGAAAACGAGGATCTCTTCAAACGCAAGTATGTTTTTACAGACGAGAACGATAAGTGGTATGACGACAATGGATTGCGTACCATTTTCTTCTGTAAAGGCGCGCTTGAAACGGTGAAGAAGTTTGGCTGGCCGCCCGATGTTATTCATTGCAGCGGCTGGATGACGGGGTTAATTCCTGCCTATCTTAAAACGGTATACAAGAAAGAGCCGGTTTTTGCGCATAGTAAAGTTGTGTTTACGGTTGGACAGAACACGTTTAAGGAAAAGCTGGGCAGTGATTTTGTAAAAAAAGCGCTGATCCATACTTCTCTAAAGGAAAAAGACCTGGAAGTGTTCAAGGAAGCTAACAATACCGCGATGTTCCGTGGTGGCGCCAGTTTTGCGGATGCCATTACGTTTGGAGCGGAAAAGGTAGACAAAAAGCTACAAGAGGAATTTACCAAGGTGCGTGGCAAAAAGACCCTGTTATTTAACCCGGATTCAGATTTAACAGACTATTTACAACTGTATGGCGAACTTGCCAAATAATCAATTTCTAACCCGGATCAATATAATTGCGTGAAGACTAATCGGTTTGTACTGCTGCTTGGAGTTGTTGCTATCTGCACCGGCGCTTTTTTCTCGTCCTGTAAAAAATTGAATGATCCTACGTCCCTCGGCGGCGACCTGATCCCGGAGGTTGATAACATCAATACATTTGACACTACGATTGATGTGCAGGCATTCAGTAATATTTTCGGCATTGCCGATGATTCTACGCGCTCCCTGGCAAGTGATGAGCACTTCCTCGGTAAGATCACTAATGATCCCGTGTTCGGTACAACAGACGCCCAGTTGTTCCTGGAGTTAAAGCCTGCAGGCTACCCGTTTGCCTTTCGAAATATCGGCGGAGCCGACAGTCTGCATATTGACTCCGTGGTATTGGCACTGGATTATGTGGAAACCTACGGAGACAGCACCATTCCCCAAACGATTAATGTATATGAGCTCAACAACGAGTTCAGGTATGATAGCAGTTATTATTTAAACCGCAATAATTTTACCACTACCGGGCCAATGTTGGGTTCCCGCGTGGTATTGCCTTATTCGCTTGATGACTCCATCAAAGTTCCCTATGATACATCCCGGGCGCAACTGCGTATCCGGCTTGATGATGCTTTCGGTCAGCGGTTGCTCAACTACGATTCCATTTCGCCATCAGGCGCTTATGTAAATGATTCCGTGTTCAGGACCAAGTTCCGTGGTTTCGCGATCAAATCAGAGAGTGGGGGTAATGCGCTGATGGGCTTTACGCTAACGGGTGCCAACACCAAACTGGCCATTTATTATCGTTTCCAGAAGGGTGGTACCGGTGTTGCCCATGAAGATACGACGGTGGATTATTTTTCTTTTTCGTCGGTTTCCGCTGCTGCCAACTTTGTGCAGCGGTCGTTTAGTTCCCAAGTTACGGCTGCCGCCGCACCGGGAGAGGATCCGTTGGTTTATATTTCCAATACGCCCGGTACGTTTGCTACTATCAAAATTCCGGGTTTGGCCGGTCTTTCCAATCGTGTGGTGCATCGGGCAGAGTTGATTATGGAGCAGGTCTACGACCCAAGCGATACATTATTCCGCTATCCACCAGCATTACAGCTTGATGCGTATGATGCGTCGATCTCATCCTACCGCACCGTGCCATACGATTTTACGCCAGACGGAACCGGAAGTTATAACGTGTCCAGCTTCGGGGCGCTGCCTACAAATATCCTTGACAATTCGGGTCATGTGGTGAAGGTTTGGAAATTCAATATTTCCCGGTATGTACAACATGTGCTTACTGGAAGTCTGCCGGTATACGATTTCCGGGTATTTGCGCCGTATTATACGTATTCACAGTACGGCATTCCGCCAGGCACTACGGTGCAGCAGTTGTTCTACGTCAACCCGTTCGGGGTGCTGGGCCGGGTACGGCTCGGGGGAGGAAACCATCCAACCCAGCGAATGCGGCTGCATATTGTTTATTCAAAAATCTAGTGGAAAAGCTGTTTATATCGAATTTAATCGGGTGTTATCTTTGCACCCGATTTTCTTTTATTTCGGGATTGCCCGTAAATTTTAACTAACCCGTTTTTAAACAAACTGTATGTCTTATCTTTTTACTTCCGAAAGCGTTTCCGAAGGACACCCGGATAAAGTAGCCGACCAAATCTCGGACGCTCTTATTGACAACTTCCTGGCGTTTGATCCTCAATCAAAGGTGGCCTGTGAAACACTGGTTACAACCGGTCAGGTAGTATTGGCCGGCGAGGTAAAATCAAAGGCTTACCTGGATGTACAGGAGATTGCCCGAGGCGTGATCCGCAAAATTGGCTATACCAAAAGTGAATACATGTTCGAAGCCAGCTCCTGCGGTGTGCTTTCTGCCATCCATGAGCAATCATCCGATATTAACCAGGGGGTGGATCGCAAAAAGAAAGAAGAACAAGGAGCCGGTGACCAGGGAATGATGTTTGGCTATGCCACAGAGGAAACAGCCGATTATATGCCGCTGGCGCTTGACCTGGCTCACAAAATTCTTATTGAACTGGCGGCGCTTCGCCGTGAAAACAAGCAGATCAAATACCTGCGCCCGGATGCAAAAAGCCAGGTAACCCTGGAATATGACGATAATAACGTTCCCGTACGCATTGACGCGATCGTTGTGTCTACCCAGCATGATGACTTTGATACGGAAGCCCGTATGCAAAAGAAGATCTATGACGATATGGTAAACATCCTGATCCCCAGGGTGAAAGCTAAATACAAGAAATACGCAAAGCTGTTCAACAACAATATTAAATACCACATCAACCCGACGGGAAAATTTGTAATTGGTGGCCCGCACGGTGATACCGGTCTTACCGGCAGAAAGATCATCGTAGACACATATGGAGGTAAAGGAGCCCACGGCGGTGGTGCATTCAGCGGAAAAGACCCTTCCAAGGTAGACCGCTCTGCTGCCTATGCTACCCGTCACATCGCCAAAAACCTGGTAGCTGCCGGTGTTGCAAAAGAAGTACTGGTACAGGTATCCTACGCCATCGGTGTAGCAAAACCCACCAGCATCAACGTAAATACATTTGGTACCGCAAAAGTAAATCTTACCGATAGCCAGATTGGGAAACTGGTAGAAGGAATTTTTGACATGCGCCCTTATTTTATTGAACAGCGCCTGAAGCTTCGTAACCCGATCTACAGTGAAACTGCTGCCTATGGCCACATGGGCCGGCAGCCACAGGTAGTGGAAAAAACATTTTCCTCACCAGATGGTAAAAGCGTAACCCGCAAGGTAGAACTGTTTACCTGGGAAAAGCTGGATTATGTAAGCAAAGTGAAAAAAGCATTTGGCATAAAATAATCTGCTCTTAACTATTAATCCCGCCGCACGGCGGGATTTTTTTTATAATTACTCCGAAGTGTCCGGGTATGAAACCGAAACTTATCTTTGCAACGTGAAAAATTTTCGTCACCAACAACGTCCCAGGAAGAACACCCTGGTGGTGGGTCCCGAAGCGGTTCTTGCCGCATTGGGCGAGGGGAAGGCGCTGGACCGGATTTATCTCGACGCCAAAGGTCAATCACCGCATGCTGATCAATTGCGCCGGGCAGCTACAGCCGCAGGCGTTCCGATTAATTATGTTCCGGGGGTAAAGCTGGATAATTTTCATGTCACTAATCACCTGGGTTGTATTGCTGTATTGGCGCGTGTGCAGTACCTGCAATTACAGGATGTGATTTCCCACGTTGTTGAATCCGGAGAAGCG
The DNA here is from genome assembly GCA_048498035.1 of Bacteroidota bacterium. Lineage (GTDB taxonomy): Bacteria > Bacteroidota > Bacteroidia > Chitinophagales > Chitinophagaceae > CADEDV01. The sequence continues at coordinate 12,319 of JBEHYT010000008.1, read as the reverse complement.
CCGCTTTTCCTGGTATTGGATGGTATTACAGACATACGCAACATTGGCGGTATTGCGAGAACAGCCTATTGCTGCGGAGTGCACGCCATTATTATTCCAGATAAAGGAGTGGGGGCATTGAACGAAGATGCGATTCTCACCTCGGCTGGTGCGCTTGAGAAGATAGCTGTGTGTCGGGTAAATAGCCTGCTGAAGGCGATTGACGAATTACACCTGAACGGGATACGCGTGTTTGGCAGTGAAATGGAAGGTGCAACGGCCGTAGATAAAGCCGATTTTAAAGAACCCTGCGCAATTATCATGGGCAGCGAGGAAAAAGGCATCTATCCCGCACTATTAAAGGCCTGTGATGAAAAGATCAGCATTCCAATGAAGGGTGACTTTGAATCGCTCAATGTGTCGGTAGCAACCGGCATCATCTTATATGAAGCGATGAAGCAACGTCTGGCCACGATCCGGTAACCTGCTTACCTTTGCAGTATGATGCAGCCTGTTAAACTTGTTGAATGCCCGCGGGACGCCATGCAGGGATGGAAGAAAATAATTCCAATCAACACAAAAGTAGCTTACATCAACGCTTTACTCCAGGTGGGATTTGATACCATTGATTTCGGCAGCTTTGTGTCACCCAAAGCGATTCCGCAAATGGCCGATACGGCGGAAGTGGTACAGCAACTTGACCTGTCCAACACAACCACCAAACTACTCGCTATCATTGCTAACCTGCGGGGCGCCACAGATGCCATTTCTTTTGACACAATTCACTACCTGGGCTTTCCGTTTTCGGTTTCCGAAACCTTTCAACAGCGTAATACCAATTCGTCCATTGCTGAATCACTGAACCGGGTGGAGGATATCCAGGATCTGTGTTTGAAGAATGACAAGGAACTGGTTGTATATATTTCCATGGGTTTTGGCAATCCGTATGGTGATCCCTACAATGAAGAAGTAGTGTTTGAATGGGTCAATCGCCTGGCAGCGATGGGCATCGGAATCATTTCGCTTGCAGACACGGTAGGTCTTGCGCAGCCTGAGCAGGTATTTGGCATGACGCGGTTCCTGGTAGACGCGCTGCCTAATGTTGAAATAGGCGTTCACCTCCACGCCACCAGCACCAATTGGAAGGAAAAGCTCGATGCAGCGCTGAGAGCAGGATGCAAACGCGTGGATGGCGCATTAAAAGGTATTGGCGGCTGCCCGATGGCTGATGATGAACTCGTCGGAAATATGAATATGGAAAACATCATCGCACACCTGGCAGCACTGGATATAGCCACCGGTATTAACCCTGAGAAACTGAACGCCAGCCTCCGGTTGGCGGAAGAAATTTTTCAATGATCAATACGCTATCGCATGGATCTCATCCTGAATATCGATATTCCCAAACCGGCACAGCCTGTTCGTTATACCGACAAACTGATGCTGCTTGGATCCTGTTTTACGGAACACATCGGGAATGCGCTGGAACAGCATAAGTTTAGCATTCTGCAAAATCCGCATGGCATTCTCTTTGATCCTGCCAGTGTTTGTAAAAGTATTTTGTCGTATATAGAAAACCGGCGCTATACCGCATCGGATCTTTTTCAGTTGAATGAAGTATGGAACAGCTGGGATCACCATAGCCGCTTTTCAGATACAGATCAGCAGGTGGTATTGGACCGCATCAATACTGCGCAGGAGCAGGCGCATCATTTTTTGAAATCTGCCAACTGGCTGGTGATTACGCTTGGGTCTTCATTTTCATACCGTTTGGTTGAACAGCAATTTGCAGGTGTTGCGAACTGTCATCGCGCACCGGCGCAGTGGTTCAACAAACACATGCTTACGATTGAGGAAACGCTGTCTATGCTGGATGCAACGTATCATCGCCTCCAACAATTTAACCCGGACCTGCAAATTATATTTACGGTGAGCCCGGTACGGCATATCCGCGATGGCGTGGTGGAGAACAACCGGAGCAAAGCGAGACTGCTGGAAGCCGTGCATCACCTGGTGCAAAAATTTGATCACCTCTATTATTTTCCCGCATACGAGATCGTGATTGATGTGCTTCGCGATTATCGTTTTTATGATATTGACCTGGTACACCCCAATTATTCCGCTACATCCTATGTGATGGAAAAATTTACCGCTGCCTGCATGGACGAGCCCACCCGGCAGCTGATGGAGGAAGTTAAAAAGATTACCATTGCCAGGAATCACCGGCCGTTTCAACCGCATACGGAAGCACACGCGCGTTTCCTGAAATCCCACGCGGAAAAAACAACGGCATTGATGAAAGCACATCCCTATCTTGACCTGCACCGGGAACTTGCTTATTTCTCCGGACAGGAAAAATCCTGATCAATAGGAAGTGATCTTATAAAAGGTTTCCTGTAGATATGTTTCCCCCGGATGTAAAAGAGTGTCCGGGAATGAGGGATTGTTAATGGCATTTGGATGTACCTGTGTTTCCAGGCAAAAGCCTGAAAATGGACCGTACTGAATACCGTGGTGTCCTTGCACCACAGGTATCCAGCGTCCCGTATAAAAATGCACTACCGGTTCGTTGGAAAAGACCTGCAGGTGCAACCCGGATGCTGCTGAACGCGCTTCCGCAACCAATGAGATTTTTTGATCTTCTTTTTTATCAGACACAACAAAACTCTGATCGTAGCCTTCTCCTGTATTTTCGTTGGCTGCAATCTGCTGCCAGCTGCGAAAGTCGAAGCGCGAAGCGGCTACCGGCGCCATCGTTCCGTCAGGAACAAAATTTTCGCCCTGCGCAAGATAATAAGCTGCCGGGATGCGGATCTCGTGGTCGTTGATCGGACCTTTTCCATCATTCAAATTAAAATACCCGTGGTGTGTCAGGTTAACTGGTGTGGCCCTGTCTGTTGTAGCGGTAAACCGGTACCCGAAGCCATCTTCGCGAAGCGTAAAAGCAAGTTGTACTTCCAGGTTGCCGGGATAGCCATTTGTTCCGTCGGCACTGGTAAAGGAAAGGACTAACTCATGGTTGTTATGCGAAAGGACCTGCCAGATCACTTTATCAAAACCTGCATCGCCGCCGTGAAGGTGATCATTGAAATTATTGAGTGGTAACTGGTACGTTTTTTCACCAATTGTAAATTGACCGTTTTTAATCCGGTTGGCATACCGGCCGATAGCAGCTCCCATCCATGGGTAATTTTCAAGATAAGCGGGATTGAAATAATCGTCCATGCTATCAAATCCTAACAACAGTTCATACAAACGCCCGCTAACATGCGGCCATTTCCAGGAAGAAACAATTGCGCCATAATTGCTGATGCAAATCTCCATGCCGTTTTCGTTGCGCAATGTGAACAAATAAATATCTTCACCAGACGGATGCTTCGTGCGGATGGGGGCTATGTGCATACAATGAAAATAATATAATTTGGATGATGAAGGAACAAATTGTGCAGGAATTCAGGAAGCGGTATCACCAGGAACCAGAAGCCATTTTTTTTTGTCCCGGTCGTGTCAACCTCATCGGTGAGCATATTGATTATAACGGTGGCTGTGTAATGCCCTGTGCCATTGACCTGGGCACTTATCTTGCCATCGCAAGATCGGCAGACAACAGGTTTGAATTGCAAAGTCTCAATTTTCCCGAAACATTCAGCGGCACTGAAATCCCGACCCAAAAAACAGGAAGAGAATGGTTCAATTATCCGCTTGGTGTTCTTGCCGCCCTGATGGAAACCGGTCAATTGCTGCCTTGCAAGTTGCTTGTTAGCGGTAACCTTCCGATTGGATCGAGTCTTTCGTCATCAGCTTCTATTGAAGTGCTTACTGCATTTGCCCTGGCCAGGCTGTTTGATATTTCCCTGTCGGGAATCGATATTGCACTGCTCGCTAAGAAGGTGGAAAATGAATTTATTGGCGTCAATTGTGGTATTATGGATCAATTTGCAGTTGCGATGGGACGTGCCAGCCAGGCCATCCTGCTCAACTGTGACACCATGCAGCATGAATACCTTCCGCTGGAACTTGGGAAATATGTGCTTGCCATCATGAACACCAATAAACCGCGTAAACTGGTAGAGTCGAAATACAACGAGCGTTTTGGTGAATGCCAAACTGCGCTAAAAGCGTTGCAATCGGCGTTGCCGATCCATCATCTTTGTGAACTGGATACAACTACTTTTTTATCAAATGCCGCATTGATCCCGGATGCAACGGTCAGGAAACGTGCGCAGCACGTGGTTCAGGAAAATGAACGCGTAACTGCGGCGGCAGCAGCGTTGCTGCAGAACGACCTGCCTGCGGTGGGTCAGCTCATGTATGCTTCGCATGCATCACTCCGCGACCTTTATGAAGTTTCAGGTATTGAGCTGGATACGCTGGTTAGCGCTGCCAGCAACTTTAATGGCTGCATCGGCGCGCGCATGACGGGAGCGGGGTTTGGCGGTTGCGCTATTGCCCTGGTGGAAAAAGAATATTTCGCTTCATTTGCCAGCGAAATTGCAGCACGTTACAATGATAAAATTGGTTATGCCCCGGCAATATTTGCCTCCGGCGCGGCAGCGGGTGTCAGGATGCTTCAAGAATAGAGAATCCATGTGTAGCCAACAAATGCTTTTCAAGTTCGGCCAGCAATTTTAACTGGTTCATGGCCCGGTCCAAATTTTGTCCTGCATAATCGATCTGATAATACTTATCGCCCTGCAAATAATCAGTGCAAAAGCGCAGCGCCTGCATAAAGGTCATCAACAAACCTGCACTGTGCAGGTACTTTAATTCTATTTCCGTGAGGTGATCTTTTAGTCCAAGCAGGTAGCCATTCACAACGGCCTCATAAATGTCTTGCCTGATTCCAAGTGACGTCAGTTCTGTACTGTCTTCCGGCTGTGTTGAACTCAATGTGCGAACGAGATCACCCAGGTCTGAGAAAAAATACCCGGGCATTACTGTATCAAGGTCAGTGATCGCTGCAATGGCAGCGCCATCTGTTGTAAATAGGAGGTTGGACAGTTTCGCATCGTGATGAATTACGCGTTTTGGCAACAGCCCCGATTGTGTAATGACCTCGAAGAAACTGACGTAACGCTCCCGGTTGCGCAATTCCTGTACAAGCTGTGCTGCCCGCGACAGGCGTTCCAGGTCGTGGCTGTGCAGGCTTTGTTCAAATTGGTTATATCGTAATGCCAGGTCATGAAAGCCTGGCAGTGTAGTATGTAGCCGGGTGCTGTCAATATCATCCATAAGTCTTGTAAAGCCGGCGAAAGTTTCGGCTACCAGCCGGGCCTGTGTGCTGCTCTCCACGGCAGGCAGCGATTGACCTGTTTCTACAAATTCAAACATGCGCCAGCAGCGGTTGGCACTGTCTGTGTATAACAAATTTTTGTCGGGAAAATAGTGCGGTGCGGGTAGGGGAACAGCAGGCAGGCGCGTGCCGGCATGTTTCCAAATCAATTCGTAATTATTTTGCAGCAGTTGTGGTTCGTTAAAAACGGAGATATTGATCTGTTGTAAAAAGAACGTTTCCCCTGATAGCCTGTCGGTGACCTTGAAGGAATGATTGATCAATCCACCGGTGATCTTCTCCACAACGTAATCCCGTGGCGGTTCGGCCAATGTTGCCAGCACTTCCAGGTATTGAGGTTCGTTCATATCGAAATGGTCGCAAGAAGCCTGCCAACCGTGTTAGTGAATGCGATCCCCACGCACGGCGGCATTTTGCATCACAACTGATTCATGATCCAGCCATTCTTTCCAGCGTTTGCGAACGCGATCTTTATCGAGGTAGGTTTCGGCCAGCTCGATGAAAAGCGTGTAATGCCCGGCTTCGCTTTCCATGAACCTGCGGTAAAACTGGCGCAGGTATTCATCGTCCAGGCCTTCACTCAGGCGTTTAAAACGCTCACAACTCCGGGCTTCAATCATTGCCATCATCAGGAGCTGGTCCAGCATCCGGCCTTCCCAGTCGCCCCCTTTCTGCTGAAATTCGATCAATGCGTTTACGTACTCGTCCCGCCGCTGGCGGCCCAGTTTGAGGCCGCGTTTATGCAACTCCGCCAATACCAGCCGGAAATGCCCCCATTCTTCCGTAACAATGGGTGCCAGTTCTGTTACAAGTCGCTCAAAATCAGCGTATCGCTGTACCAGTGTAATACAGGAAGTGGCAGCTTTTTGTTCACACCATGCGTGATCGGTCAGGATCGCTTCCAGCGAAAGCGCAGCAAGATCTACCCACCGGGGATCGGTTGGAAGCTGCAAACCCAGGATATTTTTTACATCGGCATTTTCAGTCATGCTGCAAAACTATGGATTGAAGGGCGGGGCGACAAAAAAACGAAAAAACGAGTTTATGGCTCAATCGATTACTAATCATGTAGTTAGCTGGAAAAATAATAAAAAAAATCTTTGTAATTCCCTGTTTTTGATTTACCTTTGCAGCCGAAATTAATCGGATAATTAATCGGATGAATCTTTAAAAAAACAAAAGATGCCTTTAACTAAAGAAAAAAAAGAAAGTGTTGTAAAAGAATTTGGTGGAAAAGCTGGTAACACCGGTTCTATCGAAGCGCAAATTGCGCTGATCACAGAACGTATCAGCCAGATCAGTGGTCACCTCCAGGCCAATAAAAAAGATTTCTCAACACACCGCGGTTTGATGCAACTGGTAGGTAAACGTAAGCGTTTACTGAATTATATGCAAAAGCATAACCTTACCGGTTACCGTCAACTGATCGAGAAACTCGGTATCAGGAAATAAGGCTGCTATCCCAACCGCTTGCTTGGGTGTGCCTATATCCTGTTTGATCAAGACAACGATTAAATCTGATTATATAGTTATTCCCAGCGCGTGTTCGTGTTGGGAATAATCATTTTTAGAAGTGCCTTTACCAATGTAGTTCCGCCCGGAACTAACAACAGTAGGCCTTTTATCACTTTGAATATTAAATTTTGAATCATGTTACAACAACCGATTCGCAAAACATTTGACATAGGCGGAGGACGCATGGTTACCATCGAAACAGGTCGCCTGGCGCGCCAGGCCGACGGTGCCGTTACGGTTTCCATTGGCAATTGTATGATCCTCGCTACTGTGGTAGCTAACAAAGAACCAAAAGAAGGACAAAGTTTCTTCCCGCTTTCTGTAGACTACCAGGAAAAATTTGCTTCAGCCGGACGTATTCCCGGTTCGTTCTTCAAACGCGAAGCAAAGCTGAATGATTACGAAGTGCTCACCAGCCGCCTGGTTGACCGCGCACTGCGTCCACTGTTCCCGGAAGATTATTTCTGTGAAGTGCAGGTATTGATTTCCCTGATCTCCAGTGACCCGGAAATTATGCCCGATGCAATGGCCTGCCTGGCAGCTTCTGCTGCACTTGCCGTTTCTGATATTCCCATTAAGGAAATTATTTCCGAAGTACGCGTATCACGCGTTGACGGGCAATTTGTGGTAAACCCCACGCGCTCACAAATGGAAAAATCAGATCTCGATTTTATCATCGCAGCCACTGACAAGAACCTGATGATGGTGGAAGGTGAAGCACAGGAATGCAGCGAAGCAGACCTGGTAAAAGCGCTTGAAGTTGCCCACGATGCTATTCGGATCCAGGTAAAAGCACAGGAAGAACTGCGTGCATTGAAAGGCGTACAGGGAAAACGCGATTACACCAAGCCGGTTACCGACGAAGAACTGCGTGCCAAAGTGGAAGCATTCGCCCGCCCCAAAGTATATGAAATTGCAAAAGGAAAACTCAGCAAACACGAGCGCAGCGATCGTTTTGCTGCAATTGCCGACGAACTAAAAGCACATATCAAAGCCAGCCTCAACCTGGCAGAAGGCGAAGAAATGCCCGACCAGACAAAGAAACTGGTTAACCTGTACTATGGCGACCTGCAATACTACGTAGTGCGCGATATGATCCTGGATGAACGCATCCGCCTGGATGGCCGCGACCTCGAAACCGTTCGGCCCCTGGATATGGAAGTAGACGTATTGCCTTCACCCCACGGCTCAGCACTGTTCACACGTGGAGAAACACAATCCCTCACTACGGTAACACTGGGTACGCCGCTCGATGAATTGCTGGTGGAAAGTGCGGCAAAATCTGTTGACTCTAAATTTTACCTGCACTATAACTTCCCGCCATTTTCTACCGGTGAAGTAAAAATGATGCGGGGACAAAGCCGTCGTGAAATTGGTCACGGAAACCTGGCGCAACGTTCATTGAAACAAATGATGCCGGGTGGTGATTTCCCTTATACCGTTCGCGTGGTGAGTGATATCCTTGAATCAAACGGATCTTCATCCATGGCCACTGTTTGTGCTGGTTCCCTCGCCCTGATGGATGCGGGTGTTGGCATTCCCAAACACGTTGCCGGTGTGGCGATGGGATTGATCACTAAAGATGATAAATACGCGGTATTGACCGATATCCTGGGCGATGAAGATCACCTGGGTGATATGGACTTTAAAGTAACCGGTACACGGGATGGTATCTGCGGTGTACAAATGGATATTAAGGTAGACGGTTTGAAAATGGAAGTAATGAGCCAGGCGCTTGACCAGGCCCGTCGCGCACGTTTGCACATCCTGGATGCGATGTACAATTGCATTCCGGAAGCAAATTCCGAGGTGAAACCGCATGCACCACGCATGATCAAGATGTTTATCGACCGTGAGTTCATTGGCGCCGTGATCGGGCCCGGTGGTAAAGTGATCCAGGAAATTCAACGTGAAACCGGCACTACCATCAACCTGGAAGAGAAAAATAACATGGGCGAGATCAGTGTCTTTGGTATCAATAAAGAAGGCGTTGAGAAAGCTGAAAACTGGATCAAAGGTATCGTAGCCGTTCCCGTTATCGGAGACGTATACGAATCAACCGTAAAATCCATCATGCCATTTGGCGCATTTGTTGAATTCCTTCCTGGCAAGCAAGGTCTCGTACACATCAGTGAGGTTAGCTGGAAGCGTCTTGAAACACTGGATGGTGTATTGAAAGAAGGCGACAAGGTAAAAGTGAAATTGATCGGTACAGATCCCAAATCTGGTAAATTCAAACTTTCGCGCAAAGCGCTTATCCCGAAACCGGAAGGTGCCGGGACAAGACCTGCCCGTGAAGAATAATTTTTCAACCCGGGTAGCGATACCGGGGTGAAACAAGATTAACGACCCTCTGCATTTTGCGAGGGTCTTTTTTCATCCTGTTAAACAAGCAGCATGCAACCTAATTCATACTTTCAGGTTTTTTTCGAAACCACTGATCCCGACCAACAGGAATTGCTGGTAGCCATTCTTGCTGCTGAAGAATGGGAGGGTTTTGAACAGCGCGATGATGGCCTCGTCGCATTTATTCCTGTAGCGCAGGCGGATGAACAACGCCTGCAGGAGATCGCAGCGCAATGGGGGCTGCACTATAGTAGTACTGTTGTTGAACAGCGCAACTGGAATAAGGAATGGGAGTCTGGTTTTGAACCCGTGCAGGTGGATGATTTTGCAGTGGTTCGGGCTTCGTTTCATGAACCGGTGCAGGGCGTTCTGCATGATCTTATTATTACGCCACGTATGAGTTTCGGCACCGGTCATCATGCAACCACCTTCCTGATGATCCGGCACCTGCGGAACACTTCGCTGGAAGGAAAGCGCGTATTTGATTTTGGCACAGGCACCGGTGTATTGGCCATTCTTGCGGAAAAATGTGGCGCAGCTGAAGTGCTGGCAATTGACTATGATGAATGGAGCATTGCCAATGCTGCTGACAACATTGCAGAAAATCATTGTTCACGGATTGTGCTGGAACAAAGCGATCATGCGGGCGGCAAGGGGAGTTTTGATGTAATACTGGCGAATATCAACCGGAATGTGATCCTGGACAATATGAACGAACTTGCAAACTCGCTGTTGCCCGGCGGCGAATTGTTACTGAGCGGGCTGCTGACAGACGACGAACCGGCGGTCCGTACGGCTGCCGAAAGCTGCCTGCTGGATTTTGCAGGGCGCGATGAACGCGACAAGTGGCTGTTTTTACGGTTTTTGCGTAAACGGTAGATAACGCGTGTGTTATTTTAAGGTTATTAAAGGGTTTTTTACCTTAAATTTGTTGTTTCCACTGCCTTCGTGGGCAGGCTTTAACCAAAGGTTCTATGAACGAACTTCTCGTGATCGTTCTCGCATATCTGATTGGCAGCATCCCCAGTTCTGTGTGGATCAGCCGTCATTTTTTCGACATTGACATCCGTGAATACGGAAGTGGCAATGCGGGTGCTACCAATACGTTCCGTGTACTGGGTCCTAAATGGGGAACGATTGTGATGGCGGCCGATATGATCAAGGGTATCATCGCCGTAAAACTGGCCTTATTGCTCCCCAACTATTTCGGAAGTGAAATTCGCCTGCAAACGCTGCAACTGGGTCTTGGCCTGGCGGCCGTATTGGGTCATATATTCCCGATCTGGGCAGAGTTTCGCGGTGGAAAGGGCGTTGCCACACTATTTGGTATCGTGCTGGGCATTTCCCCGTGGACGGCCCTGGGTTGCGTAGGTGTCTTTTTGTTGGTACTGTATTTAACACGATTTGTGTCGCTGAGTTCCATCCTGGCAAGTATTGCGTTCCCCGTTTTTATCCTCGTTATTTTTAACGTTGATAATCATATTTACCGCCTGTTTGCCATTGCCGTAGCGTTGATGGTGGTGCTTACGCACCAAAAAAATATCAGCCGGCTTTTTAAAGGCTCAGAGGGCAAAGTGCCCATTCTCAAATACCGTGATCGCCGAAGGGCCCGTCGCCGGCATATCTAGCCGTTTTATTTTCCTGTTCTCAAATTTGTATCTTTCAATGATCAAGCTGGTTTGACAACCTGTTTGGTACAATGATTGTTTTGTTGATCTAAACCAATTGTTATGACCCGAATCATTACTTCCATATTTGCCGTTTTAATGCTGGCGGCCTGTTCCCGAAACGCCATTACCGGTCGCAGTGGCCTGAAGCTGCTTCCCAATTCCGAATTACAATCCATGGCCACTACGGAATACCAGCAGTTCCTATCTACCAATAAGGTTATTTCTGCCAGCAATAACCGCGATGCGGAAATGGTAAGAAGGGTAGGACAGCGCATTACCAAGGCGGTTACAGATTATTATGCTGAAAAAGGACTTTCTAAAGAACTGGAAGGCTACAAGTGGGAATATAACCTGGTGCAAAGCAACGAGGTAAACGCCTGGTGTATGCCGGGAGGAAAAATCGTGGTGTATTCCGGTCTGCTGCCGATTACCCAAAATGAAGCGGCACTGGCCGTAGTAATGGGGCATGAGGTTTCCCACGCCATTTTTAATCATGGAAATGAGCGTATGAGCCAGGGGCTGGCGCAGCAATTGGGCGGCGTTGCACTTTCCGTAGCGCTTTCCAGCAAGCCGGAGGCCACCCAGAGCCTTTTTATGGCTGCCTACGGCGTTGGAACCCAGGTTGGGGTACTGTTGCCATTTTCCCGGAAACACGAGCTGGAAGCCGATCATTATGGCCTCTATTGGGCTGCCCTGGCTGGATATAACCCACAGGAAGCCATTCCGTTGTGGCAACGTATGGAAAAGGCCAGCCAGGGTCAAACCCCACCTGAATTCCTGAGCACACACCCCAGCGAAGGAAACCGTATTGAACAATTACAGAAATATATGCCGGAGGCAATGAAATTATATAAACCGGTAGGGAATTAAAATCGGTTAAAAATCAATGGAAATCCCGCCCAATGCAGGTTTTGGCGGGATTTTTTATGCCTTTAAATGTCCCAATCCGGCCAATTGTTCGTACATTTGCAGTCCCTGCAGTTGAGAATTAATCGGGTTTTCCACCGTCCTAATGCCCGTAGAACCTTTAAAATAAGCTTAATGTCACAAACGCTATTTGAAAAGTTACAATTGGCAGACGAAAAGAATCTACTAATTCAGGGTTTGCCCTCATCTATCGAAAAGCAATTCAGTAAGTTATCCTTCGCGAAAAACATGACGCCGCTCCTGAAGTCGCGGAAAATTGATTTTGCGCTCGTTTTTGCCGTTAACGAAAACCAGTTGAACTGTATCCTGAAGGATGTAATGCCTTCGCTGAAGGACGGTTCAAAATTCTGGATCGCGTATCCAAAAACGACCTCCAAGATCACTACCGACCTGAACCGGGAGTGCAGTTGGAACCGCCTTACCTGCGAAGGCTATGAAAGTATCGAGCGGGTAGAGTTGGATCATGTTTGGAGCGCTATCCGGTTTACACGGCCCGACGAAGGTCCCACTGAAGGCGCCATGCCAGCAGCGCGGAAACGCCAGGCCGCCACAGCCGTAGCGGATTAACAGTCGAGGAATGATTTTGAAG
>JBEHYT010000007.1:0-190117 GCA_048498035.1 Bacteroidota bacterium | reverse complement strand
AAAAAGAAATCCCAGGTGGAAGAATACCTGGAATTTTACAACGGCGAGGGAGTGCAGCACGTAGCGCTTGCGACAAAAGACATTGTGGCAACGGTACGCGAGCTTATGAGCCGCGGGGTAGAATTCCTGAAAGTGCCCAATACCTATTATGATGACCTGCAAAGCCGGGTTGGACAAATTGACGAGGATATCGAACCACTGAAAGAGTTGGGAATTTTAGTAGATCGTGACAATGAAGGCTACTTGTTGCAGCTGTTTTCCAAACCAGTTGAAGACCGCCCGACGCTCTTTTTTGAGATCATACAGCGAAAAGGCGCCCAAAGTTTTGGGAAAGGTAATTTTAAAGCCCTTTTTGAAGCGATAGAACGGGAGCAGGCTGCACGCGGCAACCTTTAAGCCTTTGCACAGGTGTGCATAAAAAATACAACCTGCTGGTAATGAAAGAACGTAGCTTGCCGGAGGCCGGATTTTAAGCAAAATTTACCATCCTATGAGGTACATTTGCAAATATATCCGGCTTCCGGACGTTTTATTCATTGCATGAAATGTAACCCGATCATGAAAAACCTGGCAGCAGCATCTGTTTTTATTCTTTTATTGAGCGCGTCGGCCAATGCCCAACCTGGCACGCGTGGTGGAGCGCTTTCCGTAGCTACCACGTCTTTTGTAGATTATCAACGCAGTTTTCCCCGCCCGGATGAAGCCATTCGCCGCAAGCAGGATACGTTGAAAAAACAGTTTGAAGCCAAACACCTTGCATGGCCCGCCAAATACATTTACATCCGCTCATTCAAATATGACAGCCAGATGGAAGTGTGGGTGAAAAATGATCTGAAAGAACCCTTCCAGTTATTTAAGACCTACAAAGTATGTGCACTTGCAGGCACCCTCGGCCCCAAACGTATGGAAGGCGATTACCAGGTTCCCGAAGGATTTTATTATATCAATGAATTTAATCCCAACAGCACTTATTATCTCTCCCTTGGGATCAATTATCCAAATGTTTCTGACCGCCTGCTGAGTGATTCACTTCGGCCGGGCAGCGGAATTTATATCCACGGCAGTTGCGTTACGGTTGGCTGCATCCCGGTAACTGACCAGCAGATTGATGAACTGTACACACTCGCTGTTTATGCAAAAAACCAGGGACAGGATTTTATCCCGGTTCATATTTTCCCCATTCGTTACAACGTAAAAAAGAGTGCGGCCTACCTGGATAATCTTGCCATTAATGATCCCGGGCTCCGGAAATTTGAAGACCGGATGGAACAGGCCTTCGATTACTTCGAAAAATATCACCAGCTGCCTGTTATCCTTGTAGATGACAAAGGCGGATATATTGTAAACGGCGCGCTGCCTAAAAAACATGTGGTGGAAGAACCGCCGGCACCGGTAAAGCGCATACCAATGGTACACCGCACACGGACCATTGCCAGCATGCCGGCCTCTGTACACCAGTGGCCGCAATATCCCGGCGGGGCAGATGCGTTTTCAAATTACCTCGAAAAATTAGGGCACGACATGGCATCGCAATTGCCAGCGGGTACAAAAAAATCATTTGTACAGGTAGAGTTCATCATTGATACAGACGGGGTGCCAGTTAATATCAAGGTACTCAAAGGAAGCACCGACGAAGATTTTAATGATGAGTTGATCAAACGCCTGGAAAATATGGGCACCTGGAAACCAGCGCTGCTCAATGATAAGCCGGTGGCGAAAAAAATGATCCAGACTATTACGGTTGGGGAATAACAGCTTGTGCCAACAGGCATTGCACCGTTTCTGTTGTTTGCTGTTGCATCAGGATCATTTTCCCTGCAGTCAGTTGTGCAAGCACAGTTGGTGTATAATGCCGGATCGTTAGCAGTGAAAGCCCACGCACCAGTTCCACGTCAAAAATCAAGGACGCCTCAAAAGCCAACTTCTCAATTTTCTCCTGCCAGTCGTCCAGCACACACATAAAATGAATAGCGCCGTTTTGTGTCAGGTTGGGACGAAGATGAAGTTGTTCAAGCGTGTGGTATAATTGACCCACATGATGTTCTCCCGCAAAGGAAAAATCCTTCGATCGCATTTTCAACAACACCTGGTTTTCTTTTAAAACAATAACCGGCGGAAGATGATGAACCGGCTGATTGTGAATAATGGTTCCCGGAAGTTTGCTGTCCAGGAAACATTTGACATATAACGGGATATTTTTGTTTTGCAGGGGTTTTATGGTCTTGGGGTGGATGACCTGCGCACCATAATAGGCCATCTCAATTACCTCATTATAGTTCAGTTCTGGCAGCGGTACGGCATCCGGGAATTGTCGCGGATCAGCATTCATTACATTTTCCACATCTTTCCAGATGGTTTGGCTTTCTGCATTAAGCAGGCTCGCAAAAACCGCCGCGGTGTAGTCGCTGCCTTCACGCCCCAGCGTGGTGCTTTCGTTTTCATCCGTAGCGCCGATAAATCCCTGCGTCAATACAAGGTTATATTTTTCAAAAACCGGCACAACAGTGTTGCTGACATTGGATTGCGTAACATTCCAATCGATCTCCGCATCCCGGAAATCATCATCGGTTCTGAAAATATCACGCACATCCATCCAATAATTTGTAGTACCATTTTCCTCCAGGAAAAAACTGAAAATACTGGTGGATAGCAGCTCGCCGCAACAAACGATCTGGTCGTAATAATAGTCATATTCGCGTACAGGTTCATCATGAAGCAGCCATTCCACTTCCGTGAAAAAATCGCGCAAACGATTTTCACAGGCTGCTGCATGCTTGTTTAGTAACGCGCGCGATGTGTCAAGGTGCTGTTGTTTTACGGCTTCAAACAACGCCAGTGCTTCGGTTTTGTTACCGGCGAAGAATGCTTCGGCCACTTTTTCCAGGGCATTCGTTGTTTTGCCCATGGCAGAAACCACTATAAGCAGTTTTTCATGCGCATATTCTTTTACGATGGCCGCGGTATTTATAATTCTATCAATGGAACTGACGGAAGCGCCGCCAAATTTAAAAACCTTCATACAGGACGTTCGCGATATTGAACGGCAAAGGTCGGTATTCCCCGGCACAAACCCTTTACAGCGTGTATTTTTTACACGGTTGACAGGCTGTTTTTACCTCTTTCGGCCTGGTAGCAAAATGTAGTTTTTGGGAGCGAACCCTTACATTTGCTTCGTTAGAAACTTGCTTTATGAATGTGAATCGGAATATTCTTACACTCGACGAATTTACCATCCAGGGCATGCGGGATTTTCCCGGCGCCACCGGCGAACTCTCAGGCCTTTTACGGGATATGGGACTAGCCGCCAAGCGGGTAAACGTGGAGGTAAACAAGGCCGGCCTCGTGGATATACTTGGTGATGCAGGTACGGTGAATGTACAGGGTGAAGAAGTGAAAAAGCTGGACGTATTTGCCAACAACCAGTTTATGGGTGCCCTGAGCCATGGTATCAGTTGCGCCGGTATTGCCAGCGAGGAACTGGACGATTTTGTAGCCTTCGAGGATGAAGTAAGCCGTAAATCAAAATATGTATGCCTGTTTGATCCGTTGGATGGCAGCGCCAATATTGATGTAAATGTCTCCATCGGAACTATTTTCAGCGTGTACCGCCGCGTTACACCGCTCGGAACGCCGGTTACGCTGGCAGACTTCCTCCAGCCCGGTAACAGGCAGGTTGCGGCCGGGTACATGATCTACGGTTCTTCCACCATGATGGTATACGCCACCCGCAGGGGCGTAAATGGGTTTACATTAGACCCGTCCATTGGTGAATGGTGCCTGAGCCACCCGGGGATCCGGTGCCCGGAATTGGGACGAATCTATTCCGTGAACCATGGTAATTTTTTCAAATACACAGAAGGAGTAAAACAATATATAACAGCCTGCCAGAAAAAAGACCAAACCAATGGCGGCCCTTATACCCAGCGCTATATTGGAAGCATGGTGGCCGATGTACACCGGAACCTCATCAAAGGCGGCATTTTTACCTACCCGGGAACTACCGACAAACCCAATGGCAAATTGCGGTTGTTATATGAGTGTAATCCATTTGCCTTTATCGTGGAAGTGGCAGGAGGGAAGGCTTCTAACGGAAAGCAGCGCATCCTGGATGTAGTTCCTACCGAACTGCACCAGCGCAGCCCCTTCTTTGTAGGAAGCAAACTGATGATGGAAGAACTCGAAACCTTCCTGGATAAAGATCAATAAGGCGTAATTCGCTATCTTTATTCCCCAATCTAGAGGTATGAAGAAAACCATCATTTCCGTCCGGGATCTTGTAAAGGATTATGGAAAATTCCGGGCCGTGAAAGGCATTTCATTTGATGTATATGAAGGTGAAATTTTCGGGCTGCTCGGTCCCAACGGTGCCGGCAAATCCACTACGCTCGAAATCATTGAAACATTACGGGAGAAAACAAGCGGAGTAGTGGAAGTGGATGGTCTTGACCTTGACAAACAGCCCAGCGAAATAAAAAAGATCATTGGTGTACAATTACAGGCCAGCGGGTATTATCCGGGCCTTAACCTGGTGCAACTTATTGAATTGTTTAGCGGTTTATATAACCAGCCGGTTGATCCCATGCAATTACTGGAAACCGTAAACCTGAAAGAAAAATCCAAAGCAAAATTTAAGGAACTGAGCGGCGGACAAAAACAACGGTTCTCGGTTGCAACAACACTTATCAACCAGCCCCGTGTTATTTTCCTGGATGAACCCACCACCGGCCTTGATCCACAGGCGCGGCGAAGCCTTTGGGAGTTGGTAAAAAATATTCGCGAACGCGGAACTACCGTGATCATCACCACGCATTATATGGATGAAGCAGAATATCTCTGCGACCGCGTCGCCATTATTGATTCAGGCAATATTGTGGCGCTTGACAGTCCTGATGGATTGATCGACAAACTGGTTGCCACCGGTTTTGAACGACCTAAAGAAGTAAAAAAAGCAAACCTGGAAGATGTATTTATTAACCTGACAGGTCATTCGCTACGCGAAGAATAATATAACTATGAACACACAAAACAAATTGAAGAACTTCCTGGCCGGGAAAGTGGAGAAAGAAAAAGAAACAGGTGCTGCGTTTTTAAAAGAGAATGCTGCAAAGCCCGGAGTTACCACATTGCCCGAAGGTATCCAGTATGAAGTGCTGAAAGAAGGAACGGGCAACCAGCCCGCTATTGCTGATACGGTGCTGGCGCATTATAAAGGCAGCCTGCTGGATGGCAAGGAATTTGACAATTCCTTCAAACGCGGCCAACCTTTCAAAGCACCCCTGCGTTCACTGATCCAGGGTTGGCAGATTGCCATTCCGCTTATGAAGGAAGGCAGTCACTGGCGCTTGTGGATTCCTTCAGACCTGGCCTATGGCGATCGCGGAGCAGGCGGAGCGATCCCCGGCGGCGCCACGCTCATCTTTGAAGTCGAATTGATCAGTATTGAAAAATAAATGACCATGTCAACAGCAGCTATCGATTTTCGCTACCCGATCGGTAAATATGAACCACAGCCTTTCTCCATTGAGAAAAAGATCGAATGGCTGGCTGATATCAAATTTCTTCCATTGCAACTGGAAAGCGCAGTGCTGAATTTGGATGAACAGCAACTGTTAACACCCTACCGCGAAGGAGGGTGGAGCGTGCAGCAACTGGTACACCATGTGGCAGACAGCCATATGAATGCTTATATGCGCTTCAAGGTTGGACTTACCGAGGATAATCCCACCATCAAAACGTACGATGAAAAACAGTGGGCAGAAATGAATGACGTACACAAACTTCCTATAAATATTTCCATCACCCTGTTACATGCACTTCATGTCCGTTGGCATGAGGCGTTGAAATATGTTTCAGACAACGATTGGAACAACCGTACCATCTATCACCCTGAACAAAAAAAGACCATCCGTTTATGGACCTTACTGGGTATGTATGCATGGCACGGTCGTCATCACTGCGCTCATATTAATGCGCTGCGCGAAAGAATGAAGTGGTAATATGCGAAACCTGAAATGGAAAACGCTTTCTTCACAATATCTTTTTAAAGATTTGTGGTTTACCGTGCGGAAAGACCGGTGTGAAACACCGCAGGGAAAGATCATCGATCCCTACTACGTGTATGAATTTCCCGCCTGGGTGTGCGCCCTGGCCATTACCAGGGATGGAAAAGTGGTGATGGTACGCCAGTACCGCCAGGGTCTTGGAGAAACCGGTATCGAATTACCCGGCGGCTGTGTAGATCCTGCAGATGCGTCGTGGCAGCAGGCCATTGCGCGGGAACTGGCAGAAGAAACGGGCTTCGTATTTTCCAATTATCAATACCTCGGCAGGATTTCCGCCAACACTTCCACCAACAATAATTTACTGCACATGTTCCTGGCAACGGGAGGAGAGAAAACAATGGAGCAACACCTGGATCCGAATGAAGAAATAGAAGTGGAGTTATACACCATAGAGGCGTTGAAAGAATTACTTCGTTCTAACCAGATCATCCAGGCCATGCATGTTTCCTGTATTCTGTATGGATTGGAGAAATTAGGAGCGTTGAATTATTGATTAGCTTGTCTTCCAGGAAGCCAGCATCCCTTCATCCACTTCACCCACCAGGAATACACTTCCGCATACCAAAATAAGATCGTCGGCAGCCGCCTGTTGAAGGGCCGCCTGCAAGGCAGTATTTACATCTGCGTAGGTTAATCCATTCAAACCTGCCTCGGCCGCCATTTGTTGCAGTTCCACTTCATCCAGCGCTCTTGGCAGATTGGCCTTTGTAAAATAATAACGCGCATGTTTGGGCAAAAGCGCCAGCGCCGCGCTTCCGTCCTTATCTTTCACCATTCCAAAAATAATATGCAACTCGCGGTGATCGGTTAGTTCAATTTGCTGCACCAGGTTCCTGATCCCATCTTCATTATGTGCCACGTCCAGGATTACGGCAGGCTGGGAGTGCACTGTTTCCCAACGTCCGTGTAAACCCGTCGTTTTCCTTACTGTTCGTAATCCTTCATGTATCGCATCGTCGGGAATTTTCCAACCCGCCGCTTTTAATTGCGAACAAACTTCCAAAACAGTGAGCAGGTTTTTTACCTGGTATACACCGCCCAAATCCAGTTCGTATACTTTATGATCTACCTGGTGTTGTGTAGCTACTTCCACTACCAGGTGCTGGTGATTCCAATGCCAGTCGGTAGCCTGTCGCTGTTCAGCAGCAATGGCCAACGGCGCATGGAGCTGCGCTGCTTTTTCTTCAAAAATCGGGGTTGTTTCCGGCACTACTTCACCCACCACCACCGGGATGCCTTTTTTAATGATACCGGCTTTTTCCGCTGCAATTTTTTCGAGTGAATCTCCCAGCAATTGCATGTGATCCCAACTGATATTGGTAATAACGGCTACTTCCGGTATCACCACGTTTGTGCTGTCCAGGCGGCCACCAAGCCCCGTTTCAAGAATGGCAATATCTACCGATTCGTGCGCAAAGTAATCGAAGGCCATCCCTACGGTAAGTTCAAAAAAGCTCGGTTCCAGCTTTTCCGCCAGTTGCCGGGTACGTTCGGTAAAATCAACCACGAAATCTTTCCGGATCATTTCTCCATTGATGCGGATACGTTCCCTGAAATCTCTAAGGTGTGGGGAGGTGTAAAGCCCTGTTTTATACCCTGCTTTTTGAAGAATAGACGCCAGCATGTGGCTGGTGGATCCTTTTCCATTGGTACCCGCGATATGAATGCTCTTAAATTTTCGTTCGGGATTACCGAGAAAATCACAAATGGCATGGGTGTTAACAAGATCTGCTTTGTACGCAGCCGCACCAATACGGCTAAACATGGGCAGACGCGTATAGAGATAGTCGAGCGTTTGGTTATAATCCATGATCAAGCAGTTAGCCAACAACAGGGCGATCTTTATACACTAACCGCCCAGGATAAAGTTGAATTCGTAAACAACGGTTGATTGATCGCTGGCTTTATTAAACCGGTTTTTCCGAAGCCAGTCCTTAACAATATCAATCGCCGGGCCGCTAAAATATCGGGAGCCCTGCACTGCACGTATAAAAGTGCCAACGCCATCTGGCGACACACTGATTTCTGCCCGCACTTTACCCTGCAGGTTTTCACCCGCATCCATCGGCCGCGGGTTGATCACATTGCGGTTACCACTAATGCGTTTTGGGCCATTGCCCGTACCGGCTCCCGTTCCATTACCGCCGCCCGTGCCGCCACCTGTACCGCCACCGTTTCCGCTGCCATTGCCCACACCGTTGCCCGTACCACTGCCACCGTTACGCTGGTAAGTAGATGCCTCATTGCCGCCCTGGCCCGTGCCACTGGTCGTATTCCCTTTATAAATTGTTCTTGGCACCCGTGGCGCAGGTGTTTCAACCGGATCCTTGGGAGGTGTTTTTACCGGCGATGTATTGGGAACAACCTTGTCTGCAGGCTTGGGGTTAGTTGTTTTTGGAACAGGAGGCAGATCACTTTTGTCGTTCGTCTCAATGTCCTTTGAATCCTCGTTAACACCCGCATCAGGCGGCGTTTCCGGTGCTACACCAGCTTTGCCAGGCGCCTCCACCGGGTTGCCACCACCACCGCCGCCACCTGCCGTTACGGTCGGCGGATCCGGAGGAAGATTCAATTCCACGAAAATTTCGGGCTGTTCCGGCTGTTTAGGAATGTCAGGCAGTTTCCATTTTAAAAGAAACATTAGTAACAACAGCACTACAAGGAACCCGGCTGTGATTGCGCCGGCTTCGGTTCTATAATGCCTTGTTTCAGGATATGCAGCCATGGTGATACTGTTAACCATACAAATCTAAGCTTTTATACAGGAAAGTGCCTTTTGAAACCTATGCACATCTGTGTATTAACGATGCAAAGGATGTACAACTTGCACACCACGTTTGCTAAGAAATGTTAAAAAAAACGTGAAAACCTGCGCTGCTGCTGAAAATGCTCAGGCAGGCGTTTCAGACGGGCTCGTTTTGTTTGCGATGAGCAGTCCTGCAATGACCAGCAAAAAGCCAATAAGATGAGCCCAGGTTACCGTTTCTCCAAACAGCAGCATTGCTTCAATAATGCTAAACGCGGGAATCAGGTTGCCAAACAACGCCGTTCTGCCCGCACCCAGTCGCGCAATAGCTTTATTCCAGATCAGATAAGCCAAAATAGACGCCCCCAGCGCCAGGTAGCCAATAATCCCTATCACCTGCAGGTTCCACTGAACCGGCTCACTATGCTTTAGTTCCCATCCTAAAAATGGCAACAACAGGATAGCGCCGATGAAAAAAATAACAAACAGGAAACTGAGATTGGTGATGCCTGCAGGTTTTCTTTTTACCAGGTTGGTATATACCGCAAATACAAAACCGGCAGCAAGCACCCAGAGATCACCGCTACTGAAATGAAGATGGAGCAATACCTGCATACTTCCACGCGAGAGCAGTGTTAATACGCCCAGGATACAAAAAAGCAAACCAGCCAGTTTTTGCCAGCTCAGTTTTTCGCCCAGGAAGATGGCTGCCAGTAGAATGGCAATGATGGGGGAACTGGTAGTACTCACCAGCGCGGCATTGATAGCCGTGGTATTTTGAGAGCCGATGTAGATGAACGTATTAAAAAGCGTAATACCAACAAAGGCAGTAAACAGGAAATAAGGAACAGAACGCCCAATAACCGGCAAATCACGCCGAAGCGATCGCCATGCAAATGGCAATAACAACAGGCTGGCCACCGCCCACCGGCAAAATGCAAGGCTCACCGGCGCTATCTGGTGATGAAGACCTTTTACTACCAGGAAATTACCAGACCATACCAGTGCCGCCAATACAGCCAGCCCCATTCCGTCCCGGATATTTTTGTTGGTTGCTTCCAAGAAATTTGCCTGGCATTAATGTGCAAAATCCAATTCATAGTTGCCCCTGATCCGTTCCATGGGCGGATTGAAATAACCAAAGCGAAGCGCCGGGAATTCTTCGCGCAGCAATTCAAGCATTTGCTTCATTCCCATACATTCGCCCGTATCCGTTACGCCAATCTTTCCCAGGTACCAGTCAGGGTCAATATTAAAATTGCGCCATTGAATCATCTTCAGGTCCGTATCCCGAATCAGTTGCCGCAACGCTTCATATTCTGCAACGCTGTCTGTCATTCCCGGGAATACAAAATAATTGATGGAGGTCCAGCCGCCAAATGAACTTACCACTTTCAAACTCTCGATGATGTCCGCAAAATCATAGTTATTGGGACGATAATACGGCATATACACTTCACGGCGGGCCGAGTTGGTGCTTACACGAATTGAATCAAGCCCGGCTTCGCAAAGCGCCCTTACCGCAGCAGGTTTTGATCCATTGGTGTTGATATTGATACTTCCCTTGGAAGTGTGCTTGCGAATCTCCACGATCGAATCGCGGATGGTTTCCCACATCAGCAATGGCTCTCCTTCACATCCCTGCCCAAAACTTACAATTGGAAAGGGAGCCTGCTCCAGGTGCGGCACCGTAAACTCAACAATCTCTTCCACCCTGGGTTTAAAAGTCAGCCTGTCCTGTGTGCTTACAATAGGTTCCTCGTCCGGTTGCAATGAAATACAACCTACACAGTTGGCATTACAGGCCGGTGAAGAAGGAATAGGACATTCCCATCGTCCCAATGCAAAGTTGCGCGCTGCCGGACAATGATACGTAAGCGCACAATTATTCCCGAGATGCTGCACCAGCCGGTTGTGGGGGTAGTGTGTCAGTAAATGTTCAACACCTGCTTTTACCTTGTCAGTATCATAGCCGGCACAGTCCTGGCGGATGTCCTGCTCAATGCGCACTGCCGGCACATAAAAGCGGTTGTTGAACCAGGCTGCTGCCGTATAACAAAACAGCGGGAGCGTAGGCGCATCCGGCGCCGTTTCATAAGCAGCCAGGTAAAGACCCGTATGTGCGGGTGGAATAAATGCTGCAACGGCCCATCCTTTCTCACACAATCGCATATCGCCGGTTTCCACGTCAATACCAATTCCCTTGCGGCCGGGCAATTCATAAAGAGATCCACCTTCCGGCAGTTCAATCCATTCATCTTCCGGAACAGGCAGCGCGTCCCATCCACTGCGGCCAACGGCGTACAGCGATGTATCTTCAAAAATATTTCCATTCCCATCTGAATACAACAGGAACGGGGATTGTTGTAACGGCATCATGATAAACTGTGTCTTTTAAGCGCGAAGGAACCGCCTGCAAAATTCGTTAAATTCCTGCTCATTTACCGGATTATGTTCTTCATCCAGCAATTGCTGAAAAAAACGGTTGTTGTGAAGATCAATGGTCAGCAGGCCATCCCGGATCAACATATTGCTGATCTCCTCCCAACGCATCCGGCGCTCGGGAAATGAAGGATATACAACTCCCGAGTTATTTACGGTAACGATAAATTTCCGGTCGGCCACCGACGAAAGAAATGCAAACAGCAACGGCAGCACCGCCACCCAGTAATAGCCGGTAATGCACCATTCGATCGAGAGCAATGCAAAAAAAGGCAGCAGTGGCAACCGAACAGCGCGATTATAACGCGTTTGCCTGAAATGAATGACAACGGCCAGCGCCACAATAGCACCACAAGCGAGGCTACTCCATTTGGCAACCGGTGTTGAAAAGAGAAATGGTCCCATCAGGAACATAGCCGCATTTGCCACCAGTGTGATCCAGGTCATCAACCGGTAAAACCGGGCTTTTTCATTGCGAAGCAGTAGTGTGTAATGATCCATGTTAACTATTGCTGTGTACCAGCAGGCTGCAGAGTTTGAATAACACGCGCGCTCCCACATTGGCATTCCAGTCAGACTCACTGATGCCAACTTCACTAAGATCAAAACCCACCAGGGTGCGGCCGCTTTCAATTACTTTACGGAAAATGTAAAATACTTCTTCGGTTTCAAATCCGCCGGGTACCGGCGTACCGGTGTCGGGACATAATTTTCGGTCCAGCCCGTCTATATCAAAACTGATAAAAACTTTTTGCGGTAATCTTGATACAATTTCTTCCGTAAGCTGTTTCCAGGTTTCACCTTCAAACTGCCGCGTTTTGATGTCTTTGTCAAAATAGGTGATCACGCGTTCCGGGTGCTCCTGCAGGAAATTCATTTCACCTTCACTGTAGTCGCGTATGCCTACCTGTACCAGCCGGGAGAGTTCCGGAATTTCTTTCAGTGCATTATACATGATGCTGGCATGCGAGTAATTAAAGCCTTCATAAGAAGCCCGCAGATCACAATGGGCATCAATCTGCAGGATGCCAAACTCGCCTTCGCGCTCTCCAATGGCCCGGAAATATCCCAGCGGCGTACTATGATCACCTCCCAGCAAACCAACCAGTTTGCCCCGCTCCATCAGCGCCTTTGTTTGCTCATACACCCAGTTGTTCAGGTAAACGCCTCCCTCATTTACATCCTTGAGAGTCTTGGTCATAAACTGGTTGGCCTCCACCTCTTCGCCACGGGCGATATAATCGATATATAATTCAGCTTCTTTTCGCAGGTAGTCACTTTTCATCATCACTTTCCGGTCAGGATGCCGCATAAAAAAACCCTGTTTCCAACTGTCGGGCGCGTCAGTGTCATATACGTCCACCTGTAGGCTTGCCTTGGCCACCGCTTCCGGGGCGCGGGCAGTTCCGGAGCCATAACTTACCGTTACCTCCCAGGGCACAGGCAAAATAACCAGCCGGGCCGTTTCTTCCGTTGTTGGAAGGCCAAACACATTGTTGTTCGGATTACTGACACAGTTCGGGTCGTAACTACTCAGATCAACCATAGCTTGCGTAGATTTGAAAAACGGTGCAAGTTACATGCCCATGCCGGGGTAAAAAAATGATTGTTTGCACAGCTAAGGCACCAACTAATATATATAAATAATTGTAAATTAGAGGTATGCAGGAACTCAATGATCAGTATTGGTCAGAACGCTACCGGGAAGGCAGCACCAAATGGGACCTGGGAGGCCCCTCAGGGCCCTTACAGGCCTACCTGGAGCAACGCACCGACAAAGCAGTAAAAATGCTTATCCCGGGCTGCGGAAACGCCTACGAGGCCCGCTGGGCCCTACAGGCAGGGTTTACCAACCTCACCCTCATCGACATCTCAGAACTGCTTGTTAGCGAACTGCGCCAGCGCTTCGCCGGCCAGCCGGTACAAATCATTCACGGTAATTTTTTTGATCTTGACGGGCAGTACGAATTGATCCTGGAGCAGACCTTTTTTTGCGCACTTGATCCCGCCCTGCGGCCGCAATATGTAGAGAAAATGCATAGCCTGCTGCAACCCGGGGGGAAACTGGTGGGTGTGTTGTTCAATAAAGAATTTGAAGGCGGACCGCCATTTGGCGGACTCGAGCAGCAATACCGGGATTTATTCAATCGTTATTTTACAATTGAAGCCATGGATCCCTGTTACAACTCCATTGCGCCACGTGCGGGCAGCGAGCTGTTTATCATTCTCCGTAAAAAATAGATTAGCCGCGACTAAGCTGCCGAAGGTATTGCACATGGGATACAAAAGCCAGGCGCATCTTCGGGTATTCAATATAGGGGATACCAAATTCACCACAGGCATTGCGGATGATCTTACTGATAGCCGAATAATGAATATGCGAAATTTTGGGAAACAGGTGGTGCTCAATCTGGAAGTTCAGGCCGCCAATCCACCAGGATAAGAACCGGTTGCGTGTTGCAAAATTAGCGGTGGTTTTTAACTGGTGAACAGCCCATTCGTCTTCCATTTTTCCTGTTTCCGCGTTGGCCGTGGGAAAATGTGTATGCTCTACGGTGTGTGCCAGTTGGAAAACAACTGAAAGAACAAACCCGGCAAATAAACCATAGGCCAGGAAACCTACCAGCCAGTCGGCAAAACCGATGAAGTAGATCGGGAGTCCGATAAAGACGAATGCATGCAATAACTTAAAACCCCAGAACGACAGGTGGTCTTTCAGTTTCATTTTCTTCAGCGGTACATTACCGATTCGACCTGTGAAATATTTTTTGTAGTCGTTCACAAAAATCCACACCAAATACAGCAGGGAATAAGCTATCCAGAAATACCAGTGCTGGTATCGGTGCATCTTATGATATTTCTGTGATTCGCAGAGACGCAGGAAAGGACGGGCTTCGATATCATCATCCACACCATCGATATTGGTATAAGCATGGTGGATGATGTTGTGTTTCGCCTTCCACATAAACAGGTTTGCGCCCAGGAAATTGAGCGATAACCCCGCGAGGTTATTGACCCAGGCGTACCGGCTAAAACTGCCGTGAGCGCCATCGTGCATTACGTTGAACCCAATTGCCGCAGTCAGCCCGCCCAGTACCACACACTCAATCAACGCCACCCAGGTGGTTGGCGTGAAAAAAACCAGGTGTGTGTACACCAGCAGGAATCCCGCCATCAACACAATTGCCTTTACAAACAACTTGTAATTGCCGGTAGTTGCAGAGCCCAGTTCCTCAAAATAGGCAGCAATTCGTTTTTTCAATTCGGCATGAAAGGAATGGGGGGTACTTGCAAACTTCGGTAAGTTCATTCTAATTGATTTTCAATTCTGGACGCAAAATTACACAATAGTTTACAGATATGCCGCGGCGTGGCAAAAATGGTGAAAACTAAACCCTGATCAAGCAAAGCGGCAGCTGCGTGAAAGAAATGTTAAAATAAAGGCAGGCCTCAGGTTTCGTTCTGAATCAGCGCATCCAGGCTGCGAATTCCGATCTTTTTCTCTGATATAAAACCTTCAGCGTATTTCACGCCAATACGTTTGCCAAGCATCCGCGCACGAGCGATAACGCTATCCAGGAAATCCGGTGTGGAAATATAGGTTTGTGGTCCTTCCGTGGCACCCGCATCACCACTCGTGTGAAACTGGGTGCTGTAGGCTTCAATGGATCGCATCCGTTGTTCAAATACATCGCTGATATCAATCAGGAGATCCGGCTCATGATACCAGTCCTGCAGGTAATGCAGCACATAACTCGGTCGCCATTTTGCCTGGCGCTCTCCATTGCTGCTAAACGTTTCAATTTTTACAAGCCCGGATAAAAAACAGGCGTCTGCAATCAATTGCCCTGCGCGCCCATGATCCGGGTGGCGGTCGTGCAGCACATTTGCAATCACGATATCCGGCTGGTAATGCCGGATGGCGGCAATCAGTTGCAACTGGTGTTGTTCATCATTCCGGAAAAATCCATCCCGCATTTTCAGGTTTTCCCGAACCTGTACGCCAATGATTTCTGCTGCTTTTGCAGCTTCATGGTATCTCGTTTCGGCAGTACCACGGGTGCCTAATTCACCTTGGGTAAGATCCAGTATGCCCGCTTTTTTTCCGCGTTTTAGTTCGTTGATGAGGGTGCCGGAACAACCAAGTTCCACATCGTCAGGATGTACACCAATAGCCAGTATATC
This sequence comes from Bacteroidota bacterium, assembly GCA_048498035.1. Taxonomy (GTDB): domain Bacteria; phylum Bacteroidota; class Bacteroidia; order Chitinophagales; family Chitinophagaceae; genus CADEDV01. The sequence continues at coordinate 174,682 of JBEHYT010000007.1, read as the reverse complement.
CAGTTTCATGGCTGCAATTTACAAAATAGAGGGGTGCTGTTATCGCAAGATTATTTGCGATAGGGATTGTTATACCAAACTCCGTCAATTTCACGCACAAAGTTTTCGATCTGCCGGTCGGTCTTGTCGCCCAGGTCATAATCCTGTTTCAGATTTCCACCTACAAAAAAAGCTACGGTCTGGTACAGCCGCGCATCAAGCCCGCCCTTGTACTCCTTGATAATCTCATAGCAGTTATTGCCGGTTTGCCGGTTAATCAGTTTCATCAGTACCCGTCCCTGGTACACAGAAAGATTCGACAGCGGTTCCGAGAATTGCTTCTTCAGTTCTTTCTCGCGGGATTTAATAATGGCCTTGCGCTCTTTTTTTGAGGTAATGCCCTGCAACTTTGCATTAATATCGTTGATCGTATAGCCTGCTACGCGGGCGTAGGGATAAGTAACATATACGGCATTACGCAGCCGTGTCCATTCTTCAATATATTTATTCAGCTTCCGGTCTTTCATGTTCCCCACCCAGGCCATTGGCAGTTCTTTGTAAGGAAGCAATTCATTCTCATACCAAATGGCATCCACAACAATGGTGTCATTTTTCCCCCAGTTCTTAGACCGCTGTTCTACCGATGGAATTGGAGAGGACATAGAAGATGCTGGTGCATCCTGCGCAAAGGATACAACGCTGCTTCCCAATGCAAAAGCAAGGAACAAAACTTGAAAACGAGGGTGAAAAAAGCGCATAACTATTAAAGTTACATCGAATCTGTCACTTTTCAAGAACCGGCTTTCGTGGGCTATGGTGAGTTATTCCCGGCCAGCGGCATTGTTAGCCGTATTGCCGTTTTTAGCGCTACGACGGTTGCTCCGGATCCGCTCCGCCATGCTCATCAGGATACCGATGGCCGTAATGATAACGCCAAACCAAAGCACCATGATAAACGGAAACCGGTAGGCCTTAATGGTAACATAGTCCATAATGCCGTCCGATTCTTTCAACCCGATATTCATGGGCTGTCCTTCAGTTGCCTTGTTCAATTGTAGAATAAGGCTCTCCGCGGTAATGGTGTCATTTACGGGCACCCAGTCGCCTTTGGCAAATGCGCTTTTTAAGGTAGAAGAAAAAACAGAACCGTTTTTGGCGAAGACTTTTACCGGTACCTGGTACAGGTATCCGTCAGGCCCAAAGATATTCTGTGGCACATCCAGCTTTTTTTCAGGCGTTCCAAATACAATGATACCGCGTGAATAAAATACGGAGTCACCCGCTTTCACCGTGTATGGCTTGAACGTAACGGTGTCTTCTTTTTTATTGGGATCCGCAATGGAGGTCAGGTACACAAATACGTCATGGTCCCAATAATGGTGTGCATCCGGGTTGGCTACAAGACCTTCCTTCCCGCGATAATTCACAAATGCATTGGGCGTAATGCGGAATGATTCCTTACCATCGGTACGTTTAAAATCAAGAAAGTAATAATACCGTGATTTATTCGGATGCAGGGAATCTCCTGTATAGGTAACGTCAAAGCCTGCCATGGTTGTTGGAAGTCCTTTCACCAGCGTCAGGTTTTCCCGCGGATTTTCATCCGGGCCCAACGGTGTCGGAATACCATTGATATTATGCGAAAGCGTTTCCTTGTTGGCAGACGAGATAATGATGCCCATCAGCACCATTCCAAAGCCAACGTGTGATATGGAACCACCGGCTATTTTTAATTTTCCTTTTAACCCGATCCAGATATAGGAAGCATTGGCAATTACGGCATATAATCCCGCCAGCAGCGTCATCCACAACGCAACATTAAATCCCGTACCAAATTTTTCATAACTGATATGATACCGAATCACCAGCAATGCAGCCAATACTGCACTTACTGCCGTTGGGATTGCTATTTTACGGGTAAAGAAAGAACCACCTGTTTTTTTGTATTTCAGGTATTGAGTAATGGCGGTGAGAACGCCGAGGATAAAAGCCACCCAAACCATAATACTGTTGTAGGAATATTCCACTTCTTTTGGCGCCGCCAGGTGAAAGATCGGGAATGACGTTTTTCCGATAATGACAATTGATGAAAAGAAAAAGATCAATGCACCGATAAACATCCAGAATTCCCGTGAAGAACTTTCCTCTTCCTTTACGATAGTAGGAATTTCCTTATACCGTGAGAAGAACAGCCAGAATGCCGGTACCAGGAATACCAACACAAACAGTCCAAGCTGGAAATTAATACCAAGGTTGGCAAATGAGTGCACCGATGAATCACTCAGTACGCCGCTGCGTGTGAGGAAGGTAGAATAAAGAACAAATACAAAGGTCATGATCGCAAACAGGTAACTGCTGCGCAGCGAACGTCCCGTTGATTTATAAATGAGCATGGTATGCACACCAGCCACCAGCACCAGCCACGGCACCAGCGATGCATTTTCTACCGGGTCCCAGGCCCAATAGCCGCCGAAACTCAGCGACTCATACGCCCATGCTGCACCCATCATAATGCCCACACCCAGCACGGCCAGTGAAAAAAGTGCCCAGGGCAACGCCGGTTTGATCCAGCCGGAATGATCCCGGGTAACAAGTCCGCCAATTGCAAAGGCAAAGGGGATAATGGTACTCGCAAAACCGAGAAACAGGATGGGAGGGTGGATCACCATCCAGTAATTTTGCAATAACACCGCAAGGCCAAGTCCATCGGGTGGCACTACAGGCATCATATCCTTCGACAGGGCAAAGGGGCTTGCGCCAATCTTTCCATTAAAAAGATAAAGACCAATCAGCATGCTGGCCAGGCAAAACTGGACAAAGGAAAGCGTCATCATCACAGGACCTTCCCATTTCCCGGCAGTCCTGATCAATATTACGCCCAGCACGCCATGCCAAACCGTCCACAGGATAAAACTTCCTTCGGAAGCGCTCCAGAGTGAACTGAGAATATATTTTGGAGAAAGATCATTACCGGAATTTTTGAATATGTAAAAATATTCATACCGGTGATTGGTGATCAGGAGATAGAGTGTGATAAAAACGGCAATTACAGAAAGGGCATCAATAAAAAAACATACACGTCCCAGTCTTTTCCAGGCCTTCCGGTCTTCTTCCGTTGCCGCGCGAAACGATTTAAAATAAGCGAAACTGGCAATTCCTGAAGCTATCAGGGAAATTGTGATCAGCAGGTTTCCAATCTGGCCGGGAAGCAGGTGTTCGCCCATAATAAAAATGATCTTGGTTAGGATGGAGTAAATCAGCTCTTCTTGGTAGCACGCCCCGGTTCATCACTGTACTTGGACGGACATTTCATCATGATCGTTTTGCAGTCAAACTGGCCGTTTTCGTAAGCTCCCTGTAATACCAGTCGTTCACTTGTTTCCAGGTTGTCTGGCTTGGCACTATGATACACTACTTTCACTTTTCCTCCCAGGGAATCTACCGCTGTAAAGGCGAGAAAATTGGGGTTATTGATGGCATCGTACTGCAGCGGCTGAGTTGTGTCCAGGCGGGCAACAACGTGCACAAATTTGCCAGGTTTCTGCATGGCAGTTGCAATCGTATCATAGGTGGTGGCGCCCTTAAGAGAGGTTACCAGCCACGCAATCGCGCCGGCAATCATCACCAGCATCACAATATGGATCGTCTTCATACCCTTCGTTTTGCGGTGCAAAGGTACGGAAGGAATTGAACAATCGATCAATTGACCGTCGGGGTCAGTGTTTCGCCTTTGTCGGCGGTTTTACCACCGGCTTTTTCTGAGCCGCTTTTTTTTGTGCATCCAGGCGCTTAGCGGCTTCCATGCCCCATTTGCGGGCAAAATCGTATGTGGAATTATACTGAAGTGAATAATAAAAATTGTTCAGCGCCTCCTCCAGGTCGCCACGCTTCAGGTAAGCATAACCCAATGTCCCGTAGGGCTGGTATGCATCCTTAAAATCAAGCGCAATCGCGAACGTTGCATCATCAATGGCATCGTTATACCTTGCTTGCTTCAACCGCATCAGCGAGCGTTCATTGTAAAGTGCCGCGAATGCAGAATCCATGGCCAGCGCTTTATTAAATTCCCGTTCCGCATTCATGTACATACCTGCATTGGCATAGGCATGGCCTTTATACACTTGTGCCAGCACTAGCGTATCTGCATAATAGAGGGCAGAATCAAGGCTCAAAAGCGCCGCGTCTAATTGCCCGGTATTACTTTGTGCCAATCCGCGCTGGCAATACGCCGCCGCATATCCCCGCTTCAGGTAGATAGCCGTATTGCAACTTTTAATGGCATCGGTATAGTTCCCAAGAATATTATCCAGGTAGGCTTTGTCATATAGTTCACCGGCAATTTCTTCCCAATTGTTCAGTGCAGGCATCCGGCTGCCAAGTTTCAGTTGCCGCTGGTTGCTCATCCATCCATCATTCCATCCGTTACGAATGGCGGCCAGCCGGTTTTGCAGCGGTGGGTGCGTGGTTACGCTTTGCACATAACCCACCAGTTTCATTGCCGCCTGTGCTTCTTCAAGCGTTGCGCCCAGTTTAAAAAGAATAAATCCCGAAAAACGATCGGCTTCCAGTTCTTTGTCGGGCCTGCTGCCCAGGCTGTCCAGCGTATGTCCACTCAGGTGATGACCAATTTCATGAGCAAGAATGCTGATGGTAGCCCAATAGGTATTGGTGGAAGAATCCATCCGGTTTAAAAAAGCATCATCATATACGATATAACGCAGCAACCCTTTCTTAGCCTGGAGATTTACCGCCATACAATTACTGATACCCGGGCATCGCACCAGCAGGTAGTTGCGCGGCAGCCCCACTTCTGCCATAATAGTATCCAGCAGGTTTTCCATGCGCGTATGTTCAAGGCTGCCAAGGGTAAAACTGCCGTAGTCGAGGCAAATTTCAGTCTCGCTCAGTTTTGCATTGCCGCCGTAATAACTGCAGTAGTAGGTGATCTTCCCGTTTAATTGAGCGCCGGCGGAAAAGAAGACCAGGAGCAGGATAGCTGTTAAAAAAGGCCGCATGTTTTTTTCTTTAAAATTAAACGTGCACGTGAAAAATCAAATACCCGCCGCGCGGTATGTTGCTGAAAAGCGATCCTTTTGCAACCGTTTCATTTGCACGCTTTCCCGTGCAAAAGGGCGGTTTGCCCTTATCTTTGTTGCAAATGATGATTGCTATATGACTTTTGAATTCAGCGAAGAACAACTGATGATCCAAAAGGCGGCGCGCGATTTTGCGCGTACCGAATGCCTGCCCGGGGTAATTGAACGTGATGAAAAACAGCAATTCCCCCGTGAGCAATTGCTTAAGCTGGCAGAACTCGGTTTCCTGGGCATGATGGTAAAACCTGAATACGGCGGCGCCGGTATGGATACCATTAGCTACGTGTTGGCGATGGAAGAGATTTCTAAAATCGACGCGAGCGTAAGTGTGGCCATGAGCGTCAACAACAGCCTCGTTTGTTACGGCATCCAGGAATTTGCCAGTGAAGAACAAAAACAAAAATACCTGGTACCGCTGGCGCAGGGGCGCAAAAATGATGAACTCTATATCGGGGCTTTTCTGCTGAGTGAGCCTGAAGCCGGTAGCGATGCCACTTCGCAGCGCACCACGGCCGAAGATATGGGCGACTACTACCTGCTCAATGGTACCAAGAACTGGATCACCAATGGCGGCACTGCTTCCGTTTATCTTGTGATGGCGCAAACCGATGCGGCCAAAGGATCCAAAGGTATCAATACATTTATTGTAGAAAAAAACTGGCCGGGTGTAACGGTAGCGGCCAAGGAAAATAAGCTCGGCATTCGCGGCAGCGATACGCATACCATCATGTTTACCGATGTAAAAGTACCCAAGGCCAATCGTATTGGAGAGGATGGATTCGGTTTCAAATTCGCGATGAAAACGCTCGCCGGTGGACGGATCGGGATTGCCTCACAGGCGCTCGGCATTGCCAGCGGTGCATTTGAGTTAGCCCGGGAATACGCCAAAACAAGAAAGGCATTTGGCACGGAGATCATGAACCACCAGGCCATTGCGTTTAAGCTGGCGGATATGGCCACGAAAATAGAAGCGGCCCGTTTGCTTTGCCTGAAGGCAGCCTGGGAAAAAGATCAGCACCAGGATTATACGCTCAGTTCATCCATGGCCAAGGTTTTTTCTTCAGAAGCCGCGATGTGGACGGCCGTTGAAGCTGTCCAGATTCACGGTGGCTATGGTTTTGTGAAGGAGTACCATGTAGAGCGACTGATGCGGGATGCCAAAATCACCCAGATCTACGAAGGCACCAGCGAAGTGCAACGCATCGTGATCAGCCGGTCGATCCTCAAATGATCAGCGATTGCAACTCTTGTAATATTCACCGATAATATTTTGCCACACCAGTAGTTTTTCTGCTGGTGTATTTTTTTCTTCATACCAGAAGGCGGGCTCATGATTGCTGATGCGGTTGGCAAGCGCTTCACAACGGATAAAACGCATTAATGCGAATGATTCAAACGAGGAACCGACGTAGGGATGATTGATATTGTAAATATCGAAGCCATCATTGGGTGTCTGGATATAATGATGCGCGTTGCCTGCTTCATCCACAAACCTGAAAATGCCAAGGGTATCCGTTCCGGCAATACGCTCCACGGCGCAATTATTTTGAACAGCGGTATCGCCGTAATTATTTTTCAGCCGTTTGAATTTGTACCGGTGTCCATCGGCTGTGAAATAACTGATGATGCCGGTATTAAAACGCCCGGTTTCAGTAGTGGTTACCTTTTTCCGGCTACCTTTTGATTTGCTTTTGCTGGTGGTTGTTGTTTTAATGGTAATCAGTTCCGGGTTGGGGGCGTGGAGGTTTACTTCAATGATACCTTCTACAGGTTGTTGAAAAAGCATGGATACTTCGGTCTTATATTCCTTTTGCTGGCCTTTGCAAAAAGTTGCGGCCAGGCAGCAGGTAATAATCGTAATTGCCCGGAATGATCTACACATAGTGTGGTTTTTCAGCAAAATAGCTTGCGCACCGGCCGGCAACTCTACCGTTTTGTGGGTATTTTTGCTTTGATTATGGTAAACGTATTGGCATATCAGGAATTGAAAACCGAATTGGATGAAAAAGGCATTACGCTGGTGGCGGTGTCTAAAACCAAACCGGTGGAAGACATTCTTGCCTTGTATGAACTGGGCCATCGGGATTTTGGGGAGAATTATGTACAGGAGCTCGTGGATAAAGCTGGCAGTTTGCCAGCCGACATACGGTGGCATTTCATCGGGCATCTTCAAAGCAACAAGGTCAAATACATTGCGCCCATTGTGCACCTGGTTCATGGAGTTGATAGCATGAAGTTATTACAGGAAATAGACCGGCAGGCGCTTCGGGCTGGCCGGAAGATCGATTGTTTACTGCAGGCGCATATTGCACAGGAAGACAGTAAGTTCGGGTTTAGCCTGCTGGAGCTGCCGACGGCGGTCAATACGGCTATAACAACAGGTTATAATGGGATCAGGTTGAGGGGCCTGATGGGGATGGCGTCTTTCAGTGAAGATGCCACACAGGTGCGCAGTGAATTCAGGGCCCTGAAAAACGGTTGGAAAGAATTGCAGGAGGAAATGCCTGGGTTTGACATCCTTTCCATGGGCATGAGTGGGGATTTTCGCCTGGCGATGGAAGAGGGCACCACCATGGTACGGATCGGGAGCCTGCTGTTTGGCGCACGGGAACGCATACCTAAAATAGGGTAGACGCATCGTTTCTCGTCTTTTGTTCGTATTTTTTCCGTTTGAACCACCACTATGCGCCTCCTTTTACTTACGCTCAGCTTCATTTTTTGCGCCTCGGCTCTGCAGGCCCAGGAAGAACGGGACACTGTGTTGCCTCGTTGTCCCGTATTTATCACGGATACCGTTTCAATAAACAATTTCTTTCTTGAATTTCAGCCCAGCACCGTAAAGGTGCAACGCAACCGCGGGAAATTGATTGTTGCTGTAGAACAAAGGGACCAGTTTTTCACGCTTTTTTTCCGAGATAAAAAACTGCGAAATACCCGGTATCGCATCGTAACCGATCCTGATAATAAAAATGAAGTAGCTGCTAAATATTCCTTCCGCTCGGGTGAGTCAGCGTCTTATGTAGATGTGTCTTCAGGGGCTGTAGATGTTAATTTCGACAAAGAAAAAAACGTTTGGCGGGTAAAGATAAACGGAATGATGGCCAATATAGTTACAAGATCCGTTACGTATTACAAGGTGAAAGCAGAACTGTTTTTGAGATGAAAAATGAAAGGCAAAAGATAACAGTGTAAAGATGATAGGGAAAGCAGAAATTAGGGCAGAGGTCGCCGAATGCTGAAACGGCTGTGTTTCAAAAGATCTCGATGCCAACTGAGATCATTTTCTGTGTTCTTCGGATAATACTGTGAATTTTTAAGACAGCGAGATGGATCGGAATCTGGCGTATCTGCCTTCACCAAACTAGGAAACGTAAATTGTTCATTGTCACGGACGGCGTTAAAGGAAACTGTAATTCCGTGATCATTAATCGTTAAACCGAAACAAGCCTTAACTATGAGATTGATCTCACTGATCACCGCAATAGTGTTGTCATTATCGACATTCGCCCAAACGATCAAAAGCGATGAGATTGATAAGTTCACCGGCAGCCGGCGTGTAGAAACCAGCATTGTCTCCGTGAAAAGAGCGCTGGGTTGTAACCTATCATTTGCCTTTCGCTCAGTAGATTCTCTTTACCTGGTTATTGTATATGGTTCCGGATGTTCCGTTGGAATCGTCGGCAGTGATGATGAATACCTCTTTTTATTGGCAGATAGTTCAGTGGTACACGTACAATCGAAAGGCATCCAAGATTATGAAATTGGTACCGGCTATTCAGCCAATTACTACCATCATGAGTATTTTATAAGCAAACCAGATATTGAAAAGCTTGCTTCCCGAGATCTGGTAAGTACCCGGGCATACATTGATGACGGGTATTCCGATACGGACATTAAAAGCAAAAATCAAGGTGAGCTGAGAAAGCTTGCCGCTGTATTTTTGAAAGCTATTGATAAAAAATAAAACCTTAACCATGCGATTCCTTGTATTTATGCTACTCATTTCTTCGACCTGCGCTGCTCAGGAAACACCGGCCACTACACGTATTAGTCACGATACATTGTATTTGGCGAACGGCTTAACCTTTGTTGTGGGCGATGATCTTCATTTCGGGCTGGGCTCAAATGCAGCTACGAAAGGATTCAATTTTGTTTATACCAGTCCAATGTCACTGTCCGGTCAGTTATTCCTGGATGCTGGATGGGCAGGCAGAAAGATGAAAATCAAGAACTTCAAAAAGTTGGGAACGAGAAGGACGGGAGATAAATTTTATATCATTTTGGGCGGAGGAAACATTGTGAACTATTGGTGCGAAATAGATCAGGCGTTAAGCCAGGGTGAAGTTGTAGATGATAGAATCCAAAAGGATCCAACGCCGGTAGTAACGGTGAATCAGCCGACTTCTGTGGCCGATGAAATAGCAAAGTTGAAAAAGCTATACGATGATGGCGTGCTGACAAAAGAGGAATTTGAGGCGCAGAAGAAAAAATTACTGGGACAATAATGTAGATTTTATGAAACCATTTTTGCTTTTGATACTTCTATCTTCTCTTTCATGCGCTGCGCAGGATACAGCGTCCTACAAACAGTTTGTTTTAAAGCCAGGCACAATTTTTAAATCGGAGGTTTTCTATTCAGAAAAAATCAGGGACGTTCAAATTACAGCCACGAAAACAACGGACATTTCGTCTGGCACATCCATGAAGTCTTTATCAATGGTGAGTGCGTCAAATTCGCTATTTCAAGTAAAATCATTAGGTACCGGTGGCCTTACGTTGGAATGGCTGGACCTGCCGGGTATCATAAGAACGCTGCAATACTATGAGACCCAAACTGCTGAAAAGAAATCGGGAGACATATCGTTCTATTATGTGAGCCCAAATGGGACAACGTTGACCTGCTCCAACATTGGCGGTTGGTCTATAATATTAGGCACTTCGACAGATACAATTACAGGCATTTCTGCTATTGTTTTGAAGCCAAAAGATTTGCCCGACATTATACAAGCACTATCCGGGTTAGTCCACTAAAACCATGCGTTCGCTCTCCATTTGGTTTTATGCCAACGTCCGTGCGGGTGGCGCAGGCTATCAGTAGCCGTTCTTCCCGAATGTGTTGTTGATCTTCTTTAGCGCCTCATGGCTGCGACGTTCTTCGCCCAGGGCGTAGTGTTTCAGCGTGATCACCGGTGTTGTGTGGCTTCCAGCATCCGCAGCAACCTTTATACCTGCAATGGCCGCGGTTTCATCGAGGTTCAGGTGCTTGAGCGCATAAAAGTCCTTTTTAATGCCCAGGCCTCCCTTGCTGACTGGCGCCTTTACATACCTGGTCCACCGGCGGCTGATCTGTTCAGCGTTGATACTATCAGGCCCGGGTTTGAGCCCGCGGGAAAATAAATAGTCGCTTTCAGTTTCGATCTCATTCATGATCTCTTTCCATAGCGGCAATACATGATCCTTTATCGTCTTCCACACCCATTTATCGATATGTCCTTTCTTGATGAGGACGTGAACACGCTGGTTCAGCAGATCCACGTGCCGAGCCTGTACGCCCGCGAGTTCCGTTTCCCGGCCGCCCAGGTGATAAAAGACGATAACGAGGCGCCAGAACCGGTAATGATTTGTTTTGAGGTGTTGATCAATAGCTGTGCGCTCCGCATCCGTCAGCAGCTCCCGCAACTTGTGCTGATACTTCTGTTTGGATATGCCTTTCACCGGATTGGCTTCAATCACGTCGTGATCAACCAACACGTTAAAAAGTATGCTCAGGTGCGCGCGGTAGTAGTTGAAAGAATTAGCTGTCCATTCAAATTTGCGTTCACCCTTCCGGGTTGGCTTATACTCCTCCCGGATCTTCTGGATAGTCTCCAGCAGGATCCTAACGTGCCGGCGGCTAAAGTCTTTCACGGGCACCATGGCCAGGTTAGCGCGCTGCAATGCCGGCTGTGTTTGTCGCATAACAGATCGCAGCTCATCATGTGATCCAGCGGCTTTGGTCATAGCAAATTCCAATGCGTAGATGATGGCGCTTCCTGGAAGGACTTGGAGCGGATTTACGGGCGTTGCCTTGCCGGTCCAGGGGTTGAAACCTTCCTCCTGCAGGTTGTGTAAAACGTGGTCTAAAATCGCCGCTATTGCAGCCTGGCGGCCGGACACCGATTTGATGCGGTTGATCCCTTTTTTTACAATTACCAATTTGCCGTTCGGAAATGTTTCTTTAAAAGCAGGGGAGGGGTCGTAGAAGTAATACTGGATGTACCAGTCGCGTTTCAACGACGCGTTGGGCCGTTTCCAATCCGCTGGTGAGATGGTGGGATTGCTGCAATAGCAGCCATTAGGAAGCTGTAGCATTATTAACGTTTTTATTAACGATTTTACGCTACAGGCTGAGATTGAATTGAAGCAAGGCTATAAACATTTGATTCACAGCCTTGCTTTTTGTGACCCCGCACGGACTCGAACCGTGGACCTACTGATTAAGAGTCAGTAGCTCTACCAACTGAGCTACGGAGTCGGGGCAGCAAATATACAAAAAAGCCCGAATCGAACCGGATGATCATGGTTGCCGGAAATTCAGTAAATTCGGAAACATTCCCGCAACATGAAACGGACTGCTTTTTTACTCGCGTTGTTGGCGCCATGTTTTTTACTGGCACAAAAATACCGGGGCAATATCAGTCATCGCCAAACAGGCTATGGCCAACTTGCTTTTTCCGTTTATGGAAACGACCGCTTTCCCGTAGTTCCCGGGCTGAGCATTGGCGCAGGAGCGCTCCTCGGAAATAATGTAACGACCGGCGGCGGTTTTGATATTTATATGTTCGATCGGAGCAAAATCCGTTTTGTGCAGGGCTATGCTGATTTCCGCGCTTATTTTTCAGGATTAAATAAAGCGGGTCCTTTTTTATCGGTACAGCCGGGTGTAGTACTGCTAAAGCGCGAACCGGGCGCAAAAATGGAATCCGGTTTTTCCGTAACAACAATGGGCGGCTTTTTTGTTCGCATCAGCGAACGATTCGGGCTAACAGCCGGTGTTGGGTACGGATTGTTGGATTATGCCGCCGATAATCATTCCCGCGGAGGAAACGGTATTAAATTTAACCTGGGCGTTTGCTTCTGATATTGCTGTTTATCTACCGATTAAGCGCTTTTTCATAGTACCCGATACATTCTTCCACTGTCACTTTTTCCATTAGTTGACTGATTAACTCCAAGGGGATCTGGTCGGGATTTTTGAACCTGACGCAGCACTTACCCATATCCAGTTTTGTTTTACAATGACGCGGATATTCTTCGGTAAACCACTTCCGTAGTTTTGGATTGCCAGACAGCCCCATATGATAGAGCGCAATGAAGTTTTTTTGGGATGCTAGGTTTACAAAGCCCAGTGGCATTTTGGGGTCAACGTGATAACCGGGCGGATAAATTTCATGGGGCACCACCCAGGCCAGCATGCCATAAGTCATCGTTTCCTTAAACCCTTTGGGAATGTGTTTGCAAATCGTCTTATACACTGCGGTTACAGCGCTTCGCCGGTGGGCCGGCAACCCGGCCAGATATTCCGCTGGGGTAGATGCGGTGGATTTCATACTTCTTTTTTTGAAATTAACGTTTTGCCGTTAAAATAGCAATGATCAAAAACTGTATCTTTAACCAGCAAAAAAACGCGTACTATGTCATTGCTAAATCAGCAAAATAAGAAAGGAAAAAAGAAAGACAATAAAAAGGGCGGTGCAGCGGCCCAGTCGGGCTCCAAATTCGTCCCCAAGCCTAAAACCGGTTTTGTAAGCAAGCAATCCAATACCGGTTCGCAACGCGGCAGCTAATCCCGATGACAAAGGAACAATTGCTGGAGGAGCTCTCCGGTACCACTTATGTTGCTCTGCGTCCATCGCCGGTGCATGGCATTGGCGTATTTGCGCTTTGCGATATACCGAAAGGATGCCGTGATATGTTTTCGCCGCCGGGCGGCGAATGGATCAAAATACCGATCACGGATATCGAAAAACTGCCTGGTCATTCCCGGAACCTCGTGGAAACCTATTGCCTGTTTGATGAAGAAAATTATTTTGTTCCCGCAACCGGGTTCAAAGTGATGGACCTAGTCAACTTTCTCAATCATTCTTCCACTCCCAATCTCTGCTCCGTTAACGACGGAGAATTCTTTGAAGCCCTGGAAGATATTCCGGCTGGCACCGAACTGCTGATCAATTATTACGGTATTGTTGATGCGGAGGGATATTGAAAGAATTCGATAATTCATTAATCATTGTTGTCCGGGGAAAATAAAAATCCAATTCCGGACCTCTTTACTAGCCTGAATATCAAAGATTATTTACCCCACTTTTTGTCCAATTTAAAAGTAAGGCCCCTTATTCAAAGGCAACTCTGATTTCGCTGTGCAGTAAAAGTTTCGCTTGATATCATCAAATAGCGTGTTGTAGAATTGTATTTAACCTACCAGTTGCGGCGGAGGCGCCTTCTTTTTGTGCGGTTCCGCGCAGCGGAATGGCGCTGCCAAGCACAAAAAACAGCGCCGGAGCTGCAACTCGGCCCGCCGGCCGTGGAGGCAAAAAAGCCGCAAGCGTTGCAATTGCCCAACTTCATGGGATATGCTAAAATTTTCTCCGGACACTAGTGATTACCGAATCACAGAATTGTTGAATTATCTGGTTATTCTTTATTCAAAAGTCTGTAGAACCCGAAAGCCGCTAGCAGACCGCAGGCGCCGATGGCCCACCACAGTACATTAAAACCTGCGGTGTCTGCAAGTTGTCCGCCCAGCAATGGGCCGAGGCACTGGGCGGCAGACCATGCCATGGTGTAAAGAGCTGCGTATTGTCCGCGGTTATGATGTGAAGTTCGGCTGATCCAGTAGGTGTTCATAAACGGCATAGAGAGAATTTCGCCGAACGTAACCAGTACAATACAAAAAAATGCAAAGCCCGCATTCATAAACGGAACATTCAGCAGCAGGATGCCTGCGGCAAAAAGAAGAACACCGCCGGAAATCAGCCAGGGATGACGCTCCCGTCCCTGCAGTTTATATACCAGCACCATTTCTACCAATGCAATTATAACTCCATTGCTGGCCATCAGCAATCCTATAAATGGTTCCGACAAATGCACGTGCTGTTTGAAAAAAACCGGCAGGTTGGTAAACAGTTGGAAAAAACAAGTGGCAAAAAAGGCCGTGATCACGATGAACCAGATATAGGGTTTGTCGCGATAGGCAGACCGGCTTCCGGTTGTTTTTTCTTCGTGGTGAACAGGCCGGTAATTTACGGGGCGCAGGAAGAGCCACATGATCAGCGCCGCGCTCATATTGGTAAAGCCATCCACCCAAAACAATAAATGGTAATTATAGTGTGCCAGGAAACCACCCGCCGCACTGCCCACAGCCCAGCCTACATTGATGGCGAGACGGTTTAATGAATAGGAGCGTGTGCGGTTTTCATCCTTACTGTAAAAGGCAATGGCCGTGGAGTTGGCCGGGCGAAAGGCCTCATTTACAAAACTAAGCAGGTAGGTAAACAGGCAGATGGTTCCAAATGAATGCATCTGGCCCAGCACCAGGAAAAGAAATCCGCCCCCCACCAGCGTAACGATTTGTACCGGGTAAAAACCAAAACGGTCCGTCATCCGGCCCCCCAGCCAGGCCCCGCAAAGCGCGCCCAGGCCAAACATCCCAAACACAATGCCCGCCTGGCCTACACTATAGCCCATGGCCGGGCTGGTAAGATAAAGGGTCATGAAGGGCACAACCATCGTCCCGCTACGGTTGATCAGCATGATTACCGAAAGCAGCCACGTATCCCGGGAAAGACCGGAATAGGCATTACGATAGGTTTTGGCTGTGGCGGTAAGCATAAGCGATGCAAATTTACCGGAATGTTTTAGAGGAAGGCAACGGAACAGGATGAATGGTTGTTGAAGATTGCTATCTTGTTAGTAAATTGAACCGCCGTTTTACCCGCGGCACAACTAATTAACCAAACATGAAAAAGCAACTTTTTGCGGTCGCGATCCTCACCGCTTCCGTATTTGTTTTGTCCAATTGCAGCTCCGCTAAAAAAGCAACTGCCAAAGCATCAGCTACAACTTACGAAGCCAATGTGCAGCCGATCATCACCAGTTCCTGCGCACCCTGCCACGTACCATCAAAGGGTGGTAACAAAAAGCCTTACGATAACTACGGGAATGCAAAAGCAGATATTGATGATATCATCCGCAGAATTGAATTAACACCAGGCACCCGCGGATTTATGCCCATGCGCCATGAAAAATTGAGCGACAGCACAATTGCTGTTTTCAAAAAATGGAAAGAAGACGGACTGGCT
The DNA here is from genome assembly GCA_048498035.1 of Bacteroidota bacterium. Taxonomy (GTDB): domain Bacteria; phylum Bacteroidota; class Bacteroidia; order Chitinophagales; family Chitinophagaceae; genus CADEDV01. The sequence continues at coordinate 159,267 of JBEHYT010000007.1, read as the reverse complement.
GAAAAATAAGAACAACAGCTAACAAGCTCCCGGTTACCCTGCGGGTAAACTGGCAGGGAAATTATGCCCAGGGAGAACTACCTTTTACGAACTATGATTGTTTATGATTACTGTACAGGATTTGTTGGATAAGAAGCCGGAACCCCGGAATACGATTGAAGAAACTGCGCTTACCATTGAGGCGCTGTCGATGCTGAATACCGTTAACCTGAGTTACCTGATTGTCAAAGACAGTGAGGGAGAATTCCGCGGTATTTTTTGCGAGCGCGACTACTGCCGGAACGTGATCCTGAAAGGGCGTTCGAGCCGGGAAACACCGGTGAGTGAGGTAATGACCACGGATCTTCCCGTAGTGGAAACCTATGATACCATCGAGCATTGTATGAACCTGATGGCCCAGTCAAAAACACGCTACCTGCTGGCTTATAGTGATGAAGGTTTTGCCGGCGTTATTACGATTCACGACCTGCTGCGCCAGGTGATTGCCAACCGGGAACTGGTTTTTGATCACAGCCTGGCGGAGGAACTATTGAATCACGACGAAAGCGGAAAAGTGTATTAATCCGTTGCTTGCCGGGTGCGCCCATACCAACGCGCGCCAATTACCGCGGGTATTCCAATAGCCACGAACAATATACCGGCGCCAACCAGCGCCTTTTTCCATTGAAAGGGAAACGGTCTGTCAAATACAACGGGAAGTACCAGCCTGTTCATGATCACCCAAACAACTATTCCATATCCAATCGCGGCGAGTATCGCCGTCATCAACCCTCCGTTCCATCTTTTAACCCGGCTGTAGATCCAGATAAACAAAGCAACCCACGCAGTTGCAATACAGGTATGTACGGCAAGACCCAGCAATGCCATCGCCCATCTCGGCAATGCATCCGGCGTCTTAATTATAGCGCTCGCAATAGCATGCAGGATGCGCCCGGGAGTAACCGCCGGATTGGAAATATAATTTTGCAGAAAGGCGGCCAGAATATCCAGCGCAGCGGCGATAATACCTGTAACAACGATACATTTTAACAGTGAGGTCCTGCTTTTCCCTGAGTTCATGTTGGCTGTTTGTGATCAAGATAATACAGCCCGGCGAGAGTCGCAGGCGGCGCGGATGGCAACAAAATCACTTTGGGTGCGCGGTAGTTGGCATTGGGAAGGAGCTAGCGGTTGTATGGACTGTTTTCAAAAAATTAGTTGCTACAGTCGATAACAGGCGCTCCCAACGCTTTTGCGTATTGGGCAATGCCGTGCTGGTAACGGGCTTCATTGAACCACTCTGTAATATCCGGGTGTGCATTGGTTCCCGCAGTGGGAACTGAGATAAGCGTGCCGTTGCCACAGGTTTGGATATAATCCGAATCCGAAGTGAAATTTGTAAAAAGATCCAGGCCTGAGTTCATCAATGAAAAAGTCTTGCTGAGAGAAATGGAAAAACCATGGTATCCTACCTGTACTTCCGATGCGTGGTAAATATCGCCGAGTGAAGCGAGGCGGGAACGACATGGAAATTTTGGTACAATATCGTTGCTGTTCTCAATACGAATGGCGGTTGGAAAACACCGGTCAAAATCTTTTGAAAAAAAATCATCACCTGCGGCTGGCGCTGCCAGCGTTATCGCATTTAACTTTTTTGCGTTGTGCCCATCCATCAAAAACCTGCTATTGCAATAAGCAGCCAGGACCGTTGCCAGGTTGCCACCCAGGCTATGTCCGGTAAAAAGTATCGCTGCGTCTTTAGGTGTTTTGTTTTCCAAAAAGCTGACCAGTGATTCATTACTGTTTTGATCATGCATCGCCAGCAGGTTTTGGAAACCCTGCCAGGCCCCCTCCGCAATAAAACCCCGGGAACTATCCTGCCCATAACGCCAGGGCTTCCTGTTGATCACGTTCAGGTCCTGCGTAATCCAGTTTTCAAACGCAGCCCAGCTAAATTCCATCAATGAACCGCGAATGATCACTGCGTATTGCCTGCCCTTTACGGCTACAAACGCATGGTTACCGCCTGTCCCGGCGGATTCCCAGGCCAGTTTCCACCCGGGCAGGTAAATCCCGAGCAGCGAATCTTTGGCAGAACAATAGGAGAGCTGCGACAGCACACAGGCTGCCCTGGTATCAGTAAGTATTGAAATATCCGGCTCCGCCTGCGAAGAAGCGGAGCGGCGCTCATGGCAACCCACTGTTACTGCCAGCAGTAACAGCATTAAACCATACAACAAACGTCGCATACCTGCAAGATACTGCATCAGGCGGTTTGCGGGCGGAGCCGGACAGTTTCCTATGCAAAATCATTTTCATCTGCGCTGGGTCCATAACTGCCGGGGATGGGAACATCCAGCAGCCGGAGGTACACACCCAATTGCGCACGGTGATGGATCAGCTGCGATAATGCAGTGCGGATCATATCGCCTTTGGATACAACAAGGTAAATTTTGTCGGCATTGCGCAGCGTCCAGTCTGGTTGAAGCTCCTGCTCATCGGCCCTCGCCAGCCTCGCCTGGGCTTCTGCCTCTGATTTTTCAAAAATCGCAACCAGTTCGGCAGCGCCATCCACCACCGGCGGCGTATAATCCATCGTTGCAAAATCAAGCTCCGCCGTATCAAGCGCCATAGGTATCCAGGTGGGCAATTCGGCAATATGCGTAGCCAGGCTTTTCATGTCCATGCTTTTGGGATGCGGTTTCCAGGTAAGTTTGTCAGCCGGGATACGTTCCAGCATCTTTCGGGTGGCTGTTACTTCACTGGTGAGCTGGCGGGAGAAAAATTCAATCATTGTCATAGTTGTATGTTTTGCGTTTAGAACACAAAGGAAACCGCGGCTGGTGACAGCCCTATGTCAACAAGTTTTTGGAACCGGAAAAAATTTTTTCTGCCGTTGGGGATCATTATTTTCACGGCATGTACACCCGGCAAGAGACATCGGCAATCCGTAGTGCATTCTGGACCAAATTTGGCCAGTATATGAAGCCGGTGGCAGGTGCAGATGGACAAAAAAGGAATTGGCTAAATTATAAGACAGGTGTCCGCGATCTTTATTTCCGGATGAATGCCGACCGGGACGCCGCGTCCATCGCCATTGAATTGCGCCAGCGCGATGAAGCCGAACGACATCACCACTTTGATAAATTGCTTGGGCTGCAGAGTGTGCTGGAAGAATATACGGGCGAGGCATGGATCGCAGCCAGCGATCTGAACGACGAAAATGGTGCCCCGTACAACAGCCTGGGCACCACTTTGAAAAATGTATCGATATTCCGCGAGGAAGACTGGCCCGCCCTGATCTCCTTTTTCAAACCGCGCATCATTGCGCTCGACGCATTCTGGGACCTGGCAAAAGAGCAGTTTACCTAGCGTTTATTTTATTCTTCATAAAGCGCAGTTACTTCAGCCTGGTTAAGCGTCTTGTAATAAATGCGCACATCGTCAAACAATCCTTTAAACTGGTAGGTACTCCATGTGGCTGCCGGAAGGCCAACCCAACCTGCATGGGCCGGGACATACATATAACCCAGGATGGTGGTATTGAAATTGCCGGCGCTTACGGTATTGCCCTGGATGGTGCCGATCAACTGACCGTTCACATATCCTTTCTGAACGTTTCCGTCGGCTGTCAACACAACATGCGCCCAGGTGTTTGCCTGCAAGCCGTCGTATTCTACCTGTGGTGCGGGACTGCCGTCAGCAAATTTCATTCGAAGCGTTCCGCTACCATCGATGTACATAGAGGGGATAGCATAAAGCGACGGTTCATCGTTTTTCCAATACCCGAAAAGCGCAATTTTATCAAGCGATACGGGTTTGATCCACATGGAAACGCTAACCTGGCTGCCGGCATCGATCATCAGGTTGGGCTTTAGATCCAATGACCCGCCGCTATTGCCAACATTCATCGCGCCCTCCGGGTTGTTTTTCCGGTCCGGCGCATAAATGAGTAATCCGCGCCCACTGCTGATGTCGTTCTGGTAGTCGCTGGAATCGGACCAGCTTTTGTTGAACAGGTAACAGCCGCGCATGGCCGGGTCATTTTGCACGGTGATATTTTTAATGGCTGAATCTTTAACGCCGTTGCGAAACGCGTAGAGTGTAACAACATAACTGCCCTTACGCGTAAGAAGTGTTGTGACTTCGTTGCCGGATTGCACGTGCCGCCCGTTGACATACCATTGAAGCGAGTCTGCAGAAGTGCCGGTGGCTGACAGTTTAACGCGTTGCGGTGCGAAGGACGTGATGTTGGTAACTGAAAAATCGGTTACAGTAGTATCATGTTCTTTTTTGCAGGATGCAATTGTTGCTGCCAGCAGTAAAACAATAAGAAGTTGCTTATGCATATTGATAAGGTTTAGGCCGCAAAGCAACACCTTCGCCATTGGCGAAACAATCGTGGATAGGATGAGTTGTAGGTTTTACGACCTAAACAGCCGGAAAGGCTGCATCAAGCAATTATATCACAGGCTTACCCGCACCATGATCACGATGAGGAGTACCGAACTGATGATAAATGAAACGAAAATCGTCTTTCGATGGTTGGGAAATGTGTGCCGCGCAAACCAGGTAAGCGCGATGCCCAGGGCAAGCCCGAAAAATGAGACGGCCAGGGGAACCGTCCAAAATTGGGGTTTGGCAGGGATGGAAGAAAAAGACTGGCCCTTTACCAGTCCAAATGCCAGCAGCAGGAGGAGGTTGATAAAATAGAACGTGACAAAATACCGTAATCGTACCATATGCAATCCAGATTTTTGGTGTGCCGGGCTGGTAAACAGGCGGTTAGCAAAAGCCATCCTTTATACAAAACTCGTTGTTTTTCATTACCTTTGCAAACTCGAAATCGAGGCAAAACGGACATGAAGAACATACGCAATTTCTGCATTATTGCACACATCGACCATGGTAAATCAACCCTGGCCGATCGTCTTTTACAGGCAACCAATACCATCAGCGACCGGGAAATGATGGACCAGGTGCTGGATGATATGGACCTGGAGCGGGAAAAAGGCATTACCATTAAAAGTCATGCGATACAGATCAACTATCGCCATAACGATAACCAGGAATATATTCTCAATTTGATCGATACACCGGGACACGTTGACTTCAGCTACGAAGTGAGTCGTGCGCTGGCTGCCTGTGAAGGTGCGTTGTTGCTGGTGGATGCCACGCAGGGCATACAGGCACAAACGATCAGCAACCTGTACCTTGCTATCGACAACGACCTGGAGATCATTCCCGTGATCAATAAGATTGATATGGACGGTGCGATGATCGAAGAAGTGGAAGACCAGATCATTGAACTGATTGGTTGTAAGCGCGAAGAAATATTGCATGCAAGTGGACGTACCGGCGTTGGAGTAGACAAGATCCTGGATGCAATTGTGGCGCGTATTCCGGCGCCCGAAGGAAATCCTGATGCACCGCTGCAGGCGTTGATCTTCGACAGTGTATTCAATAGCTTTCGCGGTATCATCGTTTATTATCGGATACTGAACGGTTCGATTAAGAAAGGTGATAAAGTAAAATTTGTTTCAACCGGTCAGACGTATGAAGCCGATGAGGTGGGCATCCTGAAGCTGAAGATGACCGAACGCAAAGAAGTGGCAACCGGTGATGTGGGATATATTATCACGGGGATCAAGAATGCGAAGGAAGTGAAAGTAGGGGATACGATCACCCTTGCTTCCAACCCCAACCCGGAAGCGATCAGGGGATTTGAAGAGGTAAAACCGATGGTATTTGCCGGTATATTCCCGGTAGTGACGGAGGATTTTGAAGAGCTGCGCGATTGCATGGACAAATTGCAATTGAATGATGCATCGCTGACCTTTGAACTGGAAACGTCCCAGGCCCTTGGCTTTGGGTTCCGTTGTGGCTTCCTGGGCATGTTGCACATGGAGATCATCCAGGAGCGGCTGGAGCGGGAGTTTAACCAAACCGTGATCACCACGGTTCCCAACGTAAGCTTTATTGCCTACACCACGAAAGGTGAAAAGATAATTGTTAATAACCCGACGGAGTTTCCTGACCCGGTGAAAACGGAGATGATCGAAGAACCTTTTATCAAGGCGCAGATTATCACCAAGCCCGATTACATAGGAAATATCATGACGCTTTGCCTCGGCAAGCGCGGTATCCTGGTCAACCAGAGTTATCTCACGCAAACGCGCGTGGAGTTGATTTTTGAAATGCCGCTGACAGAGATCGTATTTGATTTTTACGATAAACTGAAATCACAGACACGCGGATATGCATCATTCGATTACCATCCTATCGGCTATCGCGAAAGCGATATTGTGAAAATGGATATCCTGCTGAACAGTGAAAAAGTGGATGCGCTCAGCGCCCTGATCCACCGTAGCCGCTCCCAGGATTTTGGCCGCAAGCTTTGCGAAAAACTTAAAGAATTATTGCCACGCCAGCAATTCCAGATTGCGATCCAGGCTGCCATCGGCGCTAAAGTTGTAGCGCGGGAAAACATTTCTGCGATGCGCAAAGATGTAACTGCCAAATGTTACGGCGGAGATATTAGCCGGAAGCGGAAACTGCTGGAAAAGCAAAAGGAAGGGAAGAAGCGGATGCGCCAGATTGGTACTGTAGAAGTGCCGCAGGAGGCCTTCCTGGCTGTTTTAAAGCTGGATGATTAGGTATAGGTAAGTCTGGGCTTCGCCATAAATGCCGCCTGTAGCGGCTGAAAATAGCCCCTGAAAGAGCCTGGTAAACGGGAATGCGTGATCAATCGTCGTTTTTCCGGTTATTGTCTTCCGACTTCTGCTTTAGTTTTTCTTCGTTTTGATTTCCCCTGGAATCGAGAATTGGTTCACCAACAGGGGCTTCCCCGTCTTTTAATTTGAAGGTAAATACTTTGTCGATGTGTACCCAGCGGCCGTTGACCCATTTGTAGCCTTCGCTGTCGCCGTCTGGAACAAAAGTGGAAGGCAGTTCCGGCTGGTTGGTTTCCGAGATCAGGTGATCCACTAGAATCAACTTTTCCTCCGGCATAAAATTCATGAGCACGATCGCGTTCTTCTTGTATTCCATTTCATACCGGAATTTCGGCTTTTGCCGAATGGAATCCTGGTCGTAAGTAAAGAAGGGCCCGCCAAAAACCGGTTGCTGGCGGTTATCGAAATACATTACTTCCATCCATTTCTTGGTGGTTTCAACAGAGTTGGCGTCCAGTCCAAAAAGTGTATAGTAGTTGCGACCGTTGTATTGCGTTTTAATGATGTTGTAGTACACAGCGCCAATCCAGTTGCGCGGGCCGCGCACTGAATCCTGCGGGTTGGCAGTAAATTCAGATACATCGCGCAGCGGAAATAATTTTAGCGATCCATCAGCGGTTCGCATTTGTATCGCGCCACGCTGGCGCGAATAATAATCATCATATTGAAGGTTCCAGGTAAATATCCGGAAGCTGGTATCCGGCGCATATAATTTTGAAATGCCCAGCACGGAATCAAAAGGATAATAAAAAGAATTTTTAATCAGCAATGCACGAACAAGACCGCGGGTAAAATTGCTGTCGGCACGCATGCGGTCGGCCTGCATGGAATCGAGGATCATTTCCCGGGACCACAGACTGAGCGAATCTTCCTTCGCATGCAATTTTTTCCGGTCGGCGCTGGCAATTTGCGCATGTGCCTGTTGCGCAAAAAAGAATAGGATGGCCAGGCAGCCGGCAAGTTTGAAAAAGCGGGTTTTTGTCACGGGATTATCGTTAATTTTTTGAAAATCAATCGGGAAGAGTGGCGCCGTAGTACGGCAATCCATTCTATAAAGTTACGATTTTTTTATCGCAGCCTTCCTGAGATGAGGATAACGGGAAAATGGTTGTAAAATTTTACGATTGGTGCTTATTAACGGTTAGGAAACATTGTCCCGGCTGTTTTCGAGTCTGCGGGTAAAATGATCGAGTGAGTCAAATGCCAAGTCTATGTAGGGATGTGGCAGGGTTTGAAAAGGGCGCGTTGTTTTGACAAATACTGCGTAAATGCCTGCATTGCGGGCAAATTGCATATCACTCAGGTTGTTACCGATCATCAGGCTGCGTTCCGGCAGTATTTCCGGGAAGTCCAGGCAGGCCTGCAGGAACATGCCGGGGTTGGGTTTGCGGAAAGGATCGTCGTTGTGGATGGAATTGGCAGAATAGATCGCGTCAATTCGTCCGCCCGATTTTTCAATGCCATTTTTCATTTTCTCATGAATCTCTTGCAGCGTATCCTCCGTCATCAAATTTCTGCCAATACCGCGCTGGTTGGTGACCACGATAATACGGGCAAAGACTTCAGTAAGCGTTTTGAAAAGCGCCGGTGCCCCGGGGCTGAAGATAAATTCATCGGGTGTAAAAATGTAGCTGCCTTCCTTGTCTTGGTTGATTACGCCGTCACGATCGAGGAATAAGGTCCAGCTTTTATCAATCCGGCTCAGCTCCAATGGCGGCGTGGCCAGGTCAAGTTGTGCCTGGTCAAAGTCGGCGGGAACGCCAATATCGATAAAGTAACCATCCTGCACCTGTGCAAATAGTCCCGCAGGATGGGTTTCGAGGTAGTCTTTTTCAAAAGAAAATTTTTGAGGCCAGTTCACCTCGCAAAAAGGCTCACGTTCCAGGATATACATTCCGCCATTGATGTTCCCTGCGTTGTAACGTGTCTTTTCCAGGAATTCTTTTACCGCACCATTTTCATCCATGGTTACAACACCGTAGCGATCAAAATTTTCCATGGGTTTCAACGCAAGCGTGCAGTTGGCCTGGTGCTGTTCGTGAAATGTATTTAATGCGGAAACGGATGCTTTAAATAAGGTATCACCATTTGTGACCAGCACGCGACTTTCTGAAGTAAGATTAAGTGCCAGCCGGATCGCTCCGCCAGTCAGCAGCGGTTCGTCTTCTATGCTAACCTGGTATTGCAGTGTTTCAAATTCCGCGGCCAGGTATTCTTCTACCTGTTCATGGCGGTACCCGAGAGAAAAAATAAATTCTTCAATACCCTGGCTGCGCAGGTAATTGATCACATAAAAAAGAAAAGGTCTTCCTGCAACGGGCGCCATGCATTTGGGCAGGTCGGGCACCGACTGCCGGAGACGGGTGCCGAGTCCGCCGGCGAGAATGATTGCTGTGCGAAGTTTTGTTGCCGCCATATATCAGTCCTGGAAATAACGTTCTTCAACAAGTTGACAAATGATATGTCCTGCCAGGATATGACTTTCCTGGATACGTGGTGTATCTGAAGACGGTACATTGAGCAGGATGTTGGACAGTGGTTTCATGGCGCCGCCGGTGAGACCGGTTAGCCCGATGGTGGTGATCTTTTTATCCCGTGCGGCTTCAAATGCGCGGACAATGTTGGCAGAATTTCCTGAGGTGGAAAGGCCTACCAGTACATCGCCTTCGCGGCCGATACCGCTGATGAGGCGTGCATACACCAGGTCAAAGCTGTAATCGTTGGCTACGGCTGTCAGGTAAGACGTGTTGCAGTGCAGCGCCTCTGCAGGGAGGGCTTGCCGGTCTGTATAAAACCGGCCGGAAAATTCTGCGGCCAGGTGTTGGGCATCGGCGGCGCTGCCGCCATTTCCACAAAAATAGACGCGGTTGCCGTTGCGAAAGGCCTGTACAATTGTATCAACAGCCGTTTCGATCGCGCGCAGCAGTGTTTCATCCTGCAGCAGTGCCTGCTTGGTGTTGATGGATGCCTCTATAATTGCTTTGATCTTTTCCATTGGTATTTTTTTGGGTTCAGGGTCAGATGGTCCAGGTATTGAGCCCATGTTCTACAAATTGGTAGTTGCGGTGAACGCCGCCAAAACGGTTAAGGCCGTTTAATACCTTGTATTTTGAGTTTCCCGGGCAATAAAAGACCATGAAGCCGCCGCCGCCAGCGCCGGAGATCTTGCCCCCGGTGGCGCCTGCTTTTTTTGCAGCGTCATAAATATCTTCCATTAGCTCATTGCTGATTCCTTCCGCCATTTGTCTTTTTTGCTGGAAGCCATAGTCAAGAATCTCGCCAATCTCATGCAGGCGACCTTTCAGCAATGCTTCTTTCATCATTTGCGCCTGTTGTTTCAACTGGTGCATGGCATCGATGGATTTTTCCTTTCGATCGGATACGTTGCGGCTTTGCTTCTTGATGATCTCGGCAGATTCCCTGCTGGTAGAGGTATAATACAGCAGCAGGTTATTTTCCAGTTCAAAAAGATATTGTTGTTTTACGCGAAGCGGGTTTACGATCACCTTATCTCCTTCGTAAAACTCCATATAGTTGACGCCGCCAAAAGTGGCTGCATATTGATCCTGTTTGCCCCCGGCCAGTGAAAGGTCGTTGCGTTCGATATCGTATGCATAGTGCGCCATATCGTATTCCCCAAGCGGCAGGCGCAGCATTTCAGAAAAAGCGCCGATGATGGCCACGACAAGTGTTGAGGAAGTACCCAGCCCCGAGCCTGCGGGAGCATCTACAAATGTAGACAGCCGAAAGCCCTTTTGCGGGATCCCGTAATCTTTTTGAATGCGATTGTACACGCCTTTAAGCAGATCCAGTTGACCATTGGTGGGAAGTTCCTTATTCCATTCGTATTCCTGGATTTCGCCGCGGTCAATGGTTTCAAGGATAATCCGGTTATCACTCAGGGGTTCAATCGTAGCATGTGCATACAATGAAATGGTGGCGTTAAGAATGGCTCCGCCATAGAGGTCGCTGTAAGGGCTTACATCGGTGCCGCCACCTGCCAGCCCGATCCGTAACGGTGCTTTGCTTCGGTAAATCATGATAACGGATTCAACTGTTCTTGTTAAATGCCAGGTTGTTGATTGTTTCTGCCAATACAGACCAGCTGTATTTTTCTTTCTCCCTGCGAAGATGCGGAATAAAATAGTCTTCACCTAATTGATAGAAACGCAGGATGTTATCAGCAATGGATGTTGGTGTTGGTGCTGCTACCAGGCCCACCTGCTCATGCGGCACCAATGCTGGCAATCCTCCTACATTGGTAACCACCATTGGCTTTTCAAAATGATAGGCAAGCGGCGTTACACCACTTTGCGTGGCATTGCGGTAGGGTTGAATTACGGCGTCTGCAGCACATAAGTAATAACGTACTTCACTGTCGGGAATGAAATCTGTGCAAAGAATAAGCCGGTCCCGGATGCCCAGTCGGTCAATCAGTTCCTGGTAATTTTTTGCATCTTCATAATATTCTCCCGCCACCAACAGGCGAATGCCTGCTTTGCGGATTCGTTCATCCGCCATAGCTTCCAGCAGCAGGTCGAGGCCTTTGTATTTGCGGATAAATCCGAAAAAAAGAATCACGGGTCCTTCGCTGATATTTAAATGCGCCCTTGCTTCCTGTTTTGAAACAGCAGCTCCAAAACTGTCGTACAGCGGATGGGTAACCAATTGTGCCGGTTTCGCTGGTTCAAAAAGGCGCAGATCGTTCATTACTTTTTCACTCATCGTTACAAATGCATCGCAGCTTTTTAGAAAATAGCGGGTGAATGGTTTGTCGCCCGGTCTTTTTTCGTGGGGGATGACATTGTCTGCGATACAAACGATGCGTGTGTGTTTATTTTTTTTTATGCGGCGCAAAATGGTGCCTAATGCCGGGCCCATAAAGGGCAGCCAGAAACGAACGATAACAAGGTCGGGGCGTTCCTTTTTCAGCCGGTTGCCAATTCGTATCCAGTTAAGCGGATTGACGGAATTGATGGCGGTATAGATCCGGATATCGGCAGGGGCAGGCTCATTGGTAAATTGCGTGGTGCCGGGAAAAAGAAACGACGGGTATTGCAGGGAGAAGGAATAAATGACGCAATTGGCGCCCTGCTGCATAAATTCCTTTGCCAGTCGCTGGTTAAAGGTGGCCAGTCCGCCGCGAAGTGGATGGGCGGGTCCGATAATAACAACGTTGGATGGAGATTGTACAACCAAGGGCAATGCTTTAGGAAAGGCCTAAACGATCTTCAATCAGGTATGAATTACGATTGGAAGAGTTTCGGCTAATCAATTCACCCAGGAATCCCGCCAGGAACAGTTGCATACCAATGATAAGCGAGGTAAGCGCCAGGTAAAATCCGGGCCTGTTGGTGATGGGGTAACTGGAATCGATGATCTTAGATACAACAAGGTAAACGGCAAAGCCAAGACCGATCAGGAAGAAGATGGTACCCCATAGTCCAAAAAAGTGCATGGGTCTTTTGGAAAACTTTCCTACAAAGGTGATGGATAGCAGATCGAGAAAACCGTTTACAAACCGGCGCATGCCGAATTTGGAGGTACCGAATTTGCGTTTGCGGTGTTCCACTACTTTCTCACCAATCTTCCGAAACCCGGCCCACTTGGCCAGCACCGGAATATACCGGTGCATTTCGCCATATACTTCAATACTTTTTACTACTTTCTTCCGGTAGGCTTTAAGACCGCAGTTGAAATCATGCAACTGGATCTTGCTCACCCTCCTGGTAACAGCATTGAAAAATTTGGACGGAATATTTTTGGCGAATGTGTTGTCGTAGCGTTTCTTTTTCCAACCGCTTACGAGATCATAATTTTCTTCTATGATCATCCGGCGCAATTCAGGTATTTCATCCGGGCTGTCCTGCATATCTGCATCCATTGTAATAACCACATCTCCATTGGCGGCTTTAAAGCCTTCATTGAGTGCGGCCGACTTACCATAGTTGCGCTGGAATTTGATCCCTTTGATGGCGGGATTGGCGGTTGCCAGTTTTTCAATTACGTCCCAGGAGTTGTCGGTACTGCCGTCGTCTACAAAGATCATTTCATAGGAAAAACGGTGTTCCTGCATAACGCGTTCTATCCAGGCCGACAGTTCCGGCAGTGATTCTGCTTCGTCCAGCAGTGGTATTACAACGGAGATATCCATTATTGCTTTCTTCTCATTAATGCGGCTGAAACGCCAGCGGTGACGAGTGAGCCGATGATCAAATATCCGAAAATGGGCATAAATATGAACACCGTATTGAACTGGGAGTGAAATTGTTTTACATCCTCATCAATCTGTGCCGGTGTACGGTCTTTGTTATTTTCTACCACGGAACTGCGATATGCTTTGGTAAAGTCTTCACGGATCTCTGGTTTTGCCTGTAGCAGGACGGCTGTAAAGAGCGTCATCACGATGGCGATGGACGCAAAGCATTTGAATCCCTGCCCGAATAATTGCTGGAAGTTGCCGTTGAAATAGGCGGTTTTGCTAAACAGCACTAATGCCAGGGTAATGCCCAGCGCCATCAGGATATAGACGCCGTATTGCCAATAAGATTCTGCGCTTACCTGTTGGGTATGCAGTGCCAGGGAGTAGAGAATCATTGCGCCCGCGGTAGCGGCGCCAATAATTTGCGAAGCAAAGCGATTGTTTCGAAGCATTTTTATTAGTTCAGGATGAGTTGTTGTTTGTTGATGATGCCATGAGCACGCCCGGTAAGTTCCTTGCCGTAGAAGGGGGAATTAACGGATTTGGATCTTGTGTGTGCTGTGTTGGGCGTCCATCGCGTGGTGCTGTCAAACATCGTGATGGATGCAGCTGCTCCCACGGTGATGGAGGCGGTGGGCAAATTAAAGAGTTTCCGGGGGTTGGTGGCCAGCAATTGTGCCCAGCGGGAAGGATCCAGCCCGGGTAAAGATGTATTGAGTACAGCAAATGCCGTTTCGAGCCCGGTCATCCCGTATTTGGCATATTCAAATTCCAGGATCTTGCTGTCGTATTCATGAGGGAAGTGGTGAGTGGCGATACAGTCCACGATACCGTCTTTTACGGCTTGCCGAAGCGCTTCGCGATCTATTTCGGAGCGGATGGGCGGATTAACCTTAAGATAAGTATCGTAGCTCCGAAGATCTTCTTCGGTGAAGTAAAGGTGATAGGGGGTAACGGAACAGGTTACATCCACGCCATTTTCCTTTCCCTGCCGGATATAGGTCATTGCTTTCCGGGAGGCGATGCCGGTAATATGCAGGCGGGATTCCGCGTAGGCTGCCAGTTTGATATCGCGCTCCACGATCAATTCTTCGGCCAGGGCGGGTTTACCGGGAAGGCCCAATTGGGTAGACACGAGTCCTTCGTGCATCAGCCCATGGGGCTGTATACTCCGGTCGTCTGGCACCTGCAGCACAATGCCGTTGAAGGCTTTTACATATTGGAGCGCTTTTACGAGCAGTCCGGCAGATTGTACCGGCTGTGTGCCGTCGCTAAAGGCGATGGCACCGCTGGCCTGCATATCATACATTTCAGCAAGCTCTTTTCCTTCGGTATTGCGGGTGATGGCACCGATCGGGTGAATAGTTACCGGCAGGTTTGCGGCGCGTTGGCGCACGTATTCAATCCCGGCTTTGTTGTGCAGGGCGGGGTTGGTATTGGGAATTACGAATACGTCTGTAAACCCACCAGCTGCTGCTGCTGCTGCGCCGGATTCGAGCGTTTCTTTGAACTCATAACCGGGGTCTGCAAAACTGGCAAACACGTCAACCCAACCGGGGGACACAATAAGGCCCTCCTGTTGAATTTCGTGATCTGCTTTTTCGGAAATCGTGTCGGCAATGCGGCTGATAATGCCGTTTTCGACGAGGATCGCAACGGTTTTGCCATCGAATGGCGATGAGGGATCGGCGATCCGGGCTTGCTTAATGAGTATTTTCATTAAGGTGCAAAGGTACGATTTTTGCCGTAAAAATAGGGGAGCCGCTCCTGGCTCAGGCAGGTGGCGATTCTTCGTGTTGATCATCGGCGCCTGCCTTCCGTTTTTTCAGTTCAATGAGATTAATGAGTGGACGTTGGTATACGATAAGCAGCACTGCGATCAGCAATGTGATAAAGCTGCCGATGAGATGGGTTGGAGGCACATCGATGGTGGTAAATTTTCGCTGGTAACCAAAATAATAATATAATTCAGCCAGGAACGATGGCAATTGGTCCACGAGTACCAGTGCGCCAACAACGGTAATTACAATGCTAAGCACAACGGTACGATGCAGCGTGATATGAATATTTTTTTCCTGGATATCCTGGTCTAGTGCAAATGACTAATGTGAAAATGTGCTAATGTGCTAATTAATTCAATAATTTGGTGATTCGCCCATTCGATAATGGGGAACGGGATTAACAATTGTATTAGGCAGAATTTTTCCCGAACAACAGGTTTCTTTTGTTGTGTGGTTTGGCTCTCATGAAGCCTATAACAGGATAAATGCAGAAAAAATAAGTTATGATAAAGCCGATAAAAAATAGTGAACAATACGAGGTAGCCTTAACGCGGGTGTACCGACTGATGCAGAAGGAAATTAAACCGGATTCCAGGGAGTCGGATGAGGTGGAAGTGCTGTCGATCCTGATTAAGGAGTACGAGAATGAACATTATCCGGTTCCGAAGCCTAATCCGATCGCGGCCATTAAATTCAGGTTGGATCAAATGAATATGTCTGAGGGTGAATTGTCGAAGATTCTTGGTTATCGCTCGCGTAAATCCGAAATTTTATCGGGTAAAAGGAAATTAAGCCTGGCTATGATCCGAAAGCTGGCGGAAAAATTGCAGATCCCGGCTGAGGTGCTGATCCAGGCATATTAATGTTGGTGGGTGACAAAGACGTTTATATGCCGGTTGAAATGCTGGTTTTTTTTGATAAAATAAGTTTCTAAATTTGGAAACATTTTGTAAATTTGGGATATGGTAGTTGAGGGACGACGATTCTTCAAAACAGAATTTTATGAAGAAGTGAGGCGATTTTTAGGTTCTATCCATCCGAAGGCAACTGAGAAAATTCTATGGAATATCGATCTTGCTGAACAAACTAATGATCCGCGTCTTTTTAAGAAATTAACGGATGATATTTGGGAATTCAGGACGAGATATCAAAATATACAGTACAGGCTACTTGCATTTTGGGACAAGACGCGATCAACGGACACAGTGGTGCTAGCAACTCATGGCCTTATAAAAAAAGCTGATAAAATGCCGCGCAGGGAAATAGAACAGGCAATGGAGATACGACGGCTTTATTTTTCAGCGGAAAAAGGAAATTATGGCAACAAAAAATAAAATAAGGACGTATTCACTTTCTGAAATGAAAGATGAATTTATTGGAAAACCCGGTACAAAAAACAGGGATAAATATGAGTATGCGTTAAAGATGGAAGTGTTAAGCAGTATGATCCGAAAGGCGAGGAAGGAGCGTAACTTAACACAGGAGGAGCTGGGTGAATTGGTTGGTGTTCAGAAAGCACAGATTTCAAAATTGGAGAATGGCGCCAACAGTGCAACGATTGCAACAGTATTAAAAGTCTTCAATGCGCTGCGCGCCGAGATCGTTTTTTATGTAAAACTGGAGAAGAAGAAACTGCAACTTCCGTGATGGTGGAAGCTGATATCTCTTGCCAACCTTTTCAACTGCTATGAGATCAATGTTTAAAATAATTTTTTGGTTGAGTAGCCTGGATTACCTGCGGTGATCCTTTTTTGGGGGTGTCCAAAACAAAGCCTTCCCACTGCTTCGCAGCGGATGGGCTTTATTGTTTCTCCGCTTTTGAAAGTGAACTTTCAACGTTGACTGGATTACCTGCGGTGATCCTTTTTGGGGGGTGTCCAAACCAAAGCCCTTCCACTGCTTCGCAGCGGAAGGACTTTATTGTTTCTCCGCTTTTGAAAGCAAGCTTTCAACGCTGCGAAACAACAAAGCCCCCGGCTACCGCCGAAGGCTTTGTTTTGTCGGGATGACTGGATTCGAACCAGCGACCCCTACGTCCCGAACGTAGTGCGCTACCGGGCTGCGCTACATCCCGTTTTATCCCCCGCAATCCGCGGCAATAAAACATATTTTAAAAAACAATCCCCGTATGTAAAACATCCGGGGATTAAAGTCGGGTGGACTGGATTCGAACCAGCGACCCCTTGCACCCCATACAAGTGCGCTACCGGGCTGCGCCACCACCCGAACTGCATTTTGATAAATGCCAATTAGGGCAGCAAATGTAGCTAAAAAACCCACACAAAACTGGAAAAAGCGGGCTGTAACCGGTTTTTTCAGGCCAGCAACTGCTTTCGGACAGTTCTCCACCAGCGGTTGACCATGTTCCCTACAGTTGTTTACATTTACCAAAACGAACAGTATGAAAAAAGGGCTGATTTTAGCGTTCTTCACCGGTTTTGCCTGCACACTATTTGCCCAGGATGGGCCCGGCGGCAAGGCTCCGGTCATTAACCGAATGGTAAAAGTAGATTCTGCAGTTGTTACCAAATCCCAGGTTACAATTCGCGGGCAAGTGGTTCCTTATACCGCCACTGCGGGTACAATGCCCGTTTGGGATGAAAGTGGTAAGCCAATAGCCAGCGTTTTTTACACCTATTATGAACGCACCGATGTTAAAGACCGCACGTCCCGTCCGCTGGTCATTTCCTTTAACGGCGGTCCGGGCACACCTTCCGTATGGATGGAAATCGGGTATACCGGCCCACGCATCCTGAATATTGACGACGAAGGCTATCCCATTCAGCCATACGGAATGCGCGATAATCCCAATTCAATCCTGGACGTAGCAGACATTGTGTATGTGGATCCCGTGAATACGGGTTTTTCAAGAATTGTTTCCAGTGAAACGCCCGGCAATAAATTCTTTGGAGTAAATGCTGATATTAAATACCTGGCCGACTGGATCAATACGTTTGTGACGAGAAAAAACAGGTGGGCATCACCCAAATTCCTGATTGGTGAAAGTTATGGCACCACCCGTGTATCGGGCCTGGCGCTGGAATTGCAAAACGCACAATGGATGTATTTGAATGGCGTTGTGCTGGTATCGCCAACAGGGCTGGGTATCAAACGCGAAGGACCGGTGTCGGAAGCGCTGATGCTTCCTTATTTTTCAGCTACTGCCTGGTATCATAAAAAACTGCCGGCAGACCTGCAACAAAAAGATCTTACCGACATGCTTCCTGAGGTGGAAGATTTTACGGTAAACCAACTTGTGCCTGCTATTACGAAAGGCAATATGCTGACCGATGCTGAGAAAAAACAGATTGCCGGGAAAATGGCCCGCTATAGCGGTTTGTCAGAGACCGTTATCCTGCAGCACAACCTTGATATTCCCGCGGATTTTTTCTGGAAAGAATTATTGCGCGACCAGGGCTTCACGGTAGGACGGCTTGATTCACGCTATCGCGGTATTGACCGGCAGGATGCGGGCGACAGCCCGGATTATAATGCAGAACTTACTTCCTGGCTGCATGCATTTACGCCCGCTATGAATATTTATGTACGTGAGGAACTGGGTTATAAAACCGATCTTAAATACAATATGTTTGGACCGGTATGGCCCTGGGATAACAATAATAACCACACCGGCGAAGATCTGCGCCAGGCGATGGCACAAAACCCATATTTACACCTGCTGGTGCAGTCGGGCTATTTTGACGGTGCCTGTGATTACTTCAATGCCAAATACAATATGTGGCAGATGGATCCGGGTGGCAAATTAAAAGACCGGATGAGTTGGAAGGGTTTCCGAAGCGGGCACATGATGTACCTGCGTAAGGATGACCTGGTAAATGCCAATCAGCAACTGCGGGATTTTATCCAGCAGTCAGTGGCAAAGCCTGGCACTTCGGCGAAATTCTGATGATAGTGCACAACCTTGGTTGCATAATGGGTCGTCCCTGGCGCCCAAACGGGACAAGGCGTTGGCAGGCAAAGATCGAACGTTGTACCGCTTAAAAAATGAATACCAAATTATTTCAAAATGCTAAAACGTTATTTTGTAATTCCAGGTTTCCTGGCATCTTTTGGTGTTGGCTTTGCCGTACATTCACTGACGCAATCAAATAACGAAAAACAAACCACAATGAAACGAGTAACCGGTATTGGCGGCATTTTTTTCAAATCCAAAGATCCCGATAAGATCAAAGAATGGTACAAAACCCATCTTGGTTTTGACGTAGATCCTTACGGGACAAAATTTGAATGGAAAGATGCAGACGATCCTTCCAAAAAAGGATCTACAATATGGAGTCCTTTTTCAGAAACCAGTAAATATTTCGCTCCTTCGGAGAAGGATTTTATGCTCAACTATCGTGTAGAAAACCTGGAAGCACTGGTAGAAGAATTGAAGAAGGAAGGTGTTACAATCGTTGATAAGATAGAATCTTACGACTACGGAAAGTTTGTTCATATCATGGATCCGGAAGGAAACAAGATTGAACTTTGGGAGCCTGCAGGTGAATAAAAGAAAGAAGGCCGTATGGAAATACGGCCCGTTCTAACGATTGCTTGTCATGTATACATCCTTCGTACCCCGGACGGATTCGAACCGTCGTGAAAGGCTTTGCAGGCCTTTACCTATCCGCTCGGCCACGGGGCTTATACTGTTTCTATAAGTTATACCGAAGTGTGATGCCGTAGGTAACAGGATCACCCAGGACTGCAGCATATTGTCCTGCATTGCCGCCTGCCGGCAATAACTGTTCGAAATAATTTTTATTGAAAAGGTTTCTTCCCCACACAAAAGCAGAGAGCCCGGTATTGGACCGAAACCCAATGCGTCCATTTACCAGCGTGTACCCGTCTATATCCAGGTAGGCAGAGGGAGAGGGACTTGATGAAAATGACGAACGATAAAAGATATCCATCGCCAGGAAGAATTTGCCTGCTTTACCCAGGAATGCCGCGGGCGTGTTGAATTCGCCGCTTAGCGATCCCGCCCATTTCGAAATTCCCGGAAGCTCCGTGCCGGAAATATCTTTAAATGACACCTGTTGACCATTTACCGTTTTACCCGTTTCTTCAAGGGGTAGCGGCGCATTTGTAAACCGGACATATTTGCCACTGGTGTAGGCAACGGCGCCATCAAAATTGAAATGCCTGTTTGCCCGCCAGCCGGCATCGGCTTCAATTCCTTTTACATTTACTTTTTCGGCGTTGGCCAGGTAACCACGGTTTACGCCCAACTGTGGTGATTGTACGTTGGCCTGGTAGTCGCGGATATTGGTTGTATGTAATGTGAGATTGAAGGTGAGGTCGGGCGTGGGATTGGTTTTGATGCCAATTTCAAAATGCTTTACGTATTCCGGTTTGATTACTGCCAGTGAAATATCGGCATCACCATTGGACGTGGTGGGCAAACCGCCAACGTTCACACCAATTGGTTTGAAACTTGTAGAATAGGTGGCAAATGAATTTAGTTTTTTATTGGGTCGATACGACAGCGTTAATTGATAGGTGAAATTGGTTTCATCTGCGCTGGTCGCAAAGGCCTGCGGACTATATACTACACGTTTCAGTTTTATCAGATCAGGGTCATTCGTATCCAGGCCGCCAAAAACGGTACGCTCATACGTTACATCTTTTTTATCATAGTTGAAACGGGCACCGGGCATTATATGAAATCCGGCCCCAAGCGCTGCATCCACATTGGCAAAAAGAGCGGCGCTGGTGGAATGTATGGTGGAATTGGTATTAGCACCATAGCCATCGAGTAAGCCAGGCGTCTGCCATTTAGGGTCGGTTGAATTTTGAACAAACCGCCATTGGTCTTTACCAGATTCCTCGGTGCCTGTGGTCTTTACGTCCTGGTTGATGTAGAACAATCCAACCACGCCGCTGATGTTTTTGGATATTGAACCGGCGTAGCGTACTTCCTGCGACCAGTTTCTATGCTTTGAAGGATTTTGCGATTTGACCAGGGCCTGGAGGCCTGTAAAATCGCGGTCGTTGGAAGGATTCCAGTTCCAATAGCGCCAGGCCGTTGTAGATGTAAATGTGCCGGTCCCCAATTTGGTTTCAACATTCAGGGAAATACCGCCAAGTTCGTTATCGGAATTCCAGGGCGTATCATGATCTATTACGCGGTCAAATGGATTGAGCGATGGGAGTGTATAATGCAGATCGGAAATAATCGCGTTAAACTGGCGATAATCGGGTCGAAGCGTTTGCACTACGCCTGCAATCACCTGGGCATATCCATCGGGGCGTTGCCTGGTTGCGTCAGCAGAAAAAGTAATGCTGGTGTTGTCTGACGGTGTAAATAACAATTGACCGTGAAAGCCGAGATTATTAATGTCATTTGTATTTTTCCCGGTGCGGATATTTTTCACGGTTCCATCACGCTGTGTTCCTGAGAAGGAAAGTCTTGCCGCCAGTTTGCGCGCCAGCGGACCTGTGATTGAACTCTTTGCCTGGATAAATCCGTAATTGCCATAGCTCACTTCAAAATTGGCGCCCGGCTTAAAAGATGGTTTACGTGTGGTGATGTTAAATGCGCCTGCCGTTGTGTTTTTTCCAAACAGGGTGCCCTGGGGACCGCGTAAAATCTCGATACGTTCCACATCTATAAAATCAAGCGTAGCAGCCGCCGGCCTGGCATAATAAACACCATCTACATAAAAGCCAACGCCCGGGTCAAGACCGTCATTGGTGAGGCCAAATGGCGAGCCAATACCACGGATATTGAGACCTGTATTGCGTGGGTTGGAAGTGTAGAGTTGAACCGAGGGAACGTATTCCTTGATGCGATTTACATTGAAGGCGCCGGCTTCGTCCGCTTTGGCGCCGCTGATCACTGAAATGGCAATAGGAACATCCTGCAGCACCTCCTTTCTTCTTCGCGATGTAACGACAATGGTGTCTGTTTTAAAGAGAAGCTGAAGTTGGATCAGGATTGGACCGGTTTCGCTTTTGCGGATAACTCTTTCCTGCGATTGATATCCTGCGTAGGATACGACCAGTGTAAAAGGATAATGGGAAATACCAGTGAGCTGAAAATAGCCAGTGGAATCTGTGGTGGTACCGATACCCGCATTCTTGATCAATACCGAGGCTGAGGAGACCGGTTCCCGGTCGTCATTAACAACCCGGCCGGAAAGCTGAGCTATGCCGGCCAGTGGTAGTATTGTTAATAATAACAGTGATAATTTCTGTTTCATACTGTAGTTGGATGGTTAATAAATCAATAACAGTCTACTAAAATTGTAGACTAATAAAACAAAAAAAGGGTACGGATCAACATCGTTGTAAATTATTCATCATTGCATGTATTTTTAAAATGTAATGGGATCGGCATACAATGCGGTATAGCCGACACTACCAGGTGAAGCGCGTAGTATGCAGACAAGCGGCCGGTTTCCCGGCGAAAGCACGAAAGTAGGGGAAGAGTATTAGTCCACAAAATTTATAGACTAATATTTTTAAATAATAAAAAAAGCTTCGCCCGGAGGGCGAAGCTTTAGCTACAGCTACGTTATTTATTCAATAGTTAATTACTTCCGATAGCGCTGGCTGATCCAGCCATTCTTCCACTTGCGGCATCGTCAATAACGCCATTTACAATATAACGAATTTCAACAGGTGTACTGCCTGAACCAGGTTCACCAACCAGCAACACGGTATAGACCTTGTTATTTTCCAGCGTAATTGTCCTGTTGACATTCACCGTACCGCCATTATTTACAGTTATGGTAACTGCACCTGGAGTAACAGCGCTGAAAGAAGATACACTGGCAAATGCCGCTTGTTGGTTTACAATGTCTGTACCACCAGCATTAATTATTACGTTAGATTGACTGGAGTCAGGGATCGCATTAATATACCGGATATACGATTTCCCTGCTGCGAGTTGATTTAAATCATCTGCAACAATCACATTGCGATAATTTCCGTTGGCTCCAACGAGGAAGGTAGAATAGTAGTTACTGTCGCTAAAGTTATAACTACCGGATGTTGCAATTGTTCCTGAATTATCAAAAGACTCGATAGTTCTTGATCCGGGATAAATAGACACATATGTGCCTGTAAATCCTGCATAGGGAATGTAGCTGTTGCTGATAATATTCCCCGAAATGGAAAATTGAACACCACTTTTATCGGGTGCCAGGTTGAAGGCCATGAGGCCGGCTTCGGGACCCGACTGGTAGTTGTCGTCATTGTTTTTGAGACAGGAACTAAGAGAGCCAACTACTACTAACGCCGCTAGCGCTGTTGCAATTTTCATCCTCACATTTACAAAATAGCTTTTCATCACACTTAAGGTTTTAAATGATTAAATTGATTTACCGCAAAATAGCAGCTGATCGTCCCGGCGGGACGGGTAGAGTAGTACCAAAAACAGGTCGTTAGACGCCTGGAGTAGGTAACATGATGGTACTAAAGGAACGCCAAATTGATGCCAGACTTATTAACACTTTCTTACAGCAGAGAAACAGCCCTTTTTGATGGCTATCTTAGCTTTTTTTTCACATTTAAGCGAAGGGTGCTGTATTAGGGCGACGATGTGTCAGTGATCGTTCATCGGCAGCCCGCGGCGTTGAAATTCTTTCCAGTTGAGGTATTCATCTCCCTTTCGATGTTCTTCCATTGTGATGCAATTTTCAACCGGGCATACCAGTTTGCATAAATTACATCCCACACATTCTTCTTCCTTTACAGTGTAAGTATTATAGGGCATACCGGCTGTAAGTGCGATGGATTGATGAGAGGTGTCTTCACACGCAATATAACAGAGGCCACAATGAATACACTTATCCTGGTTGATGTTAGCAATAATATGGAAATTGATATCGAGGTCTTCCCAATGCGTCATCTTGGGCACAGATTTGCCCACCACATCATTGATCGTTGCAAATCCTTTTTCATCCATCCAGTTGCTGAGGCCTTCGCAAAGGTCTTCCACAATACGGAAACCGTGCGTCATAGCTGCAGTACACACCTGTACGGTAGTTGCGCCGAGCAAAATAAATTCAACGGCGTCTTTCCAGGTGCTTACGCCGCCGATGCCGGACACAGGCACCCGTGAAGTAAGCGGATCCTGTGCAATTGTGGTGAGCATTTTAAGCGCAATGGGTTTAACGGCAGGACCGCAATAGCCGCCAAATACAGATTTGCCGCCTACGTTGGGATTAGGAACAAGAGTATCCAGGTCGATACCGGTTACGGATTGGATGGTATTGATCAGTGAAAGGGCGTTAGTGCCGGCTTCTACTACAGCGCGGCCGGTTGGGACAACGGAATGTACATTTGGCGTTAATTTGGTGATTACAGGAATGGACGCAATTTCCATTACCCATTCCACCACCATTTTTGCAATTTCCGGGTCCTGGCCAACTGCAGCACCCATACCGCGTTCCGTCATTCCGTGCGGACATCCAAAATTCAATTCCAGTCCATGAGCGCCGGTATCTTCCACTTTTTTGATCAGTTCATGCCAACTCTCCCTATTGTTGTCGGCCATCAGGGAAACGATCATCGCCCGGTCGGGGAAGAGTCGAATGCATTCGCGAATCTCCCGGAGGTTGATATCAAGTGGACGGTCAGAAATGAGTTCAATATTATTAAGGCCCATTACTCTTCCACCGTGGTAATCCACCGAGGAATACCGGGACGACACATTTTTTACCTGGGACCCGAGGGTTTTCCAAACCACACCGCCCCATCCAGCTTCAAAGGCACGCAGCACATTGTATTGCTTGTCGGTGGGCGGTGCGCTGGCCAGCCAGAAAGGGTTGGGAGATTTTATCCCTAAAAAGTCAACTGCAATATTTGCCATCTTCGTACGAGTTAGGTCATTTAAAATTTAATGGGCTGCAAGTTGCAGGTAATTGAGAATGGCGTGTGCGCCGTCTTTGCCCGCCTGCACGGCATCCACCACTTCTTTACCACCGTTTACATCATCTCCACCGGCAAAGACGCCGGCGATATTTGTTGCGCAACGGTTATTCACCTGGATTTTTCCCTGGTGGTTTGTAAGCCCGCTTTCTTCTACCAGGTCGTGATATGGAACCTGTCCTGCAGCCTTGATCACCATATCGGTTTCAAGCGTGAATGTTTCACCGGTGTCAACCGGCGAACGCCGGCCACTGCTGTCGGGTTCGCCTAATTTCATTTTTGAACAAACGAGGGCTGTAACCATACCATCGTTGCCCAGTATTTCTTTTGGTGCGGCCAGCCAAATTACCTGGCAACCGTCGAGCCTTGCAATGTCCAATTCAACGCTGGTGCAGGGTTTTTCATCTTCGGTTCTGCGATACACCAGCGTAACTTCTTTTGCACCGAGTCGTTTGGCTTGTGTGGCTGCATCAATGGCCGTCATTCCCATACCAATCACGGCAACTTTGTCGCCAACCGCAACATCGGGGTACCCATTTTTCCGAAGGCGATAAATAAATTCGATCGCGTCTTCAACACCTTTCAGATTTTCACCGGGAATGGCAAGCTGACGTGCGAGGCCAACGCCAATGGCCAGGTACACCGCATCAAACTGTTGTTGTAATTCCACAAGGCGAAAATGAACGCCCAGTTCCTGCCCGTAGTTGACGGTAATGCCGCCAATGCCCAGGATATAATCAACTTCCTGTTCGCAGAATGCGGGCGTTACTTTATAGGCGGCAATACCGTAGGTCATTAAGCCTCCGCCACGTTCTTCTTTTTCAAAAATGGTAACGTCAATGCCTGCGCGGCTCAATGTGTGCGCACAACTGAGACCGGCGGGGCCTGCGCCAACGACGGCTACTTTTTTTCCAGACGGCTTATCCCGTTTAAACAGTTGCCACTTGTTGTCCATTGCAGTTTCCGTAGCATAACGTTGCAGCCGGGCAATGGGAATGGCTTCTTCTTCAAGCAAATTGTAAACGCAGGCGCCTTCGCATAATTTTTCTACGGGACAAACTTTGCTGCAGCCTGCTCCCATGATGTTGGAAGAAAAAATGGTGTGAGCCGCTCCTTTGATATTATCGCTGGAAATCTGTTTGATGAATTTGGGGACGTTGATGCCCGTGGGGCAACTTTTGGTGCATGGGGCATCGTAACAAAACAGGCAGCGGTTGGCGTCTACCTGTGCTGCTGTTTTATTTTCAAATGGCGGATGAATATCGGCAAAATTCTCGCTGTATTGTTCGTCCGATAGCCTGTTGTTGCGGATCATGTGATTGGGTATTACTTGTAGAATCAGAGTTCAACCAGTTTTCCGTATGTTTCGGGTCGCCGGTCGCGGAAAAACTGCCATACGCTTCGAACCTGTTCAATCATATCCAGGTCAAATTCAGCTACCAGCAGTTCATCATTATCTTCACTGGCCTGCGCGAATATTTGTCCGCGTGGATCTACAAAATAGGAGCTGCCATAGAATTTGCCGAGGTTCCAGGGTTTTTCCTGGCCTACGCGGTTAATGCATCCCATAAAATAACCATTGGCCGCAGCATGGGCAGGTTGTTCCAGTTTCCAGAGGTATTGAGACAAACCTGCAACGGTGGCAGACGGGTTATACACGATCTCTGCGCCATTCAAACCGAGTATCCTCGCTCCGTCGGGGAAGTGACGATCGTAGCAAATGTAGACGCCTACTTTGGCATACCGGGTTTCAAATACGGGATAGCCCAGGTTGCCGGGTTTGAAGAAGAATTTCTCCCAGAATCCTGACGTGTGCGGGATGTGATTTTTGCGGTATTTACCGAGGTAGCTGCCGTCTGCATCAATGACTGCAGCGGTGTTGTATAATACACCGGCCTGTTCTTTTTCATAAACAGGCACAATCATTACCATGTTATATTTTTTGGCATATTCCTGCATCCGTTCAATGGTAGGTCCGGGCACTGTTTCTGCGCTCTCATACCATGCTTTATCCTGCCCCGGGCAGAAATAAGGCGTATTGAAAATTTCCTGGAAGCAAAGGATCTGAACGCCTTTACGGCCCGCTTCTTCAATCAGCGGGATATGTTTTTGTACCATGGCTTCCTTGATCTCTTCAATAGAACCTTCTCCTTCGGTTTTGGGAAGACTCATTTGGATCAAACCAGATTTAACGATTCGCGGCATAAACAATAGAATTAAAATAGTAGTGAACAAATAATAAATAGAAACTGCCATGGACAGTTTCGGCAGCGCCAAACGTAAAAATTAAGGAATAAACCTAAATAAACAAAGGAATTGGTTTGCTTACAAAGGGTTTTTTTGAAAGATTTATCAGATGATCTGGGCTACTTTGTTTCGTTTAATAAATTGGCCATATCCTTTATCGATCCTGCATTCGCCATCTTCAATGGCAATTTGTCCGCGCAGCAATACGGTTTTCACTTTACCGGTAAGTTCCCATCCTTCGTATCCTGAGTAGTCAACGTTCATGTGGTGCGTATCTGCTGAAAGAACATGTTTTTCATTGGGATGAAAGATCACGATATCGGCATCGCTGCCCACGGCAATCGTTCCTTTCCTGGGAAACATTCCGAATATCTTTGCAGGATTGGTGCATGCCACTTCCACAAATTTGTTTACGGTAATGCGACCTTTATCAACCCCTTCACTGTACAATAGTTCCATGCGGTTTTCAATAGCCGGGTGGCCATTGGGGATTTTTGAAAAATCATCTTTGCCCAGCAACTTTTGTTCCCATTTGAAAGGGCAATGATCGGTGGCTACTACCTGTACAAGTCCCTGGTTGATGCCGGCCCAGAGCGCTTCCTGGTCTTTTCGTTCGCGGAGGGGAGGACTCATCACCCATTTCGCGCCTTCAAAATCTTTTTCATATAGTGATGCGTCCAGCACCAGGTACTGGATACAGGTTTCCACGAACATTTTTTGATTGCGGCGTGTAGCGTGGCGAACTGCATTGAGTGCGCCTTCACAGGTCATGTGTACAATGTATCCCGGGCAGCCGGTGTAATAGGCCATGTCGGTAAACCGTTCGCTGGCTTCAGCTTCGGTAATCTCCGGTTGTGAAAGGTAGTGATAGAGCGGTGCACGTTTGCCTTCGGCCTTAAATTTGGCCACGAGGTAATCGATCATATCGCCATTGGTGGCGTGTACATTGATCAGTCCGCCGCATTTTTTTACTTCTTCCATCAATCCAATCATCTGCCGATCGTCGATCATTAATGCGCCTTTGTAAGCCATAAATGTTTTGAAGGAGACGATACCTTCTGCCACCATTTCTGCAATTTCAGGTTTTGTTCGTTCATTGAAATCGGTGACGGCCATGTGAAAGCTATAGTCGCCGTAGCAATTGCCGTCTGACCTGCCGCGCCATTCTTCCAGCGCTTCGCGCAATGTGTGTCCCTGTTTTTGCAGGATGAAATCAATAACCATCGTGGTACCGCCGTACAGGGCGGCGCGGGTACCTGTTTCGTAGCTGTCACTGGAAAATGTGCCCATAAAAGGCATGTCAAGGTGTACGTGCGGATCAATACCACCGGGCAGTACCAGCTTGCCGGAAGCGTCAATTACTTTATCTGCGTCCACTTCCAGGCTACGGCCAATCGCTTTTACAATTTCACCTTCAATAAGCACATCGGCAATGTAATCGTCGCTGGCAGTTACTATTCTTCCATTTTTGATCAGTATCGACATAGGTTAGTGTTTTTCAGGTTTCATAAAGAGGAGATAAACAATTCCGCTGATAAAAAAGCCGGTAAACCAGGCATAATCATAACTATGAATCAGCCATGCAGGAAAACTATTGCGATCTGCCATACCGGCGGTAACGAGGAAGCCGGGGATATTGGGGAGGATGCCGGCCAGGAGTGCAACCATTGCACGCAGGTTAAAGCCTTTTTGATAACGGTATCTTCCAAGTTTGTTATAAAGATCCGGAACCTGCAGCCGTTGACGCCGGATAAAGAAATAGTCTGCGATCATAATTCCACCAATCGGTCCCAGCAGACTGGAATAACCCACAAGCCACACGAAAATATACCCGGCAGGATCTGCAACGAGTTTCCATGGAAAAATAAGAATGCCGATAATACCGGTGATATAGCCGCCGGTTTTGAAACTGATCTTTGAAGGCCAGAGATTGGAAAAATCATTGGCAGGACTTACAATATTGGCCGCGATATTGGTGGCGAGAGTGGAGATAATAATGCCGATCATGGCCAATGTGATCATGATCTTATTTTCAAACTTACCGGCAAGTGCTACAATGTCCCATTCTGTGCTATTGTAAATAAGGGTGGTAGCAGAGGTAACGACTACGCCGATGAATGCGAAGAGGGTCATGGACGGGGGAAGGCCGATAATTTGTCCGCGGATCTGTGCGCGTTGTGATTTTGCGTAGCGGGTGAAGTCTGGAATGTTTAGTGAAAGGGTAGCCCAGAAGCCAACCATGCCGGTCAGGGCGGGAAAGAAAAATTTCCAGAATGCGCCGCCGGTGAGTTGTGCGGGTTGTTCAAGAATGGGACCCAGGCCATGTGCTGCACGGATGGCCCATGCAAGTAAAGCGAGTGCAGCAACCGGTAAAAAGATGGCTTTAAATACCAGCAGTTTGCGGATGCTTTCTACGCCCAGGTACACTACCAGCATATTCAGCAGCCAGAAAGCAAGGAAACAAAGCATTGGTCCCGTGCCGGGAAAAAGAGCCGTCAGGTTGATTGCGGGCAGGTCTGGCATCCAGGCGCGGAAAATGTTGTAAAGTGATGCGCCACCAATCCATGCCTGTATGCCAAACCAACCACATGCAACAATAGCGCGTAGCACTGCCGGGATGTTTGCTCCTCTTGTTCCGAAACTGGAACGCACCAGCACGGGGAATGGGATGCCGTAGCGGGCACCGGCACGGCCATTGAGGATCATAGGCACCAGCACGATGGTGTTGGCAAGAAAAATAGTGAGGATCGCCTGCCACCAGTTCATGCCACCTTTGATAAGGGAACTGGCCAGCATGTACGTAGGAATGCAGAGGCTCATACTGATCCACAGCGCGGCGTAGTTCCAGGTGCCCCAGGTCCGTTTATTTTCAGGAATGGGGGCGAGGTCGTCGTTGATCAACGACTGGTCATTACTGATAGGTTCCTGCATGCAACGAGTTTGATTTATCAAGCCGTAGTGGAAGCATCTGCAATGCGGATGGCTTCCGAGATGATCTGAAGTCCTTCATCTACCTGCTCTTTGGTAACACAAAGCGGTGGCGCGATGAATATATAACTCCAGCGTACAAATGTGTACATACCTAATTCGCGGATCTTTGCTGCCACTTTATTCATTACCGTCATTTCATCCGGTTTTGCATTGAAGGGCGCGATCGGTTCTTTTGTGTTCCTGTCTTTAACCAGTTCGATACAGCCAAGCAGCCCGGTATTTCTAAAATCGCCGATGCTTGGATGTTTTTCTTTCATCTTCTCTACCTGCTGTTCAATATAGTTGCCCATCTCGGCTGCATTGGCAATCAGGTTTTCGTCTTCATATATTTTCAGCGTTTCCAGGGCTGCAGCGCAACCCACCGGGTGTGCAGAATAGGTAAGCCCGAGCGGCAGCATTGCATCGTCATATTTTGCAGCAATGCGATCAGACACCATCAGGCATCCGAATGGAATATAGCCTGAGGTAAGTCCTTTGGCCATCGCGATCATATCAGGAATAATGCCGTGATTTTCAAATCCAAACCATTTGCCGGTGCGGCCAAACCCGCTCATCACTTCGTCTGTAATCAACAGGATACCATTTTTATCACAAATATTGCGTACAGCTTTCAGGTAACCTCCCGGGTATTTAAGGCAACCGGATGAGCCTGATTCACCTTCCAGCATAATGGCGGCAATGTTGCCTGGTCCTTCATAAGCAATCAGTCGCTCCAGCGATGCAACAGCTTCTTTCAGCAATGTGTCATCACCATAATCCCAGCGGTAAGCATAGGGAAGATCAAAGTGTACAAAGTTGGGCGCCTGTTGTGCATCTGCAGGAAGTTTGCGGGGATCACCACCGGCAGATAAAGTGCCATAAGTGGCGCCATGATAAGATTGATAGCGCGTTAATATTTTATGGCGACCGGTGTACAGTCGTGCAAGTTTAATGGCATTTTCAATAGAGGTAGCTCCGCATAGCGTAAAAAATGCTTTATTAAGATCGCCGGGGCAAATAGAAGCGAGCTTTTTGCCCAATTCACCGCGAACAGCGGTAACGCAACTCGGCGTTACATAAGCCACTTCCTGCATTTGCCGTACTACGGCATCTGTTACACGCTGGTTGCCGTGGCCAATATTTACGTTCATCAACCCCGACGAAAAATCGATATATCGTTTTCCGTCGTAGTCGTAGAGATATACGCCTTCTGCATATTTAACGGCAATGGGGTTAATGCCTTTTTGTTTACTCCAGGAAAATAACGTGTGTTCAAGGTTGTCCTGTATAATTTCCTGCGTAAGACTAGCGGTTGATGTTTCCATATTTCATCTTGATTTGGATAAAAAGATTAGCTCATCCAGTTGATACCGGCTTCGGGGTTCCATTTTGTGGTTGATTTTTTCAGGCGTGTCCAGAATTCGATCGAGCTTTTGCCGGTGATATCACCTACGCCAAATTTACTTTCATTCCAACCTCCAAAAGAGAATGGTTCACGGGGCACAGGCACGCCTACATTAACACCCACCATGCCGGCGCTGGCTTTTTCAATCACGTAGCGCGCGAGGCCGCCATTTTGTGTAAAAACGGATGCGGCATTTCCGTATGGGTTGGCATTTTCAATTGCAAGCGCTTCATCCAGTGTGTTGGTGCGCATGATGCTGATCACTGGCCCGAATATCTCTTCTTTTGCAACGGCCATATCAGGCTTTACATAATCAATAACGGTAGGCCCTACATAAGTTCCTTTTTCTTTTCCTTTTACGGTGGCGTTACGACCGTCTACCAGGATCTTAGCGCCCTGTTTTTCAGCCTCCGTGATATATTTTTCAATACGTTCTTTTGATTCCCTGCTGATTACTGCACCCAGGTTTTCGCCGGGGATAATCTTGCGGGCTTCATCACATATTTTTTCAATGATGTGGTCTACATTGCCTACACCCACCATGGCGCTGGCTGCCATGCAGCGTTGCCCGGCGCAGCCGCTCATGCTGGCGGCCACATTTTGAGCTGTCATATCCGGTTTTGCATCCGGCAGCACCATCAGGTGATTTTTAGCGCCGCCCAGGGCCAGGCAGCGTTTGTAATGGGAGGTGGCCCGTTGGTATACCAACCTGGCTACGCGCGTGCTGCCCACAAAAGATACGGCTTCAATTTTCGGGTGATCACAGATCGCCTCTACAATTTCTACGTCTCCGTGCACAATGTTGAAAACACCTTTGGGCAAACCGGCCTCTTGCAGGAGCTCTGCAAGCCGTCCGCAACTCAGCGGCACTTTTTCAGAAGGCTTTATGATCATACAATTGCCGAGGGCGATTGCATTCGGAATGGTCCAGTTGGGCACCATGGCCGGGAAATTAAACGGAACGATGCTCGCAACAACGCCCAGGGGGACATGTTCCGTACGACATTCCACTCCCTTGCTTACTTCGAGTATTTCGCCCGTTACCAGTTGGGGGAGGGAAGTGGCAAATTCGGTGAGTTCGATACATTTTTCAATTTCTGCAACGGATTCGCCATAGGTTTTTCCATTTTCCTCGCTGCAGAGTTTCGCCAACTCGTCCAGGTGTTGTTCCAGCAGGTATTTATAACGGAAAAAAACCTGTACTCTTTCCTTAATGGGCGTTTTGCTCCAGGCGGGGAAGGCCGCCTGTGCGGCTTTTACGGCCGTGTCAAGATCCTGGGCAGAAGACATGGGAACCGTAGATAGTAACGTGCCATCTAACGGAGAAATTACATCCATCGTTTTTTCAGAACTGGTTGTAACAAACTGGCCATCGATATAATTCCGGATAGCGGGATATTTCATATAGAGTTATTGAAGCAAACTGGCAATTATTTCGCCATCTATAAATATAAACAATTTAATTACCGGAGAAAATTTTTACGATAGTTTTGTCTAAACGTTTACAGTGGTAAAACAGGTGTAAATCAAAGCCTGCACCTGTTTGTCGCTGTTTGATCAATGATAAGAAGGTATGACTCCAGAAAGAACATCTAAATTAACAACGGTTTTAAGCAAGCGGCAGCCTGATCTGACCGTGGTGCTGGAAAATGTATTTGATCCGCATAATATCTCGGCGGTAATGCGCACCTGTGATGCGGTGGGCGTACAGGAAGTGTATGTGTTGAATACAAAGATCCCACGGCACAAGAAATGGGGTGCTAAAAGTTCATCCAGCGCTGCAAAATGGCTCACCGTTCACCAGTTTGAAAATACGGATGAATGCTTCGCCGCATTGCGGCAGCGTTATTCCAGCATATTCACCACCCATCTTGCCAGTGATTCAGTAAGTCTGTATGAAATGGATCTTACACTACCTACCGCATTGATCTTTGGCAATGAACACAGTGGTGTGAGCGATGAAGCCCGTGCGCTTGCTGATGGCAATTTCCTGATTCCCCAGGTAGGTATTATCCGGTCACTGAATATCAGTGTAGCCTGCGCTGTTTCGTTGTACGAAGGATTGCGGCAAAAA
Source organism: Bacteroidota bacterium (assembly GCA_048498035.1). Lineage (GTDB taxonomy): Bacteria > Bacteroidota > Bacteroidia > Chitinophagales > Chitinophagaceae > CADEDV01. The sequence continues at coordinate 125,996 of JBEHYT010000007.1, read as the reverse complement.
GAAAGGGCAGGGCATTACAACCGTAACGACATGGACCACGTCATGAAAAAAGAATTGCTGGCCGCCTGGAGCCTTATGCAGGACAACGAGTCAAATGAATGAATATGAAAACGGCGATGATCATCCTGTCACTTTTTGTGGCGACAACTGTCGTAAACGGGCAACCTGTGCAACGGGTAAAGCTGACAGCGCTTGAACAAATCATCCGGGAAAGTAAAACGCCTTTGATCGTTAATTTTTGGGCAACCTTTTGCCAGCCTTGTATTGAAGAGCTGCCTTATTTTGTACGCGAGGTAAAAAATCATCGGGCTGATAGTGTACAACTTTTACTAGTGAGCCTGGACCTGGAAGATGCATATCCTGATCACATCCGGAATTTTGCCGCAAAGCGGCAATGGGATGTACCGCTTGTTTGGCTGGATGAGACCAATGCCGATTATTTTTGTCCGCGTATAGACAGTTCCTGGACGGGTTCTATTCCTGCTTCGCTGTTTATTGATAACAAAACGGGTTACCGCCGTTTTTACGAACAGCAATTGCCTGAGGACTTATTTAAAGCGGCGCTGGAGCGAATGCTACACCCGGAAATCAGCCCGTCTGCTGATCCTTTGTCCGGTGCAGGAGAAAAAAGAAAACAATAGCAGAAAGCATACTGATGATGGCCAATGTAGCGCCAATAATATTCTCATGCGCAAGATTTCGGGCCAGGAGGTAGCCGGCGAGGCCGAGAAAAAGCAATACAGCCAGCCGGATAAAGCGGAAATACCGGTTCATAATGAAGATTTTGGTGTAAAATGGCTAATATTAATATAGGACGCCGGCTGTTACAAATTCCATAAAATATTCCCAAAATCCATTTCGCCTGGGAAAAAGCTAGTCGAGGCGTTTGATGCCGCAGCCGACCGATCTGGATTCTTTCATTGCTATTTCATGGCCTGCAATCATCTCGCGGATTGCGATTTCTGCATGTTTCCGGGTTACAGCAGAAGCGTTTGCCGGGCTATCGTCGATAGCGCCATGGTACACCAGTTTATTGTTTTTGTCAAACAGGAAGCATTCAGGAGTTCGCGTAGCGCCAAATGCGTCTGCCATTACGGAATGGGTATCTACCAGGTAGGGCCAGTCATATTTTTGGGCGTCGGCGTAGGCCTTCATGGCCTGCAGGGATTCTGAGCCCGAGCGGTTACCTTCATTGGCGTTGAGTACTACAAAGCCTACGTCTTTTGACAACGCGTATTTTGCCAGCGCAATGGTGCGGTCCTGATTTTTGATAACGTATGGGCAGGTGTTACAGCTAAACATTACCAGCAGCCCATTTTTCTTCCATGCATCTTTAAGTGATGATTCCGCCCCGGAAATATCCATCATCTTCCGGTCCAGCTGTGGCACCGGCGAGCCTAGCGGAAGTGGTTCAATTGCCGGATGAAAGATCAGGGACGCAGCCAGTACAAGCGGCATGGATGCCAGGAGAATTTTTTTCATAGCCAGGTATTTAGAATTCAAATTTCGGGAATCAGGGCGTATTTGCCTCACGGCTGATCATATTGTTCCGTTCTTCGGCAATTTTGCGCAGCGAAGCAATGCTCACATTTAATTCAAAACCAATTAAAAGCACCAGCGAATTAAAATAGATCAGGAGCATCAGGATCAGCACCGTTCCGATGGAGCCGTACAGCTCATTGTAGCGGCCGAAATGGCTTACATACCAGGAAAACCCCAGTGTACACAGCAACATCAGGAAGGTGGCGAGGATGGAGCCGGGGTTGATCAATCGCCATTTTTTTTGTACGGCCGGGGCGTACCGGTAAATGGTTGAAATAGTGCCCAGGAAGAGCAATACAACGATCACCCAGCGAAAGGTGTTGATTACCCACAGCACTGCAGCGTTGCGGATACCGATGGGTTTTAATACGGTGTCTCTCGCTATGATAAGTAGTATCGAAACAAATACCAGTACAAAGATGATCAGCGTCAGCTTGAGGGCCACTCCGCGTTTTTCCAATCCACGTCGTTTGCGAAAGCCGATGTAGTTTTTGTCGAAGGATCGCATGATCCCCATCATTGCATTGGAAGAAAAGAAGAGCGACAGCAGGAAACCGAGGGAAAGCAGTCCGTTCCTGGGATGATTGATAAAATCCCTTAGAAAGTGGATGATGGGAGCATTGTTCTTTTCACCTGGAATCACGTCCCTTATCAAACCGTAGAGTTCATGTTCAAATTGTTTGGAAATAGGTAGCAGCGGCACCATCGTGAACAGGAAGATCACAGCGGGCGGTATTGCCATAAAAAAGTTGAAGGCAATAGCCGATGCGCGCTCTGTCATCCCAATGGTTCGTACCTGGCCGTAAAAGAACTGGATAACATCGTATAGGGGGATACCGCGAAAGCCCGGAAACGAGAGCTGTTTACTCTTGTTTACGAGAAATGAAACCGGTGATGAACCGGCCACCGTATTTTTTAATCGCGAGAAGAAATGCATGCGTTATTGGTTGCTTTTGGCGCGTGCCAGGGAATCTCTCGATTTGAGGTAGCCAGGCAATTTGTCCTGGTACAATTTAGCATATTTCATATGGTCGCTATAATTGGTGGTAAAGATAGATGACCCGTCGAAGTTGCTGCTGGCCACAAAATAGAGATAATCGGTTTGCGGAGCATTCAACACTTCGTCAATCGTAGCCTGCATGGGTGTGCAGATGGGCCCCGGCGGCAGTCCTTTATTGATATAAGTATTATAAGGCGATTTCGTTTGCAGGTGCACATTCAGGATGCGGCGCAGGGTGAAGTCGTGCAGCGCATATTTGATAGTAGGGCAGGATTGGAGATTCATGCCTTTTTGCAGGCGGTTGAGGTAAACGCTGGCGATATTCAGCTTGTCGTCTTTTTTGTTCGATTCTTCATCTACGATCGAGGCCAGGGTCATTACTTCCAGCGGTGTAAGATGCAGGCTGTCTGCCTGTTGCTTCCTTTTATCGTTCCAGAATACTTTATACGCGGTAGCCCATTGTTGTACAATTTTGCCGGGTGTGGCATTCCAGTTGATTTTATACGTGAGCGGCATGGCGAGTGCAATAACGTTGTTGGTATCCACACCAAACTGCCGCAGCGAATCAGGGTTGTTTAAAAAATGGATCATTTGTGTAGAATCACATTCAAACAGTTTACCGGTGCGCGCAGCCAATGCTTCCCGTGTGCGCACTTTGGTAATCACGAGATCAACCGGCTTTTGTCGCCCGGCACGGAGCATACGGACCAGCGACACCATGCTCATTCCTTTGCTAAGTTTATACCGGCCGGGTTTTACGGTACTATAACTTAATACCCGCGAGGTAAAATTGAACCAGGTAGGCGAACTGATAAATTTCTTGTTGAGCAATTCCTCGCGCACCTCATTATAACTGGAGCCGGTTGGGATGTAAAAAAACTCGCCTGACGGCGTTTGTACGGCGGGGCCGAAAAATTTATACGCAATAAAAATTGCGACAAAGGCGATGACGGCAAGTGTGCCAAAAATGATCTTTCTTTTTTTCATGGATTGTGGGTTCAAACCGTTGTTAAAGATAGCGAGAATTGTGCCGCAACGCATTGTTTGCGATGGCGTATGGGCGAAGAATTGGTTAAAAATGAGCATAAAAAAACCCGCACATCGGGTGCGGGTTTCCAATTATTTAAAATTCGACATTATTTCTGGGGATTGGCTGGAGGTTGGTTGCCGGCTCCTGGCGAAAACGGCGCGTTGTTATTGGTATTTGTTGCCGGTGTATTGGTCCTGGCAGGCCCCGTAACGTTGATTGAACGCGTAGAAGAGCCTCCACGGATAAACAGCCCTGAGGTGATGCAAAGTACAGCGATGATGGCTGCAAAAATCCAGGTGCCTTTTTCAAGCACATCATTGGTTTGTTTTACACCCATGAACTGGTTACTCAAACCGGCCATGCTACCGGCCAAACCACCACCTTTGGGGTTCTGAATCAATACAATCAATCCAAGGATCACACTTGCCAGGATCAACAGGATTATCAAAAGCATCGTCATATCAGGTCGACTTTAATTTTTTAATCAGGCCTGCAAAGTAAGCGCTTTTGGCGGGATTCTGCAAACTTAATTTCTCATAAATAGCCACTGCTTTAGCCACATCCCCCTGCTTTTCCCAAACCTCTGCCATGGCCTCTGTAACTACTTCTTTTTCAGAAAGGGAATGTTTTGCCAGTTGTTCCACTTTTTGCTCAGAACCTGTGCTTACCTGTTTGCCGGCTTCAGAAAGGGGGGCATCGCGTAGCGCTTTCAGCCACTCGGTAAAGCTGCGCAACTGCTGACCAAATTTATCAGCAGGTTTCTCTTCTTCCCGCATTTTTATGCCCTGGGAAGCGAAATAGTCTACGGTGTGAAATGGAGTAAAACTAAGTTCCGCTGTATGCGGATCGATGGGTTCTATTTTAAGTCCGGGAATTGTAACGGGCGAAGTTGTTTCTTCTTCCTGCGCGTCCATTTCTTCCTGTTCCTCCTGGTCGTCCGGTTCAGCAAATGCACGTTCTGCATTTTCAACAGCATTTATAACCGGCATCTCGCCGGCTAGCTGTACCGGTGCAATTTCCAATTTCTTTTCTGCTGCAGCAACGGGTTCATGTGCCGCTTCGTCCCGGGCCGGGGTGGCGATTTTTTCTTCATTGCCAGTGGCCGTCACATCTTCCATCAGGTAATGTAACCAACTGCTGTTGGGCACGTATAATGCAGCTTCGTCCAGTTGTTGTTGCCAGCCCTCCGATTTTTCGTCTTTCATTTTCCGGGCAAGCAGTAATTGTACAGCGGGTGAGAACGGGTATTTTTGCGCTACTTCCTGTAGCTCATCAACCGAGCATTCCGCTAACGATTTTTTTTGCAGCACTGCCTGGGCCAGTTCATCCATCATCATAATCATGGGCACAAGTTAAGAGTAACTTACCAGTTGGAAAAAACGCGGGTGAAAAGATCATCACCTACGCCGCGTACAATATCATCCAGTTGGGCGGCTTCTGCCTGTTGCAGGGAAAGTGTAGCGGCAAACTGGTACGAGCGTGTTACATCAAATTCCTGTGTTTTCTCTCCACTGCGATGATCAATCAGTGTGGCATGCACGCCAACCGTAAGCTGGTTGGAAACCTCTCGCTGACCGGAGATACCGGAAGTGCTAACATCGTATTGAGTAACATCCGCAGTAATTTGCCAGTCGGCATCGCCGTTTACCACTTTCAGCCGGGTTTGTCCTACTACTTTTTGCCTGAACCTGTCCAGCAGTCGCTGCGCAAGCTGTGGATTTACATAACGTGCTTTGTTGCCGAAGGGCACAATTTGAACAGTATGGATAGAATCGGGGATGGAAACATTATTAAAGCCGTAGTGAATACGGCATCCGCTTCCACCTATTGCCACTGCGATCAGTGCGAGAACCGGCAATGCAACAAGGAACCGTACAATTTTATGCAGGTTATATTTTTTTTCCCTGTTGCCGGCTTTATTCTTCAATGTCATATTCTTTCAGTTTCCTGTACAAGGTGCGTTCACTGATGCCAAGGTCAAGCGCCGCATCTTTCCGTTTCCCTTTATGTTTTTTCAATGCTTTTACGATCAGTTCTTTTTCCTTGTCCATGATGTTCAGGCTTTCTTCCACTTCAACGTGTTCATGAATATCATTCATCAAAACCGGCTGAACGGGTTTATTGATGGGTGCCTGCATCAGGGTAGGAGGCATCAGTTCCTGGGTTTTAAATTCTTTCAGTTCGTTGATGAACGACTGGCTTTGCGTAACCATATTCGGGTTTTGCAGCATTTCCAGGAACATACGTTTTAGCTCGGTAACATCTTTTCGAAGATCAAAGAACATTTTGTACAGGATCTCGCGCTCATTGGCAAAATCAGCTGTGGGCGCCGCACTTCCACCCGCCAGTACCGGCATCCGGTTGCTGGGATATGATTGGAGAAATTTTGAAAGCTCGTCAGCGGAAATGTGTTTGTCTGTCGACAGCACCGATACCTGTTCTGCAATATTCTTTAATTCCCGCACATTGCCGGGCCAGGGATAGTTTATTAACAGTTGTTTGGCATCGTCGTCAAGCTGTACTGAACCGGTTTTGTATTTGTCGGCAAAATCTGCGGCAAACTTCCGGAACAGCAGGTGAATATCTTCCGGCCGGTCGTGCAGCGCCGGCACGCGAATAGGCACGGTGCTAAGGCGGTAGTAAAGATCTTCCCTGAATTTTCCATTTTGTACCAGGCTCAGGAGTTCCTTATTGGTTGCTGCGATAACACGCACATCTGTTTTTTGCACTTTGGAAGAACCGACGCGGATGAACTCCCCGGTTTCCAATACGCGCAGCAGGCGCGCCTGCGTTCCGAGTGGCATTTCACCAATTTCATCCAGGAAGATGGTGCCGCCGTTGACGGTTTCAAAATAACCTTTACGGGCATCTACAGCGCCGGTGAATGATCCTTTTTCATGGCCGAATAATTCCGAGTCGATCGTTCCTTCGGGAATGGCTCCGCAGTTTACGGCAATGAACGGGTTATGTTTTCGCGCGGAGAGCGCATGGATTACCTGTGAAAAAACCTCCTTTCCCACGCCGCTTTCACCGTTGATGAGAACGGTCAGATCTGTATTGGCCACCTGCGCTGCCACCTGCAATGCATAGTTGAGCGCGGGAGAATTTCCAATAATGCCAAACCTGTTTTTTATACTTTGAATATCCATTCGCTTTGTATTGGCCGTTGCCGGCTGTTCTTATACCATTGTTCCAAGCAGCGTAGCCTGCGTGCATTCTGTTACCAGAACGTCCACATAGTCGCCTTTGTTCAGTTGCCGGTCGCCTTTTGGAAAAACGATCATTTTATTCTGGCTGTTGCGTCCTTTCCATTCCTGGGCGCTTCGTTTGCTATCACCTTCAATCAACACCCGGAACGTTTTGCCGAGGTCTTTGCGATTGCTTTCTGCAGAAAGGCGGTTTTGCACTTCAACAATTTCCTGCAACCTTCTTTTTTTAATGTCTTCCGGAACGTCATCGGTGTAGCGTCGTTGTGCCAGGGTTCCCGGTCGTTCACTATAAAAAAACATATAGCTGAAGTCGTACCGGCTGTATTCCATTACCGATAATGTATCCTGGTGGTCTGTTTCTTCTTCGGTGCAAAAGCCGGCGATGATATCCGAGCTGATGCCGCAGTCTGGCATAATTTCCCGGATGCGATCCACCTTTGCCATATACCATTCGCGCGTATAGGTGCGGTTCATGAGTTGTAACACGCGCGTAGAGCCGCTTTGCACAGGCAGGTGGATGTAGCGGCATATATTTTCATAGGCAGCCATCGTGTGCAACACCTCATCGGTTATATCTTTCGGATGCGAGGTGGAAAAACGCACGCGCAGCAGCGGCGAGATGCGGGCGGTGGCTTCCAGCAGGTTGGCAAAATTTACCACATCGCCTGTTTTGTCATCTACAAAATAATAGCTGTCTACATTTTGACCCAGCAGCGTCACTTCCCGGAAGCCATTGTCAAACAGGTCGCGGCATTCGGCTAAAATACTTTGTGCGTCACGGCTGCGTTCCCGGCCGCGGGTGAATGGCACTACGCAGAAGGAGCACATATTGTTGCATCCGCGCATGATGCTGACAAATGCGGTTACTCCATTGCTGTCAAGGCGAACGGGTGCAATATCTGCATAGGTTTCTTCCCGGCTGAGCAGGACGTTCACCGCTTTTTGACCGGTTTCCGCTTCCTGTACCAGTTGGGGAAGCGTGCGATAAGCATCAGGCCCTACTACAATATCAACGAGTTTTTCTTCTTCCAGGAATTTGGATTTCAGGCGTTCGGCCATGCAGCCCAGTACACCTACCAGAAGACCTTTTTTTGCTCTTTTCAGTTTCCGGAATTCAGTGAGGCGTTTTCTTACCGTTTGTTCCGCTTTTTCGCGGATAGAGCAGGTGTTGATAAAGATCAGGTCTGCTTCCTCCAGGTTGCGTGTGGCGCCAAACCCATCCTGGTTCAGGATGGAAGCCACTACTTCGCTGTCTGCGAAATTCATCTGGCAGCCATAGCTTTCAATATAGAAGCGCTTCCGGTATTGGTTAGGATCAAGGGCGAAAGGAGCATACGCTTCGCCCTGGCGGTTCTCATCGTGTACCTTATCAATCAAAAGTTCCGACATCAATTCTTTTTTGTGGATAATCAGGCCCAAAATGAAATGAATAACCTCACTACCATTCATTTATGGAAATCGGTTAGCCTTAGGAGCAAAGATAAGAAAAACAGCGTGAAATCCTGACAGGTTGGCAGCCTAGCTAGAGCAGGGCCGGGAAAAAAACAGCCCGAACGGGTCTCTGTCCCAAAACCCGCCAGGCTTGCAGCTTTTTGCGGTACAAACGAGGGTTAGTCACTTAAAGTCAATCATTTATCTCGATTTTCCCGACCTCATCAGCAGGTTAAAACTATCTTTGCCGTCTAAATGAACATGCTGAAGAGAACCACGGGACTGCTTTGCGCATTATTCGCAACCCTGACCGTGCTGGCGCAACAAAAGCCGGCGGCAGGTATCATCACCGGCAACGTGATGGACGATAAGAAAAAGGCGCTGGAAGGGGCTTCCGTGCAGTTGATCCCCATGGGCGACTCGCTCCGGGGAAGCGCCACCGTAACCGATCAGGCCGGGCAGTTTACCATCGGCAACGTTCCTTTCGGTTATTACCGGCTCTCTATCTCGTATGTCGGGCTTCGCGAACTGGCAATCGACAGCATTTATTTCCGCGCAGAACGGTTCGATTTTAACCTTACCGACATCACCATGCAGCCTACCACCACGGATAGCCTCAATGCCGTGGTGATCTATGCAGAAAAGCCATTGATCCAGACCCAGGATGGAAATATTACGTTTAACGCCGGCGAATCTGCATTGGCCGCAGGCAGCAATGCAAGTGAATTGCTCACCTCTGTTCCCCTTGTGGCAAAAGATCCGGACGGTAAGATTCTCGTAAGAGGCAAGGAACCACGCATCCTGATAGATGATAAGCCGGTGGAATTGAACCTGCAACAATTACAGGACCTGCTTGAATCAATGCCTGGCAGCTCTATTGATAAGATTGAAGTACTTACCAATCCACCACCACAATATGCCAATGAAACCGGCGGCGTTATTAATATCGTTACTAAAAAAGGCAGGGTAGGAAAGAGCGGACGGGTGTCCGTTACTTCCGGCACGCGCGGTGATGTAAATCTTAATGGGAGTTTCACCTATCGCCGACAGGGGCTCGCGATCAACATCAATGGCGGCGCCGGGTATAGCCGCTACCTGGGTCATGGATATTCCATCCGGAATAATATCTATACAGATTCATCCAACTTTTTCAATACGACTAATAATTATATCAACCGCAATATCCGCCCCAATTTCAGGGCCAATGTGGACTACGATATTAATAAAACGAACCTGCTAAACCTCACCGTTAATTTTAACCAGAATAATTACAATAACAACAATCTTACAGAATACCAAAACATCAACCGGTTTGACCAGCTTTGGAAAGTAAGCCGCCGCAATATTCACAGCGAGGGACAAACAACCAGTCCAAATGCAAGTTTGAGCTATACCTGGAAGGGAAAACCGGGTGAGAGTTTACGGATATTGACAAGCTATAGTTTTTCAAACAGCCATAGCGACCGGGATTATTTCCAGTATTATCTCAACCCGGATTTTAGCGCTACCGGGAAAGATTCCACGCAGCAACAGCTGAATACAACGCGTGTTAACGCCCATGCGGTGCGTGCAGATTATAGCCGGACGTTGCCGGGTAAAAAAACATTTGTATCCGTAGGCGGGGCCTACACCCGCAGCAATAATTATGTATTGGTGGATGCGAGCTATTTGAAGAAGCCTGACAGCATCATGCTGCCGCTGGATGTGTTGAGTAATGAATTCAGGTTTCACCAAACGGTGGCCAATTATCACATGTCGCTCAAACAGATATTGGGTGAAAACTTCAGTTTTACTGCCGGGAGCGCGGTGGAGCATACTGCCATCTGGTTTGAGTTGATGAAAGAAGGCAGGGATGTAAAAAATAATTACTGGACGTGGATGCCGTTTGCCAATATCAATAAGAGCTGGCGGGATAAACTGAGTATTACGCTGGCCTATCGGCGCACGATTCGCCGGCCTGGCATTGGAGAATTGAATCCAAGTATTGATTTCTCAGACCCCTATAATATTCGTTTTGGGAATGAAAACCTGGAGGCATCTACTGCTCATAATTTTGATTTTGTGGTAGGGAGAACGCGATCGAAATATTATCTCAATTTCGGGTTGGGATATAATATTGTACAGGATGTGTTCAGCCAGGTACGTACGTTGCTGCCTGATGGTAAAACGCAGATCACCTGGGAAAATATCAGCGGCAGACGTGAGTACGAGATGAGTTCCTGGAATGGCGTTTCGCTTTCACGCAAGATACGGATCAACCTGAGCGCCAGCTATACGTATAACCGGTATAGTGCTTTTGATAAGGCGGTCCGGAATTTCCGCAACGGAGGTTCTTTTACGTCGAATATCAATTCCAGTTTTATTCCCGGCGACCTTTGGAACATGACGGCAGGATTTAACCTGAACCGGTTTGCCAATCCACAGGGTTATGCACGCTGGAATACGAGTATGAACCTTGGCGTGATGCGAAAATTTTTCCGTAAGCGGATGGTGGTTACGTTTAATACGATTGATCCGTTTACCAACCAGCAACGAAAGACATTTACCTACGGCACCAATTTTAACCTGGAGAGTTACAGTTTTACCCGTACGCGTAATTTCCGGTTGAGCGTGGCCTATAGCCTGACCAAAATGGCAAAGAAGAAGAAACCCGCAATTCCGAGGTTACCGGCTGTAAAAAGCAAGTGAGAAAATTTGGGAGCATTTCGCTCAGCCAGCGGTGTTGCTGCCGATGTATCGACTAACTAAGCCATTTTAAATTTACGGGCGAGCCAGCTTTCTCGAACGGGTATGATCCAGGCAGTTTCCAGTTCTTCTTTGGTTTGTACAAGATTATTGAAATACAGCGTGCCGGTTGAAATAAATCCTTTTTCCAGGGCATACGGCAGCTGCGCCATCGGTAATAATTCAATTTTGTCATCCACAACAAAAGCCAGTGTGGTGCGATCAAACAACGATACCTGGAACTTTTTTTCTATTTCCCTGATCAGCTGAACGGAGCTGTCGGTGCTGCAACCACTAACGCCGGTTGCTGTTTCATCAGCTATCAGAATAATGAACTGTCCGAAGAACAGATGCGCAGCGCCCTTTACCGGCGTGCCGTGGCTATTCCATCCGGCCACAAAACTGTTCAGCATACTTTCAATTTCCAGGGCTTCACTGATCCCGAAGAGACGGTTACACTGGTAGATCCACACCCGTGAAGATGGGGCAAAACTACCGTCCAGAAGGTATTTATAATCGAGTTTCATGCTGCTAAATTACGTTCAAATCATATCCTTTTGGCACAGGCACCAAAACAAGCTGACCAACCTATAATTCTTCACTGGACGTACACGCGGGAGGAGTGGATGCTTTTTCAGCGCTGGAAAGAATGGAGACGCGGTCTGTTTCATTATCTCATTCACCTGCTGCGCCGTTCCCGCGTTAACCGGGTGCCGGAGGTAACTATTACTCCTGGTAAAGTATGGATCAATGAATTGCATGAGCCTTTTCACGATGCGGAAAGAAGGTTCAGGACCATCCACATTCACGATACAGGAAAAATGAATGTTATTGAAATTTCATATGATCACCGGGAGCGGGTGAGTGAAATTCGCATTCCTGTGCCAAAAGGTAAATTAAGAGAGGCGATCGCATTGCAGGACAGCCTTACCAATCCAGGGTTACAGCCCCTCTAATGACGCAGCAACAAGCTCTGCTATATCCAATACCTGCATGCTGTCTTCTTTTTCTGCAAGTTTTACGCCGTCTGTCATCATTGTATTGCAAAACGGGCATGCAGCGGCGATGATCTGGGCGCCGGTTTCAATAGCTTCCCGGCTACGTTCAATATTAATGCGGGTTGTTCCTTTCTCTTCTTCCTTAAACATCTGCGCACCACCCGCACCACAACAAAGGCCTTTACTGCGACAACGCTTCATTTCGGTAAGTTCAGCATCAAGCGCTTCAAGCACTTTACGCGGCGCTTCATAGATATCATTGGCACGACCCAGGTAGCAGCTGTCGTGGTATGTAATCTTTTTGCCTTTGAAGGCACCGCCTTCGCGAAGGCGGATCTTTCCTTCGTCAATCAGTTGTTGCAGGAATGTGCTGTGGTGAATCACGTCGTAATGTCCGCCCAGCTCGGGGTATTCATTTTTCAATGTATTGAAGCAATGGGGGCAGGCGGTTACGATTTTTTTGATACCGTAATTATTTAGCACCTGGATGTTCTGGTAGGCCATCATCTGGAACATGAATTCATTTCCAGCCCTTCGCACCGGGTCGCCGGTGCACATTTCTTCCTTACCCAGGATGGCGTAGTTGACGCCCACTTTATTGAGGATGGTGGCAAATGCTTTGGTAATGCGTTGTGCACGCTGGTCAAAACTGCCGGAACAGCCAACCCAGAAGAGAATTTCCGGGCTTTGACCATTTGCGAACAGATCGGCAACAACAGGTATTTGCATGAAGGGTTGGGTTAAAATGTTAAGCCAGACAATATGATGATGGCAACAACAAGCGCTGCCACCAGCAGGCTCAAAGTTACAATTCCCAATGTAATTCCGGTACGTGCTTTACGATTTAGCGGATCTTTTCGCTTCGCCCTTGAGCCTTTTACAATGGCAATAATTGCAAAGGGGATGGCAAGCAGGCTGAGATAGGGGATAAACAAACAGATGAGTGAAAGAATTCCGAAGGTTTTTGCGGCTGCGCCCGGATCACCCTGTAATTCCGGCATATTTGTAATGCCGCTTTTGTTTTTTACAGATAATTTTTTCTTGTAAATACCCCAGAGAACTTTTTCTTTCAGCGAAAGTTTTATGCCCGTCATTTTTTCAAGGTCACGGGCACTTAGATCCGAGGGGTTGATTGATAGCCCGGTTGCCCGGGAAAGGCTGTCAGGGAAAGAAACGGTAGGGGCTGCCCGGAGGGGTGCATGACGTGCTGCCAATACGCACACGATTAGCAGAATGAATGTTCGCATGTTGGCTGGTTTTGGTCGAATAAATTTACAGCTATTTTGTACCGGATTTAGGAGCCGGTGGTTTATTTTTACCGCTATGGGGATCAAAAAGTTTTTTCAGCGGCTCACTAACTGGGAACTGTGGAATTTTTATGTGCTGTATTTCCCGATCAGTTTTGTGTGGTTTTGGTATTGCCTGCGTAGCCGCTCAATGTGGTTTTTCAGTTCTTCGAATCCAACCATCACCTTTGGAGGGTTTGAGGGTGAGGGGAAAAAGGAAATGTATGATCAATTGCCGCCCCATCTTGTGCCAAAGACAATTTATATCATGCACGATTGGTCTTTTGAAGAGGTAAAAAAACGTGTTGAGGAGGCTGGTTTCACGTATCCGTTTATTGTAAAGCCGGATGTGGGTATGAAAGGCATCCTGTTTCGAAAAATTGAGAATGAAGACCAACTGCTCAAATACCATGATCGCATCCCGGTAGAATATATTGTGCAAGACCTGATCATGCTGCCGGTGGAAGTGAGCGTTTTTTACTACCGGTTTCCCTGGGAAACCACCGGCACGGTGAGCGGGTTTATCGACAAGGAATTGTTGCAGGTAAGGGGAGATGGTGAACTGACCCTAAAACAATTGATCGAAACACATCCCCGCGCGCGGTTCAGGATGGAAGAAATGGAACGCAAGCATGGACACCGGTTTGAACGCATTGTTCCCGCCGGCGAGATATTCTATCTTTCCTATGCGGGAAACCATAATCGCGGCGCACACTTTACCAACTTGCACCGGGAAATAGACGGACAGCTTCAAAAGGTGTTTGACGACCTAAGCCACTACACCGATAAATTCTATTACGGGCGTTATGATATCAAAACCACGTCTGTTGAAGATCTGAAAGCAGGTAAGAATTTCCTGATCCTGGAATTTAACGGCTGCGGAGCAGAGCCCAATCATATTTACGACTGTGGCATGAGCATCTGGAAGGCCTACGGTACTATTCTTCAGCATTGGAAAGCGCTTTACCGGATTAGCCGTTACAATCACAAAAACGGTACTCCATACTGGTCATTTCGACGGGGCTGGAATTTTCTGCGGGAGTCAAAAAAGCATTTTAAGATGCTGGAACAATATGAATAAAGACCAATTCAATAATTCTGTGATTCGGTGATTCGATAATGCAGGGAAATCTGGTTAATGTGCTAATGTGGAAATGTGGCTGATGTGCTAATTAATTCTATGTGGAAACGAAATTGCGCCGACAGAATTAACAAATCATCGAGTCGCAGAATCTACGAATTGTAAATCGCCGATCTTCGTTTTTCTCTTTTTAATTTTATCTTCGCTTTATGCGTTCGCTCGTCCGTATTTTTTTTGTCGGTATGCTTGTCAGTTTCCTTGGCTCCCTGCCATTGGGAACACTGAATATTGCGGCGATGCAAATCTCAGTTAGCAGCGGCATCCGTGCGGCTGTTCTTTTTTCCATCGGCTCTTTACTTGCCGAGGTAATATATGTACGCCTTTCACTGGTTGCCATGGACTGGATCCGCAAGCAGGAGAAAGTGCTGAAAGTGCTGGAATGGGTAACGCTGGGTATTGTGCTGGCGCTGGCCCTTGCCAGCTTTTATGCAGCAGCCCATCCCACCCAGGAAAAGAATGTGATCCTGGACAGCACCTTACCCAAACTGGTGCTTGGCTTTACCATGAGCGCCATCAATCCCGTGCAAATCCCGTTTTGGTTTGGCTGGAGCACCGTTCTTTTTTCAAAAAAGATTTTACAACCCCGCGCAGATCATTACAACACCTATATCATCGGTATTGGGATCGGTACTTTTGCAGGAAACCTGCTTTTTATACTGGGCGGGCGACTGATTGCCGATAAGATCCATAATAACCAGCATGTGCTAAGCTGGATCATCGGTGGAATTTTCCTGGTTACGGCATTGATACAGGCCTGGAGGATGTTTCGAAAAAAAGATGCCGTTCACCAGCTTGAAAACCCCGATGTAGTAACGCAGAAAATTGAAGACCAGGTAAGCCGCTGGGAAGACGGACAACACTAACCATCACCAATAAATCAATCAACAATGCCCATCAAAGACAGCTTTATTGCTGAACTGAAGCAGGATGCAGCGATGACCCGCAAAATGCTGGAGCGCGTTCCATTCGACAAAAAAGACTGGAAACCGCATCCAAAATCGATGTCGGTAGGCCGGCTGGCCACGCATATTGCCGAAAATTTGTATTGGGTAGTGGATATTAGCCAGGCAGATGATTTTGACTTTATGAAGAAGAAGTTTGGTCCGCAGGTGGCGGAAAGCAGCGAGGCGTTGCTTGCGCTGTTTGACCAGAATCTATCGGCAGCATTAGCGGAACTTGAAAAAATGACCGATGAAGATTTTGCAAAAACCTGGATTATTCGGCGTGGTGAACAGGTGATTTATTCCATTCCAAAAAAGGTGGCGGTTCGTGGCTGGACGCTTAATCACAATATTCACCACCGTGGACAGCTATCTGTTTTTCTTCGCCTGCTGGATGTACCGGTACCGGGAATGTATGGCCCCAGCGCTGATGAACGATAGACTTACATTTCCTGCGCCCACTTATCACGCTCATCCGGGCTGAATTTCCAGGGCGCAAAATTGTTTTCAACGTTGCTGAACATCGCATTCCATTCCTGCGGCGAATTGCTTTCTTCCATTACGAGGTAGCGTCGCAACTGGAGAATGATATCCAGCGGGCTGATACTTACAGGGCATTCCTGTACACAGGCGTTACAGGTAGTGCAGGCGCGAAGTTCTTCCACGCTGATGTAATCATGCAACAGGGATTTCCCATCATCCTGGAAGGAGCCATTTGCTGCAATATTTTTTCCAACCTGTTCTACACGGTCCCGGGTATCCATCATAATTTTGCGGGGAGAAAGCAATTTGCCGGTGATGTTGGCGGGGCAGGCGGCTGAACAGCGGCCACATTCGGTGCAACTGTAAGCATCCATCAGGTTTTTCCAACTCAGGTCCTGCACGTCTTTGGCTCCAAATTTTTGCGCCGGGGCGCTGGCTTCGGTGGCAGCGGGTGCAAGTTCAGGCTGCATGGCATAAAGTACTTCATGCTGGATGGCAGGCATATTTTCCATTTCTCCCATCGGTTCCAGCCGCGCATAATAGGCATTAGGAAACGCAAGCAGGATATGCAGGTGCTTGGAATAAGGAAGGTAATTGAGAAACGCATAAATGCCGGCGATGTGCAGCCACCAGCACAGTCGCTCCAGTATTTCAAGGCCGTTATCGCTAACGCCATTGAGTAATGGATGCAGGTATTGGGAGATAACAAAGTTCCCTGTTGGGTGCATCGCATAATGTTCAACACCGCGCGCCTGTAAAAGGGTATCACTGGCATTTAGTAGGAGGAACAGGCTCATCAGCACTACTTCCGTAATGAGAATATAATTCGCGTCGCTTCTGGGCCAGCCATCCAGGTCTTTGCTGATAAATCGCTTTAGTTTTAATAAATTTCTACGCACCAGGAAGATCAGGCAGGCTGCGAGCACCAGCAATGCCAACACTTCAAAAGCATTGATCAGGAAAATATAGAAACCGCCGAGTGGTTGCGCAAAAAGGCGGTGTGTGCCAAAGATGCCATCGAGGATAATCTCCAATACCTCAATATTGATAATGATAAACCCTGCATATACAAAAAAATGAAGAACAGCCACCAGCGGGTTACGAAACATTTTTTTCTGGCCAAAGGCCAGCAACAACACATTTCGCCAACGGCGCGCCGGTTGATCAGCAATAGATTCATCACGCCCCAACCGGATGTTGCGGGTGATCGCTTTCACTTTTCTTGCAAACAGGAAAACGGCTGCTGAGCTGAGGAGAACGAATAAAATTTGTTGTGCGATTTGCATGGTAATCAATTACAAGTGCTAATTTACGGCTTGTAAGCAAAGTTTATGTCTTCTCAATCGAAATATATCCTGGATCAGGCGCAGGCCGAGAAAAAATTACGCCGCATGGCGCTGGAAATATTGGAGAATAATGAAGGCGAGCAAAATTTAATACTGGCCGGCATCCGTGAAAACGGAAGCATTGTTGCGAAAAATCTTCAACAGATACTGGCTTCATTGTCTGATGTAAAAACCGAACTTGTTCAGGTATCCCTGGATAAAAAGCAACCCCGCGAAGTTACATTAGACAGGGAAGTGCAGGTGGCAGATAAAGTGGTCATCATTATCGACGATGTGGCCAATAGCGGCCGTACGTTGCTATACGCCCTAAAGCCATTCCTGGATAAACAACCCCGTAAGATCCAGGCACTTGTATTGGTGGGCCGAAGCCACAATTCCTTTCCGGTACACCCGGATTACGTGGGTGTTTCTATTTCTACCACGCTCCAGGAGCACATTTACGTGGAAGTATCCGGAGATCGCGTTGCAGGAGCCTACCTTGTTTGAATTTCCTGCCTGAAGAAATGGGCCGTGTCCCCGAACTATAAAATATGGAGACGGGCAGAAAGCAATTTCGACGCTGTTAGAAATAAAGGCCGTGCAACTTGAATCGCCCCCTGGAAAACTCAAGTGCCGGAGTGGGAAACTTAAAAGCGCTTAGAAAGGTCAGTATGAAACGGATCGCTTTTTTGTTTGATTTTATTTTGCTCAGGTCAATATCGGGCGCCAGGTACCATTGGCGGTAGCGGCGAATATCACGCCGGTCAAACGTGATCATATCCTGGTCGTTACGAGCTACATTTTCAGTAGCGCCAAACATACCTTCCGCACCATAACCAACGGATACAGATAACCATTTAGGCCAATTGCTTTTTGGTAAAAATGAACCCAGGTTTATGCTGGCCCAATACGTTTGACCATTATAGTCTTTGATAAACCGTTCGGCAAATGAATTACCAAACAGCTCATCACTTCGCTGGTTAAGCGTAGGGTCTGAATAACGTTTGCGATGCGTTGAAAATTTGAATTTAATCCGCTGATCATCCCAGGCCAGTTCCTGCGCCACCAAAGCGCCGCTACCTATTACATTGGCGCCAAAGTCGCCCCAGCTCCATCCCCATTCAGAACTAAATCCATCCAGCGTTTCAATTACGGTTTGATACACCGCGCCGCTCATTCCACCCAGCCAGATTCTTTTTTTCCGGTCGATGCCAGTCCAGCGCCAAAGTTCCATACTGCCGCGGCTTTCGATATAGGCGCTATAAAAATGGCCCACCTTATCCACCTGCTGCCATTCGGGAAAGTCATTAAACGTGTGAAAATGCGATTGCGGATAATCCTTATACCAGGCAGAGTATAGTCCAATCATAGCCGTTCCATAACCCACCACATTTCCCAACGCCACCAGTCGTACACGTCGCCGAACGGTACGCGCATCAAGGCCGCCGATGGTGTCAGGATCGCTAAGAACAAACCGGGGCGGGGGAGATGGATCAGCCGCTGTTGCGTCCAAATGGAATGATTGCACAGTACTGTCCTGCGCAGCCAACGGCTCGGCAAAAAGTATTGCAGAAAACAGCAAAATGCCAATGAAGCGGGTATATCCGTGCAGGTGCATGTTGAACATGCAAATGTACGTACTTTATCATGCGGGTGGATTCATTAATTCCTCTTTAACAACTGTTATGGATGCGAGTTTTGGCTTATCTTCATTGCCCTCAATCAGTAAAACTATGGACGCAAAAATTCAGGAGAAGATCAACACCTGGCTGAATGGAAATTTTGACCAGGACACGAAGGACCAGGTTAAAAAGTTGCAACAGGAGAATCCGCGTGAGCTGGAAGAAGCTTTTTACCGCAACCTTGAGTTTGGAACCGGGGGCTTACGTGGGATTATGGGCGTGGGCACCAACCGGATGAACAAATACACCGTGGGCATGGCCACGCAGGGTTATGCGAATTACCTGAAACAATGCTACGAGGGAAAAGAAATAAAAGTGGCGATAGCACACGACTCCCGCAACAACAGTCGCTTTTTTGCTGAAACCACGGCCAATGTTTTTGCAGCCAATGGAATTCGCGTATATCTCTTTGAAGATTTGCGGCCCACACCGGAACTTTCCTTTGCCATCCGCACGCTTGGTTGCCAGGGCGGCGTGGTTTGTACTGCCTCTCACAATCCCAAAGAATATAATGGCTACAAGGCCTACTGGAATGACGGCTCTCAATTGGTGCCACCGCATGATAAAAATGTAATTCGTGAAGTGGACAAGATCGCATCGGTGGATGATGTAAAATGGAGTGGCGGTGAAGCGCTGATCACCAGCATCGGTAAAGACATGGATGAGAAGTATATGGAAATGGTGAAAGGGTTGAGTGTATACCCCGACATTATCAGCAAACACGCTGATATGAAGATCGTATATACACCTATTCACGGAACGGGGATCAAACTGGTGCCGCCGGTATTGGAAAAATTTGGTTTTAAAAATGTGCACATTGTAAAAGAACAGGCTACGCCCGATGGAAATTTCCCCACCGTTGCGTATCCCAACCCGGAAGAAAGTGAAGCCATGAGTTACGGCCTGAAACTGGCCAGGGAATTGGATGCAGATATTCTCGCAGGCACCGATCCCGATGCGGACCGGATTGCCATTGGCGTAAAAGATAACGATGGGAACTGGGTGCTGATGAATGGCAACCAGACAGCGGTACTTGCATTCAATTACCTGACCGAAGCGAGAAAAGCGAAAGGAATTGCACAACCCAACGATATGGTGATCACCACCATCGTAACCACCCCCATGATAGACGAACTTGCAAAAGGCAATGATGTTAGTTGCTACAGGGTATTGACAGGCTTTAAATGGATTGCCGAACTGATCCGCGAAAAAGAAGGGAAAGAAAATTATGTTATCGGCGGGGAAGAAAGTTTTGGGTTGATGATTGGTGATAAGATCCGCGATAAAGACGGTATCAGCGCCGTGGCGCTGCTCTGCGAAATGGCGGCGTATGAAAAAGAAAAAGGCAGAAGCCTTTTCCAGAAAATGATCGACCTGTATGTGCAATATGGTTTTTATAAAGAACACCTGATCTCCATCACAAAAAAAGGAATGGACGGCCAGCAGCAAATCGCCGCGATGATGGAAACGTATCGAAATGCGCCTCCCAAAGAGATCAACGGTTCTCCGGTAGTGAAACTGCTGGATTATGAACTGAAAAAAGGGAAAAACCTGCAAACAGGCGAAGAATGGGATATCACGCTCCCCAAATCAAACGTATTACAATTTATCCTGGAAGACGGCACCAGCATCTCGGCAAGACCGAGTGGTACTGAACCCAAGATCAAATTCTATTTTAGCGTAAATGCACCGCTGGCAAGCGCCGCTGATTTCAAAAAAGTGGATGCTGCATTGGAGAAAAAGATCCAGGCTGTGATTGCGGATATGAAACTTTCCGGGGCCTGAGAAACGGGCCATTTGAATTTCACTGCGCAAAAATGCGAACTCGCCGCGCGGTTTGTTATCTTGCAGGCAACTTATGAGACCCGTTGAAGATACTTACCGGCACAAGGGCATGCGCAAAAAACTTGTGGATACCATTCGTGCAAAAGGAATTACAGACGAAGCAGTGCTGGATGCCGTTTCGCGTATACCCAGGCATTTCTTTCTCGATTCAGCTTTTGACGATGTAGCTTATGAAGACCGTGCCTTTCCGATTGGCGAAGACCAGACGATTTCCCAGCCATATACCGTTGCATACCAAACGCAACTACTGGAGGTGAAGAAATTTGACAAAGTGCTTGAAGTAGGTACGGGCAGCGTTTACCAGGCATCTGTACTGGCCGAACTGGGCGCACAGGTATTTACGATTGAACGGCAGAAGAAATTATACGACAACAACAAGCAGTTTACTTATATCAGGAAATATCCGTCCATTAAATTTTTCTACGGAGACGGTTACGAAGGATTGCCTACCTACGGTCCTTTTGATAAAATTCTGATTACGGCCGCAGCGCCTGAAATTCCTCCTAAACTCGTGCAGCAGCTCAAAACCGGTGGTATGATGGTTATCCCGGTAGGAGCGGGAGACCGCCAGCAAATGATGCGCCTCACCAAACTTCCCGACGGAAGTCTTAAAGAAGAGCTTTTTGACTATTTTTCTTTTGTGCCGATGGTGGAAGGTGTTAGAAGATAATACTGACGACAGTTTTTTTTCAACGAAAAAATCGCGGCTGCTTACGCATATTGTTCCAGCAATGCAATTCTTTTCTCAATGGGAGGATGGGTAGCAAACATGCCACTAATACCAGCTGATTTTTTCTCGGCCTGCGGATTACCGATAAATAGCTGGGCCACATCGCGGCTTTCCACTGCTTCAATATAAGGATCGGCAGAAACTTTCCGGAGCGCATTGGCAAGCGCCCAGGGCTTTTTGGTGATGTCTGCTGCGCCCGCATCGGCCAGGTATTCCCTGCGCCTGCTGATCCCAAACCGCAGCAGCAGCGAGATGAAATAAGCGATGGCGGTAACAACAATAGCTATAAGAATAATCGCCCCATTGTCTTTATCCCTTTTTGAATTACTTCGCCCGCCTGCAAAGCCAAGGCTGCGAAATGCCATCTCAGCAAGGAAGGCGAAGATGCCAACAAAAATGATCGATACAATAAGCAGCCGCACATCCCTGTTTTTGATATGGGTAAGTTCATGTGCAATTACGCCTTCCAGTTCATCGTCATCCAATTTGTCGATAATTCCGCGTGAAAGGGAAATGGAGAATGTGGATTCGTTGATGCCGCTGGCAAATGCATTGAGGGAATCATCATCGATGATATATAGCTTAGGCATACGCATACCCTGGGAAATACAAAGATTCTCCAGCAGGTTGTAAACGCGTTTGTTCTCCATCCGCTCCAGCGGCTTACTCCCCGTTGCCATGCGAATAAAGGATGCATGACCGGCCCAGGCAATGAGGAACCAAATGCCCACGCCGGCCAGCACAAATGGCATGATTTGGAGAAAACGTACATTCGGGTCGTCATACTCACCGGACGTTGCCACAACGAAGATGTAGGACATCAACAGCAGCAACGCGGGAAATGCGATCAGCAATAGCACCGAATGGAAATTATTTCTCCTGATCTGTTTGTCAAGACCGATGTATTCCATAACCAGGTGTAGCTCCCTTGCTAGAATTTAATAGAAGGAGGTTCTTCCATGTTTTTCCGAACATCATCGCCGAGATCAAACATAACTTCCCGCTGGAAGCCAAAGTTGCGGGCGATAAGATTGCCGGGGAATGATTCCACTGAATTGTTGTATTCGGTAGTGGCCGCATTGAAAAAACGACGGCTTGCCGCCAGTTTGTTTTCAATATCGCTCAACTCCTCCTGCAATTGCAGGAAGTTTTGGTTGGCTTTCAGATCAGGGTAAGCCTCCACCTGTACGCGCAGTCCCTGCAAAGCACTGGTGAGCTGTTGTTCTGCTTTTATTTTGTCATCAATACCGGTTGCTGCAATGGCGGCCGACCGGGCTTCGGTAATTTTTGTAAGCAATTCCCGTTCGTGCGTAGCATACCCTTTAACCGTTTCAACCAACTGCGGTACGAGATCGTGACGCTGGCGAAGCTGTACATCGATATCTGCAAATGCATTCTGACGGCGGTTGCGCAGGCGAACCAGACCATTGTAAATACTGACCACCCAGATGATCAGTAACACGATAATGCCAACAACAATTAATATGGCCATAGTTAAGTGGTTTAGTGAATATGAAATTACAGAAAAACCCACTTGCCGTGTAAAAAAAACGGCCGGAAGCCCCTGGCGATCGCCAGGACGGTAAAAAGTCGGTAAACGGGGTAAAATGCCCGGTGAAGTCAGGGTTCGGGCCTGTCCTCTACTACAGCGGACTCGTTCTGTGCTTCATGTCGGTCGTGCGTAAATTCATTCATATAAATATCAAACAGCACAACGATATAGCTGATCAGCAGCGGACCGAAGATAAGCCCGATAAACCCGAACAGTCCAAGACCGACAATGACGCCGAGAATGGTGATTACCGGGTGTACATTACCCAGGCGGCGAAGCAGCGTCATCCGGGCCAGGTAATCTACGTTGCCCGTTACGATTACGCTATATATCAACAGTATGGTTGCCCAGAACGTATCACCTGTGGCAAACAGGTAAAGGTCGAGAGGCACCCAAACGATCATAGTTCCGACAACCGGAAAAAATGCAAACACACCGGTAAGAAAACCCCACAAAGCAAATTCGTGGACGTGACAAATCCAGTAGCCCAGCATGGCTGTAAGGCCCTGGATGATAGAGATCAGCGGAATTCCCAATGCATTGGCTTTTACCATTTTTTTGGTTTCAGAAGCCAGCAGGTTGATATTGTCTGTTTTAAGCGGAATAACGCGCGTCAGGAATTTTTCAATATCCCGGCCGTGATACAGCATATAATACAACATGAACAGCATGACGGCCAGGTTAGAAACCAGCGTGGCGGTGCTGTTCAGGATCTTTGGGATAAAGGCTGTTGCCTTACTCAATGAAGAAGACAGTGAATCTTCCGTAACAAAATTGATCCCGATATTATGCTGGATCTTCATGATCGAGGCTTTGGCAGCGTCCAGCATGGCTGTAGGGTTATCCAGGAATGCGTTGATCTTAGGACTGATCAGCGTGATGGTGAGAAAAATGGGTAATCCCAGGAGTAACAAATAATATATTATAAAGAAAGTGGCAGCCCGCCCACGTTTCCATTTGCGGTTGTATACCATTTGGAAATAATGGCCGCGACTGAGAATATAAAGTGTAAGGGCGCCCAACAGGCCGGGAAGGAAAATATACAGTTCTTTGATGGTCAGGTAAACCAGCATCAGCAGCAGGCCAAGTACCAGCAGTTGCTTGATCCGGTCGTTGAAAGATGGCATGAAGGGTCAGTTTTTTTTGATGCGTCAGTATAAATATAGGCATTCGCAGGGGCTATTCATCATCGTCTTCATAATCATCTGCTTCAACGGGGGATGGGTCATCGTCATGGTGTTTACCGTTTTTTGAAAACCAGTTTTTTACCGCCTGGAAGCCTCCTTTAATTTTGTCCAGGTTATCCGTAACCACATGCGAGGAGAAGTTTTTGAGAAAAAAGGGTACGACCAAACGGGCCAGCCAGCCGGATTTACCCAGCAGACCTTTTTTAATAACAACATCGATAACGGAATTTACACCCATATTCACCAGCGGATTGCTTCCATCGCGGGTAATGAGACGACCGGCAAAGGAAACCGCCTGGATAGCAGGCGCAAGCTCCATTTTTATTTCATTCAGATCAGTCTGAATTAGCTTTTTCTGGGCATTCAGCAATTGCTGAAGATGTTGTTCTTCTTCCAGCAAATCTTCGTAAGTGGTAATTTTCCTAGTCATAAATCCTGCGGATGATAGCGTTTCTTAAATAGGGGAAAATCAGTTTGCGACGAACGGCAAGTACAACAATCAGCACCAATAGAAAAAAGCCACCAACCACGGCAAAGCCTGCAGCGCGGCTTTCCATTACATCTCCCAGGTACCACGCCAAACCCATACCGCCAAAAAACACAATGAAAAGGCCCAGCATACACACCACTACGATACTAATTGCATTGGAGGCAATAGAAGTGGCTTGCTTGGCCAGTTTGACGGTGGTTAGCTTATAAAACGTATCCGCCATTTCCCCGATATGGGACGTCAAATCTTCTGCTTTTTCTTTGAGTTGTTCGGTTTCCATGTAGTGCTTAATAAAGTGAATAAAAAAAAGCTGTTTCAATAAGAACCAACGCTGAAGACGGTGTTTTCAAGGGTAAAAATACATCTCAAAATCCGCGTCCGTACTGGAAAATACTGAAACAGCCTTTTCGTATCTTAATTTAAGACAGGCTTTCTTTGAGCTTATTCACTTTGTCTTCTGCAGAAGCCTTTGCATGACGTCCTTTTTCTCTCAATTCTTCCAGCTCATGTTTACCCTGGGCAAAAAGATGATTGAGATTGTCTGCCCAGCCACCTGCCGTCTTTTTAATGCGTTTACGCATATCTTTTCCTTTTTCAGGAGCAACCAATAATCCTATAGCAACACCTGCTGCCACGGCGCCCAGGATGCCGAGCGCTACTTTTGTTCTTGTGTTCATAATTGATGTATTTATGAGTTAAGAAATGTAATCCTGCTATAATAGAATAAAAACCATACCAAAACGTTTAGTTTCCCTGCCGGTTACGGTTTATTAACCCCCGGGAAAGTTTTGTAGGGGTGTTTCCGAGTTTTTTTTATCTTTCGCTATCATTATTAACGCTATGCGAATTGCGCCCTTCATCATTTCCGCAGTAATCACCACCGGGCTGGTTGTTGCGATGAATAAAAAATGGGGAAAGATTCCCCCACTTGGAAAATTCGTTAGTCCGCAGGAAGGGTTTTGGCAGAATGCCGAACCGGCCGACCAGGATTTTGGTGGCGACCTGCATTTTGACGGCCTGAAAGACAAAGCCGAAGTGTATTTCGATGACCGGCTGGTGCCGCATGTGTTTGCCGCCAACGACGAAGACCTTTATTTTATACAAGGTTATCTGCATGCCCGCTTCCGCTTGTTCCAAATGGATCTGCAAACCCGTGCTGCCGAAGGAAGGGCAAGTGAAATAGCAGGGGAGAAGGCCATTACCTACGACCGCCTGCAACGCCGTAACGGGATGCGGTTTGCCGCCGAGAATGCGCTTCGCGTTATTGAGCAGGATCCGGTAAGCAAAGCAAATTTCGACGCCTATACCCGCGGCGTTAATTCCTATATTCATTCGCTAACGCGGAGTACGCTGCCAATGGAATATAAACTCCTGGACCTGCAACCGGCAGAATGGTCTAACCTGCGGACCGCGCTACTGCTGAAAATGATGGCTAATATGCTGGCAGGAGACACCCAGCGCGATCTGCCGTACACCAATGAAAAATCGATTTTTGGCGATTCAACGATGCAGGTACTCTACCCGCAGATTCCCGATTCGTTGCTACCAATAGTGCCGAAAGGAACAGCATTTGCTGCGCCAGGGATTGTGCCCGTAGCGCCGACTTCAGCTGATTCACTTTACCTGTCAAAAAATGCACTGGTTGCCAACATGCCGGATGCCCGCCAGGATCCATCCAACGGCAGTAACAACTGGGTGGTAAGTGGCAAAAAAACACAAAGCGGCGCCCCCATTCTTTGCAATGACCCGCACCTGGAATTATCACTGCCATCTATCTGGTATGAGATGCAACTGCAAACTCCCAACAGTAATGTATACGGTGTGTCACTTCCGGGAAGTCCCTATATTATTATCGGCTTTAACGAGAATATCGCCTGGGGTGTTACCAACTCCCAACGGGATGTAAAAGACTTTTACGAAGTTAAATTCAAAGACCGCAGTAAGAAAGAATATTGGTTCAACGGGCAATGGACGCCCACTTCCCTGCGGATAGACACTATCCGCGTAAATGGGGGATCCACTGTGTATGACACCGTGGCCTATACCATTTTTGGACCGGTGCTGTACGACCAGGATTTTAATGATCCTTCGGCCAAAGGCCGGAATATTGCCGTTCGCTGGACGGCCCACGACCCAAGCAATGAAGCGCTTACTTTTTACAAACTAAACCGTGCAGCCAGCTATGATGAATATGCAGCTGCCATTCAAACTTTTGACTGTCCCGGGCAAAATTTTGTATTCGCTTCCCGTACCGGGGATATTGCCATTTGGCAACAGGGCAAATTTCCGGCGCGCTGGAACCGACAGGGGCTCTATGTAATGCCCGGTGTTGACAGCAGCTATATGTGGCAGGGATTTATTCCACAGGCAGAAAACCCACATGCACTGAATCCTGAGCGCGGTTTTTTAGAAAGCGCAAACCAGCGCCCGGCAGATGCTACCTATCCTTATTTTATACCGGGCAGCTATATTACGCCAAGGGCTATATCTATCGAACATCACCTGGAGAACATGAACAATATTACCGTGGACGACATGAAGAAATTACAGAATGATTACTTCAGCACCATTGGCCAGGATGCAGTTCCCATCCTGCTAAAATATGTTCGGGAAAATGAACTGGCTGCAGACAGCCGCACCTATCTCGAACTGGTAAAGAACTGGGATATGCAGGCTACGCCCGATTCAAAAGGCGAAACCGTGTTTGAGACCTGGTGGGACAGCACCGCTGCCGCCATCTGGGGCGATGAACTGGCGCAGGTTCAGCCTGCAGCCGAATGGCCCAGCGATCAGACGACGGTTGAATTGCTGAAAAAAGATTCGGCTAACCGGTTTATCGATAATATCAACACGCCACAAATTGAAACCCTGTACGACCTGGTAACGGAGGCGTTGAAAAAAGCGACACCTGTTTTGAAAAAGGCAGATGCTGCAGGAAAACTGGAATGGGCTAAATTCAAAGGCCCGGGTATTTATCATATCATGGATAAAGGCAAAACACTGCTACCACTTGCACGCGCCAACCTGGATGTGGGCGGTACCGGGCAGGTGATCAATGCGGTTACCCAAAGCCACGGCCCCAGCTGGAGAATGATTGTGCAACTTTCAACGCCCATCCAGGCATTTGGGGTTTACCCGGCCGGACAAAGCGGGAACCCGGGCAGCAAATACTACGATAGTTTCGTAGATACATGGGTAAAGGGAGATTACTATTCGTTGTGGTTTATGCGGGATGGTGATAAGACAGACAAACGGGTAAAGTGGATCATGAAATTTTCAAAAAGCTAAATAAGGCCTGACATGAAATTAATCGTCTCGCTCCTGCTAACGGCTTTGCTAAGCTTCGTGGCAGGTCTGTATTTCCCATGGTGGAGCATTGCGCTGGCCGCACTGCTGTCGGCCCTGCTGGTTCATCAGCGGGCCGGAAAGGCCTTCCTGGCCGGCTTCCTGGGGGTATTCCTCTTATGGGCAGCACTGGCATGGTGGATAGATCAGAAAAACCAGCATTACCTCTCGCATAAAATCGCGCAATTGCTGCCGCTCGGCGGCAACTCATTGCTGTTGATATTGGTTACGGCGTTGCTGGGTGGACTGGTTGGCGGTTTTGGAGCACTAACCGGCAGCTATCTTCGCGCAAGCAGCCGTCGCTGATGTGGACGTAGCGTTTGTTTGAAAATACTTGCTTATCTTAAGTAAAATTGGCTCGGCATCAGCATCTATGCGTCAACTTACCTGTTTCCTTTTATGCTTCGGATTTTCGGTGGTGGCCTTTTCCCAAAAAATCACCGGCCTGGTTACAGACAGTCTCGGTAAACCCGTGCCGTATGCATCCGTGTTTATCAAAGGCGCGTCAAAAGGCACAAACGCGAATGCCGAAGGACAATATTTTTTAGAGGTCGATCCCGGTACCTATACACTGGTTTGCCAAAGTGTAAATTATAGCCAGGAAGAAAAGGTGGTTACCTGCGGCAAAGGTGATGTAGTGGTCAATTTCCAGTTAAGCGTACAGGAAGTAACACTGTCGGCCGTTGTAGTCAGGAGTGGAAAAGGAGAGGACCCCGCGTATGAAATAATCCGGAACGTTATAAAGAAGCGCACGTACTACCAGGACCAGTTAGACCGGTTTTCCTGCCAGGTGTATACAAAAGGTCAACTGCGGGTAAGAAGTTTTCCGAAACGCTTCCTGGGTACTAAACTTGATTTTGAAGACGGAGATACGAGCCATCAAAAGATGCTTTACCTCTCTGAAACAGTTTCCAACTATTCGGTAGATAAGCCCAATAAGGAGAACATCCAGGTGCTTTCTTCCAAGGTAAGCGGGCAAAGTGATGGTTATGGCCTGAGCGCACCGCAGTTTTTTAATTTTTATGACAACAACATATTCATCGGTAATAATCTCAATCCCCGCGGTTTTGTCTCGCCCATCGCCTCCAATGCGCTCAATTTCTATGAATATAAATATGAAGGAGAATTTGAGGAAGATGGAAAGACCATCGACAAAATAAAAGTTACACCGCGTCGAAAATATGAACCGCTTTTCAGTGGCTATCTTAATATAGTGGATGGCGACTGGAGAATACATTCCCTGCAATTGCTGCTGACCAAAGAATCCCAGATGCAGTTTATCGATTCCCTGCAGGTAGAGCAGTTGTACCGTCCGCTCGAAGGAGATGTGTGGTCTATCAGCAGCCAGGTAATTTATCCATCTGTAAAAGCGCTGGGCTTTGATGCGTATGGAAGCTTTATCAATATCTATTCTGATTTTGATATTCATCCCGACTTTAAAAAGGGAGATTTTAATTCCACGATACTGACTTATCGCGACAGCGCCAACAAAAAAGACGCAGGTTATTGGAAAGATATACGGCCTGTGCCGTTGATGGATGAAGAAATAGCCGATTACCGGCGAAAAGACAGCCTGGAAATTGCACGAAAAGATCCGCGCTACCTGGATTCGCTCGACCGGATACGCAACCGCGTAAATATGCTGGGAGTAATGTTATTTGAAAAAACATTTTTTGCAGAAACAAAACGATCCAGTTTTACGATCCGTCCGCTTACAGAACAATTCAGTTTTAACCCCGCGGAAGGACTTGTGATCAATACAGGCGCTATCTGGACAAAACGGCTGGACACGACGCTGTTTGGTGCGCGCAGTATTTCGATTGCTCCCAACCTCCGCTACGGATTTACCAACCATCATTTCAACGCACACCTGACTGCTATTTACCGGTACGGAAAAAGCAACCTTTCTTCGATCATGCTTTCGGGTGGCAAGCGGGTTTTCCAGTTTAATAACAATAGCCCGATTGGTCCGAGAGGCAACACGCTATCCTGTTTACTGGGGGAAAATAACCGGATGAAAACATACGAAGCCTGGTACTTTCGCGGTAGTTATAATAAAGGCATTGGACATGGTTTTTCATGGACCGCCGCCTTCCAGTACCAGGACAGGATGCCGCTGGATAACCGAACCGATTACACCTGGCGCGACCGGGCGGATAAAAGCTATACACCCAATTATCCGGATGAACTGGTAAGTGAAAATATCAAACGCCACCAGGTATTTTTGGGGCTGCTGGGAATTACCTGGCAGCCGGGTGTTAAATACATGCAGTTGCCTGACCGGCGAATTAACCTGGGCTCCAAATACCCGGTATTTTCATTGCAATACATTCGCAGCTTTGATCACTTCCTGGGAAGCGATGAGGACTTTAGTAAATGGAAACTTACGATCAAAGACGATCTGAATTTTCATATGCTGGGCCGCTTCAGCTACAGGCTGGGCGTAGGTGGATTTATTGACAACAAAAAAGTGGAGTTGCCAGACTACCAGCATTTCAACGGAAATCTATCAACTTTTGCGACAGAATTTTTGAACAGCTTCCAACTGTTGCCGCTGTACCAATTTAGCAATACGGATCATTTTTATGCGCTGGCGCATATTGAACACAACTTCAATGGTTTTTTGACAAATAAAATACCGGGAATACGGCGGTTAAACCTTTACCTCGTAACCGGGGCCAATGGGTTTTATCTTGACAAGGACCGAAATTATTATGAGGCTTTTGTGGGCATCGATAATATCTTCAAACAGCTCCGGGTAGATTTTGTAAGCGGGTATATTGATGGTGTTCATTACAAAAGTGCAATCCGCATCGGCTTCCGCCGCTTCCTCCGCCCCCGCGGAGACGATTGGCCTTGAGAAAATGTGCTAATGCTAATGTGAAAATGTGAAAATGTGCTGATGTGAAAATGTGGAAATGTGAATCTTTCATTATTAGATTTTCATCTATTCGTTTTTTCTTATTCTCTTTTCTCGTTCATTTTTCACCTTTCATTTATTAATTTTTAATTATTCTCCATCGTCTTTCATTGTTCGATTTTTTCACTTTTAGTTTTTATCTATTAATTATTAGTTACTCTCTATCATCTTTCATTTTTCATCTATTAATTTTTAATTATTCTCTATTTCCTATCTTTGTGCTGCTTTAGAATTTTGCCCAACCTGCAATTGGGTTTCGCGAAGCGGAATAAAATTCATTTATCATGGCAGCACTTCATAATCGTATCTCCCGCCGGGAGCTCAAGCAACGCATTGAGGCAGACCCAACGCCTCGTATTACCATCTCTTTTTACCGTTATTTTAAAATTCCGGATCCTGCGTTGTTCCGCAATGATCTTTACCGTCAACTGGAACCGCTGAACGTTTTCGGTCGCATTTATGTGGCGGCAGAAGGGATCAATGCCCAGGTAAGCGTGCCCCAGGCCAATTTTCCCGCCCTGCGGGATTTCCTGCACCAGGTACCGGGACTGGAAGATCTGCGACTTAACGTTGCTGTGGATGATGACGGCAAATCGTTTTATGTGCTGGATATTAAAGTCCGCAAGAATATTGTCGCTGACGGCATTACTGATCCGGGTTTTGATATGGAGAATCGCGGTAAGTATGTTACCGCAGAGCAGTTCAACAGGTTGACCGATGACCCTGATACAATTGTGATTGACATGCGCAATCATTACGAGTTTGAAGTGGGACATTTTGAAAATGCGATCGAGGTGCCGAGCGATACGTTCCGGGAGCAGTTGCCGATGGCGGTAGAGATGATGGAGGAAAATAAAGACCGCAATATCATCATGTATTGCACGGGTGGTATCCGCTGCGAAAAGGCTTCTGCCTGGATGTTGCACAAGGGATTTAAAAACGTGTTTCACCTGGAAGGTGGCATTATTAAATATGCGCACGACGTGCGTGAAAAGCAGCTTCCCAACAAATTTCACGGGAAGAACTTCGTTTTTGATCAGCGCCTGGGTGAGCGCATTACCCCGGAAATCATCGCTCATTGCCATCAATGTGGTAAACCTGCGGATACACATGTCAATTGCGTGAATGACGCCTGTCACCTGTTATTTATTCAGTGTGACGAATGCCGGGAAAAATTTGAACAATGCTGCAGCAAAGCCTGCCAGGAGGTAATTCACCTGCCGGAAGAACAACAGGCCGAATTGCGCCGGGGGATCGACAAAGGCCGGAATGTGTTTAATAAATCAAGGTCGCGCCTGCGGCCAAAACTGTCCGGTAA
Source organism: Bacteroidota bacterium (assembly GCA_048498035.1). Classification (GTDB taxonomy): domain Bacteria; phylum Bacteroidota; class Bacteroidia; order Chitinophagales; family Chitinophagaceae; genus CADEDV01. The sequence continues at coordinate 93,817 of JBEHYT010000007.1, read as the reverse complement.
TTCAGATTGAGCCTTTTGGGGTACGCGAAACCGCTGTTTTTCGACTACTGGAACTCGTAATAATACGCGCCATTGTAATTATAATATGACCGTTTAAGGGTATATTCTGACCGTCTAAGGGTATTATTTTTTTGGCTATAATTGCCTGGCAAATAATCTGTTAGAAAAATTTTCTAATTATTTCCACTTATTTTAAATCCACAGGAAATCGTGTAACGTAGCTACATTGCAGATCCCGTTTTTTTATTCTTTTATCCTGTGAAGTTTCGAAGGTTAAGCAAGTAAAATCCGTAGTACCCGTGAAAACTGTGACATAACCAATCCAGTTGCACCATGAAGACACTTTTCTACCGGCTGCCAGCCGTTTTTGGCAGCATTCGCTCCATCGGCATTAATCCCGTGATGGACGAATATGAACGTACCAAGCTCGCTGTGTTCAATATTCTGAATGCAATGGGTCTTATGAATGGCATTATCATTCCCATTGCTGGTCTTTTTAATGATGATCATCTTCCGGCACTGGCATGGATTGTGGCCTGCTCTCCGGCTATCATCAGCGGCGCCGTTCTTATCGCCAATCATTTTCGCAAATATGAAACTGCGCGTCTCATTTATTTCATTTTTTACCCGGCGCTGACCAGCCTTGTTTATGCTGCGGGGCTAGATCTTGGAATTGAGTTGTTCTTCGTGTTTTATGCGGTGCTCGGCGTATTTCTTCTGAAAAACATGCGCAACGTTATCCTCGCTGTTGGCCTCTCCATGGGCTTATATTTCGTGGCGTATGTAGTAAAACATAATTACGGCTATTCCCTGGTGCAGGCAAATTATAAGTTCTATGTTTTTGTACAGACGCTCGCCATCCTGTTTACATTTTGCTGTATGTACATGTTCAAGCGTGAGAATAATGGTTACCAGGCCAATCTTCTTCGCAGAAATGCAGAACTATACAATAGTAAGCTGGAAGTAGAAGATGGAAAACGCGAAGTGGAACAAAAGGCACAGTTGCTGGAAAAACAAACGCATGAGCTGCGGGAGCTGGACATACTGAAAAACAAGTTGTTTTCGGTAATAGCCCATGATCTTAAAACGCCTATGTATGCCTTGCGCAATCTTTTTCGCAATGTGCAGCAATTTGACCTGCCTGCGCAGGAAATAAAATTGATGATACCGGATGTGGTGAGTGATTTGAACTACACCACGGGATTAATGGAAAACCTGCTGCAATGGGCCAAAAGCCAGATGCAGGCCGATGCGCTCCGGCCGCAGTTGATCGATGTTGCGGCGCTGGCGCGCGAAGTAATGCTGGTGCTTCGTTTGCAGGCAGATGCGAAGAAAATTTACCTGGAAACAAAAATGGAAACTCCGGTTTATATCTATGCAGACCGGGATATGGTAAACCTGGTGTTGCGTAACCTGTTGTCTAACGCCATCAAGTTTACGCCAGAAGCTGGTCGCGTATCGGTAGGCGCCAACCCGGCTGAATCCTATGTGGAAGTTTTTGTAGAAGATACCGGTACCGGTATGAGTGATGAAACGTTGAAAAGAATTAATGCCAATAATTATTTTACCAGCAAAGGCACCGCTAATGAAGCAGGCACGGGCCTGGGCCTGATGCTGTGCAAGGAGTTTTTGGCGAAGAACGGTGGTAAGATGTTTGTTGAAAGCGCACCCGGAAAGGGGAGTACATTTTCCTTTACCCTGCCCAATGGAAACTGATCTATTGAACCCTGAGCATATACACTGGCCCGACCCTTCACATCAATCCGATCCTGTTGAGATCCACTGAAGACATACCGGTTTGCTGATAGGAATACGGTTTCCCGTATCCGTTAGTAAACCGGTTTTTGGATCAACCAGGAAAATCACCACGTTTGCGCTTTCCTGGTTGGCTACCAGCAAAAATCTGCCATCGGGCGTCAGGTTAAAATTGCGTGGAGTTTTGCCCCTGGTGGATGTAAAATCTTTTGCCGTCAGCATCCCAGTGCTGCTATTGATCGAGAAAACACCGATGGTGTTGGAAGATCCGCGATTGGATACATAGAGAAATTTTCCATCGTGCGAAACGTGAATATCTGCGCTGCCAATGGAACCTTTAAAGCCGGTGGGCAATGCAGAAATGTCCTGGATCCATTCCGTTTTACCATTTTCAAAACGATAGGCAGCAATTTCACCGCTCATTTCCTGCACGAGGTAAACGAATTTTCCATCTGGTGAGAAGGCGATATGCCGGGGACCGGCACCGGGTTTTACCGTTTGCTCAAAAACAGGTTGCTCACTCAGTTTTCCTGTGCCGGCATCAAATGCGTAGATCGATATGCGGTCGGTGCCCAGGTCCTGGGCGAACAGGTATTTATTGTCCGGACTAAAAATGGTAGAGTGTACGTGTGGTGATCGCTGGCGGCTGGGATTTACACCGTGGCCGTAGTGCTGAATTATTTGTGTGGCGCTGTCGAGGCGTCCGTTTGCAAGAACGGGAAGGAGCGCCAGGGAACCTGCTGTATAATTTCCTGCGGCCACCCATTTCCCGGTTTTGTCGATTGCCACATAGGCCGGGTGTGCGCCGCCGGAGAGCTGCGTGTTTAAAAATTGAAGTGTTCCGTCTTTTTTATTAAAGGAAAAAGAGGCAACGCTGCCTGCGCGCAGAAAGCGGGTTGAATCTGCATTTTCATTTACCGCGTAAACATATTTTTCATCGGGAGATACGGCAAGAAAGGAGGGGTTGGAGGTAACAACCTTTGATACTGCTGATACGCTACCTGATTCCCCGTGGAAGCGAAATACATAAATCCCCTCACTTCCCGCATCTGTATAGGTGCCTATGAGCAGAAAATAATCCTTGTTTTGTTGTGCCGAAGCCATCAGTGCAATTACTGCCGAGGCCAGGCTAATGAGCCATTTTTTCATTTGTCAGGGATTGCAGCGCTGCATTGATCCTGCTCTCCAGCGCCGCGTCAGAAAGCGGTTCAGGTACAAATGCTTCGCCAATTACTTTTTCGTATAGTTCAATATAGCGGTGGGAAATTGTATTCACCCATTCGTCACTCATCACCGGTACGGTTTGCCCTTCCTTTCCCATAAAATTATTTTCGATCAGCCATTCTCTCACAAATTCCTTGCTAAGCTGCTGCTGCCGCTGGCCAGCAGCCTGTTTTTCGGCGAAGCCGTCTGCATAAAAATACCTGGAGCTGTCGGGCGTGTGCACTTCATCCATCAGGAAGATTTGATTACCTATTTTGCCAAATTCATATTTGGTGTCGGCCAGGATCAATCCCCGGCTGGCGGCAATTTCTTTTCCCCGTTCAAAAAGCGCCAGGGCATATTGGCTCAGTTGTTCCCATTCTGCTTCGGTAGCTAGTCCGCGCGCCAGGATCTCTGTGGGTGTAATATCTTCATCATGCCCTGCATCGGCCTTGGTGGAGGGCGTAATAATGGGAGTGGGGAAGAAGTCGTTTTCCTTTAATCCGTCCGCCAGTGTGGCTCCGCAAAGGGTGCGTAAACCGGCCTGGTAGGTACGCCAGGCATGGCCAACCAGGTTTCCGCGAACCACCATTTCAATCCGGAAAGGGATACATCTGCGGCCGATGGATACCGGCGGCGCGGGTACGTTGACGAGCCAGTTTGGACAAATATCCGCAGTGGCATGGAGCATATAGGCCGCAATCTGGTTCAAAACCTGGCCTTTAAACGGGATGGTTCGGGGTAAAATGACATCAAAGGCCGAAATCCGGTCGGAAGCCACCATAACCAGCCATTCCTGGCCGATGCTGTAGACATCCCTGACCTTTCCGCTATAGAAGCCGGTTTGCCCGGGAAACGAAAAATTAGCCATTCCCGAAAGTACCAATGGTTGCAAAAAAGGCCCCCAAAAAGCCGGTCAAAGATTTCAACAATTTATCCTTTCTCCTTAAAAATTAAATTTTTACATAAATTGTACAATTCTTATTTTTCCATCCAATTCCAAACTAAAACTCTGCCGTATGAGAAAAGGCCTCCGCTTTCTTGCCGCCTTGCTAACGACTGTTTTGCTTTCGTCACTTACTCATGCACAAACAGTAACCGTATCCGGTACCGTTCGCAACAATGCTACAAATGATGCTGTTCCCGCCGTGTCCGTTTCCGTAAAAGGAACGAACATTGGTACTTACACCAATCCTGATGGAGAATTTACACTTTCGGTGACCCGCTTGCCGGTAACACTGGTGTTTACATCGGTTGGTTATGAAACTTATGAACTGATGGTGAGCAGCAGTGAAAAAGTCAACGTCAATTTTGTTCCTTCTACTTCCATGGGACAGGAGGTTGTGGTGTCTGCAACAAGAAGTGCGCAACGCGCCCTCGACGCTCCTGTTACTGTAGAACGGCTTGGTGGCGCAGCCCTGCGAAGCGTTGCCGCTCCCAACTATTACGAAGCGATTGGCAATTTTAAAGGTGTTGATATCCACACTGCCAGCCTTTCGTTCCGCACGATTACCACCCGTGGTTTTGTAAGCAGTGGTAATACCCGGTTAAACCAATTGATTGATGGAATGGACAACCAGGCGCCGGGATTGAATTTTGCAGTAGGTAGTGTGATCGGTCTTACGGAACTGGATGTAGATAATATCGAATTGCTGTCAGGAGCTTCGTCAGCGCTGTATGGTTCCGGTGGAATGAACGGTACATTGCTGATCAATAGCAAAAATCCATTTAAGTACCAGGGTTTGAGTTTCGACATCAAACAGGGTATTATGCATACCGATGGTAAGCAGACCCGCCCGGCACCGTATTACAATTGGTCTATCCGCTGGGCCAAATCGTACAACGACAAATTTGCGATCAAACTGGCTGGTGAACTGATCAAGGGCACCGACTGGCAGGCGAATGATTATCGCAACAAGAGCCTGGATGCAACCGGTTTGTATGCATTATCTGCCGGCGACCGCAACAACCCCGATTTCAACGGTATCAATATTTACGGAGATGAAACTGCAGTAAATATTGCCGCACTTTCACAGGTGTTACAATCCAGCATTAACGCAAGTGTACTCTCTGCAAGCGGTGGAATGGTAGACCTGAATACTTCTGCCAACGGTTATTTTACTGGTATTAACAACCCTTATCCCACCAACTCCCAGGTGGCTACATTTATCGGTTTATTCCCCAGCACGGTTCAGCCTGCGGCGCAATTATTTGTACCGTTTTATCTCGCTAACCGGTATGGCTATTTTGGTGCCACCCCGGCTGCACAGGCCGCTAACAACGTAACGCGCACCGGTTATGAAGAAAAATACCTGGTAGATTATAACAGCCTGAATGTAAAATTCACAGGCGGTCTTCACTACAAGATCACACCTAACCTGGAAGCTTCTTTCAACAGCTATCTTGGAACAGGTACGACGGTGTACACGGGGGCAGATCGCTACTCGCTGAAAGGCCTGAAGATGGCCCAGCACAAACTGGAGCTTCGCTCCAAATCCTGGTTTGTACGTGGATACACCACCCAGGAGAATGCCGGTAACTCCTACAATGCTTCGGCAGCTGGTGCTTTTGTAAATGAATACTGGAAACCTACATTGAACACTTCGGGTGGTCTTACAACTATCAGTGCTTCCTGGATGCCGCAATATATGCTGGCTTACTCTGAAGGCCGCCGCCAAAGCGCAGGAACATTTACAGATGCTCAACTGGCGGCTCAGGCGCGCGCTGTTGCTGATGTAGGCCGACTGATTCCGGGTACAGTTGCTTATCAAACAGCATTGAACAAAGTGATCACCACGCCTATCAAAAACGGCGGGGCGTTGTTCCTCGATAAAACGGATCTGTGGGCAGGAGAGGGCCAGCTGAATCTTTCTGACGTGGCTGGTTTTTCTGATAAACTGGAAGTAATTGTAGGCGCACAATGGAAACAGTACGTACTCAATTCCCAGGGTACGCTCTTTGCCGATAATACCGATACATTAATCGGCTACGCCAAAATTCCAAAACGCGGAAATATTAAAGTGAATGAAACCGGTGGATACGTTCAACTTCGTAAGAAACTTTTTGACGATGTGTTGACGCTTACCGGTTCTATCCGCTACGACAAGCAAACTAATTTTGACGGTAAATTCACACCACGGATCACAGGTGTTTTCCGTGTAGCAAAAGACAATAACATTCGTCTTTCTTACCAAACTGCCTACCGCTTCCCTACAATGCAGAACCAGTACATCGCATTGTCTACCGGAACGGCAGTGCTGATTGGCTGTCTGCCGGAATTCCAGACTTATTACAAGCTGAATGGAGCACTGCCGGGCTACACCGCAGAAAGCATCGTAGCATACCGTGCAGGCGTAGGAACGCCTCAATTGGCCACTTACAAACCGGTGAAACCAGAAACGGTAGCTTCGTATGAACTGGGCTACAAAGGTCTCGTTACGCCGAAACTGATGGTAGATGCGTACGTGTATTACAGTGAATACAAAGACTTCCTGGCTACTATTGTTGTTGGACAAACAAAAACCGGCGCCGTAACCGATCTTTTGTCTCCATTTACAACTACGAATATTTCTTACACTCAAAATTCTCCGCAGAAAGTAAAAGCGATCGGCTGGGGTATCAGCGCCGACTACAATGTATACAAAGGCTACTACCTGAGCGGTAATGTATTCTCTGATAAACTGCGTGATGTGCCTACGGGATTAGTAACATTCTTCAATGCACCTAAATACCGCTTCAACCTGGCGGTTCGCAATGAGAATGTGTACAAGAACGTTGGATTTAACGTCTCGCTGCGCTGGCAGGATAAAAACTACTACGAAGGAACTTTTGTAAAAGGAACACTTCCTGCATTCTCAACAGTAGATGCGCAGGTTACCTACCGCATTCCGGATACCAAGAGCATGCTTCGTATTGGTGGCACAAACATCCTGAACAAGTACTACCGTACAGGATTCGGAAGCCCGTACGTTGGCGGTTTGTATTATGTTAGCTACGGCTACAATATCTTCTGATAATTTGGGTTTCTTAAGTATACGCCCCGACCTTGCGTCGGGGCTTTTTTTGCCAGGCCGGCGGCTGTATGTTTTTGTAAAATGAAGTGGCTGAGTACTCTTTTTCTTACCCCAGCTTTTTACTGGCCTGGCCAATCATATAGCCATTGTGATAAAGTTGGAGAAGATATACACCTTTCCGATAGGAGTCTGTATTGAGGGAGAACAGGAGTTGTTTGGAGTCGCCTTTGTCGTATTCAAAATGTACCTTGATGCTATATTGCTTGCGGCCTTCATTGCGCGTGTCCATTGTGCCTGAGTCCCAAACCGGGTTTTGGATAATTTGCCCATCGGGCCCGGTCAGCACCATAAACACTTCTGCATTGCTATATGCATTCACATTATTCTGAACCCGGAAAGACGCAACAAATTTCCGGGTTTTGCGTGCAGAGGACGTTTGCTCTTCGCGCGAGCCGCGCACCATTACAGCCGACAGGTTTACTTCCGAAGCTACAAACACAGATGCTGCATTGATTTTTTCAGTGAGATCCTTGTTCTCGTCGCCGAGTTTCTGGATGTTTTGCTGCAGTCCCCGGATGTCCCCGTTGAGTTGATCCATCACCAGGCTAAGGCGCTTTTGCTCATCCTCCATGCTTTTATTCTGGCTGCGGAGTTGGCGAACCAGGCCTTGCAATTGATCGATCTTGGAGCGTGCACTGGCCAGTTCTTCGCGCGTAGCGCCTTTTTTGGTAAGAATGCCATTGATTTCCTGCTGCAGGTTTCGGATTTGTCCCATTTTCTGCGACAGCGCATTTTGCAGTGAATCAGCATTGGACGCCGTGGAATCGAGCCGCGAACCCAGGTCGGTGATTGTTCCGCTATAGATTTTTTGCAGCGAATCCCGAATTCCCTCTGCCACCGCAACAGAATCTTTAATGTACACCTCGGTTCTGCGATTGCTGTAAATCGTCTTGTCGTAGAGATGATAAACCCAGGTGGCTACCAGCCCGGCCGATAATAATACAAGGAGTAAAGACTTGGTATCTTTCATCATGCAGTTTGTACGTCGTAGCAATGAAGCTACAGAAAGCGCTATTGTTGAGGCAAAAAAAAATTGCACATTGTGGATAAGGACAGGGATGCTAAAAAAAAGAGGCTATCTCGTGTTGAGATAGCCTCCAGCAGGAGTTTGTACAACTGCTTTTAACCGAATAAACCACCTTTTTTAAGTGTACGTGTGCCTTCACCAATTTTGAAGCCATTATGGTACACCTCAATTTTATAGTCGCCCGTTTGGAAATCGCTTTGACGGATCGGGAATGATACGTTTTTGCGGGTTCCCTGCTCGTATTCAACGGGGATACGTGTTGTAAATGTTCTGTCGCCATCGTTACGGGTTGTCAGTGAACCTGAACCCAGCGATGCATCCTGGATTACCTGGCCATTGGGACCGGTTACTACGATATACATATCTGCCGGGCCGGATTTCGCAATGCGGTTTTCAATATCAAAAGACACAACCAGTTTGTCTACGCGTTTTGCGGTAGTTGTTTCTTTTTCTTTACCATTTTTCTTTTCTTTCATAGGTGTAACCTGGATATTCGACGCGCTGAACGTGGAGGCCACATCTACCGTATGCTCCAGTTCTTCTTTCTGCGTGGTAGTGCTTTGCAGGTTCTGCGTCAAATCAGCCTTATCCTGCGTCAACTGCTGGTTGTTGGCTGTCAACTGTTGGTTTTCACCAGTCAGCCGGGCCACTTCTGATTCCAGGCTTGCAATCTGACCATTCAGGTCGCTGATCATGGTACGAGCTTTTGCCAATTCAGCGGCAGTAGCATTTTTGTCGTTCAGGATCTTGCGGATCTCAGCTGCTTTTTGCTGGATTTCTTTTTGGCGATCACTGAGTTTTCCTTCCAGGGAATTGTTTGCACCGGTTACGGAGTCCAAACGGGCCATTGCTTCATCCAAACCTTTTTTCAAATCATCGTTTTCATCGGTAACTTTTGCTACCTGGGTGTCTTTAGTGGTCATTTGCTCGTTCGACTTATTCTTGTCGTACAGGAAATAGCCCCAGGTACCCAGCAAAGCAACAGCCAGCACAGCGATCAAAATATTTTTGTTGCCCTTGTTGCTCTTCGGCGGTTGGGGCGGCGGAGTGGCTGATGGATAATTCGTGTTTGTCATACAAATGGGTTTAAATTTTTGTATTAATATAAAGTTCTTGACCCGGTTTACATGGCCCGGGTGGACCAAAATTCGTTGTTCGCGCTCAAATTTCCGAAAACCGTGCCAGAAACCCTGGTTGCATTCACAACGTTAATTCTTTGTTGAAGGAATTGCGCCTGAAAGCCTGTATCTTAGCGTCTTATGGCTGTGGAAAAGATCATCGCGGAATGGCAAAAAGGCAAATTTAAACCCGTCTACTGGCTGGAAGGGGATGAAGAATATCATATCGACAAGGCCATCGACTATGCCGAACATCATATCCTGACCGAAAGCGAAGCTTCTTTTAACCGTACCGTTTTCTACGGCCGGGATGCCAACTGGGCCGACGTAATTAACGCCTGCCGGCGTTACCCGATGTTTTCCGAACGCCAGGTTGTATTGCTCAAAGAAGCACAACATATGCGGGATATTGAAAAACTGGAGCCGTACGTAGACAATCCGCTTTCTTCCACCATTTTTGTTGTGTCCTATAAAGATAAAAAGGTAGACGGCCGTACAAAGTTTGCCAAGGTGCTGAAAGAAAAAGCGGTGTTGGTGAGCACCAAAAAAATGTACGACAACCAATTGCCTGAGTGGACGCAGGAGCTGGTACAGTCAAAAGGGCTCTCCATTTCACCCAAAGGGCTGGCCTTGTTAGTGGATCATATCGGAAATGATCTTTCAAGGATCGAAAACGAGATCGACAAGATCTCTGTTAATCTTGGTAAACGGAAATCGATCACCGAGGAAGATATTGAAGAATTTGTAGGTGTTAGCAAAGAGTTTAACGTATTTGAACTACAGGCAGCGCTCGCTAAAAAAGATCTTGCCAAGGCCATCCGTATTGTCCAGTATTTTGAAGCAAATCCAAAGGCCGCACCTATTCAATTGGTGTTGCCCTCGCTTTATAGTTTTTTTAGCAAAGTGATTATGGTTTTTGGGGCCGGAAGCCGTGAGGAAAAAGCGGTTGCAACAGCGCTGGGCGTAAATCCATTCTTTGTAAAGGATTACCTGCATGCCGCCAATCTTTATGGTTATGAAGGCGCAGAGCGGGTTTTGCTACTGCTGCACCAGTATAATCTTAAAAGTATCGGGATTCATTCCGCTGATACGGAAGACGCCTCCTTGCTCAAGGAGATGATCGCTAAAATGATGGCTGCCTAACGGTGGTGGTATTTTTCATTCTTAAGTATCGTGCAGGCGCGGTACACCTGCTCTGCCAGAATCAATCGCACCAACTGGTGCGGAAAAGTCAACTGTGAAAGTCCCCATACAAGGTTGGCCCGGCTAATTACCTCTGTCGATAGTCCGAAAGCGCCGCCAATCAGGAAAACGAGATTCCGCGTGCTGTCGTTAGCACGGTCCTGGAGAAATATTGCCAGTTTTTCGGAACTCATTTGTTTCCCGTGTTCATCCAGCGCCACCAGGAAATCATCTTTTTCCAGTTTTTCAAGCACCAGTTGTCCTTCTCTTTTCTTAAGCTCAGGCTCTTCCAGCGAAGCGGCATTCCGCGGCGGAGCAATGATCATCCATTCTGTTTTAAAATACCTGCCTGCACGTTTTGTAAAATCCTCAATGGCTGCTGCCAGGGGGCCATCGTGCTGGCGCCCGATACTCCAGAGTGTAATTTTCATATCGCAAAAATAAAAAAGCCCCCCTGATATGCAGAGGGGCCAGTAGGTCTTCCAGGAATTATTTTATTTCGTAGTCTTTTTTGAACGACATCAGCGTGGAGCGGTACAGCGGTACATCCGGCGCTAATTGCGTTGCTTTCAAATAATATTGATAGGCATCTGCCAGGTAATGCGCATCTTCCAGCATAAACGCAGTGCGGTATGCTTCTTCAGCAGAATTTTCAAAATTGCCGTTGGCCGCTTTGATGTCTGCTAACACCTTCTCAAAATCAGTTTTGGACACATAATTCAACACTTTAAACTCATCGTTTTGCTCACCTTTTACAGCAGCCGTCCATTGGTAGGAGGTGCCGGGTTTCAACTTGTCTTTAAATGACGCGAGTTGAATTTTTAATTTACCTACAGTTGTTTTAAAGGCAGGAGTGCCTGAAGTTTCACCCGTATAAAGTGTGAAATCAAAATCCTTTGCATCGGCATAGGATTTCCAGGAAAGAGGAAATTCACCGCCGGAATAGTTTACGGTGTCCAGGCGTGGATCTATCCAGATATTGTTCACAGAACGGCTAACGGCGCCTACGGTGTTCATATAGCGGCGGCGATCGCTGCCTGCCGCGCCGCTTCTGGTGAGTTGGGCCCATACATAGCGCACGTAGTTGGCCGATACGGAGCTGTTTTGCGTTTTACAGGAATCGCCAAACATAGACATAGTGTACGTACCCGGTTTTAGGGAAAACATTGCTGCTTCATTGCAGATCAGTGTAACTGTTCCGCCATTTGCGATTTTTAGTACCGATGCGGAGTTCAGCATCCGACCGATTTTGGCCTTGCTTTCCACTTTATTGTCTACAACGGTTACGTTACCCTTTAAGCTGTAGAGAAGAAAATTATTTTCCTGTGCCCGAAGCAGTAGCGCTGCCAATACCAGGGGAACAAGGAGGATCGACTTTTTCATTGTTGTCTGTTTAATGATGTTTTTGGTGAAAAACGGTGTGGTAGTGAAATTTTTTATGCAACCAAACGGCGAAGGCCTCGTAAAAATAAATGACATCCACCGCCATAATAATAACCAAAATGGAGTACTTCATATCCAGTTTAATATTAAACCGGTCAAATACATGCAAGCTCACAAATACAAAGAATACGGCAGATGCGACCTGTGCAATTTTTGCAACCAGGTGGAACCAGATATGATTTTCAAGATAGTACCGGATGAAGAATGACATATGCAACCAGCAAAGGATCACGGCTACCAGCCAGTTGACCCATGAAGGTAGTGTTTTTATATAGTTATTATCCAGCGCCATTGAAATTATATTCGCGTGTACAAACACGCCGTTCATATCCGGTACGGATTTGCCCGCAAAACGCGGGTTCATGGGTGTAAACTTCTTGTCCTCAATATCATTGGGATTGTTTGATACATACCCCACCAATACTATCTTGTTGGTAAATACAGTGTCTTCCACCAGGTCATTCATCAGGTCCTCCGGTTGCACCACCTGGTATTGCGATGGCCTGCGTTCATAGTTAATGGTTATATGCTCATGATGTTTATTCTCCATCCGCTCATACGCTTTTTCATCATAGGCTTTTATAACCGCTGTTGAAAGAGCCGGCAATTCCTCTCCACCAGGTGCTTTTTCAAATGAGTTGTAATAACGAAAGGTGCTTAGGGAATCCTGGAAAAAATTGACCAGTCCAAAACCTCCACCGGGTTTGAAATAGTCGCCGGCAAAACTAACCGGCTTGTCGTGCTCATCTAATACCACTTTCCGGGCTGCCAGCAGGTTGGGGTAGCGTTTCATGGTAGCTGAGAGGACGGAATCAGCAGAGGGATCCCGGGGACCGTCAAATGTAATGTCAAGGGCTACCACCTTTGGTTTCTGGCTTTCAATTTTGTCAATAACCAGGGCAATCTCCTCGCGGCTGAGATAGCCATTGTTCACAATTACAATATTGCGGTCAACAGGTGTATTTTTTGCCTTTCCCAATTGGGCATAGGCCATATCGTTAAAATCAAAATCCTTTAACCCCAGTTTAATCGGGTTTACGAAGTAAAGGTTGATAGGCAGGGAGCCGAGGATAAAAATGAAGGCAAAGACCCAAAGGGTCGCGAAGATAGTATCCCGTTCATACAGGTATTTGGTGAGGTGCTTGTGCAGTTTCATTTTGGCGGAGGTGTCTATTTTGCGCCGAAACAACGGCCACCGGGCATTCTTCGCGTTAAAGCCGTAAATTAGTTGGCCGAAATTATGCGAAAATCTGCTTTCATACAGACCTTGTTGTTCCTGTTTTTTTGCATGCATGTGTATAAGTCGGCCGGCCAGGGCACCCCGGCGGCGGCTGATACAGACCGTGCCCCCCAGACTTTCGCGATGATCATGGGCATTTCTACCTATAAATACATCCGGCCGCTGGCCTATGCCGACAAAGATGCGGAGCTCTTTCGTGATTTTCTGAAATCGCCGGCAGGCGGCAAAATAAAGGATGATAATATTTACTGTCTGCTGAATGAGCAGGCAATGGCGGCCAATTTTTGGGTAAAAGGGATGGCATGGCTTCGCAGCAAAAACCTGAAAAAAGGGGATAAGTTGTTTTTCTACCTCGCCGGGCACGGCGATGCCATTAACCAGGATGAATTTTTCTTTCTTACCTACGATTGCAATCCGGCTGGCGATAAAAATAACTATATCGTAACCGGTAATGTACAGTTGTACACGCTCAAAAGCAGGATTGGAGAATTTAGCCGGAAAGGAGTGGAAGTGTATTTTATTATGGATGCCTGCCGCACCAATGAATTGCCGGGTGGATCAGAAGGGCAGCAACAGCTTAGTGCCGCCATCTCGGAAAAAAGGGCGGGCGAGATCATCATGCTGGCTACCGGCGCAGGCCAGGAATCACTGGAAGATGCATCGATTGGAACGGGGCATGGGTTGTTTACTTATTACCTGGTAGACGGATTAAATGGTATGGCAGATACCGTTGGCGGTTCGGCGCCCGATAATCAGATAACGCTTGCAGAGATTCAGAAATATGTGGACATGAACGTGCCTGCGATAGCCGAAGAGCGGTTCAGACGGAAACAGGACCCATTTTTTTGCTGTAATGAAAACAGTGAAAAAGTGGTGGCGTTGGTAGACACTGCATATCTTAACAAGTGGAAAAAGACAAGAGCATTGCGAAATGGTGGTGGCACTGCGTATTCGCCACGTGGCAGGGGCGTTAATAATTATCCTGATGATACCACCCTGATCCATACCTACAACCAGTTTAATGCGGCCATAAAAGATAATCGCCTCACTGGCGCTAACTCAGCCGAATTTTTCTATAACCAGATGGCGAAGAAATATCCAGGCACATCGTATACCTCGGATGCACAAGCCACGCTGGCAGTGGAGTTTATCAATTTTGCACAGGAAAAAATCAACCTTTACCTGGAATGCCGCGATGCATCTTCGGTACAAAAAATACGTGCGCAACTGGAAGAAAGCGAAAAAACAGACGAAACTGCCAGTAGTCTCGACCGACTAGAGAAAGTGGCGCAACAGGAATTTTCAGATGTAGGAACGATGCTTGAAAAAGCAATTGGTTTTATAGCAGCAGATGATCCCGCGTTTGCAAAATCGTTGCAGGGAAGAATGTATTTCTTTAAAGCGCGTGGCTATTTTGGAAAGAACCGGCGACTGATGGATATCGGGAAAGCATTCCAGTATGCGTATGCTGCGCTGTCGGCCGACCGGAATGCTGCGTACACATTGAATACACTGGCGTCTTTACATTTTGACAACAACAATACAGACAGCGCAATCTATTATGCCAAGAAGGCAATAGGTTCTGCGCCGCAATGGCGTTATCCCTATGTAACGCTTGCCTATGCCTATAAGGGTTTGGGAAAGGTGGATTCTGCTCTTAACTATTACCGACGGGCGATTCAACTGGATCCCACCAATGCCGATGCCTACGTGGATCTCGGGCATTATTTCTATTCGCTCTCGCGCGCAGATTCCGCTATCGCCAATTACCAGCGGGCGCTGATCCTGGATCCCGGCAACGTGTACGCCAGTAATAACATTGGCTGGTTGAACTACGAACGAAAAAATTATGATGAAGCGATCCGCTTTTTCCGACAGAGCATAAGTTCAGATCCGCGTTTTATCAGCGCGTATAATGGCATCAGTAAAGCGTTTGTTGCCAGCAACCGCATTGATTCTGCGCGTATTTATTTCGCAAAGGCATTTGCTAATTACCAGGATAAATCGGTAGTAGATATTTACATTGGTAATTTTTATAAAGATGTAAAGCTGTATGATTCGGCTAAATCCTATTATCGCTCAGCTATCCGGCTGGATCCAACTTATGAGGAAGGATGGAACAACATGGGCCGTATTTCCTATGATACGCATCAATTGGATTCCGCCAATTTTTTCTTTAAAAAGGCGCTGGTAGTTAATCCGTCGTCAGCGTTTTCATTAATCAATCTCGGGCTTGTATTTAAAGAGCTGAAACGCCCGGATTCGACCTATAGTTATTTCCAGCGGGCCATCCGTGCAGAGCCTTTTAATGCTGGTATTTTAAATAACATTGGCGTTATCTATACGGAGGACAACAGCCTTGATTCAGCAAAGATCTATTTCAAAAAAGCGCTGGGCAGGCAGCCGGATTATCGCCCTGCCTATAATAACCTGATGAAGGTGTACCGGCAGTTGGGACAACTGGATTCCATCACTAATTATCTCAAGACACTACCTCAATTTGACCCCAACAGTATTTCGCAGATCAATGATCTGGGTTTGTTATTCATGGATCAGAAACGATATGATTCAGCGCGGAATTATTACCATCGCGCTCTTACAATTGATCCGCAAAACCCACAGTTGTTTAATAATCTTGGACTGGTGATGCGGGAGTTGAAGATGATCGATTCAGCCCAGATCTACCTGCAGCGCTCTGTGCAGTTAGGGCCGGATAACGTTTCTGCGATGATCAACCTGTCGAACGTTTTCCGCCAGGAAAAGCAGTATGATTCTGCTGCGTATTATTTCCGGGAGCAGTTGGGGCGTAAGCAATTGGATGCCGGGCAGGTGGAGGAGGCGATGGCTTACTTCTTCCAGGATGTTCGCCAATATGACTCGGTTGCCTATTATTTCAAACGCATTTTGCAGCGACAGCCCGGGCAGGTGGTGGCGGCAAATAACGTTGGAACGGCTTATATGAATATGGATCAGCCCGATTCTGCGCTGCATTATTACCAGCTTGCCCTTGCGCTGGATCCGTCAAATGCAACTGCGACACTAAATATAGGACTACTATATCATTCTTTGCATCAATATGACAAGGCGGTGGAGTATCTTGAAAAAGCCACGCAGTTAAATCCGAAGGCCGCCAAGACCTATTTTAGCCTGGGATGTGCCTATGCGCTGGCCGGCAATCCTGTAAAAGCCGTGGAGAAGTTGCGCCTGGCGTATGAAAAGGGCTATAAAAATTATAATGCACTGATGGATGACCCGGATCTGGCTGGCATGCGCGGAAATGCGGATTTCAGGGCTTTGCTGGATAAATATGTACCCAAATGGAAGGAGCGGGAATAACGGGAGAGCCGGGTGATAGTAAGGAGTAACAAAAAAGCCCTGCAAATTATACATTTACAAGGCTTTCTGTTTTTTTGTGACCTCGTCAGGATTCAAACCTGAAACCTTCTGATCCGTAGTCAGATGCTCTATTCAGTTGAGCTACGAGGCCAACGGGCGGCAAATATAGGATATTTTTGGAAAAAAACCTTTGTTCCAACCTGGCATTTTAGATCGCTCGTGGCGCATCTTCAACGTATTTTTTTAAAGTTTCGTTATCGTCTTCCCCTTTTACAAAAAAGGCATAGTAGTAAGCTTTTATGATGGCCGCCATAGGTGTTGCCAGCAAGGCCCCGATGAACCCAAAGGCCATTGCCATCGCCAATACCATAAAAAGCGTGGAAACCGGGTGTAGTTTCATCGTGGATGATCTCACTTTAGGCATTACAAAGTCGCCGATAATTTCATTGAGTGCAAGAAAATAAATCGCTACCCACAGCGCAATATTGGGGCTAACAGAAAAGGCCACCAGTATTGGCGGAACCGACATGATGTAAAACCCGATTTTTGGCACCAGTTCGGCAAACAGGGCTAATGCACCCCATACCCAGGCGCCCGGTACACCTACTATGGTAAGGAAAATGACAGTACATACGGCTTCAATACCGCCGCCAATCAGATTGGCCTTGAACCATCCGGTTAGCATTTCGGATGCGTCCTTGTAGGCTTTAAAAGCAGTATTGCGCTTTGAGGCCGGGAACCATAGAAAATAAAGTTCAAAGAGTGGCTTCGGGTTGATAACAGCGTACACAACCATACTTATAAAAATGATCACCACCACGAGACCGCTTAGGAATGAAAGGGAGTAAGTCCCGATTCGCATGAGCGTTTGGGGCAATGAAGGAAGCCAACTGGAAATTTGCGAGGTCTCCTCCTTTATTTTGTCATCTGCTCCGGGAATATCATTAAAGAGACTGGCAAGTTGTTTCGAAAAATTATTGAGATAGGAAGGCAGATCAGCCAGTAATTTATTGAATTGTTCACCCACCCGGGGCACTACCAGCCAGAAGAGCAGTGCGAGAGACAAGACGATGCTCCCGAATACGATACCGCATGCCAGGCCCCTTTTTAGCCCGCGTGCTTCCAGTTTTGCAACAGGTTTATTGATAATGATGATTAAGACAATTGCAAAAAGGAGGATCAGGACTGCTGTAATTATTTTGGCCAATACCCAAAGCCCGATAATGATTGCAGCTGCCAGTAAAATAGCTTTCGAAAGTGCGCGGTAAAGAGTAGAAGATTGATTCATAGCAGGTTTTTTATTAATACAACAGCGTTGTTGCAATTCGGAGTTCAAGCCAAAAAAGTGCCGGTCTTCCTGGCCCGACCGAAGGGTTCCTGGCCTGCCGGAGGGTTCCTAACCCGGCCGAAGAGTTCCTGACCTGCCGGAGGGTTCCTGACCCGGCGGAAGAGTTCCTGGCCTGCCGGAGGGTTCCTGGCCTCCCCAAGGGTTCCTAACCCGGCATTTAAATGCCGGGTTAGGAACCCTTGGGGCCCTCGCTTTTCTCGCTGGTCAGACCTCACTTTTCTCGCCGGGTCAGGAAGCCTAGGGTGGCCGGAAAGCGCCCAACGGCCACTTCTGTCGCGGTTTCCCCTGCAAACAGTCGCAATACACGCCCCTGTAGCTCCCTCGTTATCTCCAATTTTACACCGACTTCAGGACCTACTTCCAAAACAATAAAAAAATAACAATGGAAAACGTACTTACTTCTCCCCGGCAAACAACCGCCAAAACTACTACTATTCTTTACTGGGTATTCAATGGCCTTTTTGCAGCCATGATGCTATTTTCCGCAATACCGGATATCTACTCAGATCCCATGGCGGTTGAGGGATTTCGCCAAATTCAGCTCCCGGCATACCTGCTGCCATTCCTGGGCATCGCCAAAACGCTTGGCGTAATAGCGATACTTGTACCGGGCTACCGTAGGATCAAGGAGTGGGCGTACGCAGGACTGTTTTTTGACCTTGCAGGGGCTATCTACTGCATAGCGGTCAACAACCGCGGACTGGCAAATACGGGCTTCATGGTCATCCCTGTGGCCCTGGGAGTGCTTGCATACATTTATTATCGCAAAAAAAATGGCTAAAATGACAAATCCCCGCTGTCATTGACAGCGGGGATTATAAAACGTTTTGCGACAGCTATCAGCGGCGGCTCAGTTTGGAAAGCAGTCGAAGGATTTCAAGGTACAGCCAGATCACGGTTACCAGCAGGCCAAACGCGCTGTACCATTCCATATATTTCGGCGCTTTCATAGCAGCACCTTTTTCAATCATGTCAAAATTGAGCAACAGGTAAAGCGCAGCAAGACACACTACAATTACAGAGAAACCGATTCCCAACGGTGTTGCCGCATTTGTAAAGGCGCCAAAATTGGTGCTTGGATTGATCATCCAGACGATCAACTGGATCAGGTAAAATACCATCACTGTAGCGGCCGCCACCGTGATCACAGCGCGGAATTTTTCCGTTACACGGATAATTCGGAACCGGTAAACCAGGAACATCACTACTGTTACCAATAACGTAAGCAGTACGGCCTGCATTACCAAACCGGGGTATTTATCCTTGAATGCGTAATCATAATAAGCAGACGCCGCACCAACAAACAATCCTTCCAGGATGGCATAGGCTGGCGACAACCAGGGCGACCATTGTTTTTTAAACGACATAACAATTGCCAGCGCCAGTCCACCAAAAATACCCACCAGCATCAGCGTGGTAGGATCATTACCCCTTTGAAATTCATTCCAGGAGTAGAATGTGCCACCAAAAAGCATCAACAACAGGAACCCAAACTTATTAGCAGTACCCTTGATCGTCATGGTATCCGCTGCCTCCATTCCCTGGAAGATCGTACCCTCATATGCTTTCTCTTTCAGAATGGGATTGTTGGAATTGAAAAGTGCCATGTAATTAAATTTTTATAAAGTTAATCATCTCCCGCGGACTACAAAATTACCGGGTCCGGGTTAATAATTCCACCGCACAAATGCCTCCATAGCAGCATAATGCGTAAGCCCGAGGTCAGCATAGAGGTTGGCCGTGGCCGCATTACGCTCTTCCGCGCGCTGCCAGAACTCCCTGGAGTCACTGCCCTGGAAGGGCACCATGTCTTTCTGGCTTTGATGTATGAAAATGCCAAAGCGCTTTTTCAATACCTGGTCCGGGCTCATCGGGATTGCCATCTGGATTTCTTCAATATTCCATTCCTGCCACGCACCTTTATACAGCCATAGCCAGCAGTCCTGGATCCAGTCGTCACCAGCGGCTTTAATTCTCCGCAGTGCCTCAAGTACCACGTTGAAACAAACGATATGTGTACCGTGTGGATCCGCAAAATCTCCGGCGCAATACACCTGGTGGGGTTTTATTTCCCGCAGTAATTCGATAGTGATCTTCACGTCTTTTTCGCTCATCGGTTTCTTTTCGATAGTCCCGGTTTCATAAAAGGGAAGATTCTGGAAATGTATATTTTCATCCTTAATGCCCACATACCTGCAGGTAGCCCTTGCTTCGCACCGGCGGATCAACCCCTTGATGGAGCGGATAGTAGGAGTATCCAACTGGTTCGATTTCTTTTTTGCAAGAAATTTACGCGCATCATCCAGGATTTTACCCGATTTCTTTGTGTCTATACCGGCGATCTCTTCAAAACCCACAGCAAAATCAAGAAACCTGGTTACAAATTCGTCAGTTACAGCAATATTGCCGCTGGTTTGATATGCCACATGCACATCATGTCCCTGGTCGTGCAGGCGCTGAAACGTCCCGCCCATGCTGATAATATCATCATCCGGGTGCGGTGAAAAAATGACCACACGTTTTGGGTAGGGAAGGGAACGTTCAGGATGTGCAGGAATCGTTGCACCCGGTTTACCACCCGGCCAACCGGTAATGGAATCGCGCAACATATAATATACCTGCAGGTTGATCTCGTAGGCATCGCCCTGTTCAACCAGCAGATCACTCAGACCGTATTCATTATAATCGGCATTGGTAAGACTTAACACCGGCTTTTTCAGTTTCAGCGCCATATTTACCACTGCCTTTTTGATCATCTGTGGCGTCCATTCGCAATCACCGGTAAGCCATGGAGATTTGTTGCGGGTTAGTTCTGCGGCTGCAGCATCATCCACCACAAACGTCACGTCGTCATGATTCTGGAGCAGCGACGCAGGTACAATCTCCGTTGCATCTTCTTCCACGGCCTTTTTAAGTACTGGCGCTTTGGCTGGTCCCCAGGCCATCAGGATAATTCGTTTGGAGCGTAGAATTGTACCAATACCCATCGTAATAGCAAGGCGTGGTACTTCAGAAATATTGGCAAATTCATAGGAGTTGGCAATTCGTGTTGAGTTATCCAGCGTAATCAACCGCGTGCGTGAGTGAATGCTGGATCCCGGTTCATTAAAACCGATATGGCCATTATTCCCAATACCCAGCACCTGCAGATCAATGCCGCCTGCATCCTGTATCATCTTTTCATATTGCAGGCAATGCGCCTTGATATCTTCCTTTTTGATCTCGCCATTAGGAATGTGAATGTTGGCGGGTTTAATATCAATATGATCAAACAGGTTGATCTTCATAAACCGGTTGTAACTCTGCAGCGCTTTGTTATCAATAGGATAATATTCATCCAGGTTAAACGCTATCACATTTCGAAAACTCAGTTTTTCTTCACGATGCATGCGCACCAGCTGCGCATAAAGTGTTTTTGGCGTTGAACCGGTAGCCAGGCCTAATACACAATTTTCTTTTTTACGCTGTTTTTCCCGGATCAACGCGGCAATCTGCTGCGCCACATATTCAGACCCTTTTTTAAGATCAGCGTACACTTTGACAGGTATTTTTTCAAAACTGTCGATCAGGTCTATCGGTTGTGCTTTTTTTGCCATGAAATCTTGAATTTATCAATTGCAAATTTACCGAATTACGCCCAGCCCCGGAGACCTGGTTCCAATGCTTTTTTTGCGGCTTTTTCCTGAAGTTTCATTGGAGAAACTTAAAAAAAGCCGCAAACAGTCGTCAATTTTACAATTAGTTTAATTCAATTTCATCAAGAAATAACCAGGCCCGGTTGCCTGCACCCGGGTTGCCAGTTGCAATAATGCCGTGGTTGCGAATGGTTATTTTAATAAACCGCGCCGTGATGGGTTCGTCGGCAGACAGTGTGAGTCGACTGTGATCCGCGCTACGAGATACTTGCACGGCAACTCCGGGAGGGGCATAATCGATACCATCCGCTGAAATTGAAATATCCAGCGCAGACGGAGCATAGATCCAACTTCCGGGTTGCTCCAGTGTATGTACAATCAGTTCCTTCCAGGATGCAGGTTCACCAAGATCGATGGTGGCCGTGCAATCAGTTCCCTCAAAACCGATAAATTCAAAAGATCTTCCCAGGCCACTTGTATTCTGTACGCCGTCAACAAGTGTAAAAGCACCGCTGCCCGGGTATTTTGAAGAAGGTGCCGCCGACAGCGTGATTGTTTTGCCGGTAGCTTTATTAAAGAAGAACTGCTGTTTTACCGGGTTTCCATAAGAACCATTATCCAGGATGGTCCATGCATCATAGGTTCCGCTTTTTGTTATCAGAACGGGTTGGATATAGGGTGAAAAAGGCGCAGGGTTCGGTGGATCGTCTACAGTTAATGTTTTATTGTAAACAATTCTGCCGGCTTTGGCGCTTAGCTTCCACCGCACCGCCTGGCGCATACCGGCACTGTCTGGTATCACCATCGCCTGCAAATCAAAATATGCTTTGCTGTAATTGGCGCCCCATAAGGAATAACGGGCTAATTGCGAAGGAAGGCGCTGTTCAAAAGAGCTCCAGCTTTTATTAGCAGGAGATGTCCATTGCACTTCGCTAAGGGCCGACAGCCGTGGGAATAGCATGTATTCCACTTTTTTTGGGTTGCCGATATATTCCGTCCACAGGTTGGCCTGCGCACCCAGGATGAAATCTGCGGCCTGCGCATCCAGTTCTTTTGGCACCGGATCATAGGCATATACATTCTCAATCGGGTTATAACCGCCAATAGTCACTGAATCTTCCCGGCGCGATTGTGTATGGTCGAAATAAACGGGGTTGCCCGGCGTCATAATCACCTTGTGCTGCTGCTGCGCAGCCGCAATGCCACCAGCTTCTCCCCGCCAACTCATAACAGTTGCATTTGGCGCCAAGCCTCCTTCCAGTATCTCATCCCAACCGATGATCGATCTTCCTTTCTTAGTTAAATAATCCTCTATACGCCGAATGAAATAGCTTTGCAGTTCGTGCTCGTCTTTCAGCCCTAATTCCTTCATGCGCTGCTGGCAACGCGGACAGGTTTTCCAATGGGTTTTGGGACATTCATCGCCCCCGATATGAATATATTTTGATGGGAAAAGACGTACAACTTCATCGAGCACATTTTCCAAAAAAAGAAAGGTGGAATCATTTCCTGCACAAAAGACATCGTCAAAAACACCCCAGGTTTCCTGCACCAGCTTGATCCGGCCGTTGGCCTGCTGCTCTTTGCTCAGGTTCGAAATCATCGCCGCGGGGATATCGGTAGGTTGTCCGGGAAAGCAGCTCAGCCACGGATAAGCAGCAATAGCAGCACTGGCATGTCCCGGCATTTCTATTTCCGGAATGATGGTAATAAACCGCTCATTTGCATAGCGAATAATTTCTTTGATTTCGCGCTGCGTATAAAATCCGCCGTAAGGCGTATTATCACTGCCTTTGCCAGGATACCTTCCAATAATGGTTCCGTTTCGTTTGCTGCCGGTTTCAGTCAGGGCTGGATATTTTTTGATCTCAATCCGCCAGCCCTGGTCATCCGTAAGGTGCCAGTGAAATGTATTGATCTTGTGCAACGCCAGGTAGTCAATATATTTTTTAATAAATGATACCGGGAAAAAATGACGACATACGTCCAGGTGCATACCGCGATATTGAAACCGCGGGTAATCAATAACGTTAATATATGCAACGTTAGCTGCCGGGTTATTCCCGGTAGGTAAAAGCTGAAGAAACGTTTGCACGCCGTAAAAAACTCCTTGGGGATTCCGGCTGCTGATATGAATGCCGGTTGCGTCCACTGAAAGCCGGTACCAGCCAGTTGTGTCTGGTAAATGCGTGTCAATAGCAAGTTGAATGTCGGCCGATGTTTTAGAAGTGGACATTCCAACCTTTAACTTGTAATATTGTTGCAGGTAGCTTGTCAAAAAGGCCGCCGAACTCTTTAATCGCGGATCGTTTGTCCAAACGCGCGATTGTCCCGTGATCATCTTACTGCCACCTGCTGCCGGGTAACTAACCGTAACCGGTTGTGGAATAATGTTTTCCTGGGCTGCTGCCGCAAAACAGGTAAATAAGCAGGAAAAGAAAACGATATATAATCGCCAGGATCGTTTACGGTTGTGCATGATAGTTACTGTAAAACAGGTAAAATAATTGAGCTGGGATTTTTAGCATCATGGTAAATACGGATCGTCGCTTTTTTGAAATCCTCCGGCTTGGCCTCGTAAATATTTTCAAATTGCTGCGGGTTACGATCTGTGAGCGGGAACCAACTGCTTTGCACCTGTATCATTAACCGGTGTCCCTTTTTAAATGTGTGGGCTACATCGGGCAGGCTAAAATTAACTGCCTCAATTTTTCCCGGCTTGAATGGTTCCGGTTTTTCAAAACTATTGCGGAATTTTCCCCGCATCGTTTCTGCACGTACCAGCATTTCGTAGCCACCCATGGGGTAGGAGCCACCAACACCGCGGTTGGGTTGCGCCACCGCATCCGTGTATTGGAAGTCGTCAGGGAACACATCAATAATCTTTACGATAAAATCAGCGTCGGTACTGCTCAGGCTTACCCGCAGGTTGGCCATTACTGGTCCTGCCAGCGTAAGATCCTGATCCAGCACATCAGTTTCAAAACTCAGCACGTCCGGCCGGCGGGAGGCAAAGCGCTGGTCGTCGGTCATGTATTCACGCGTACGACTAAAGTGTACGTCTTCTGTATAGGGAACAGGGTGTGCGGGGTCACTTATGTATTCGCTAAAGCTATTGCTGCCGGAGGGGATGTTCCAGGATAATCCTCGATTGGCCTCTAAAAAGATGGGCTTCGCACTTTCATTTGCCGGAGGCCATTGGGAAAACTGGTGCCATTTGTTTTCACCCGTTACAAAAATAGTGGCTTCAGCAAGTTTAGGATCTTCTCCCTTGCCTTTCAGGTAATAATTGAAAAAAGGAATTTCAACGTTGTTCTGGTACCAGAAAGAAGTATTGCTGTCGAACCGAACATTTCCCAGGTGGCTGCCATCGCGGCTGGACCACTGACCATGGTACCAGGGGCCCATTACGAGATTATTATGCGCGCCCGGATTTTGTTTTTCAATCGCTTTATACAGGTTCCAGGCGCCAAAGCAATCTTCGGCATCAAACAGACCGCCTACTACCAGCATGGCTGGTTTCACATCATACATGGAATTGCGTGCATTACGCGCCTTCCACCAGTCGTCATAGGTAGGGTGTGCGTACAATTCTTTCCAAAAAAGAATGCTGTCGCCCATATAGTCAGACAACTTTTGCAGCGAGCCGGCATCCAGGTAAAATTTATAGTTATCACGTATAGGAAAATCAAACCCTTTGGCAAATGTGGTTACCGGCTTGGGTCTTGGTTTTCCAAATGAAGAATAAAAGCTAAACCCATCCATGGGAAAGAATACGCCGTTGTGATGAAAATCATCACCCATAAACCAGTCGGTAACCGGCGCCTGCGGGCTAACGGCCTTTAACGCCGGGTGCCCGGACGCGGCGGCCATCGTGGAATAAAAGCCGGGATAGGAAATACCAAATGCGCCAACGCGGCCATTATTACCAGGTAGATTTTTTACCATCCAGTCAATTGCATCATAGGTATCGCTGGCTTCATCAATATCTGACGAAGATTTTTTGTCTTTGATAAATGGCCGCACGTCTACAAATTCACCTTCGCTCATAAATTTCCCCCGTACGTCCTGGATAACGATAATATAATTTTCGCGGCAATAATACTTCCAGTGTGTTAGCCAAAGCCGGGGTGTGAACTCTGCGCCATAGGGAGCACAGGAATAAGGCGTACGCATCATCAGGATCGGGTGCTTTTCACTGTTGTCTTTAGGCATATAGACTGAGGTGAACAACTTTACACCATCCCGCATCGGGATCATCTTTTCAACTTTGGTATAATTTTCACGAATCCAGAGAGAATCCTGGTCGGTTTGCGCGTTGATACAGGTGCCGGTTAAAAAGGCAACAACGATTAGCAGTAATAATTTTCGCATGGAAGTGATTTTGAAGGTTTAAATTTACTAATTCACCACCACACCAGTTTTTTCTTTATGAACAGCAATGAACAACTTATACACCGGTTTTATAGTGCCTTTCAACGGCTGGACTACAAAACCATGAATGCTTGTTACAGTGAAACAATTGTGTTCAGCGATCCGGTTTTCCTGTTGCTGGAAGGCGAGGAGGTAAGGTGTATGTGGGAAATGCTTTGCAAAAGCGCCCGTGATTTCTCACTTGAATTTTCAACTATCAGGTCCATTGATGAAGAATACTGCACCTGTGAGTGGACTGCCCGCTATATTTTTTCAAAAACAGGACATCGTGTTACCAACAAGGCCAAGGCTTTTATGCGCTTGCGCGATGGTAAGATCATTGAGCACAGTGATGGATTCCGCCTTAGCACCTGGATTGGACAGGCGCTGGGATGGAAAGGCCAGTTGTTGGGCTGGACTAACTTTATGAAACGAAAAGTACAGATGCAGGAAAAAGCGAGTTTACTTGCATTTATAAATAAAAAGGCCTCCACGGAGGGAGGCCCTAAAGGAGAAATCGAGAACGATTTACATTAATCTTCCAATACACCAAATTTTCCGGCGTTTACATCTTTTACGGCCTGTTCCAGTTCCTGCCAGGTATTCATCAGGAATGGGCCATACTGGGCAATGGGTTCGTCAATTGGCTCACCGGAAAGTACAAGCGCAATCGCATCTTCGGTTGCCTGCAGTGAAAACTGCTCGCCATCATTTTGAAACAAGACGAAGTGATCTGCATCCACCGGCGTTCCGTTCACCAACAGCGATCCTTCTATCACCAACAATCCGGTGTTATAAGTGGCCGGAAATTCAAAAGTTGCTTTTGAGTCTTTCTTTAATTTGGCGTTCATCACATGCAGCGGCGTAAATGTACTGGCCGGACCTTTTGCAGTCTGGTAGTTGCCGGCAATCACATCAATAACGCTGCCTGCATCATCCAGTTTGTATTGTCCCATCATTTGATGGGTGATTTCCTGGTATTTGGGTGCCGACATTTTATCTTTTGCCGGGAGGTTCACCCATAACTGCACCATCTGGAACAATCCGCCCGCTTTACTAAACGATTCCTCGTGATATTCTTTGTGCAAAAGGCCCGATGCTGCCGTCATCCATTGCACGTCGCCTTCACCAATAACGCCGCTGTGGCCGGCGCTGTCGTGGTGCGCTATCCTGCCATGATAGGCGATAGTAACGGTTTCAAAACCACGATGGGGATGAACGCCTACGCCACGCTGGTGAACAGATGGTGCAAATTCAATTTTGGAACCATAGTCCATCAGGAAAAAAGGGCTCATTCGTCTTTTGTCAATCAACCCCTGGCCGGGGAAAAAGCTATGTACCCGGAACCCATCACCCACCATGTGGGCGGGAGGCGGGGGTATTACTGCTTCGATTTTTTTAGTAGCACTCATCGAAAATATCCTTTTTGCAGAACGCATTCTGCTTTATTTATGTAACACGATCATACCGGCACTTCCATGAGCAACAGTTCCGCGTTGGAATCTGCGTGAATTGCCAAAGTTGCCTCGTCAGTGATTGCCAAACCGTCTCGCCGGTTGAGGCTTTGCCCGTTGATGGTCACATCGCCCTCAATCACGAACGCATACACGCCGTTTTTAGGATTTTTAAGGGTGTAAGTGGTTTGAAAATCTTTGTCCAGGTTGCCAAGGCTAAACCAGGCGTCCTGGTGTATTTGTACACCACCATCGGAGCTGCCAAGTGGCGATACGATCGTAGCAAGCCGGTTATGCTTATCGGCTTCGTTAAAACTTTTTTGATCGTAGCGCGGTTGCACATTTTTCTTGTTGGGAAATACCCAGATCTGGAAGAATTTAACCGGCTGATCATGGTTCTTATTCTTTTCCGCATGTTGAACGCCGGTACCGGCACTCATTACCTGCACATCACCCTGGCGAATAACCTGTTTGTTGCCCATATTATCGGCATGCTCCAGGTCGCCACTGGTTGGTATGGAGATGATCTCCATATTCTCATGCGGATGCGCACCGAAACCCATGCCGCCAGCTACTGTATCATCATTTAGCACGCGAAGCGCTCCAAAATGCACCCGTTCTGCGTTGTGATAACCGCCAAAACTAAAGGTGTGATAGGTGTTTAACCACCCATGATCGGCATGGCCGCGTGAAGCTGCTTTGTGCAAAATTGATTTCATAATAATACTCCTTTTTTATACTGCTTTTGCAGTGATTTTTTCGCTTACTGTTTTTTCTGCAATCCAGAGGAACTCATTGACAAAGTTGTGGGCGCTGTTTTGAAAACTTTGATCATGCAGGTCTCCATCGGGACTGAATTTTTTGTCTACAGAAGGTACGATAAACATATATGGAGAAGCAATTCCAAACAATCCTGCCACAAGCAGAATAAGTTGTTGCGCTGCGCGCATACCGCCAAAGGCGCCCGGAGATGCCGTTACGATGCCAAATGGCTTATGGTGCTGCTTCGGAAAGTGATCCAGCAGGTTTTTCATGGCAGGAGAGTAGCTGCCGTTGTATTCCGGGCTTACCAAAATAAATGCATCTGCTTCAAACATACGTGTTGCCAGCGGCTTGAAATCGGCCGGGGCAACGTCCGGAGAAACCCATACTGATTGAAGCACAGGTAGATCCCATTCCTTCATATCGATAATGTCAACGGAGTGGTCTGTTTGTTGCGACAGCCAGTTTTTTAAAAACAAGGCAACCCGGTGAGTGGCGCTGTTTTGACGGGGGCTGCCGGAAATGATCTCGATTCTCATATTTCTCTGTTTAGAATGTAAAATTACAAAATCAATGTTTAAACATCAAATTTAATTCAGTAATGCTTTGTTAATGTTCTTTCTCCCTCTAATTCCCTGATTTTTTACTGGTTATTCTGGGCGAAACCCTAATTTCGAAGCTGTCAAAAAGCACAACAATGTTTAACCGGAGAAAGTTCATTCAATCGTCAGCCCTCAGCTCTTTGGGTCTTTTTGCGGCCAAAATGGTGACTGGTGCCGCACCAGCAACGCCCGTTACCGGCAAACCGCTGGTTATTTCCACCTGGGATGCGGGCCTGGAAGCAAATAAAGCGGCCTGGGAAATACTATCGGCCAATGGCCGTGCACTTGACGCCGTGGAGAAGGGAGTAATGGTGACGGAAGCTTCGCAAAATTGCTGTGTAGGCCTTGGCGCTAATCCCGATCGCGACGGCTTTGTGACCCTGGATGCCTCTATCATGGATGAGTTCTCAAATTGCGGCAGTGTTGCTTTCCTGGAACGCATCAAGCACCCCATAGCAGTGGCCAGGCGTGTGATGGAAAAAACGCCTCACGTATTCCTGGTAGGAGAAGGGGCGCAACAATTTGCGGTGGCAGAAGGATTTCCGCTGGAGAAACAGGAGCTCTCTGCCGAAGCGCAGAAAAGCTATGAAAACTGGCTTAAACGATCAGAATATCATCCGCCTGCCATTAACGTGGAGAATAAACAGCACGGCCCATTTGCACCTGCCCGCCTTGAAAACGGCGAATGGAATCACGATACAATCGGGATGCTGGCCCTGGATGCAAAAGGCAACCTTAGCGGTAGCTGCACCACCAGCGGCGCAGGGTTTAAAATGCGCGGTCGTGTGGGAGATTCTCCCATCATTGGTGCAGGCTTGTTTGTCGACAATGAAGTGGGCGCCTGCGTTTCCACCGGCCAGGGAGAAGATGTGATCCGCATAGCCGGTTCACACACCGTAGTGGAGGCCATGCGGCATGGCCTTTCGCCAGTGGCGGCCTGCAAACTGGCTATCGAACGTATTGTACATATTAAGAAGGAAAAGGCAAAGGATATACAGGTGGCATTCCTGGCGGTAAACCGTAAAGGAGTGGTGGGCGCCTATGCCATTCAGCCTGGTTTTAGCTATGCCATCCGCACCGAAAGCCGGGAAGAGATGGTAAAATCTGCCAGCCATTTTTCTTAACCTGAATTTGTACCGATGAATCCTGTTATTGAAATTGCTACATCTGATTTTGCTACTACCGCCGCCGCCGTAGAAGGAGGGGCCGACCGCATTGAACTATGTGCCAACCTCGCCGAAGGCGGCACTACAGCTTCCTACGGCACCATACTGGAATGCCGTAAACACTTCGACGTACTGCTATATCCAATCATCCGCCCGCGTGGTGGCGATTTTTTATATTCAGCAGAAGAATTTGAGGTAATGATGCACGAAGTAAAACTTTGTAAGCAAACCGGCTGCGACGGCATTGTAATTGGTTTGCTTCGGGCTGATGGCTCCATTGATACCGACCGCACCGCCAGGCTGGTGGAACTGGCTTACCCGTTGGGCGTTACATTTCACCGCGCCTTTGATCGTTGCGTCGATCCCCATCTTGCCCTCACCCAATTGATTGAACTGGGCTGCGAACGTATACTTACATCAGGACAGCATCCTGCGGCGCCGGATGGGTTGGAACTGATCCGCTCACTGCGTGAGGAAGCAGATCACCGGATCACTATTATGCCCGGCAGCGGTATACGCAAAGAAAATATTGCCAATGTTGCGCGGCAAACAGGCTGCATCGAATTTCATTCCTCGCTTCGCGGGAAAAAACAGGGCGCTATGCAATTCATCCACCCCAATTTTTCTGGCTCTGCCGAAAGCTATACCAACAACTCAATCGACCCCGGGGAAGTTCGGGCGCTGCGGGCCGCCCTTAACGGTATTGATTTTTCAGAAGTTTAATTGCTGCATATAGCGCACGTTTGCATCGGCTGCATCCATGGAAGTAGTGTGCGGATAGCCTTCCTGCTCTACAATATAATGCTGCATACCCTGCTTTTTTGCTGTGCGTAAAATTTCAGGAAACGGTATTGTACCATCTCCCAGGTTACAGAATGCTTCGTCGGTTGTAGCATTTTTAGCCCTGTCTTTTACATGACAAAGCCGGAACCTGCCCGGGTATTTCTTTAACCACGCCTGCGGATCCTGCCCGGCAGTTACTACCCAGTAAATATCCATCTCAAAATCCACGAGCGATGCATCCGTTCCCTGCATCATCACATCCTGTGGCAGGCTTCCTTCCACAGGTTTGAAAGAATACGCATGATTATGATAAGCAAAACGAATCCCGTTCTTTTTACAAATTTCACCGCAACGGTTAAACTCATCCGCAAAGCGCTTAAATGAGTCCAAATCCTTCTGCGGGCCCTTCCAGGGACAAATCAAATATTTCATGCCAACACTGGCCGCCTCGGCTGCCTTACGCTCAAAGTCTTTACCGGTGTCACAGTGGCTGGATAATGCTTCCAGGTTACACTCCTTCATCAGCGCAGCAAATTCATCGGGTTTCATGCCCCAAAAGATGCCCTGGCCGGCCTCATAACTTTCAATTTGTCTGTAACCCATCCGTGCCAACTCCTTAATCACGCCTTTCGGGTTCCGGGGCAGCACATCCCTGACAGAATATAGCTGGATGCCAAATTTGCTGAGGTGACTGTTTGTTTTTGGTTCACCCGCGAGTAATTCCAGCGGGGATGGACCTGCCATGGCAAGCGCAGTTAACATCGAAATATTTCTTATTGCTTTTCTTCGGGATTGATTCATGCCGGTTGTGTTTTTTGAGCGCTGCTCTTATCGGTGAATAAAAAGAGGAATACCACAGCAATCGCCGCAGCAATGATAGCGGGCACCATCCAGATCATTTGCCAATTGTGGCTATGCTCCCCGGTGGCATAATGATCAGTAATTTTTCCGGCCAGCAAAAAGCCGAAAAACATACCAATTCCATAGGTAGCCAGCGTAATCATCCCCTGCGCGGAGGAACGGATTGTTGGTCCCGCCACCTTGTCGGTATATATCTGGCCGGTTACAAAGAAAAAGTCGTAGCAGATTCCATGTAAAATAATCCCGCCATACAGCATCCACATGCCCGCACCGCTATCACCAAATCCAAACAGCAGGTAGCGAAGCGCCCAGGCGATCATTCCAAACAGCAGCATCTTTTTTACATTAAAGCGCGCAAAAAAGGCGGGCATCAGGAATAGAAAAATTGCTTCAGACGCCTGACCCATTGCCATTTTACCAGTGGCACCGGGCATTCCGGCTTCGGAAAGGAATGTATTCGCATTCTGGTAATAAAATGCCAGCGGTATGCAGATCAGCATTGATGCGATAAAGAAAATGAGATAATTTTTTTTCAATAATAATTTCAGTGCATCCAGTCCCAATACGTCGCTGATGGTTACCCGCTGACCCGCCCGCGGCGGCGGCGTTTGCGGCAGTGTAAAACTAAAAAGGCCCAATATGGCACTTGCAACGGCTGCTGCCAGGAAGGTGTAGCGCAACAGGCTTGCCGCAGTAGTAAGTGCAGCTTTATCCTGCACCGTTGCATCTGCACGAGATGCGGCCTCTACCAGATTGACAGGTGGTTCCCAGGCAAGTGCGGTGATCAGCAACCCGGCTACAATCCATCCAATCGTACCCCAAATCCTGATCAGCGAAAATTCCTTTTCGGGATTATTGATCTGCTTCAACGCAATGGCGTTTACCAACGCCAGCGTTGGCATATACAGGATCATGTAAATAAACAGCAACAGGTAAAAGCTGTTGAAGTCGGTTTGCATGTACAACCCATACATCAGGGCCGCGCCGGCCAAATGTAAAAAGCCCAGGATCTTCTGTGCAG
Organism: Bacteroidota bacterium; assembly: GCA_048498035.1. Lineage (GTDB taxonomy): Bacteria > Bacteroidota > Bacteroidia > Chitinophagales > Chitinophagaceae > CADEDV01. The sequence continues at coordinate 61,395 of JBEHYT010000007.1, read as the reverse complement.
AAAAAAAGCGATCGGCAATCATTCCCACAATAAAGGGCGCAATAAAAGCGCCGATAGATTGCGTACCATACGCCAGGGCGTTTTGTTCACCGGAAGCATGCAGTATACCATTTGGCAGGTAATTTCCCATGGTCACAAACCAGATGCCCCAGATAAAAAAATTCAGGAACATCATTGTTGATAACTGTAAACGGACATTCAGTTTCATGTGCGGCTGTTTTGCAACGTTAGTATTGAATAGGCTAAATGTACTATTTTTAAACTCGTGAAAAAAAGGGTTGCAGCTGCCTGTACAACGAATGTGTATAATTGGAGGAGAGCGCGATCAAAATAATATCATACAACTTTGTTTTTTTAACCATGGGTAAAATAAAACTGGGAATGATCGGCGGAGGACCAGGCGCATTTATCGGCGCCGTACACCGGCTGGCCGCCCAAATGGATGGTGAAATGGAACTGGTTTGCGGGGCCTTTAGCAGCGATCCCGAAAAATCGGCCGCAGAAGGATTACGGTTAGGCCTGCCCGTTAACCGAACCTATGGCTCCTGGAAAGAAATGCTGCGGCGGGAGCAGGAATTGCCGGCAGCCGAACGAATGGAGGTGGTAAGTATTGTTACGCCCAACCACCTGCATTTTGAACCCGCCAAAACTGCACTGGAAAGCGGCTTTCATGTGGTATTGGATAAACCCATGACCTTCTCTCTCGCTGAAGCGCTTGAACTGGAAAAGACGGTTCGGCAAACAGGTTTGCTGTTTTGCCTTACCCATACCTACACCGGTTACCCGATGGTAAAGGAAGCAAGACAGCAGGTAAGCGCCGGCAACCTGGGGAATATCCGTAAAGTATATGTTGAATACCCACAGGGCTGGCTGGCAGATTTCATGGAAGGCGGCAATAATAAACAGGCGGCCTGGAGAACAGATCCGGCCCGCAGCGGAATAGCCGGTGCCATGGGCGATATCGGAACGCACGCGTTCAACCTCGCAGAGTATATCAGCGGACTTGAAGTGAGCGCCGTTTGTGCTGCCGTTAATACGGTCGTTCCGGGACGCCGTTTGGACGATGATGGAGAAATACTGCTTCGCTTCAGCAATGGCGCAAGCGGTTGCCTCATTGCCACACAGGTAGCAACAGGAGAAGAGAACAATATAAAAATCCGCGTATATGGGGAAAAAGGCGGCTTGGAATGGCAGCAAGACAACGCCAATACATTATTATTAAAATGGCCCGACAGGCCTGCAGCGATTTTGCGTACCGGTACACCCTGGCTTTCTTCTTTTGCAGCTGCCAATACAAGGATACCGGCGGGCCACCCGGAAGGATACCTGGAAGCCTTTGCCAACCTTTACCGCAACGTGGCCCGTTGCCTGAAGGCTAAAAAGAAAAATGAAACACCTGCACCGGAATGGCTCGATTTTCCCGGCGTGGCGGAAGGCGTACGCGGTATGTTATTTATTGAAAAAGTAGTGGAAAACAGCGCAGGCAACCAGAAATGGACCAGCCTGGCGTATTGATAAAAGAAGTTCAAACCGTTTTGCATGACAACCATCAAAGGTCCCGGCATTTTCCTGGCGCAATTCCTGGGCGATAAAGCGCCATTTAATAATCTTCGCTCCATTTGCCTGTGGGCAGAAGCGCTGGGATATAAAGCGGTGCAAATTCCCACCTGGGATGAACGTTGCATTGATCTTAAACTGGCTGCAGAAAGTAAAACCTATGCAGACGAGATAAAGGGTATCGTAAACGAATGCGGACTGGAGATATCGGAATTGTCTACGCATCTGCAAGGACAACTGGTCGCGGTACACCCGGCTTATGACCAATTGTTTGATGGCTTTGCGCCGGAGGCACTGCGTGGCAATTCAGCTGCGCGGACAGCGTGGGCGGTACAGCAACTACGCTATGGCGCGAAGGCTTCCCAAAATATGGGGCTGACAGCACACCCCACTTTTTCAGGTGCATTGCTCTGGCACACGTTTCATCCCTGGCCGCAGCGGCCTGCGGGCCTGGTGGAAGAAGGATTTGCAGAACTGGGTCGCCGCTGGCTGCCCATCCTGGATTATTTCGACGAATGTGGCGTGGACGTCTGCTACGAAATTCACCCGGGCGAAGATCTTTTTGACGGGGCCACCTATGAGCGTTTCCTGGATCAGGTAAATAATCACCCGAGAGCCTGCCTGTTGTATGATCCATCCCATTTTGTTTTGCAGCAATTGGATTATCTCGCTTATATCGACCTGTACCACGAACGCATCAGGGCGTTTCATGTAAAGGATGCGGAGTTTAACCCTACCGGCAAACAGGGAACATTTGGCGGTTATGAAAGTTGGTTGAACCGTGCCGGGCGCTACCGTTCACCTGGCGACGGCCAGGTGGATTTTAAATCCATCTTCAGCAAATTGACGCAGTATGGCTTCCAGGGATGGGCGGTAATGGAGTGGGAATGCTGTATCAAACACCCGGAAGAGGGCGCACGGGAAGGAGCGCCTTTTATCAGTGAACATATTATCAGAGTTACTGATAAAGCCTTTGACGATTTTGCATCAACCGGAACGAACGATGCGTTAAACCGGTCAATTCTTGGGCTGGAATAAGTGAATCGTTGTATATTTCCGGTATAATTCCAATCATGAGAAAAATTATTTATTTGTTTTTCGCGGGCTCTTTTCTCGCAGCCTGCGGATCTTCGGAATCCAAACAATCTACTACACCGGGTACGGACGCCACTTCTAATCCCGATTACCAGAAAGGATTAGCGCTGGTATCAAAGAGCGATTGCTTTTCCTGTCACAAGATTAATGATCCGCTGACTGGACCCACCTACGTGGATGTTGCAAAAAAATATGCGAATTACCCGGATACTATCGTGGAACATCTTGCCAATAAAATTATTCATGGCGGCAATGGCGTATGGGGTGAACCATCTATGACGCCTCATGCCGGCATCTCACAGGAAGATGCACAGGCCATGGTAAAATATATTCTTTCTTTAAAACAATAAACGATGCTAAAAATATTCAGTACCGGCCTACTGGCAGCACTTGTAGCAACTGGTGTATGCAACAGTGGCGACAATCCGAAACCTTCAGTTAATCATCTTTCTGCCAAAGAAAAAGCCGAAGGTTGGGAATTGCTTTTTGACGGAAATTCACTCAAAGGCTGGCACAGCTACGGTAAAGATCATGCAGGCAACGCCTGGAAAGTAGAAGACGGCGCCTTTATGCTCGACAAGAGCCAGGGAAAAAAACTGGAAGGCGGCGATCTTACCAGCGATAAAGAATACAGCAACTTTGACCTGAAGATGGAATGGAAAATTTCTCCTAAGGGAAACAGCGGTATCATCTTCCTGGTGCATGAAGATACCACACTCTACAAAGACACTTACGAGACCGGTCCTGAAATGCAGGTACTGGACAACGACGGCCACCCGGATGGTAAATATGTAAAACATCGTGCCGGCGACTTGTACGACCTGATCTCTGCATCTAAAGAAATGGCCAAACCGGTGGGAGAGTGGAACCAGGCGGAAATAAAAATGAAAGATGGCAAACTGGATTTCTATTTAAATGGAGAGAACGTGGTATCTACTACCATGTGGGATGATAATTGGAAACAACTGGTGGCTAATAGCAAGTTTAAAGCATGGCCCGCCTTTGGCACGTTCCAGAAAGGAAAAATCTGTCTCCAGGATCACGGCAATACCGTTTGGTATCGCAATATCAAGATCAGGAAGCTATAACCGATTCTTCCGAACAACTAAAAACGCCATATAACGGAAAAGGGTGATTGCGAAAGCATTCACCCTTTTTCATTTTTATTATTTGCATTTTGTCGTATCTCAACCTTCTACCCGAGCAATTTTCACCACATTGGTTGGCAGGTGCAGGTGTACGGGCGTGCTGCCGGTACTAACCACTACATCGCCATTTTCAAGAAAGGCTCTTTTTTTCAGGATCTCAATCTGGTCGTAGAAAATTTCATCCAGGCTTTCCTCTTCAGCGTAATAAAAAGCGCGAACGCCCCAACTGAGGCTTAGCTGGTTTACCAGCGATTTTTCTTTTGTAAAAATATACAGGATTGATTTTGGCCGGTAGCTGCTCAGCATAAACGCGGTGTAGCCGCTCTGCGTCATCCCAATGATGGCATCGGCTTTTACATCTTCTGCAATTTTACAGGCGTTATAGCAAATTGCATCACTCAGGAATGATGGTGATTTTGGTTGCGGCTTCAACATTTCTTCCCGGTCAAAATCATACGCTTTTTGTTCCACTTCCAGGATGATCTTGGTCATGGTTTCCACTACCAGTCGCGGATATTTCCCTGTTGCTGTTTCTGCACTCAGCATCACGGCATCGGTTCCCTCCAGCACTGCATTGGCCACATCGGTGATTTCGCTGCGGTTTGGTTTGGTTCTGTCTATCATACTTTCCATCATCTGCGTAGCCACGATCACCGGTTTGGCACGATGCAGGCATTTACGGATAATGTCTTTCTGGATCAGCGGCACTTCTTCAATCGGCAATTCCACACCCAGGTCACCACGGGCAATCATCACGCCATCGCTTTCTATAATGATATCCCGGAGATTTTTCAATGCTTCCGGCATTTCAATCTTTGCAATCACTTTCGCGGTATGTCCGCCTTTCTTCAACCTGTCTTTTAAATCCGTAATGTCTGCCGGGCGACGTACAAAAGAAAGCGCTACCCAGTCCACTTCCTGTCCCAGGATAAAATCCAGGTCTGCAAGATCTTTTTCGGTAAGGGCAGGGAGAGAAATATTGGTATCAGGAAGATTCACGCCTTTTTTCGGAAGCAACACGCCTCCCAGCGTTACCTGTACGCGCACCGTTTTTTCCGGCGTTATTTCCACTACCACCACTTCCAGTTTACCATCATCAATCAGTATCTTTTCACCCACCTGCACATCCGCGTACAAATTTGGATAAGAAACAAATATCTTTTCCTTTGTGCCTACTACTTTTTCGTTGGTAAACGTGAGTATGTCGCCCTCTTTGATCTCCAGGAAACCGCCTTCCAAATCACCTACGCGGAGTTTGGGTCCCTGTAAATCCGCCAGGATGGCGATGTTATAAGGTTCTTTGTTATTGATTTCGTGGATGAATTGAATAATACGGGCCTTATCGTCATGCGCTCCATGTGAAAAATTCAAACGGAATACATTTACGCCCGCTTTTACAAGTTCAAGCAATTTCTCATAAGTATCACATGCGGGCCCTACGGTAGCAACAATTTTTGTACGCTTGTAGGCGTGCTGGCGGCCCGCTTTATTATCAAAATCCTTATGGTAGTATTTATCAAGATTCCTGGTTCCGGTTGTACTCATGACTGCAATTGATTGATGATGGTTTTTCGATTCGGTACGTTTTCAGGAGGCAAGTATCTTCACGATCTTCATCCATTCTTCACTGATCTTGCCTTTATTTTTTACCGCTTCCTGCAGCGGGATATAATTCATTTTATTATTCAGAATACCTACAAACACATTATGACGGCCAATCAGCAGGCTTTCCACTGCATGATAGCCCATGCGGCTGGCAATCAGCCTGTCGATGCAGGTAGGAGAACCCCCACGCTGGATATGCCCCAGGATGCAAACGCGGATCTCCGCCTTTGGTAAATGCTCCTTCAATACTTTTTCCACTTCGGTGGCGCCGCCAATGCCATCACCCTCTGCCACAACAATCAGGTTGACGAGTTTTTTCCGGCGTTCTTTCTCCTGGAGAGACTGCACAATGTCTGAAATATTCGTTTTTCGCTCCGGGATCATGATGTTTTCAGCGCCGGTGGCGATACCGCTGTGCAATGCAATATAACCGGCATCACGGCCCATTACTTCAATGATGAAGATCCGGTCGTGCGCATCCATCGTATCCCTGATCTTGTCGATGGCTTCAACCGCGGTGTTTACCGCGGTATCAAAACCAATGGTAAAATCAGTGCCATGGATGTCCTTATCAATGGTACCGGCCAGGCCGATACAGGGTATGTCATATTCTTCACTAAACTTACACGCGCCACGGAAAGAACCATCACCGCCAATGATTACCAGCCCGTTGATGCCGCGGCGTTTCAGGTTGTCATAGGCCACCTGCCGCCCTTCTTTTTCATAAAATTCACGGCATCGTGCCGTTTTCAGGATGGTACCGCCACGCTGGATAATATTCGCCACCGAACGCCCTTCCATACGGAAAATATCATCCTCCATCATTCCTTGGTACCCCCGCATAATTCCATATACTTCCAGGCCATGATAAATACCGGTCCGGACCACCGCCCGGACAGCCGCATTCATCCCCGGGGAATCACCCCCGGATGTAAGCACGCCAATTTTTGTAACTTTCTTAGACATAATGAACTAGGATCTTCTTTCTGATTCGTTATACAAACAGTTGTTTGCATTTTCCAGGGTGTAAATGCCTTCAAAAATAAGGTTTTGTTTTGATTGTGTAGAATGAACACGCGGCCTAACCATCGCTACCGTCATTAAGTTTTTCTTACGCAAATACCGTCTTCCACGTAGAAAAAAAGAATTCCCACATCCGTTCTTGTGAAATAATCTTTTTATGAAAAAAGTATTTTCCCTTCTATTGGTAATGGCAGCGCTTCGCGCGACAGCGCAACCGGAGAAAATTGCACGCGCATTTCCCATTACTGACTATATGTTGGAAATGAACGATTCTACCCACCTGGTACAGGTATACCTGCCAAATGGCCCGGTGTTGGTTGAAAAACAAATGGGATTGCTCCAGGGAAAATACCGGCAAACGGCGGCAGATACCATTCAACTCGGCTCAGGACGCTGCCAGCTCATCAAAAAAGATTACTATTATTTTACCATCGGTCGGAAAAAATCAATGCCTCAACCCCGCGAGGAAGATTTGCTATATGTTTTGGTGCCCAAAACAGACGTGTATACCGTGTTGCTCGTAAAACTGGCTGCTCACTACATTGAGCTGGACAATGTGTACGATGAACCTTTTTATGATCGAACTACAATTTTTCAACAATGGACAGCAGCCGATGAAAAAGCAGCGATTGATTCCATGGTGAACGATATTCATTTCACCGGTAACTATTTTCTTCAAAACAACCCGGACCAGAATGTGCTGATTACCTCCGGGGATTTTTCCGGCAAAAGAGCGCTTGAAGTGATGACACAATGCACCGCTGCCCAGCTATCCAATTTCCTGAAATATATCGTTGCAAGACCACGAATGTATGCCGGCAGCAAATGGAAGATCACAGAAATTTTCGCCACCTGGCTTACCAGCGGCGCTCCCACACCGGTGGCAGACAATTAACGCATTTATCCTTTTGTATTGCCATTGATCAGGGTTTTGCCAGTAAAACAACCGGCAACCTTATCTTTAGAATACAAAAGTACTACCATGCGAAAATTGACTTACCTGCTTGTCCTTGCATTACCGCTGGCCGCACACACCCAGTTCCAATACCCGGAAACAAGAAAAGTAGATACCGTCACCAACTACTTTGGAACATCTGTACCGGATCCATACCGTTGGCTGGAAGACGACCGCAGCCCGGAAACCAAAGCCTGGGTGGATGCTGAAAATAAAGTCACCAATGATTTTCTTGCCAAAATTCCCTATCGCCAGGAAATGCTCAGGCGGTTGGAAGAGATCAATAATTATCCAAAATATTCGGCTCCGTTTCGCCAAAACGACTATTTCTATTTTTATAAAAATGATGGCCTCCAAAATCAAAGCCAGCTTTTTCGACAGAAGGGGCTCGACGGGAAACCTGAGCTGGTCCTTGACCCAAACCAGTTCTCAGCAGACGGCACTACCGCGCTGGCCACATTCTCCCTGTCTAAAGACGGGCATTATGCCGTGGTTGGTAAATCGTCTGGCGGGAGCGACTGGCGGACTTTTTTTGTGATGGATATGACTACCCTCCAATACCTGCCCGATTCACTTGCCTGGGTAAAGGTGTCTGGCGCTTCCTGGCAGGGCGATGGTTTTTATTATAGCCGGTATCCGACGCCGGAACAGGGAAAAGAACTTTCTACAAAAAATGAAAACCACCAGGTATATTATCACAAAGTGGGAACGCCACAATCAGCGGATCAACTGATCTATGAAGATGCGGCCAATCCCCAGCGCTTTAATACTGTTTTTACGGATGAAACCGAACGCTATGTTTTCCTGAATGTAAGCGATCGCGGGAAAGGAAAAATGGGCAACAGCCTCTGGTATTTTGACAACGAATCTACGGATCATCACTTTAAACCACTGATCGCAGAAATAGGCGACTATAATTATGGTTTTGTAACCGAAGAAGATGGTAAGTTCCTGGTAAATACCAATGATAATGCCGTGAATAATCGCATCATCCTGATTGATCCGCTACACCCGGCGCGCACCGCCTGGAAAACCATTATCCCCGAGAAGCCGGAGCCGCTTGCAGGCGCATCGGCGGCCGGTCATAAACTATTTGTCACCTATCGCAAAGACGTTAGTGATCATGTTTACGTCTTTGATATGAAAGGGAAAAAAGAACGGGAAGTTCAATTGCCCGCGCTTGGCTCTGCAAACGGTTTTGGAGGAGAGAAAACAGATGGATTTGTTTTTTATTCCTTTACTTCCTTCACCTTTCCGCCAACGATTTATAAATATGATATCGCCTCCGGCAAAACTGAGCTGTTCCGGAAACCCGAAGTGCAATTCAACCCGGAAGATTATGAGACCAAACAGGTTTTTTATCCCAGTAAAGACGGTACAAAAATTCCTATGTTCATTGTTTATAAAAAGGGACTTGAGTTAAACGCAGGCAATCCTACATTGTTAACAGGATATGGCGGATTTAATATCAGCAGCAACCCCGGCTTCTCGCCGTCACGTATCGCATGGTTGGAGCAGGGTGGTGTTTTCTGTCTCGCCAACCTGCGCGGTGGCAGTGAATACGGCGAAAAATGGCACAAGGCAGGAATGCTGGAGAAAAAACAAAATGTATTTGATGATTTTATTGCGGCTGCAGAATATCTTATCAAAAACAAATACACTTCCAATCAATACCTGGCCATCCAGGGCGGCTCCAACGGCGGATTGCTGGTAGGAGCGGTGATCAACCAGCGCCCGGATCTTTTCAAAGTTGCTATTCCGCAGGTGGGCGTAATGGACATGCTTCGCTTTCACAAATTTACCATTGGCTGGAACTGGATCCCGGAATACGGCACCAGCGATAAACCCGCCGACTTTAAATACCTATATAAATATTCACCTATTCATAATATTCGCGCGGGACTCAATTATCCATCGGTACTTGTTACTACTGCAGATCACGACGATCGCGTTGTTCCGGCACACTCCTTTAAATATATGGCCACGCTACAGGAAAAATATAAGGGCCCCAATCCTGTACTGATCCGTATTGATGTTAATTCCGGTCATGGCGCGAGTAACCTGAAAAAAGCGCTCGAGACCACGGCCGATATCTATTCCTTTATTTTTTATAGTATGAAGCTAAAGCCGACGTTTAAAAATCCTGATCTGCAAAAAGAATCCCAGGGAATAAAAGCGTTTTAAAAAATGTATTGTTGAATAATGTGAAATGTTTGAGTGCTAAAGAATGAACAAATCCGCCGACGGGCGGATTTGTTTTTTTTACTGCGTCCAATTTATTTTATCTCCCGGGCATCGCATTCCCCGTTGCGGGGAAAACAATTCCTGTTGCATGCATTTGAAAAAAAATCCCGGAAAAAGTTTTATCGCATAAAACCGTTTTACTCAGGCTCTCGTAACTAACTCTGTTCGATGTTTCTTCGCCAACTGTAGCTCCACGCTCTATTTTTTCGATTGTCATTGATAACCTTAAATCAACTTCTATGTCTAAAAACAAACTTTTAGATGATGGTGGACTCGTGTCCTTACCCGACGATACGAGATCTGTTTCGCGAAGAAAATTCCTCGGCTATGCAGGCGCTGTTACCGCCCTTTCTGCCTTTGCCGTATCCTGTAAAAAGAATGACGATGGAAACGGTGGTGTAAACCTGGGCAGCGGCGACATTGGGATCCTTAATTATGCCTATGCGCTCGAGCAATTGGAAGCAGCATTTTACACACAGGTAGCCGCAACGCCGTACTCCGGTATTAATGCAACAGAAACCGCGCTGCTTACGGATATACGGGATCACGAGGTTGCACACCGCGAATTTTTCAAAACGGCACTCGGGGCCAATGCCATTGGCGCGCTGGAAGTGAACTTTTCATCTATCGATTTTTCGAGTCGCACCAGCGTCCTTGCTACCGCAAAAGCGTTTGAAGATCTTGGTGTGTCTGCCTACAATGGGGCCGGGCAACTCATCACTTCACCAGATTACCTGGTGCTGGCGGGCAAGATTGTTTCTGTAGAAGCAAGACATGCCGCGCTCATCCGCGACCTGATCTCCAATGGAACCTTTGCGGATAACACGGTGATTGATATGAACGGATTGGATAAGAGCCGGATGCCCTCCGAAGTGTTGTCCATTGCCGGACCCTATATCAAAACCATGATCAACGCCAGCAATTTACCAACCTCTTAAATCAATTACCATGAATCTGCATAGAATCGTTAATGAAATTGAGAAAGTAGATCCGGAAGTATATGATCGCCTGGATACGCGCCGCAGCGCGATGAAAGGATTTGCTAACCTGGCCGGTAAACTTTCGCTGGCCGCCTTGCCGCTTGCGCTGGGAGGTATGTTTCAAAAAGCATACGGACGCCGCCGCGGTGTGCAGGCTACCATACTGGAAGTGCTCAATTATGCGCTTACGCTCGAATACCTGGAAGCTGAATTCTATACTACTGCCGTTGCATCAGCCGGATTGATTCCCGCCGGTGCAGCTACGGGCGCCATTACCACCATCCGCGATCACGAAAATGAACACGTAGCCTTCCTCAAGGCCGCCATCATGCCATTAGGCACCCCGGCTTCCAAACCTACCTTTGATTTTACCGCTGGTAACGGCTCCGGATCCGGTCCTTTTGCCGGCGTATTCACGAATTATTCATTGTTCCTGGCCGTGGCGCAAACCTTTGAAGATACGGGTGTACGCGCCTATAAGGGTGGGGCAGCAGACCTGATGAGCAATAATGATGTGCTTACTGCCGCGCTTAATATCCATTCCGTGGAGGCCCGCCACGCAGCACATATCCGCCAAATGAGGAAAGCAGACGGTGGGCTTGTTCCTGCAGGCGACAATGTAAAACCGTGGATTACCGGTAAGAAAAGCAATATCGGGACAACCGCAGTTCAGGCCAGTTATGACGGCGAAGAAAGCACCATGCAGGCAAATATTCAGATCACGGGTATCAATGGCACATCTGTTTCGGCAGATGCAGCTTCGGAGGCGTTTGATGAGCCACTCACCATGGCGCAGGTACTCGCTATTGTCGATCCGTTTATCGTATAAATGATGAGGTGATTTTGATGTTGTGTGTGTTAGAAAGGGTTTCACGTACCTTGGGACCCTTTCTTTTTTTAATGCCCGGCAAAGCGTAATTCACCCGCATTGATCATCACCGGCAGATCATTTTCCGGCGGCGGTACCGGGCAATTATACCGGCCCGAAACATAGGCGCAGTAAGGATTATATGCCTTATTAAAATCAAGCGTATATGAACCGGTAGAAAGTTCATCCGTTGTAAGATCAATATACCGGCCATTATCATAACTGGTATTTCCACTTGATTTATCCGTAAAAGGAATAAACAGGTAATTGGCATAAGCCGCTACTCTGATCAATTGCTCCGACTGGTACACGCAAAGCACCAGCGTAGTATCATGGATGGTAAAATGCAACCGCGCATACACCCGGAATGATTTTGAAACGGCGCCAGAGGTTGGCATCATCATCCACGGAGCCGCTTCTATTCGCTCTACTGTAGCCTGAATCCTGTAATTGGAATCTATCGCCGCGAAGCGAAAAAATTGCCGTTCGTCCGGCTTTACCACCTCATGCGTTGAAATATAACGATCCCGGAATGCCTGCATCGAATCCAGGTAGGGCGATTGCTGTGCAAATAATACCGTTGAAATAAAACAGGCGGCTACAACTAAAATGAATTTCATATTCATCAATTCATCATCAGCACGTTTACGCTGCGCTGAAGAATGTTAAATGCAATTTCCGCCATCAGGTTTTCCTTGTCCAGCGTTGGATTTACCTCGGTTACTTCAAAGCAACACACTTTCCGGTTTTGCATAAACTTGCTGATCAAATCCTCGGCCTCGCGCTCCCGCAAACCATTGCTTACCGGAGTTCCCGTTCCCTTGCTGATAGAAGAATCAAGGCTGTCTACATCAAACGAAATATAAATGTCTGTGCATTCGGAAAGATGGCGCAACACCGCGCGCACAATACTCTCGGGGCCCTTTGTTCTAACTTCCTTTGTAGTAATCACCTTCATCCCGTATTTCTCAATCAGGTGCCGCTCCTCTTTTTCAAAATCACGAAGTGAGATCAATACCACATTCTCGGCAGATACCTTGGGTGCAATTTTTCCGAGGTTCTTCAATTGATTCCAATAGCCCACCGTTTCGTCGTCCACATCGTGCACAGCACACTCCTTGTTGTTCTCATTAATAGCGGCTGCCAGTGACATCCCATGTACATTGCCCGATGGTGTCGTAAACGGCGTATGCAGATCGGCATGCGCGTCAATCCAGATCACACCAAGATTGCTCTTGGGGCGCGCCATCTTAATTCCGGCAATGGTAGCCCCGGCGGTACTGTGATCTCCGCTTAAAACAACCGGGAAAAAATTGTTCCGCAGCGTGTCGTTTACCGACTTCGCCACCCGTTCATACACCTGCACAATGCCTTTGATCCTTTTTGCATAAGGGGATTCAATAGGCTCGTAGAGCAATTTATTTTCCGTGGGAATTTTTTCAGATGGAAAATGAATAAAGAAATTACTCATGAAGTCGAGCGCAGCAATCTTAATAGCTTCAATGCCCAAACTGGCGCCACGTGTGCCGGCGCCAATTTCAGAGGGCACTTCTATGATCTTAATATTTTTCATACAGCGTTATAATGTTGAATTTGGCCTGGAAGACCGGGGGAAAAATGGTGAACGGGCAAAGAGGGCGGTCTCAATCAGGAATGTAGAAGTTGGCCGGCAGCAATTGCTCGGCGAAACGAAACCCACTGGGTTGATGATAAAACCGCGCGTTCATACTACAAAGTTACGAAATAGTTGCCGCACGTAAAAACAGGCGCCCCGTGGAACGCCTGTTTTGAAATGATTATCAATTTGTTAGGAAGATCCCAGTACTGAAAAAGAGTGCTTCAAACTACCTTATAAATTCATACTTACATTTTCACATTACCACCTTAGCACACTTGTATTTCCATTTTCACATTTCCACATTAGCACACCAGCCGTTTGTCTTCCATTATCGAATCACCGAATCACTAGTGTCCGGGGAAAATGAAAATCTAAATCCGGCTCCTATTTATTAGCCTGAATGTCAAAGCTCATTTGACCTGCTTTTTGCCCATATTAGAAGCAATCCCTCTACGCAAAGAGAATCTATATTTCGGCTGTCCGGTAAAATTCTATCCGGACACTAACGATCAATAAACGGTTGATCGCGTCGCGTTCTTTGCGGTTCCCGGCGTTCCTGGCGATACCGCATTTATGAAGAACTTTTTTTGTAGCGCAAAGGCCGCCAGGGTTTCGCAAAGGCCGCAATAAAAATTCATTCACTCAGTATTTCATTCTCTTGTTCAAAAGCAATGATAATTTCGGTTGTGCAATAAATTGTTCCCCGGACACCGAATTGTCGAATTAGAAATTAATCAGCACATTAATCACATTTCCACATTTGCATTCCCTCAATTATCGAATCACCGAATTATCGAATTAACGAATTCCTACTCATGCACTGCCAGTACCGGAACCGAGCTGTGATAGGCCAGTTTTTTAGTATGGCTTTTCACAAAAAGCTTTGAAAAAATAGAGTGATCCTTGTGAATTACGATGATCATGTCTACCTGTTTATCGTGTGCAAACAGGTTAATCGCTTCGTCTACATCATAAAGCCCCAGGAAATAGAATTCCGGGTTAAATTCTTGGAACATCTCTTTCAACGCTTCGCGTTCCCGCTGATATTCTTCTGTTAGCGCCACATAATGCTCACTGTCTACGTTAATCACATGCAACTGGGGCCTGAAAGTTTTGAGAATGTTTTTAATGGGAACTGAAGGCGTGGAGTCTTTCACGTCGTGGAAATCCGAGGTCAGCAGCGCCGAGCGAACTTCATGGTAGGCACAATCGGGCGGAACAATCAGCACCGGGCAAACCTTTTGTTCTACCATCTTGAGCGTATTGCTGCCTACCAGTGATTGCCCGATGGTTGTTCTTCCGGTAATACCCATAATGATTAGGTCTGCCTGCTGGTGGCGGGCCAGTTTTTCCAGTTCGTAAATAAAATCGCTGCCTTCTTCTGCCAGCGTAGTGATCTTTACAATGCCTGTTTTGAACAGGTCTTCTTTCAGGCGTTCAAGCTTGTCAATGGCCTCACCGGCCTGGGACGGTTTTTCATACACGTGGTGGAGAATCATATTTACGCCATAATGCCCGGCCAGTAGCTGCACGGCATAATGGGCGGCGTTAAGGGATGTTTGTGAAAAATCAACAGGAACAATAACTGTATTCATGTGGGAGTGTTTTAAAGTGTTGGGGGAGTATGCAAAATATTGGCTTGTTGCCATTCATGAGCGGCCATTACAGGGATGCTGCTGTGGTACACCAGCCGCTTGGTGTGGGTGCTCTTCAGCAGGTCATTATTTCCATCGTGGTAGCGCGGCACTGTTACCAGCAGATCCACGTTATGTTTTCGGATAAAGGCATCAATGACCTCGTTGAAATCGGTGCCCGGCAAAAAATGAAAATCAGGCTGATGACCTTCAAAAAGCTGGCGTAACGTTTCGGCAGCACCGTCGTGCATATTTCCAACGCCGTCCCGGTGAGCGGGATCAACATTAACCACGGAGAAGCGCGGTTTAAATACGTTCAGGACGGCATTGATAAAAAATGAGGGCGTTGTTTTTTCCACTTCCTGCAGATCAGAGGCAAACGCCACATGGCGGATGCCATGATAGCCTGCGTCGGCCGGCACTATCAATACCGGAACCAGGCTGTGGTTGACCATCCGAAGGGTATTGCTGCCAATCAGCTTTTGTCCCATGGAAGTCCGTCCCGTTATACCCATTACAATCAGCATGGCCGTCCTGGAGCGGGAAAGGCTGGCCAGGTTGGTGATCAGGTCGCCGCCGCGTTCCACCAGGCATTCTACCGTAACTGCTCCCCGCTGGCGGGCCTCCATCCGGAGGCTTTCCAGGTAGGTGCGGCACATTTCTTCGTCACTTTCTTCGCGGAAATTGTTGTAAAGCAGCAGTAATACATCCGGCTTGCCCGCCAGCATTTGCGCGGCATACCGGGCGGCATTCAACGCAGTATCTGAAAAATCAACCGGTACAATTACGCAATGCATGCTGTTGCGGGTGGTTTTGGTGCGTATAAATATAAGCAATCAGCGAATTGAGCCGGTCCTGTCTCCGTAAATTGTGGATAGTTGATACAGATTTGCAGGGCAACGTCCATACTGGCGCGGCATTTGTTTTTCAACACAAACCATCTGATCTCCCCATGCAAAAAGCTACCGCCTCACACCGTTTCCTGATCTGGCGAAGTTTCCGTCCGGCATTTGCCCGGTTCCGGAAAAACGACCCACTGCGCATGGCAGGGGCTACCGCATTCTTTACCACCTTCGCATTGCCACCCATCGTTTTTATCCTGGCCCAGGCTTTTGGACTTTTCCTCGGTAAGCGGGAAGTAGGAAAGGGGCTAATTGGCGGCATTTCCAACACCCTTGGTCCGCAGGGCGCCAGCCAGGTACGGATCGTTATCCGGAGCATCCTCCATTTCAGCAACAACTGGTACGTGATCATCGTAGGAGTGCTGTTCCTGATCTTCGTTGCTACCACACTTTTTATGGTGATCCGCAACTCCCTAAACCAGGTGTGGCAAATAGGTATCGAGAACCGACCTGGCTTTTATTTTATTTTAATTAATCGGTTTAAATCTTTAATAATCATATTAATAACTGGTGTTTTATTTTTGACTGATTTGACGCTGGAAGGACTTGAAGTGATTGCCGGGAACTACGTAGACGGTATCTGGACTGGTGGCGGGAGTTATTTCCGCGGCGCCCTCGGGCAGCTGATCGGGCTATTGGTGGTGAGCACCTGGTTTACCCTGCTTTTCCGTTTCCTGGCAGATGGCCATCCCCGCTGGAAGGCGGCCCTCGCAGGCGGCATCGTAACCGGCATCCTGTTTACGATCGGGCGCTGGGTGCTTCGGGTACTCCTGGTAAACAGTAATATCGGCGTGCTTTACGGCACCGCGGGCTCCTTTGTCCTGCTGCTCCTGTTTGTATTTTATTCCTCCTTTATCCTCTATTACGGCGCCTGCTTCATCCGTGAATATTCCAGCCTGCGCCACTGGGAAATAAAACCCGGTCACAAAGCCTACCGCTACCGCATCCAGGCGATCCCGGAAGAACCGGGTGAAGATATTCCGGGGAATAAATAAGCAATTGATTTACTGTAATTTTCAGCGATTGATTTCGTATTTTCTTCAGAAAAATATTTCCCACATTTTTTACAGTGCGCTGTGCATAAATGAGTCATAACGGCGCTTTGTAATATCACCCTTTGGCTTAAATTCGCCGCCTGACCTAAATTGTAAAGACAGTGAGATTAAAGAGCTTAGAAATCAAGGGATTCAAAAGTTTTGCCGATAAGACGATCGTAAACTTTGACGACAATATCACGGGCATTGTTGGACCCAATGGTTGTGGCAAATCCAATATCGTAGATAGTATTCGCTGGGTAATTGGTGAACAAAAGATCAGTCACCTGCGGAGTGAAAACCTGGACAGCCTGGTTTTCAACGGCTCCAAAACCCGTTCTGCCAGCGGTTTGGCTGAAGTGAGTTTGACCTTTGAAAATACGAAGAACCTGCTTCCCACAGAATTCAGCACCGTAACCATTACGCGTAAATTTTATAAAAGCGGTGAGTCGGAATATCGTCTCAATGATGTGCAATGCCGCCTCAAGGATATTCAGAATCTTTTTATGGATACCGGCGTAAGCACGGATTCCTATGCGATCATTGAACTGGGCATGGTGGATGACCTGATCAAGGATAAAGACAACAGCCGCCGCCGGATGCTGGAACAGGCAGCCGGGATTTCCATTTACAAAACGCGGAAAAAAGAAGCCCGCCAGAAACTGGACGCCACTGAACAGGATCTTGCCCGTATTGAAGATCTTTTATTTGAGATCAACAACCAGTTGAAATCACTCGAAAGCCAGGCGAAGAAGGCTGAAAAATACCACGAGATCAAAAAGGATTACCGCGAGATCAGTATCGAACTGGCAAAGGCGGCCCTGGAAGGATTTAATCTCACCTATAAGGAACTGAATGAACAGCATGATGCGGAAACAGACCGCAAAGTGCGTATGGAAGCTGAAATTGCCACCGAAGAAGCTGCCCTGGAACAGGAAAAAGTAAGCTTTATCGAGAAAGAACGCCAACTGCAAAGCATGCAGCACTCGTTCAATGAACTGGTGCAACAGGTGCGCAGCAAGGAAAATGATAAAAACCTGGCCGCCCAACGGCTGGAATACCTGAAAGAACGCGAAAATAACCTCCGCGAATTTTTACAAAAAGCTGAAGGCCAGCTTAAAGGTATCGACGAGAGCATCGCCTTTACGCAACTACAGGTGGAAGAGGAAAATGGAAAGCTGGATCACCTGACAGAACAACTGCAGCAATTGCAAAACGAAGTTTCTGTAAAACGCGATGCGCTGGATGAAAAACGTCGCCTGGTGGATTCATTGCGCAGCGAATACCAGCAGGTACAACGGCAGCAGTTTGACGCCGAGAAAAAAGTGGCCGTTGCAGATACTTCTGTGCAAAACCTGCAACGTCTCATTAGCCAGATTGAAGAAGAACGCGCGCAGCGCGAAGATGACCGCCATCGCCTGGATGAAGAGCGCCAGTTGAAAGAAAAAGAGCTGCACATCAAAAAAGTGGACCTGGAACAATTGCAGCAACACCAGGAACAAACCAAGGAGCAGATATTGCAGACACAATCGCTGCTCGACGGTCTGCGCAACGAACTGGCCGAGGAAACCCGCAAGCTGGATGCACGCAAAAATGAACACGATCTGCTGAAAAGCATGATCGATAGCATGGAAGGCTATCCAGACAGCGTAAAGTTTCTTCACAACAACAATAACTGGAACCATGCATCACCCATCCTTTCGGATGTACTGTATGTGAAAGAAGAATACCGCACAGCTCTTGAAAATGTGCTGGAGCCCTACCTCAGCTACTATGTAGTAAATAACCTGCAGGAAGGTTTGCAGGCTGTGCGCCTGTTGGATGAAAATAAAAAAGGGAAAGCCAACTTTTTCCTGCTCGATAAGATCAACGCAAGAGACGCTGCAACTGCCGGTCACCAACTGGAAGGCGCCCTCCCTGCGCTAAGCGTAGTGGAAGTAGATGAGCGCTACCGGGCGCTTGCTGAGCATTTGCTGGGCAATGTATACATCGCCGACAGCGATGCTGCCCTTGAAAACAGCAACGGATTTGTAGTGATTGAACGCGGTGGGAAATATGTAAAAGGAAAATATTCACTGACCGGTGGAAGCGTAGGAATGATTGAAGGAAAGAAGATCGGCCGTGTGAAAAATCTCGAAAAACTGCAGGAGCAGATCATGGCGCAGGATGAAGTAGTGGAGAAACTCCGCGCCCAGATTCAAACCCGTCACAACGAGGTGATCGCATTTAACGAAGACCTCCGGGAAAATGCGCTGCGCGAAACAGAACGCGAGATACAACAACTGACCAACCAGGTGTTTTCACTCCAGAACAAACTGGAAAATCTTCATGGCATGCAGGCTACCAGCCACCACCGGCTGGAAGAATTGCAGCAGCAGATGGAACAAACCCATCAGTCTGTTGCCACCGTTCGGGGAGAACTGGCAAACTACAATGAACAGTTGCAGTCGTTTGGTGCTAAACTGGCTGAAGCGGATGAGCAGTTCAAATCTGTGGAAGCTGCCTATAACGAAGCCTCGCAGCAATTCAACGAATTTAATCTCAACGTTACCCGCCAGCAAAGCAAGATCACCGCGCTGAAACAGGAACTTGATTTTAAAAATAACCAGTTGCAGGATCTGGGCCAGCAAATTACCAATAACACGACAAGTCTTTCTGATACTTCGGCCAGCATAGAACAATCTTCAGGTACATTAAAAGACATTGAAGAAGAATTGCTGGAACTGGTGCGCCGCCGCGCAGAAGAAGAGCAGGTGCTGAATGAAGCGGATCAAACCTATTATAATATCCGCAACCAGTTGAATGAAAAGGAAAGTGAACTGCGTCACAAGATCAAAGACAAAGAACAGGTAGAACACCTGCTGGTGGCCATCAAGGATAAACTCAACGAACTCAAATTACAACTGGCTGGTACGAAAGAACGCCTCGATGTGGAATTCCGGATCAAACTGGAAGACATCCTGGATGAAGCCCGTAATTCCGAAACAGCCCTGGAAGAACTCCAGGAAAAGGCCGACCGGATGAAGAAACGCCTGGAAAACCTGGGTGAGGTTAACCCCACCGCCATCGAAGCCTTTACAGAAATGAAAAAACGCTACGAATTTATCGTAGAACAAAAAAATGACCTCGTAACGGCGAAAGACAGCCTGTTAAAAACCATCGAAGAAGTGGAAGCAACCGCCAACCAGAAATTCCTGGAAACCTTCCACCTGGTGCGTGACAATTTTAAAAAGGTATTTAAAACCCTGTTTACGGAAGATGACCAGTGCGACCTGGTACTCGACAACCCGGATAACCTGGCGGAAACAGGAATTGATGTATTTGCCCGACCAAAAGGTAAACGTCCAACCTCGCTCACACAGTTAAGCGGGGGAGAGCGAACGCTTACGGCCACCGCGTTGCTCTTTGCGATTTACCTGATCAAGCCCGCGCCATTCTGTATCCTGGATGAGGTAGACGCTCCGCTGGATGATGCCAACGTGGGCAAGTTTACCAATATGATCCGCCAGTTTAGCGAAAATTCACAATTCATCATCGTTACTCACAATAAGACAACAATGAGTACTGTGGATGTAATTTACGGCGTGACGATGCAGGAGCCGGGTGTTAGTAAGCTGGTAAGTGTTGACTTCCGGACACTGGAACGTCAGAATTAGCATTGAATTTGATATAGATCAGTCCCCCGTCCCGTACGCGGGGACTTTTTTTTTCAAACTCGCCACCGGCTTCGGTGGCATTAAATATAAAGTAGATGCTCACCGTTCTATTGTTGATCTGCTCAAACATCTTTATGACGTTTGCCTGGTATTTTCACCTGAAGCAGGAGGGGTGGCCGCTCTGGAAAGCGATTCTGCTCAGCTGGCTTATCGCGCTGGTTGAATACACACTCGCCGTTCCGGCGAACCGGCTCGGGTTTACCAAATACCAGCTTTCCGGCTTCCAGCTTAAAATGATCCAGGAAGTGGTTACACTGATCGTATTCTCCGTATTTGCGGTCGTATACCTGAAAGAACCCTTCCATTACCGTTACTTACTCAGTTTTGCCTGCCTGCTGGCTGCTGTTTATTTTATGTTCAGCAAACGATTTGGTTAAAATTCCCGTCTTGTAAAGAAATTGGAACGGAGAAAGCCGGTCCATATAGATCATGTTGTAACTTAAGCGTATGAAAATTGTTCTGATCTTCTTATCCATGCTGGTCGCAACCGGCACTATCCTGGCGCAGGAAGCCCCCGAAGGGTTATTCATCAACTCAAAAGCGCCCGATTTTAAAACAAAAGATCAGTCGGGCCACGAACTTCGCCTGAAAGAACTGCTGAAAAAAGGCCCGGTGGTACTGGTATTCTTTCGGGGATACTGGAGCCCGTTTTGCAACCGCCAATTAAAGAACCTGGAAGATTCACTTTCGCTGATAAAGTCCAAAGGTGCAACACTGCTTGCCGTATCACCAGAAAACCCGGAAAGCATTTCTAAAACGGTGGAGAAAACGAAGGTGACTGATTTTTCCCTGGTTTATGACGAAGATGTGAAGATCATGAAAGCCTATGAAGTGGACTTTGAAGTGCCAGACAACACTGTAACACAATACCGAAACTCAGGTATTGATCTGCAAAAGATCAATGATCCCAGGAACTGGAATTATTTACCCGTACCCGCAGTTTATGTGATTGACAAAGAATCGACAATTGTGTACCGCTTCTTCGACCTGGATTATAAAAAACGACCAAGCGTGGCGGAGATTGTAAAAAATATTCCTACCGCCAGGTAATACGCGCAATCCTGCCGTTATTTCCTGCCAGGAAAATGGCAGTGCCAAACTTCGCAATCCTGCAGACGTTGAAACTCTCTTTACTCAGCAAAAACCATTTTTTTCCGCTGTCCGGTGAATAATCAACACCAGTTAAGCCACACGCAAACACATCCTGTTTGGAGACATATTCAACGCAACTCCTGTAACCATGGGGAGAGACAGAAGGCGCTTTCCAGGTTTTGCCCCCGTTAAGGGAATAGAAACAGTTGGCAGTACTGCTGGTATCTGCTAAAAAATCACCACCTACAACAATCATCTGGTCGCTGCCTTTTTTCTTCCCGGCATTATAGACACTGATAGAATTGGCACCGGTCGTTTCTTTCCCCTGTAATAGGGGCAGGGGCGATACATTGTCGTTAGTAAAAAGGCGTGACCGCATACCACCGCTTACCATGTAATAGCGCGACGCAAAGAGGCGTATATTCGTGCCGCTTGCGGCAAAAAAAGCTTCGCCGCTGTCTGCCGAAGGACGTTTATCTGCAGGCCATTCTTTCCAGGTCTTTCCACTGTCGAACGTTTCCGCCACAAACACTTTTCCTCCAATAGGATCACCTACCACGATGCCGTGAAAATTATTTTCAAAATCCATCGCATCCAGGAACATCCCCGGTGTTTTATTTTCATACAATCGCACCCATGTCTGGCCGCCATCATTGGTGCCCAGGATATAGGCGGGTTCGCCAACACCCATGATCAGCGCATTCTGGCTGTCAAATGCCTCGATATCCCGGAATTCAATGGTATCATACCCGTTTACCGTGATCCAATTCCAGGTGCGCCCGGCGTTGGTTGATTTGCCCACCATACCATGGCTGCCGCTTACCCAAATCACATTGTCGTTTACCACGCTAAGCCCGCGAATACTGGTTTTGGTACCAGAGGTGAGCACCTGCAATTCCGGCGCCTGTGCCTGGCTTTGCACGCAACAACCAATTAAGAGCAGCGCTATTATCAATAAATTACGGTTATACATAGATGTTGTTCAGTTATAATTTACTGTCAGGAATTGTACGTATGCATTGTCCGGCGTGTGCTGCCATCCTCATAAAATTCCATTACGGCATAGGCGGGATCAAAATCCTGGAACGCCCCGCTCCACCAGTTGCCACATACCGCGCCATTACAATAATATTTGATTCCCAGGAAATCCAATTCATCCTGTAAATGGATATGCCCGCTGATGCACGCCCTGATATTGGGATGTGCCATGAATATTTTTTTCAGCGAAAGAAAATCGGAATGCATCAGGTTCCGCTTGATCATCAGGTCACCGTTCAGTTCAGTCTTGTCAAAAAACAGTCCCGCACAAATGGACAGGATCGGTATATGGGATACCAGGCAAATATGTTGCGTGGCGGGTACGTTTGCCAGTTCTGTTTGAAACCAATCCAACTGTTCCGGATCCAACCGCGCAATATAACCACCCGCCGGGTTTAGTTGCGTGCTGTCCAGCACAATGAAATGCCAGCGTCCTTTTGTAAAACTGTAATACCGCTTTGGCATCTGCAATGTTTCCACCACCCATCCTTTGCCATACAGCGGATCTTGCTCCGGTTTATTTTCTTTCAAAAACCATCCCCATACGTCATGGTTGCCGATGCAGTGATGAACCGGCAGGCTGTTTTCTTTTTGCAGCAGGGTTTTAAACAAATCCCATTGCAATGCGGTGCGCTCACGTCCTGCTTCCAGCGAGTCCATGATTGAATCACCACCATTAATTATAAAATCGATTCCCGGTTGTTGCTGCGCATGATGTAATGCTTTTGCAAAACCCGCTTCAGGTATCGCCCCGGGCTTCAGGTGAACATCGGTAAGATGCGCTATCCGCAGGGGTTTACGCTTTGCATCATCCGCCTGAGCAAAGGAGGGGAGTAGTCCCACCCCGGCGGCGGCCGCCGTTGTTTTAAGGAAATCGCTACGTTTCATTTGGAAAAGATACCAAAACCGCCTCACTTAATGAAGCTGCGCCTCAATTTCTTCCCGTGGTATAACCCCGGATTTACGCCAGGTCTCCTTTCCATTTTTATAAATGATAAATGTAGGTATAGGTTCTACCTGGAGTGCTTTCATGAGACTGGTCTGTGAACCTGCATCGATATTGATCAATTGAAAGTGGAGATGCTCATCGTTCTGCAGCGAACTGATAACAGGCTTCATTGCAACGCAGGGAGGACACCAGGCGGCACCCACATCCACCAACGCAACACCTTTTTTCGGGATGCCTGCTTCAAATTCCGCAAGTGAAATCTCTTTTTCCGTTGCCACACCCTCTACCGGTTTGCCGGCGGCTTTCCACGCATTGATACCGCCTTTCAGCTCATACACGCGCTGGAAGCCGTTTTGACGCATCCAGGCTGCCGCCGCAGCACTACGGCTGCCCCCCAGGCAATAAACATATACAGTTTTATTCTTATCTACGTATTGTATCCGGTCGCTAAACTGGGCCTTGTTGGTCCAGTCGGCCTGCAACGCATGACTAAGATGCCCGCTATTGAATTCACCTGCCGTGCGTACATCCAGGAGCTGTACCGAATCTGCCAGGGCGCGCTTTTCAAAATCCTCCGTATTGAGCACATTTTCCTGCGCTGCCACTGAAAAATGACCTGCGAGGAATAAACAGGCAAGGGAATAAACGATTTTCATAAAAATTCCGTTTTCACAAAGGTACGGCCGTCCCGGCGATCCGCACAAAATCCAATTGCTCCAAAGGCCTGATCGTAAGGAAATTAATATTATTTTGTGACCGGAAAAATACCTTATTATGAAAAAAATTGTCCCTTCCCTGCTTCTGCTTCTCGTGGTAATGATCAATGCCTGCCAGCGGGAACGTAGCTTTGAAGGCCCTAATACCCCTGCAACGGGTACATTACAAAGTGATATTACCGGGGATTGCCTTCCAAAAACAGTGATGGGTACCTACGAAGTAGGAACACCACTTGACGGCGCAAATGAATATATCCAGGTAGATGTAGATGTAACAAGTCCCGGACTCTACACGGTATATTCAGATACTGTCAATGGTGTATGGTTCAGGTTACCCGGTCAATTCACCACCACTGGCATTAATACGATAAAGCTGCGTGGCAACGGAACGCCTATCATCGACGGCACTTTTAATTTCACTATACAATTCGACGGCGTAACCTGCATTGTGCCGGTATCGTTTCTGCCGGCTGGTGCCGGCGGACCGGCTACTTATACGTTATCCGGAAGTGGAACGCCTGCCAGTTGTTCCAACGCAACGGTAAGCGGCACTTATGTAAAAGATGCGCCCCTTACTGCAAGTAACAAGGTTACGCTGGAGGTGGATGTTACCACCATCGGAACCTATTCCATTACAACCACCTACCAGGGAATGACATTTGCCGGCTCCGGCGCCTTTCTAACCACGGGACTTCAGCCCGTAGTGCTTACCGGGTCAGGCACGCCTACAACCGCAGGTGCCAACGTAGTGCCTTTTACAGCAGGCAGCTCCTCGTGCAACTTCACCATCAATGTAGACGCGCCGGCCGACTATACACCGGATTGCGCCACTGCATCTGTAAATGGCACTTATAAAGTCGGAGTGCCCCTGGATGGTACCAACACGATCGTTTATGATGTAAACGTTGCCACACCTGGAGCATATTCAATTAGCACTTCTGTTAACGGGATGACGTTTACCAGTTCGGGAAACTTAATAGCGGGTACTAATACGATTACTTTAACCGGCTCGGGAACGCCCACGGCATCAGGAAGTTTTAGTCTTACTCTCCCGGGAACTACTCCCTGTACAGTTACGATTAATGTAGCAGCCGCGCCTACCATCGACTGGAAATTTACCGATGCAACAGCGGGCGCAACGTACCAGGGGCAGAATTATGATGTTGCCTTTGATAATTCCATGCCACCTGTTTCGGTACTGGAAATATCTGGTGATAATGCAGCCGGCGATGATCTTGGCCTTTATATTGGCGATATATCAGGTACTATTAATGCCAATGAGACCTATTCGTCCACGGCAACCTTATCTAATGCATTTGCATTTGCTTTCACCAATGGAACATCAGGTCAAATCCTGCTTGCTTCGCCTGCCAATACCGCTGACGGGGCCACTATGACATTGAAAGTGACTTCCATCAATACGACTACAAAAACTGTTACCGGCACATTCTCCGGTACGGCAGTAGATGATACAAATGGTAAGCATACCATTACCAACGGAACTTTTACGGCTGTTTATCCCTGATAGGATCAGCCTGACATAAATAAAAACCCCCTGCCACAAAACAGGGGGTTTTATTATTAAAAGTCTTTTTGTTTAATTCCTCATTTCCTTAAACGCATTGATCAGTCCATTGGTGGAGGAATCATGAGTGGTAACCTGCTGTTCACTCTCCAGTTCCGGGAGAATGCGATTGGCAAGCTGCTTGCCCAGTTCAACGCCCCATTGATCAAAACTGAAGATATTCCAAATAACACCTTGCGTAAATATCTTATGCTCATAAAGCGCAATCAACTGGCCCAGCGTAAACGGCGTTATTTTTTTTAGCAGGAATGAATTGGTAGGCCGGTTACCGGAGAATACCTTGAACGGCAACAGTGCCGCGATTTCTTCCGGCGTCAGCCCCGCTTTTTCCAGTTCTGCCTGCGCTTCGGCATCGGTTTTACCATTCATCAACGCCTCGGTTTGTGCAAAGAAATTGCTCAGCAATTTGAAATGATGATCACCCACCGGGTTATGTGATCGCGCCGGCGCAATAAAATCACAGGGAATAACCAATGTACCCTGGTGGATCAGTTGGTAAAAAGCATGCTGTCCGTTGGTGCCGGGTTCTCCCCAGATCACCGGCCCTGTATGATAAGTAACCGCCTGTCCCAGCCGATCCGTGCTTTTCCCATTGCTTTCCATATTGCCCTGCTGAAAATAGGCAGCAAAGCGATGCATGTATTGATCGTAAGGAAGAATGGCTTCGCTCTGTGCATCAAAAAAATTAGTGTACCAAAGCCCAACAAGCCCCATCAATACAGGAATGTTTTCTGTAAAAACGGCGGACCGAAAGTGCAGGTCGGTAGCATGTGCGCCTTTCAATAATTGTTCAAAATTTTTGAATCCAACCGTGAGTGCAATGGAAAGACCAATGGCGCTCCAAAGTGAGTAGCGGCCACCAACCCAATCCCAAAACTCGAACATATTCGACTTATCAATCCCGAATTTTATTACCTCCGGTTCATTAGTGCTGAGCGCCACAAAATGTTTTGCTACGTATTTTTCTTTCTTTGCCTTTTTGAGAAACCAGTCACGCGCGGTATGCGCATTGGTCATCGTTTCCTGCGTGGTGAATGTTTTAGAGGCAATCAGGAACAGTGTCCGCTCCGGATCCACACGCTTCAACGTTTCCACGATATGGGTTCCGTCTACATTGGATACAAAATGCGTTTCCATGCCCGGCAACCAGTAGGGGCGCAGGGCCTCTGTAACCATCAACGGTCCAAGATCACTTCCGCCAATGCCGATATTGACAATATATTTTATTTTCTTCCCGGTATAGCCGCGGTGTTTGCCACTATGTACAGCTTCACAAAACGTTTTCATTTTGCGGAGCGATTTTCGAACCATGGGCATCACATCCACCCCCTGGCTGTACATCGGTTCTTTTGAAAAATTCCGCAACGCTACATGTAAAACCGAACGGTGCTCGGTTTCGTTGATCAGGTCCCCGTTAAACATGGCCTCAATTGCATCTTTCAATTTGCATTCGGTGGCCAGTTCCTGCAACAGTTCCAGGGTATGGGCATCTACCAGGTTCTTCGAATAATCAAATAAGATATCTCCCTGCTGTAACGACATTTTTTTAAACCGTTCAGGGTCTTTCTGAAAAAGCATTCGCAGGCTGGACTGTTTCATTTCATCTGCATGCGCCTGCAATTTTTGCCAGGCAGCGGTAGTAGTGGGGTTGATCCGGGGAAACATGTTCTATAATTTTTTAATAATTGAGATCGTTTTTTCTACCATCAATGGACTAATATCCAAATGTATTACCAACCGCACGCGGTTGGGCGCAATCGCATACGCCAGGATATCCTGCTCACGCAAACGGTCTACAAAAGCAGGCGCAGGGATACTGTCGTTCAACTCAAAAATGATGATATTGGTTTCTACCGGCAATATCATTTTTACAAAGTCCTTTTGTTCCAGTGCAGCCGCAATCAAACGGGCGTGGCGGTGATCTTCATCCAGGCGACTAACATGATGATCCAGCGCATAAATACCGGCCGCTGCCAGGAAACCGGCCTGCCGCATCCCACCGCCAAATACTTTCCGGATTCTTCTTGCTTTTTTGATAAATGCATCGGACCCCAGCAATACGCTGCCCACAGGACAGCCCAGGCTTTTGCTGAGGCAGATTGAAATGCTGTCAAATATCCTGCCGTATTGAACCGGTTGTTCGCCCTTTGCCACGAGCGCATTCCAGACCCGGGCGCCATCCAGGTGAAAAGCCAGTTGTTGCTGGCGGCACAGTTCACCAATCCTGCGCATTTCATCAAAGTCATAGCAACTTCCGCCTCCGCGGTTGCTGGTATTTTCGAGGCAAACAAGTGACGTATGGGCCCGGTGTACGTCATCAGGGTTAATGGCAGCCGCCACCTGGGCAGCGGTGATGCGCCCACGGTTGCCGGGCAACAATTTTACAGAGGCTGAAGAATTGAATGCAATTCCGCCTCCTTCATATTGATAAACGTGCGCATTTTCATCACAGATCACCTCATCCCCGGGCTGTGTGTGGCATTTGATGGCAATTTGGTTAGTCATGGTGCCCGAAGGACAAAAGAGACCGGCTTCCAGGCCAAAAAGGGCGGCCGATTTCCTTTCCAATTCGTTGATCGAAGGGTCTTCTCCAAAAACATCATCGCCAACCCGGGCCGTATGCATCGCTTCAAGCATGCCCGGCGTAGGCTTTGTTACGGTATCAGAACGAAAATCAATGGTCATCAGCTACTGGTTTTCGTGCAAGATAAACAGTTCGCCCCTTAAAATTGCTGGTTCACGAAGCCTTATCCGCCTACCGGCGCGATTTTAATATCTTAGTTCCGTTTATGCACATGCAACTACACGAGATACTGCGGCAGGTGGGACTGCTGCTGGCCTTTACCGTTTTATTGGGCTCGGCCATCCTGCTGTTATCGGTCTATAATAAATTGTTTCCGGGTATCCGCAGCAACTGGCTGCGAAAAAACCTGGTGGTTCTATTGCTGGCGCTGCTGTTGCTGGCGGCATTAAGCCTGATCAGCGCCATTTCAATGGAACTGGGCGAAATGAAGCAGGGACCGGATATCTGGTGGACCTTATTTATCCAGTTGCTTTGGTCAGAACTGCTGGTATTCCTGGTATTCAATTTTGTATGGATGATAACCCGGATACGCGCGGTGGGCAAGCTGCCATTTATCGGGTATCATGTTGTAGTGATACTGGCGATCATCGTATCCTCCATCATCTTCAATTGTTTGATGGATTATTTTAGAAGCGGAATGCAGCTGAGCATGAAGAAGGTGCACCAGATTATCGTGTTCTGCTATTACAACTCACTGGCTACCGGGCTCATCTTCACCGGGGTGAGTTATGTGGAGATGAACCGCAAGCGGAAACTGAGTGAGAAAGAATTGGAGTTAGCAAGGCTAACCGCATTAAAAACAAAAGCTGAACTGGATGCATTGCATTCAAAAGTAAACCCTCATTTTTTATACAATGCGCTCAATTCCATTGCCGATTTGTCTATTACAGACGGCAGAAAAGCACGACGCATGACGATCGCGCTTGCCGATTTGTTCCGCTATAGCATCAATTATTCCAACAATAACTTCTCCACCGTAAATGATGAAGTAGCGATGACGGAAGTGTACCTGGAAATTGAAAAGATCCGGTTTGAAGATAAACTCAATTATACAGTCCAGGTAGAAGAAGGCGCAGGGTTTTACCTGGTGCCACGCTTCATCCTGCAGCCACTGGTGGAAAATGCAGTAAAACACGGTTTGAAACGTACCGGTAAAATCACCGAGATCAAACTGGAAGTAAAATTGGTGGGCCGGGCGCTACGAATCATCGTTACCGACACGGGCCCTGAATTTCCGGAAGACCTGGTTCCCGGCTATGGATTAAAAAGCGTTTTCGACAAGATGGACCTGCTCTTTGCAAACCAGTACAGTATTCGTTTTGGAAACGAACCGGCCAAGGCAATTACTATTGAAATCAATAAACTGATAAAAAATGAACCAGGTTTATAAAGCGCTTGTGGTAGATGATGAGCCCGCGGCACGACGGCTGATGAAAAATCTGCTGGCAGATCATCCGCAAGACGTACAGGTAATAGGAGAGGCGGGAAACGGCGAAGAAGCTATTGCTCAAATTGAAAGCCTGCAACCTGACCTGGTATTTCTCGATATCCAGATGCCGGATATGACCGGGTTTGAAGTGCTCGAAAAATTGCGATATAAACCCAATATCATCTTCACTACGGCGTATGAACAATATGCCATTAAAGCCTTTGAAAACTTTTCTGTTGATTATCTCCTGAAACCGATCAAGGAAGAACGGCTGCAACAGGCTATCCAGAAATTAAAACTTTTTGGCAAACTCAACCAGACCATCGACATGGGAGGCCTGCAGGAGATCATCCGCCAACTACAGGCGCCGCCTAAAATGACCGCGCTGCCCATCAAAACCGGGGATCGCATCAGCCTGGTGCGCTTTGAGAACATCGTATACCTGGAAGCGCAGGACAAATATGTCTTTATTTACACGATTGACGGGCAAAAGCACCTTACTGATCAGTCGCTCAGTCAGTTACAGGAAAAGCTGCCTGGCCAGTTTTACCGCATTCAAAAGTCTTATATTATAAATAAGGACAGGATCCGGGAAATGCACCGTCACTTTAACAGTCGCTACCTTTTTATCATGGATGATAAGGCGGGAACGCGTCTTACTTCCGGCAGAACCTACCACGACGAGATCCGCACTGAGTTTGGACTTTGATTGCATTTGATAATCAATCACTTACGGTTTCGCCGATTTTTTACCGCTTTTCTTTACTGCGTTGTAACCTCTTTTCCCTTCAGGCGTCTCATCCCTGTAGCCGCGGCCGTTCGTCCCTAAAACGCGCCGTTTATTTTAAAACAATGATCTTTGCAATGCATAGTACCTAATTTTGAACTGTAATAATCAAACACTGGTACTAAAAGAAAAAGTATAGCCATGAAAAATTTTCTTATTCTGCTGTTGACATGTTCGGTTTCGATGTATGCCGCGGGCCAGGCAAAAAACGGCCACGTAACCGGTACGGTTACAGACGGTGATACCCGGACGGTTGAACTGGCCACGATTACCCTCAAAAACGCGGCTGATTCATCCGTAGCCAAAATGGGTGTTGCCGATAAGACCGGTCACTATAGTTTTGAGGGACTGGCCGAGGGCCGTTATTTCGTGAGCATTTCCGCGGTAGGGCATGAGCCCGGAACCTCTATGGTATTTTCCATATCTGCCGCAAATCCGTCTGTTGAAGTTCCTTCTATAGAGCTTGTGCCGGTGGCAAAAGCTGTTAGCGGTGTTACCGTTACCGCACGCAAGCCGTTAATTGAACAAAAGATCGATCGCACGGTGGTAAATGTGGATGCCTCCATCACCAATGTTGGTAATTCTGCGCTTGAAGTATTAGAGAAAGCGCCAGGTATTACAGTAGACAAAGACGGAAATATCAGCCTCAAAGGCAAACAGGGTGTGCAGATTTATATTGACGGAAGACCCAGTTACCTGAGCGGTGCCGATCTGGCGAATTTATTGCGCAGCATGACTGCATCGCAGTTGGAGCAATTGGAAATAATGACCAACCCACCAGCTAAATATGATGCTGCCGGCAATGCAGGCGTTATCAATATCAAGCTGAAAAAGAACAAGCAATTCGGATACAACGGAAGTATCACCGCAGGTTTTACACAGGGGCGCTATCCACGCACAGACGACAACGCTTCGTTTAACTACCGTAACCAGAAATTGAATGTGTTTTCCAACCTCAGCCTTACCCGGAACCAGCGCGGGCAGGAGCTCTATATCACACGTAATTTTCGCGACAACAACGATAATATTTTGTCCATGTTTGACCAGACAACGCGGATGAAGAACAGGAGGGGATATTACAGCGCGAATGCCGGCTTGGATTACACGGTGTCAAATAAAACAACGGTTGGCGTGGTGTTAAGCACTTTTTACAATCCCGGAACCTGGAGCGCAGCAACCGGGTCATCCATCTATGAGCCAGACGGTTCACTCAATGGTACAACCGACGCGCTGTCCAAAACACATCAAACCTGGAAAAACTTTAGCGGCAATCTTAATTTCAGAACCGTATTTGATTCTGCAGGGCAGGAGCTGAGTGGTAATATTGACTATATCAGTTATGATGCCAGCAACTCGCAGTCGCTCACCAGCCATTATTTTGACAAATTCGGCGCGCCGTCTGAGGTTCCTGACACACTGTTGGGCAACCTGCCGCAGAATATTAAGATCTATAGCGGCAAACTGGATTATACACTTCCGCTGCAACACGACGCGAGCTTTGAAGCTGGCATCAAGAGCAGCTATGTAGAAACAGACAATAACGCAATTTACGATAATATGGAGATGGGCTCGGCGGTGCTTGACAGCGCTCGTAGCAATCATTTCATCTACCATGAAAATATTAATGCGGCGTACGTTAATTATCGTCGCCCGCTTGGTAAAAAGTGGAATACACAGTTGGGACTACGTGCGGAAAATACAAATGCCAACGGACGCTCCATTGGTTATGAGTACAACTCCGGCACCAATGAGTTTGAAGCTTCTACAAAAACCTTTTCGAGGAATTACACGCAACTGTTTCCAACGGCTTACCTGCAATACAAGGCGAGCGATAAGCATTCATTTGTGTTGAATTATGGCCGCCGCATCAACCGGCCCGATTATGAAGATCTGAACCCGTTCATTGAATTCCTGGATCGTTATACATTCCGCCAGGGTAATCCAAACCTGAAGCCACAGTTTGCGCACAATATTGAATTGAGTCATACGTACAAAAGTATTCTTACAACTACAGTCAATTATACCAGCACGGTGGATATCATCCAGGACGTGTTGCAACAGAATACCGCTACCAGCGAAACATTTATCAGTAAATCAAATATTGCCAGTTCTCACCAATGGGGCCTTTCAGTGAATGCAGGATTTGATTTAGCCAAGGGATGGAGTATGAATTTGTATGGCATTGCTTACAATAATCACTTCCGCGGCATGGTGAACAATGTTCCTATTGAACTTTCACTGACAGGTGCGATGTTCCAGGGACAAACGCAGATCAAGTGGGGTAAAGGCTGGGGGGCTGAATTGAGTGGATTTTACCGCACCCGTGCCCTGGAAGGCGTGATTTTTATTGAACCCATGGGCCAGGTAAGCGCCGGCTTCAGCAAACAAATACTGAAAAAGAAAGGATCTCTTCGCCTGAATGTTCGCGATATTTTTGCAGGCAGTGTATTTACCGGCAGCAGCCGTTATGGTGATGTGGATGCACGTTTCCGCAACGTAAATGATAGCCGCGCGGTTACACTTACATTTAGCTGGAGATTTGCGAAAGGCAAGCAAATGCAAAACGGTCAGCGCAAACGTGGTGGCGCGGATGATGAGCAAAACCGCGTACGCTCCGGGAACTAACAGGTGATCGTACAAAAGCGGATCCTGCGGGAAACACCCGCAGGATTTTTTTCCGGGTTGCAGGAACACGATTGTTTGGCCCCGGAATTTTGCCCTTCGTCATGCGAACTACGAAATTGCTCATATTTATTTGCATGCCGTTAAAAAAATGCAGACCTTTAAGTCGGTTATTTTTTAACCAAAGCCATGATAACAAAAACAAATTCCCAACCGCCGGGGTTGTGCAGCTATGCATCAACGCCAAGCGATACTACTGTTGCTACGCAGTCTTCTGTATACTGCGTTCCGGGTTTTTTCCCTTTACCATTTTTAACGTTGAATAGTCAAACCGGCAACCCTGCCAGGGCTACTGCATTGCCCGCACGTGCGCCAGGTGTGCTGGTTTATAAAATAGCTAAGCATTGATTTCGAATATGAGAGTTTTCTCATGTGCATGAACCGTCCCTCCTTTTCAGGAGGGACTCTTTTTTTCCTACATTTGTTGTTCAACCTTTCAACTATGCCTTCATTTGATATTGTAAGCAAAGTAGATCCGCAGGCGCTGGATAATGCGGTGAATGTAACTACCAAGGAGATCAGCAACCGGTTTGACTTTAAAGGTTCACCGGTGGTGATTGACCTGGATAAAAAGGAGTTTTTGCTCAAGATTGAAACGGAAGACGATATGAAAATGCGCCAGTTGGTGGATGTATTGATCAGTCGCGCTAACAAACAGGGCATCGCGCCGGAAGCCTTTGATTTGTCGAAGGAAGGTGCACAGAGTGGCAAGGCATGGAAGAAAGAAGTAAAGGTGCGTAATGGACTTGCCCAGGAAGATGCCAAAAAGATCGTGAAGCTGATCAAGGATTCAGGGATGAAGGTACAGGCCGCTATCCATGATGATACCGTACGGGTAACCGGGAAAAAAATTGATGATCTCCAGGCGGTCATCCAGCTGTGCCGGGGTGCCGAACTGGGCCTGCCGTTGCAATATGAGAATATGCGCAGTTAGTGGAAAACCGGCTTTTTTTGGTGGAAAACACCTGCACGAAGGCCGGATAGTAGTGCATTAACGGTGGAAAACAGCGCGGGGATGGAGTGGGTAAGATGCAATAAAGATTTGGACAACTCCCTTTATCTCAGTACCTTTGCACACTTAATAAAAGTAAAACCGGTACGGCAAAATCCGTATCATATTAAAAATCAAAGATTTATGAAAAAGAGTCTTCATCCGGAAAGCTACCGTCTTGTAGTATTTAAGGATATGAGTAACGGACAATCTTTCCTGAGCCGCTCTACAGCTGGTTCCAAGGAGACGGTTAAATGGGACGATGGTAATGAATATCCGCTGGTAAAGCTTGAGATCTCCAATACTTCTCACCCGTTCTTTACAGGTAAGAATATGCTGGTAGATACTGCCGGTCGTATCGATAAGTTTAAGAAGAAATATGAGAAAAAGAAATAATCCTGTAGCTTTATAGCAGAACTATTTTTGTTTTTCATGGCTATACTTTAATCCCGGAGATTCTTCTTCGGGGTTTTTGTTTTATAGAAGCCATGGTTTAAACTAAATTTTTCCAATGAACTGCATCCTGTTTACTCATTCCGCAGACACCCTCAGGAATTTATATCCCTTTACGCTTACACGGCTGCCGCAGGATATCCGGCTGGGTATTCTTACCATCCGTGAAAAATGGGAGCGCTACCTCAAATTGCCGTCGTTCGACCGGCATGAGCCGGGTATATTCCCGGCAGAGAATGTGCGAACAGCGGGTGAGGGGCTCGTAAAAGACGACTATTGCTATCTTATTCCGGGCAACCTGCTTCCTTCGCCTTCGTTACTGAAGCAAATCAAATTGCTTCAAAACGGGCAGTGGATCGAAGGGCCGGATGGAGAAATGCTCGTGTTTCGGTTTTCGCGGCACGAAGTACTGGATGCGCTTGAATTTCGCATGGAACAGTCGGTGCCCTGTCGCGAAGCGCCGCAATTACTGACCTATCCCTGGGAAATTTTTCAGTGGAACAGCCGGGCGCTGGAGCAGGATTTTTCGTTGCTGACACGCGGGCGTAAATCACAACCCATTCCGAAATCAAACCGCGTTACGCGACCCGGCCAGGTGTTTATCGAGAAAGGCGCTTCCATACGTCATTGCATCATCAACGCGGAAGCGGGGCCTGTGTACATCGGCCGTAAGGCCACCCTGCTTGAAGGCTGCCTGGTACAGGGCGCCTTTGCGATTTGCGAAGGTGCAACGCTCAAGATGGGCGCCAAAATATACGGTGCCACCACGCTGGGGCCATATTGCACAGGTGCCGGTGAGATCAAAAACTCCGTGCTATTTGGATATTCCAACAAAGCGCATGACGGCTATATGGGAGATGCGGTTATTGGCGAATGGTGCAACTGGGGTGCCGGCACTACCAATTCCAACCTGAAGAATAACGCAGGCGCTGTGCGGGTATGGACTCCTTCCGGCATCAAAGACGTGGGTATAAAATGCGGGGTGCTGATGGGCGATTATTCCCGAACGGCTATTAACACGTCTATTAATACAGGATCTGTTATCGGAGTATCATGTAATGTATTTGGCGCTGGTCTTTCACCCAAGCATATCCCAAGTTTTGCCTGGGGCGCGGAAGGTGAATTACGATATACATTCGATAAGGCAATTACGGATATTGAAGGATGGAAAGCATTGAAAAAGCAATCACTGACAGATAGGGAAAAAAGCATTTTGAAAGCTATCTTTGACCAACTCTAATAAATGAAACTAAACTGTAATTTATTCGTATGAGAAAACAGATCGCTGCTGCTAACTGGAAAATGAATCTTACCTACCAGGAAGGAGAAACGCTATTAGATCAAATACTGGATGCGGGTATTGCGCTGAAGGCGCACCAGCACGTGATTTTTGCCGTTCCTTTTCCCTACCTGCTGATGACCCGCAGCGAAGTTGAAGACGAACCGAACTACCATGTTGCTGCGCAAAATTGTCACCAAAAAACTGCCGGCGCCTTTACCGGTGAAGTGTCGGCTCCCATGTTACATTCCCTTGGGGTAAATTATTGCGTGGTTGGCCACAGTGAACGCCGTGAATATTTTGGCGAAACCAATGCCATCCTGGCCCAAAAAGTGGATAATTGTTTTGCGAGCCATATAACGCCAATTTTTTGTTGCGGTGAGCCGCTTTCCATACGCGAAGCTGGCACACAGAATGACTATGTGGCGCAACAGTTACGGGAATCCCTCTTTCATCTCAGCGCCGATGCTGTTAAGACCCTGGTAATTGCCTATGAACCCATTTGGGCCATTGGTACCGGCAAAACGGCTACTACTGCGCAGGCACAAGAAATGCATGCGCATTTGCGTTCTATAATAGCCGGACAGTATGGTCAGCAGGTAGCCGATGAGATCCCGATTCTTTACGGGGGTAGTGTAAAAGCCAGTAACGCCCACGAGATTTTTGCTTCGCCCGATGTAGATGGCGGACTTGTTGGAGGAGCTTCGCTGGTTGCCGCAGATTTTACAGAAATCATCCGGGCGCTTAAAGCCTGAGCCAGCCAGATTATTATATTGTTGTAAAGCTTACGGATCAACTGTTACTTCATCTTTCAGAAGTGCGCGTAATAGTTGATGGAATCGCTATTTACCCGCTTCAACATAATCAGCCCGTGTTGATCCCTGTATCTTCAGATCACCCGGAAGTGGTGGTTACAAACGGTTTTCATATATCAAAGCCGCTTGCCCTTCAATATGATCAGCCCAGTTATTATGAATTTGAAGTAACCTGCCGCATCACCGATTTACAATTGGCTGGAGGCGCATTTTCGATGATCTTCTGCTACCTGCTTGGATTTGGTACCGGGTTTCTCTTTTTTAAGATCATCAGCTTTATACCGCTGGCGCTCCTGCTGTATTTTTTCTATATCCGTAAGAAGGAATTTGTGAAGCTTAGTCCGGTGCGCCACTAGCCACCGCCTGCGGAAGTGATACCCGTTCAATTTCATTGAGCAGCGACAGATCCAGCACGGTTTTATTTTTATCTTCCGTAGGATAATACATCATTTTGAATTTTGCACCCCATACCATTTCGTGGGAGGTATAGGAAGTTCTGCATACCACCGTATTGGAAAATATCTCATCAAAAGCCTGCACGAACACCAGTAGTTCCATATCGGTATTGGCAATGTCTTCTGCCGAAAAGCCCCAGAGCGGACTTTGTTCATCAATCGGATGCACAATCGTCCAACTAAGCACCAGCGAATTAATACGCGAAATCTGCAGATCGAGCGTATAGAATTTATCAACCCACTTTCCATTTTCTTCCAGCGTGATAGCAAGTGTCGCTTTTACTTCGGCCTCAGACAGCATATTATTTTTGAAAGGAGAGAACCTGAACATGAGGGCCGTTCCATTTTTAAAGGGTGCGATCAGGGCTTTGTCGCTAAACTTAAGAAAGGCCTGCGGGCGCGAGAAACGCCCGTAAAACAGCCCTGTTGCAATAGCAATATTCAACAACCCAAGAAACGCTTCAAACGTAGCCACGCAACTGGCGCCAAATCCAATGGGACTAATACGACCATAGCCCACCGTGGTGAACGTTTGTGTGCTGAAAAAAAATACTTCTGTAAATTTTTCCAGCTTTGTATGTGCAATTATGCCCTGCAGGTGTTCAACCCCGATCATATAATAAATGCCTGCAAAAACAAGATTAATGGCGATATAGGAGGCAAAGAGCAGGAAGAGAAAACGAGCCCGGGACATATTCAGCATGGTATGATACCAGCTAAACCGGTCGAACAGCGGCACGCCCTTGCGCAACACGTTAGCGCGTCCATCCCGGTTATAAAATCTTCCCCCACTGCTGTTGCTGTTGGTTCCAAAACCGCTGTTGTCCTCGGCTTTCAGCCGTGTATTGATCTTTCTCGAAAAGGCCATGCTCAAATGTAGAACATTATCAAATTGAAATAAACGGGATAATCCGGCGGTCAGCGCTGAACCATTTTTTCGGGGAGCGTACCGGGCCGGGCAAAAATAACGGTGTCTGCTTCACAAGATTTGTCTAAAGCGATAAGGCCCTGACGGAAATCCGGCAGCCAGGCCTTAAACCCTTTTTCTTCCAGGAACTGGAAAACGGCTTCGGGAGTATGTCCATAGCCGCCCAGCAATGAGCCGATCACTTCTATAAAAATAACAGGGTTGTTAGAATCGAGCATTCCGCTCATGCCTTGCAATACCTCCATTTCTGCGCCTTCCACATCTATTTTTACCAGGTCAACCTTTTCAATTTGTTGTGAAAAAAGCCAACCGTCAATATCCATCACTGCTACAGTTTCCTGCCTGCCGGAAAAATTTTCTGCCGGTCGCATACCGGTCATTCCCGTATTGTCGGTGGCCGACAGGTACAAGGTTGCAGTTCCCGGACCTGCGCCTGCTGCAATAGGTACAACAACAATATTTTCCAGGTTATTCAGTTTGCAATTCGCCTCAATTGCTTTCCGCAATAGCGGTGCCGGTTCAAAGGCATACACATGTGCAGCACGAGGCGCCGCCACCAGGGAATAATAACCGGTATTGGCGCCAATATCCAGCACAATCGATCCCGGAATAACCAGTTGCTCCCACACCTGCACCGCTTGTTTTTCATAGTAGCCATGCCAGAATAATTGTTGCTGGATATGCTCTGCCGGGCAAACCTCCATCAACAGGCCATTGTGAATTCTTTTTTGAAAAACACGCTCATACAGGCCAAATGCGCGGAGAAACCTGCGCATAATTTGCCATCCTCTTCTGGGAAACGGGAAGCGTTTTGTATACCAATTGATAATTTTGTACAAGCTTTGATTATATTGTAACAGTGATGAGAACAAACGTAGTTGTAATTCCTCAATTTGCCAACCAATGAGCCAGGAACGGACATTCGCTTCTGCTATTGCGGTACGACTAACCAATGTACTGGCGGTGCTGGCGACTACGATCCTGATGTCGCGCCTGCTGGGCGTAAATGGATATGGCGGATTTGCATTCCTGGTGGCTAATACCAGTTTGCTCAACCTGTTGTCGGGCCTGGGGAGCGATGCCGGAATTACTTATGTAACTGCTTCGCAGCAGGTAAACCCGTATCGGGTTAATAATTTATTGTACCGCATCCTGTTGTTGCAATTTTTGATCGTAGTATTCATTGAAGGATGTAGCTGGTGGCTGTTGGGGCATTCGTTTCTTTTTCCGCAGTCTGCACCGTCGGCGTGGTGGGTGGTGCCGCTGCTGCTGATGGCGCTTGCTATTACCGACAAGTATAACGCGTTGCTCAACGGGTCTCATTTTTACCGGCTCAGTTCCTTTGTGATCCTGGTTAGCAATCTCCTGCTGTTGATCGTTCTTTTTTCCTGTTACCTGGAGCAACCGCAAGTATCACCGTTGCTGTACGTAAAGATATACGTGTTGGCCATGCTTGTTCAGGCGCTTGGCCTGCTGGTTGCCTGGCGTGTATTGGCCAGGCGTTCATTAAAAAGCGAGACACCTGCATCGGCTGATCGCGCGGCTTTTTTTTCCTATTCACTGCTTTCCTTTTTTTCAAACGTGATCCAGTTTATGGCGTACCGGGTAGATTATTGGATACTCGCCTATTATCGCGGCAGCGATGAACTGGGCTGGTATTCACTGGCGGTGCGCATGGCACAATTGTTCTGGATAGTGCCGCTGTTGCTGGCGGGAATCATTTTCCCGGCGGTTGCGGGGCGGTCGGGTTTGTTTGATCTGTCCCGGCTACTGGTACTGATTCGCTGGATGAACATGGTGAATCTCGTTGCGGCCCTGTGTTGCTGGCTGGTTGCCCCTTTTTTAATACCCCTCGTTTTTGGCATATCGTTTACGCCATCGGTTTCGCTGTTCCTGTGGCTGTTGCCGGGTGTACTGTTATTTTGCATTACCACACTGGTGGCTGCATTTTTTGCAGCGCAACAACAGTTGCGATTTAATTTTTACACCTCGCTGATTTGCGCGGTGGTGATAACAACGCTCGACCTGTTGCTGATTCCGGCCTGGGGTATGCGCGGCGCCGCAATTGCCAGTTGCATCGGTTACGGCACGTGTTCACTGTTTTCAATAGCCGTTTTGTGCGTTCAGTATAAAATAAAATGGTGGGCATTGCTGATGCCGGGGAAAGATGATATCCGGATGATCCGGAAATTTGTATCCGTAACTTTTCAACGATAACCTATGCGAGTAACGTGGCTGGTAAGTTGGTACCCGAGCCGGTTGGCGCCATTCAATGGCGATTTTACCCGGCGTCATGCCGAAGCGGTAACGCGTTATGCCGATGTGGAAGTGATCTACGTGGAAAAAGATGAAAAAGGGCTGATCACAAAAAATGTACATGAGGAAAATATCGAGACAGGGCGGTTAAAAGAGAAGATAATTTATTATCATATCAAAAAAAGCGGTCTGCCGCTGCTCGACCGTTGGCGTTCTGCGCGGAAATATCGAAGACTTTATCATGCGGCATTAACCCAACGCTTTTCACAAACCGATCCGCCGGATTTATTACATGTGCATGTGGGAATGAAAGCCGGGCTGGCGGCACGCCGCGCGGCAGCGGTATGGAATATTCCTTATGTGGTAACGGAACACTGGAGTGGCTTTTTGCCCGG
This sequence comes from Bacteroidota bacterium, assembly GCA_048498035.1. Taxonomy (GTDB): domain Bacteria; phylum Bacteroidota; class Bacteroidia; order Chitinophagales; family Chitinophagaceae; genus CADEDV01. The sequence goes on along the minus strand of JBEHYT010000007.1, from coordinate 20,582 downwards.
CGTGAAAGATCGGTTTGAGAAACTTCCATTTTATATCCGCAAAGGCTGGCGCCGGGTAATGCGGGATGCCGCAGGCGCGAGCGCCGTTTCAGTGGTGTTGAAAAATGCCCTGCAACGCTATTTTCCAAACCAACAATACCGCGTTATCGGCAACGTGGTAGACGGACGTATCTTTCATCCGCTGCAGGGAGCAACAAGGGAACCTTTGTTGTTACATATTTCGGGGCTTGACCACAACAAACAGCCTGCATTGATCCTTCAGGCCTTTTACCTGGTACTACAACAACTGCCAATGGCAAGGCTCGAGATCTACGGCGGTCAACACCGCAACCTGGAGCAGTTTTGCCATTCACTCGGTATTGCAGAGCAGGTGCAGTTTTTTGAGGAGGTGCCGCAGGCGCTGCTTGCGCAACGATTGCAGCATTCCGCCGGATTAGTGTTGTATTCGCTTTACGAAACCTTTGGCTGTGTTGTTATAGAATCCAATGCGGCCGGCGTACCGGTGGTAGTAAGCGATATTCCCGCCATGCGGGAACTGGTTACTGATGGTGTAAATGGCTATTTTGCGGGCATTAATTCGCCGGAGTTACTGGCAACAAAAATGACGGCACTGTTGAAGGAGCCGGAGCAGTTTCAATCGGAAGCGATTTCTGCCGCTGCTGCTGCCAGGTTTGGTTATAATACGATTGGGCAGCAGTTCATGGACTGGTACCAGAACGTGCTGAAATCTTAGTTCGACTTCAGCTTTTCCACCAGGTTGCTGTATTCCGACATTGCCTCTTCTTTCGATTTGCCTTTTAGCCCGGCCCAGGCTTCATATTTCGCTTTGGCTACAAAATCAAAAGGATTTGCCGGGGGGCCTGAGGCTACGTCTCCTTCTGTACTTTGCTTGTAAAGAGAATAGAGTTGGAGAAGTGTTTCGTTGCTGGGCTTGCTGTTCAGCTGTTTGCTTTCCGCCACTGCTTTTTCAAACTGTTCCTGTATGTTCATGTGTTAAATTTGGAGTTGAGTTTTCGGGAAATAGTTATTTCGTTCCCGTTTAGTTCACCGCATTGTCGAGAAAATTCCGTTTTAGTAATTTGGGAGAATCAATGGCACGGTAAAATTCTTCAAGGTAATTTCCTACTTCTTTTTTGCATTTACTACTAAGCCATTCACAATTTTTAACCAGGTTCATAATTTCTTCCTGGTGTGCCTTGTAAATAGCAGCTGTTTCTTCCAGTTCATCCATCGTCCTGGGGTAGCCGCGGTACACCCGTTGTGTTACCGATTCAATACCCATGTTTTCGGGTGGGGCGGCATAGGATGCATTTACGATACCGGTATGATTCAGATCATACGGCACTACAAAAGGTGCGTTGATGGAATCCGTGAGACTGCGGATGATCTTTATGTTGTGATAATTGGGAACAGACCAATCCAGGTTACCGATCATGTATTCAAAAAACGTTACCAGCGTCATCTGTTTCCGGTTCGTCATTTCCGAGGAGAAGCTGCCTGTTTCAATTTCTTTGCATGCGTTCCGTTCTGCCATATCATCTGCATCCTCTAACAGGAAACCGTACTGGTCATATTTTTTCATCTTCCCCCTGGTATCATCATAGGTAACTTTTACCAGCCGTACCCTAAAACTTTTCGGCGTCAGCATATTATAGATCTTATAAGCCAGGTATTCCTTAATGATCAGTTGTTCATCCGTTGCACCCATTGCACAACCACACACCAGTTTTAGTTTACCCAGCTCATGCAGTTTCGGACATTTTGTTTTGTCTTTAAAATTCAGGTAGAGGGGAGGCATCACGCAATTTTCCAGGCGGAAATGCCCGCGTGTTTGCAGCCGGATATCTTCTTTGATCTCCGTGCTGTCTGGCAAGCGAACGGCAACCGTTGCCGGCTGGTATTCACGGTCTTTACGTTTTGCCATCAACGTTTTGAAATCCGTTGAGATTGTCATCTCCAGCGGCTTTTCTTCTGCAAAGAAAACGTGGGCCGCCAGTTTGTCAACTGTTTGTCCCGCGGTTCGCAGCGCGGTAAATAGCAGCATCGCGGCCAGCAGGCCGCAAAACTTTCTGCTGTTAGTTTTGGTTATCATGACGCCGGTTGTTATTCACCTTCTAAAACATCCGCTCTCTTGCTGGCCATCTTCGGCAATTTGCCGGTGAAGCGCACCTGCCCGTTTCTTATTTAATCACTTCCGTGATCACGTGGCCAATGGCCCCACTGGGCATCTGGATATGCAATAGCGCGGCTACGGTAGGTGCAATATCGGTCATAAAAGTTTCCCGGTTGGTTTTTCCGGGCTTAATTCCCCATCCATACCACAAAAGTGGTATATGCGCATCATAAGGGTTCCACAGGCCGTGGGTTGTTCCGGTAGCGCTGTAGGCGTCAATATACTGCGGTTTCAGGATTACCTGGATGTCGCCATCGCGCCTGGGATAGTACCCGTTGTTCAACATCTCCCGGATGCGGGCCGGCAATGGAATCGTATTCAGGTCGGCCAGTGCAAACACGCGGTCAACACCGGGCTCAAACCGTAAGGCCGTCTTTATCCATTCAATTACTTCCCCTGTATTCACTTTGGCTGAATCAAGTGCCTGGTGATTGAGGTGAAGCTGGTAGTTGTCGTCGCTCAGGATTACCCGCGGCAAACCGTATTTAGCTTTCAGTTCGCCATTCAGCCTGTCGGTTACCTTACTCAGGTATACACGTCCGGCAGGTATCTTATTGGCCTCCAGGAATTCCGCTACCTGCACCGCGCCATGGTCGGCAGAGAGAAATGCTGTGTATTGTCCCTTTCCAACTGTTTTGTCCAGGAAATCAAACAGGCTGCCGAGTTCGCGGTCCAGTCGCAAAAAGCCATCTTCCGCTTCCACAGAATTTGGACCAAATGTATGGCCGATATAATCAGGAGAAGAAAAGCTTACAGCAAGAAAATCGGTAATGTTATCGGCGCCAAGTTTTTCACCGGTAACGGCAGCCTTCGCAAATTCCGCCGTTAGTGTGTTACCCCACGGCGTTACTGGCAATGCGGCATAGGCCTTGTTGCCCATCCCTGACAGATCATATGGAAATCCTTTCGCATTGGCGCCAAAAGGTTTTCCTTCCCACGGCTCTTCATCAGGGGTGCTTTGTTTATAAACAGAAGGATCATACAACAATTTCCAGCCCTGGCTGAAATAATTATCGACCAGCTTTTTATCATTAAAGCTCTTTACCCATTGTGGCAGATCCTGCATATAATAAGTGGATGTGATCCAGCCACCAGTGGTATTATCATACCAATAGGCCGCGTTGGCGCTATGCCCCGCGGGCAAAATGCCGCCACGGTCTTTCAAGGCTACGCCAATCACTTTTCCGCGGAAATTGGTGGCCAGGCGCAATTCATCGCAAACAGTTGTCACCAGCAGGTTGCGTGGGCTCATCTTGCCGAGCGCAGAAGAAGAACCAACGGTATTTACAGAATTGTCTTCCGTACAATATACCACGCGTTGTTGTTCACTATCCCACCAGGTATTTCCTGCAATGCCATTGATGGCGGGAACCGATCCTGAATAAATACTGGAGTGCCCGCACGCCGTAATTGTAGGTGCATAGGGCACCAGCGTGTTCTCACAGGTAAATCCCTGTCCCAACATACGGCGAAAACCACCGGTAGGCGAGTAGAGGTCATAATAACGATAGAGATAGTCCCACCGCATCTGGTCTACTACAATTCCAACTACCAATTTAGGGCGTGGAATGTCTTGGGAGAAGGCAGCAAGAGCGGTGAATGCACACGCAATAGCAAGTAAGGATTTCCGGATCATGAAGGATGAAATTGGTGAGCAACAAATGTAAGCGATTTACCGGCCCTGCAATTGTTAATGGCCGCCCTGCTATTAATAGCATATTAATTTTGCTGCGGATTTATGCGTGTTGCGGCTGTAATCTCTTTTAAATCGCTTGTCCGGTGTGGTATAATTCATAAACACCACTGTCCGGAAGAGTAATGCTGCAATTCGACGATCACTAGTGTCCGGGGAAAAATTTTAGCAAACACTGTTCATTAAGACATCTGTCTTTGCCTGGGGCTTTTTTGCCTCCGCGGCCCGAACATAATTCTGCAATTCGGCGATTCGATAATTCGGCGATGATTTTCTCATGTGGAATAATCGCTTTCATATTGTACACATTACACACATGTATTATATTTTATGCTATCCACTCATTTTTAATTATTCATTTTTATCTATTAATTGTCAACTAGTTCGCCATTCCGCTGCGCGGAACCGCACAAAAAGAAGGCGCCTCCGCCGCAACTGGTAGGTTAAAATACAATTCAATAGCCTGCAAATCGCCGATAGTAAGGGAGACTTTTACCGGACAGCCCAGGTAGTCAGTGCTTTCGAATAGTGAGAACGAATTGCGGAGTGAAGGACTTTCTCTTGCGGCCCTCGCGAAACCCTTGTGGCCTTCGCGTTACAAAAAATAGCTCAATACACCTTTATTGATTTGCCGGTCCCCAAAGCCCGGATAAAACTTTACCGGACAGCCAAAAATCAACCTTCCTTTTGCATAAGGGGCTTGCTTTTCATTTTAGACAAAGAACTGAGTAAATAAGCCTCGACATTCAGTTTAGTAAAACGGAATCGGTTTGAATTTTCATTTTCCCCGGACAACAGTGATTCAATAATTCGATAAGAACCAATCAGGTAGGAATAATCATTTCTCCATTGCTGGCATTTATACCTCTAAACGAATGCTTCGGGTTACGCAATCATTTTTAATTATTCATTTTTATCTGTTAATTGTCAACTTCGCTCTGAATTAACCACCAACAGGTCAACGTCATCCTTACGAAAAGCCACTTACCAACGGCCCATTAAATAAAGACTCAGAATTGCCCGAGCGGGGTTGCATAATTTTTTCAAATCTTAAGCATAAGTGATTATAAATCAATGTACAATATACGATTCATTTTTTCCCCATTTGTGTATAAATCGCGGTTCGCAAGGCTTGTCGTGTTTTGGTATATTTGCCCGATTGAGGAACTGGTTTCTTCTAATAAATTGATAATTAGCCCTTTTTGGATTTACAGGGTCATTTTTCACGCATAATCTGTAGGATAGGATGAGTAAGACGTCTGCGAAAGAGACAAATTTATTTGAATACACAGAAGATAGTATTAAGTCGCTCGACTGGAAAGAACATATCCGCCTGCGCCCGGGGATGTATATTGGAAAACTGGGTGATGGTAGCAGTCCTGACGATGGCATCTATGTGCTGGTGAAGGAGGTGATGGATAACTGTATTGATGAATTCACCATGGGGTATGGCAAGATCATCGAATTGAAAGTGGAGAATAAGACCGTTACCATTCGTGATTTTGGCCGTGGCATTCCATTGGGAAAAGTGGTGGATGTGGTGAGCAAGATCAATACAGGCGCCAAGTACGATAGTAAGGCTTTCCAGAAATCAGTGGGTTTGAATGGTGTGGGTACCAAGGCCGTGAATGCGCTCAGTAATTTTTTCAAGGTGACTGCGGTGCGTGAGGGAAAAGAAAAAACGGCAGAATTTGAGCGCGGCAACCTGGTAAAAGAATACAAGGAGGCAAAGACCAGTGAAGCCAATGGAACGCTGGTAACGTTTGTGCCGGACGATACGGTGTTCCGGAATTTTAAATTTCATCCCGAGTTCCTGGAGAACCAGGTTTGGAATTATTGTTTTCTGAATGCCGGGTTAAAGATTTTATTCAACGACAAAACCTTTCTCAGCAAGAATGGATTGATGGATCTGCTACAGCGGAAAACGAATGAAGACGAGATCCGTTATCCCATCATCCACCTGAAAGGAAACGACATTGAAGTGGCGATTACCCACAACAATGATTACGGGGAGGATATTCACAGTTTTGTAAACGGACAACATACTACACAGGGCGGAACGCACCAACAGGCATTCCGCGAAGCATTTGTAAAAACGATCCGTGATTTTTATAAGAAAGATTATGATGCCTCGGATATTCGCACCGGTATTGTGGCCGCTGTGGCTGTACGTGTAGTGGAGCCGGTTTTTGAATCGCAAACAAAAACCAAACTCGGCTCGCTGAATGTAGATATTGACGGCCCGTCGATGAAACAGTTTGTCAGCGACTTTTTATCCCGTGAACTGGATAATTACCTGCATAAAAATCCGTCTGTTGCTGAAGCGCTCAAAAAGCGGATAGAACAGAGTGAGCGGGAACGAAAGGAACTGGCGGGCATCAAAAAACTGGCAAATGAGCGCGCCAAGAAAGCCAATGTTCATAACCGGAAATTGCGGGATTGCCGCTATCACGCAGATGAGGAACCACCGGCACGGAATCGCGAGGAGTTTATAGCACGGCAACAGGAAACCACCATTTTTATCACCGAAGGCGATAGCGCCAGCGGGTCAATCACAAAAGCCCGCAATGTGGAAACACAGGCCGTATTCAGCCTTCGTGGAAAGCCGTTGAATTGCTTTGGGCTAACCAAGAAAGTGGTATATGAAAATGAGGAATTTAACCTGTTGCAGCACGCCTTGAATATTGAAGAAGGAATGGATGGACTACGCTATAATAATATCGTAATTGCGACGGATGCTGATGTAGACGGTATGCACATCCGCCTGCTGCTAATGACTTTCTTCCTGCAATTTTTTCCTGACCTGGTGAAGCATGAAAAAGTGTATGTGCTGGAAACGCCTTTGTTCCGCGTACGCAATAAACAGGAAACGATTTACTGCTACGACGAGCAGGAGAAACAACAGGCCATGAAGAAACTGGGTGCCAAGCCGGAGATCACACGTTTTAAAGGCCTTGGTGAAATTAGCCCGGATGAGTTTGCCCAATTTATCAGTAATGGCATGCGCAAGCAACTGATGCGGCTGGAACAGGGCGATCATATCCAGCAGTTGCTGGAATATTATATGGGAAAAAACACGATGGAGCGCCAGGAGTTTATCATCAATAACCTGAAGATCGAATCAGACAGGATAGAGGAGGTGGAAGCCTGATGTCTAAAATGGGAATGATACGCAAGGCTAAGTCGCTGTTTATGAAATGGCGCTTGCACGGCATCGTAGAGCCATTCACGGGCGCCATGCTGAATGGTGTGTATATGTCAAAGCTGAGTAAATGGCGAAAAAACACACCGGTAACAGGATATAACGACTGGTACCAGAAAACATGGGATTACAATCGCCGGGAGTTGCTGTACCAGGCCTTGGTGGAGGCGGAAAACCTGGCGGGGCAGCCAATTGATTATTTTGAGTTTGGCGTATGTGGCGGGCATTCGTTCCGGAAATGGTTGGGATATAACGCGCACACAGGATCCCGTTTTTTTGGGTTTGATACGTTTGAAGGACTTCCTGAAAAATTTGGTCCTTTTGGAAAAGGCGAGATGGCGGTGGCGCTGGAATCATTGGCGATTACCGATCCGCGCGCACGGTTTTACAAGGGACTTTTCCAGGATACGCTGGTGCCTTTCCTGGAAAGCTACCGGCCCGGTGGAAGAAAGGTGATCCATATGGATGCCGATCTGTTTAGTGCAACCTTGTTCAGCCTTTCACAACTCTATCGTTTTTTGCAGCCCGGTGATATTATTTTATTTGATGAATTTGCGGTGCCAAAGCATGAGTTTATGGCGTTTAAACTATTCACAGAAAGTTTCTACGTAAAATATGATGTGATTGGCGCGGCTAATAATTATTTATTTGTAGCGATACGAATTAAAAGTGAACTATGATACATATTGTTTTCAATGAAGCGGAAGTGCAGTTGATGCAGCAGGTGATGGAACTGGACCCCGAACTGGCAGGTGAGGTACTGCAAATTAAAGACGATTTTGCTGTTGGTCCGCTGGCCAACCTGGATACAGAAGAAGGTTTCCTGGCGCGTAAGGAATGGTGGCGCACCATTGCACAGGGCTCGCCCTACGGCGATATTGGTGAAGGAATTGATGATCGCGAAACGGTTGCAGCCCTGCGGGCGAAGCTGGAAGAAAACCCGGAAGAACAACTATGGATATGGATGGGTCAAAATCAGCATGATGTTTCAGGATATTACTGGTTAATGCCGCAGTTAAAAGATTTCCAGGGACGCGTGATGGTATTGTACATGAACAACCTTCCATTCATCAATGAAAAAGGACAGATCTTCTACCCATCCTGGCTGCACCAGATTCCGCCGCGGGAGTTTGTGAAGGCGAAGAAACTGGCCCGTCCTATCACTACCAGCGAATTTGAAGTTGATCCCGACGAATGGAAACGACTGGTGGAAGAAGATGCAGGTGTGCGAATGCTGGAAGGTGGGAAAAAACTGGTAGCAAAAGACGCCTCTTTTTATGATAACGATGTTCTGAAAAACCTATCCGGTGAATGGCAGAAAGGAAGCAGGGTGCTTACCAATATCCTGAACCGGATGACTATAAAAACAGGCGATATCTACGTGATGTGGCGAATGAAAGAACTGGTGAACGCAGGAAAAGCGGAAGTGAACGGTGATATTCATAAAGGCTGGAAAGATTTTGACATCCGCCTGGCAGGATCAAAAACCGAAGCAACGGCCGAAGCCGGACAGGCATCAGAAGGATGAAAACACTGCTGAAGATAGAAGAATGGGCCATGCTGGCCGTTGCAGTTGCCGGACTATACAGCATGCACGTGGCGTGGTGGTGGTATGTGTTGCTGGCATTGGGGCCAGACATCAGTATGCTGGGTTACCTGGCAGACACACGTACCGGTGCCGCCTGCTACAATTTATTTCATCACAAGGCAGTTGCCATTGCGGTATTCCTGGCGGGATGGTGGCTTAATATACCACTTTTGCAAGTGATCGGCATGGTGCTTTTTGGGCACTCCAGCCTCGACAGGGCGCTGGGTTATGGTTTAAAATTTAATGAAGGATTTATTTTTACCCACCTGGGTATGATAGGGAAAAAGAAGGAAGAAAAATGAGCGCAGCAAAGAACAAACTGGGAGAAATTACCGGTAATGAGTCCGGACTGTATGGACAGTATAAAGACTGGTTCCTGGATTACGCATCGTATGTGATACTGGAACGGGCGGTGCCCGCGGTGGAAGATGGTCTGAAGCCGGTGCAACGGCGAATACTGCACGCCATGAAGGAGATGGATGATGGCAGGTACAATAAGGTAGCCAATATCATCGGCCAGGCAATGCAGTACCATCCGCACGGAGACGCGTCCATTGGAGATGCGCTGGTGAACATGGGTCAAAAAGACCTGCTGATTGATACCCAGGGAAACTGGGGTGATGTGAGAACAGGTGATGATGCCGCCGCCGCCCGATATATAGAAGCACGCCTGAGCAAATTTGCCCTGGATGTGGCATTTAATCCGAAAACAACAGAATGGCAGTTAAGCTATGATGGCCGGAAGAATGAGCCGGTAACACTGCCTATGAAATTTCCGCTGCTATTGGCACAGGGTGCCGATGGGATCGCGGTTGGACTTTCTACCAAGATACTTCCCCATAACTTTTGCGAACTGTTAGACGCCGCCATTAAATATCTCCGCGGCAAACGCTTTGAGCTGTTTCCCGATTTCGCAACCGGTGGCATGGTAGACGTAGCCGATTATAACCAGGGCAAACGTGGCGGAAAAATAAAGGTGCGCGCGCATATTGAAGAACTGGATAAGAAGACGCTGGCGATTCGCAGTGTTCCGTATGGCGTTACCACCATGCAGTTGATGGAATCGATCGTAAAGGCGAACGACCAGGGAAAGATCAAGATTAAAAAAGTAACCGATAACACAGCGGCCAATGTAGAGATCCAGGTAGACCTGGCGCCTGGTATATCACCGGATATCACCATCGATGCATTATACAAATTCACCGATTGTGAAACGGCCATTTCTCCCAATGCCTGCGTGATCGTGGACATGCGGCCGCAGTTTATTACCGTGCAGGATCTGTTGAGATTGTCGGTAGATAAAACAAAAGACCTGCTGGAAGCAGAACTGAGGATCAAACTGGCTGAGCTCCAGGAAAAATGGCATTACACTTCTCTCGAGAAAATATTTTTTGAAGAAAAGATCTATAAGGAACTCGAGAAAAAGCATGAGACATGGGAAAAGGTGTTGGAGGCTATTGACAAAGCCTTTGTGCCGTTTAAGAAGCAGTTGAAACGCGATATTACGCGGGAAGATATTGTAAAGCTGACGGAGAAGCCGGTGCGCCGAATTTACAAACTGGATATTGACGAGTTGAATGACCAGATTCGCGGGCTGGAGGCAGAGATGAAGCAGGTAAAGCATGACCTCAACAACCTGGTTGATTTTACCGTGGCCTATTATGAAAACCTTCTTAAAAAATATGGCAAGGGCCGCGAACGTAAAACGGAAATCCGCCAGTTTGAGGTAATTGAGGCTAAAAGCGTGGCTATCGCCAATGCGAAATTGTATGTGAACAAAGAAGAAGGGTTTATTGGCACCGGCCTGAAGAAGGATGAATTCCTGTTTGACTGTTCAGACCTGGATGATATCATCGTATTCACGAAGCGGGGCATTATGAAGGTGGTGAAAGTGGCTGAGAAAACATTTATCGGTAAGGATATCTTGCATGTTGCGGTGTTTAAGAAAAACGATGAACGCACCACGTACAACATGATTTATACCGATGGTAAAACCGGTGTGAGTTATGCAAAGCGATTTAACGTTACAGGTGTTACGCGTGATAAAGAATACGACCTTACAAAAGGGGATGACAAAAGTAAAGTGCCCTACTTCAGCGTAAATCCCAATGGAGAAGCCGAGGTGGTGAAGATACTTTTAAGTGCTTCCAGTTCTGCCAGGATCAAAGAGTTTGATTTTTATTTTGAAGAGCTGGCGATCAAAGGACGTAGCAGCATGGGCAACCAGGTTACCAAATATCCGATCCGCTCCGTTAAGTTCAAGGAAGCAGGTAAGGCTACGCTCAGCGGACTTAAACTTTGGTTTGATGACCAGTTTGGCCGGCTAACCACCGAAGAGAAAGGCGTGCCACTTGGCAGCTTTGAAGCGGATGATAAAATACTGGTGATATTTAACGATGGTTTTTACGAGATAACCGACCAGGAGCCTACACAAAAGATCGATCCGGAGAAAGTCCTTTATATCGGTAAATTTAACCCCGAGGCTATTATTTCCGCCGTCTACGTGGATAGTGAAAAAAAGCAATTTATCGTAAAACGTTTCCGTATCGAAACCACAACGCTGAAAACAAAGTTCTCTTTCATCAAGGAAGGTGCGGGGAATTTTGTACAAACAGTTAGCATGGCCGATGAGCCGGTGCTGTCTGTACAGCAGGGAAGGGGTGAGCAGGTGCGTAAAGCAAAATTCAAAATTGCCAAGGTTGCCGAAGTAATGGGCTGGCGCGCAGTGGGCGCCAAGCTGATTGATTTTAGCAAAAGCGTACAAATGGAATGGGTGACGCCGAAAGACGAGCCGCAGCCCGGTTTGTTTGATCAATAACGGTGTTTAGTGAGTCTTTGCCGGTTGCTTGCGACGGATGCGTACCGTTGCATTTTTCTGGAGATTACTCGACAGGCGAACCTGGTATTGTTTCTTTCCGTCTGAGATGATCATCAGCGCAGTATTTGGCGGTATGGAGCCGAGGTTATCGGCAAACATCGTTAATTCATTTATTGCCCTGGCAGAGTCCAGCCGAATATCAAAATGGATAGCGCGGGTACCCAATTTTTGATTAAAGGCCATCAGTTGCTGGTTGAAGAAAACTGAAATGGAATCGCCATCTACTTCGCCATTGTCGTAGAAATCCACCTGAAGTGAATCTGAATTTACTTCAATCTCATCGGTAACCACATTTTCACGCTCCGAAAACTGGCGTTCAATCACATAGTTAATCACTTTGCGCTGCACGATGTTTACTGAAGGCATGGTGTCTTCAGCCGAAGGCTGCCAAACCTGGTAATTCTCTTTATATTCCCGGATTGCCTGCAGCACAGAATCCTTTTTACTGATATCTGCATTGAAGTTGAGATTAAACGCCACATCTGCGCACACATACCGGTAATCTGGCAGCGCTACCAGCGATCCGGACAGGCTGGAGCCTGTGCGGGATACTTTCAGTACGGCCTGCATATTCATCATACAATCCACTTCCATATTTTGAACGGATCCAAAATAGGTAAGGGGAATATTATAGAGATTTACCTGGCGCGTAGCGGCATCGTAATTGCCTTTTACTTCCAGGCTTCGGAATGTGTTTTTGAAGTAATAGTTCATCACACCCTTTACGTACCCTTTTTCGGGTTGAAGAATCAATTCTACCAGGTAATTGCTGGCAGCATGCGCGGTTTTTACATTTGCGCTTCCGTACCAATAGCCAAAAACGGTTTGGGAATGCGCATATACTGCGCCCAGCAGGCTGATGACAAGGAGGAGTTTCTTCATTGTTGCTAAGGTCGGCAAAAAATGATGAAAAGAGCCTATTTCAGGAAACGCTTGATCTCACGATCTACATCGCGCTGCCGGATGGTGTCGCGCTTATCATGCAGCTTTTTCCCTTTCCCCAGGCCTATTTCCACTTTGACCAGGTTTTTATCGTTCAAAAAAATGCGAAGCGGCACAAGCGTATATCCCTTTTCTTTAAGCCCGGATGCAATCTTCCGGATCTCACGTTTTTGCAGCAGCAATTTGCGATCACGCAGCGGATCATGATTGTTGTGGCTGCCATGGGAGTATTCGGCGATATGCAGGCTCTTGAGCCAGATTTCGTCTTTATGTACAATGCAATAACTATCGTTAAAGCTGGCTTTGCCTGCGCGTAGTGATTTTACTTCTGTACCAAGCAGCATGATGCCTGCCTGGTATTTAGCATCGATAAAATATTCAAAATAAGCGGATCTGTTTCTGATGTCCATAAGTGCTAACCGGGAAAAAAACCGGTATTAATGTTCGAAAAGGTAGAGCACGGTGGACAGCTTTTGTTTGAGTTCTTTTCGGGGAACAATAAAATCCAGAAAGCCGTGCTCGAGAATGAATTCGCTACGCTGGAAGCCTGGCGGGAGGTCTTTTTTGATCGTTTCCTTGATCACCCTCGGGCCTGCAAAACCGATGAGGGCACCGGGCTCGGCGATATTCAAATCTCCCAGCATACCAAACGAGGCGGAAATACCGCCGAAAGTTGGATCGGTGAGCAGGGAGATATAGGGAAGATGAGCATCACTGAGTTGGGAAAGCTTGCCGCTTGTTTTTGCAAGTTGCATCAGGGAAAAAGCACTCTCCATCATCCGGGCGCCGCCACTCTTGCTGATCACCATATAGGGGAGCTTATGCTGGATGCAATAATCGACGGACCTGGAGAATTTTTCCCCCATCACACTGCCCAGTGATCCCCCGATAAATTCAAAGTCCATACAGGCCACCACAATTTCGTGGCCATTTACCTTACCCACAGCCACCCGCATGGAGTCTTTAAGGTCCGTTTTGCTCCAAACCTCCTCCAAACGCTTTTTATAGGGCTTTAAATCCACAAACTCCAGGAAGTCCTTGCTCCGGATATTTTCAAAAAGTTCGGTAAACTCATTGTTGTCAAAGAGGATGTCGTAATATTCACTGCTATTGATCCGGTGGTGATACCCGCATTTGGGGCACACAAAGAGGTGTTCCCGCAGTTCGGATACAGTACAGATATAATTACATTCCGGGCATTTGCTCCAGAGCCCTTCCGGTGTTTCTTTTTTTTCAGAGGTTTTGGTATTGATCCCCTTTTTGATCCGTTTGAACCAACTGGATTTCGTTTCCTCGGTTTTTCCTTCTTCCCCGGCCAGGTTCGCATCAAAATCTTCAAACTGTAGTGCCATAACCTATTGTTGAACCACAAATATAGGAAAAGACAGGATTGCGGCAGCAATGCAAAACTATCTGATTATCTGTGTGTTTAAGGCTTTTTACTGTTTTAATGTCGTTTCAAAAAGACGGAATATGCGCTTGTATTCGTCTGTCCAGCTACTGGGTTCCACAAATCCGTGGTCTTCCATTGGGTAAGGGGCAATCTGCCAGTTGTCTTTTCCCAGCTCAATGAGCCGCTGGGTAAGCTTTACAGCGTCCTGGAAGTGCACATTCAGATCCATCATGCCGTGGCAGATCAGCAGGTTACCCTTTAATCCCTCTGCAAAATAAAGCGGTGAGCTCCGGCGGTAGGCGATGCTGTCATTATACGGTTCATTCAGAATATCTGATGTATAACCGTGGTTGTATTGTGCCCAGTCGGTCACGGGCCTTAATGCCGCACCAGAATGAAACACATCTGGTGCTGTAAAAAGCCCCATCAGCGTTATAAATCCGCCATAAGAACCTCCATATAAGCCAACATGCTGCGGATTGACACCAAAATGGCTGATCATGTAATTGACCGCATCCACATTATCATCCAGGTCTTTTCCACCCATATGCCGGTAAATCCCTGTTCTCCAGTCGCGCCCATAACCCGCACTTCCGCGGTAGTCTACATCCATTACTACATAACCCTGGTCGGCCAGCATATTGTTGAACATATACTCCCTGAAATAATCGCTCCACCATTTATGTGCATTTTGCAGGTAACCGGCGCCGTGTACAAACAATACGCCGGGGTGGGAGGAGGCGGGTGTTGCAGGCCGGTATACCCGTGCATACACCGTGGCGCCGTCCCGGGCCGTAAAGCTGATCACTTCCGGATCACGCCAGGCATAGGATTTAAATTCAGCACTCTGTGCTTTATCAGTGATTTGCGCTGCCGCTGCGCCAACCTTGTTGGGTTGCAAATACAATTCCCAGGGCTTATTAGTGTATGAATAAAGTATAGCCAGGGATTGCTCATCCGGGGAAACTGTCACCTGGTTGGCGCCCGTCATAGTGGTGATGCGTTGCTGTTTGCCACTTGCAATATCCAGTTTATAAAATTGTTGCTCACCTGGATGCACTTCATTGGTAATGATGTAAAATGTTTTATGATCCAGCGAAAGCTGTGCCCGCTGCACTTCATAGTTACCATGTGTCAGTTGTCGCTTTTCTCCGGTTTGCAGGTCAACTGTATAAAGATGAGAATAACCACTCGCTTCAGAGCGATACCAAAGTCGGTTGTCATCGATCCAGCCGGTATTACCCGCATAGTTTCCCGGACCACCAATCCAGGCTTCATTCCGCTGGCGGTCAAGCAACTGCAATTTTTGCGTTGCAGTATCCCAGCGCATCAGCCAGCGATCTTTATTATCCTGGGAAAAAATATCAAGCACCACCCATTTGCCATTGGGCGACCAATACACTCCATTCACGTCTACTTTCCGGTTGGCAGGGTGCTTTGTGCGTTGCTCCATTTCCAACGGATAGTCTTTCACATAATCTGGCAAATCCCGGATACCGGGAATAGAATCCGTATTGATAGTATAAATAGTATCACGAGCGCGATCGTAAAAATAACAATCGGAATAGCCCTGTGGACTACCCACTTTGCTCCTGGAAGGTAAATCAGTTGTAAATCCGGATTCGGTAATAAACGCCGGTACGATCGTGTTTTTTGCATTTGCTGCCCGTTTAAAAAGCCGATAGTTTACAAACCGCCCATCCGGGCTAATACCGGGGCCGAACAAAAAGCGGTCGTCCAGGTTAATTACCCGCAGTTCATCTTTTGCGGATAAGCTGTTGTTATAAGCTTCGGTTTTTTCCTTTTTTTCTTTTCTTGTTCTCAATACTTCAAAATAGCGAAGCTGATCCTGCTTCAGCCAGTCTTCCTGCGCCGTAGATGCATTGCGGCCGGG
Source organism: Bacteroidota bacterium (assembly GCA_048498035.1). GTDB lineage: Bacteria > Bacteroidota > Bacteroidia > Chitinophagales > Chitinophagaceae > CADEDV01. Next base: position 4,819 of record JBEHYT010000007.1, on the reverse strand, counting down.
CGCTCCGCTTCGCGCATCATCACTGCGGGTGTTGGTGAGTTGTATCGTTTCACCGCTTTTAATATCCCATGCGTAAAGATTCTGGTCACGTGTGTAAACGATCCTGGTATCATTAAAACTAAACCGGGGCGCATTTTCATTGGCTATTGTTTGGGTTACCTGTTTTAGCAGCTTACTTTTCACTTCCCCGTAAAAAACATCGCCTGCGCGGGAAAACGTATAGGCCGTTCGAGCACGGTTGTATTGGTAAGCGCTGGTTTGGTCCACTTCCCGGGAAAGTGTAGTTGATGCTTTGCGTGGTTTGTGATCACCGGGCGTTATATAATACAATGAATCTGCCGGTTCACCATCTGGGTTCCAGGAGAAAAAAAGAAATTGTCCATCGGGGCTCCAGTTCACATTTGAAGGTGATGTGCCGATCCATTTTGGATCGCGCATTATTTTTTCTACTGTCAGCGGTGCCAATTGGGCTCCTGCCAGTTTAAAAATAAGTAACGTTAACAGGAAAGGAATTTTTCTCATGGTGAGCAGGTAATTTGTTGCAAAAATTAGCGATAAAGTTTGGGATCAGGTTACCTTTTGTCAAAAAAGGGACTGACTAGATCAATTCACAAACACTGTTGTGAATGGTTAGCGACAATTTGTCCATGGGGATATCGTTGGCATCTCCCGAAAAAGGATCTTCTATTTCTTCCGCGATGATCTCAAGGCTTGCCAGTACATAAAAAATGAATGCAACAACAGGGATCACATAGAAGCCCAATTGAAACACATATCCAAACGGCAGCGTCATCACGTAAAAAAATATGAATTTTTTCAGGAAAACACTATAGGAAAAGGGGATAGGCGTATTCTTGATCCGCTCGCAGGCGCCGCAGATATCGGTAAACGATTGAAGTTCGCCATTCAGGTACAGCAATTGTTCTGCTGAAAGTAATCCTGTATTGTATAAATGCTGCACCTGTTTATACAACAGTTGGGCTACCTGGTTTGGCACATGGCGTGCCCGGTCGATCTTTTCAAGGAAATGCCGGTGATCGTCGTGGGCAAATAATTCTGTTCGCGTTTTTTCACGTTGCAGATGATGCATCAGTGCATAAGCATAGGCGGGAATGGTTTTTCGGAAAAAAACCTGTTCTTCTACCGGCAGCATTACTGAAATTTTCAGGGCGAGATTGCGGCTGTTGTTCACCAGGCTGCCCCATAATTTACGGCCTTCCCACCATCGGTCGTACGCAGTGTTGGTACGGAAAACGAGTAGCATCGAAATGGCAAAACCGAGCAGGGTGTGCATTACGGGTATATTTCGCACATAGTGGTTGGCGGATAGTTTCCAATACTCCATTTCCAGGTAGGCAATTAGCCCGGAGTAAACGCATATACCGATAAGCAACGGCAACAGTTGCCGGAATGTATCTGCTTTATGAAAACGGAAGATGAATGTAAACCAGTCGCGGGGACGATAGGAAATCATTGCGCCAATATTTGATTAAAAATAGGAAGAGGGATTAATATTCAGCCATTCCGTGAGCGCAAAATTCGGGGTGAAGATTTTATACCGGTTGTTTTTTTGCTCGCGCCAGCCAAACAAAGCCGCATCCCAATCCCAGGAAGGCCAGTAATAGCAATATTGCATTCTGCACTACGCCCCTGGTACCTACCGCCGTTGGATCAATAAAAAAATATGGATAAAAATGCTCCCGGCTCCCCCGGAGCAACGCGTAAATAAGATACATCGCAGGGTAAGAAAGCCAGCCAATCGCAGCACGATACATTAACCGGCGCGCTGCGATAAAAAAGTACCAATACAATATATAGAACACTGGCACCACTACATGCAGCAATTCGTCAGCCACCCGCTGCCAGCCTGCGGGCTGCCATAGCTGGCGCAACACGAGGTTGTAAACAAGACCAACCACAAGGATATATAAAGCCAGCGCTGTAGCAATTCCGGGTTGCTGTGTATGCCTTCCAGCGAAGCTGGTATAAATAGCTACGAGGAGATTAGAAAGAATGGTAAAATAGAGCAAAAATCGTCCTACAGCCTCACCCGCCGTCAGCCCATTTTCAGGTGTATTGCTAACCAGCAGGTACAACTGGATGCCGAGCCCTGCCCAGGCCATCAGTGCTACAATGCTTCGAAGTAATCGTGCTATGGAAGCCCTGGCCATGGAACTACAGCCTAGTTGAGTTGTGGGTTAGTTTCAATTTCTTCGACCGGGATGTCCGAATAGTCGCGGATCACATTATAAAGTGTTCCCCGTTCTACAGGTTTGCGCCGGGCCTGCCTGATCAGCGTTACAAGCTGGGCCGTATTCATCGAAGGCGTTTGTTCTTCTGAGCCAGCCATGGAATAAATTCGCGTGGTATCGTCGATAGTGCCGTCAATATCATTTACGCCAAACGATAGCGAGAGTTGGGCATTCTGCCGTCCCAGCATCGGCCAGTAAGCTTTCAGGTGGGGGAAGTTGTCCAGGTAAATCCGTGCGATGGCATACATACGCATATCTTCTACCAGGGTGCTTTCCGGCACTTGGCTCATGTCATTGTCTTTGTTCCGGAATTTTAGCGGAATAAACGTGTTGAACCCATGCGTTTTATCCTGCAATTCACGGAGACGCCGCATATGATCAACACGATGTTCATAGCTTTCAATATGCCCGTATAACATGGTTGCATTGGTATGCATACCCAGCAGGTGTGCGGTTTCGTGAATTTTCAGCCAGCCTTCTGCATCCACCTTGTCGGCGCAGATCTGGCTGCGGATCTCGGGCGCAAAAATTTCAGCGCCGCCACCCGGCATGGATTCAAGTCCGGCGTCATGAAGGAAGCGAAGTCCTTCTTCAACTGTCATTTTCGCCTTGCGAAACATATAATCAAGCTCTACCGCAGTAAATCCTTTAATATGAAGATCCGGCCGGTGTGCCTTTATTTTCCGGATCAGCTCACCAAAAAACTCCAGGTTCATTTTCGGGTGTACGCCTCCCACAATATGCACTTCGGTAACCGGTTTACCATCATAGCTTTTTACAATATCCAGCATTTGTTCCTGGCTTAGTTCCCAACCCTCATCACGATGCGCGTATAGTCGGGAATACGAGCAGAAATTGCAACTGAAAACACACACGTTGGTGGGTTCAATATGAAAATTCCTGTTGAAGTACGTGGTATCGCCATGCAGTTTTTCCCGGATACCATTCGCCAATGCGCCTACCAGGCCAATGCTGCCGTGCTGGAACAGTTCCAGGGCATCGGCGTCGGAGATGCGTTCTCCTGCATTTACTTTTTCTACAATATTTCGGAGGGCTGTATCATTTACCAGGGTGGGGTTGATGTCGCTGATCATACTACACATATTTAGGTGCAAAGGTAAAACAAAAAAACCTCCCCGAATTGGGGAGGTTTTGAGGTATGAGGTGTGTGAAAATTAGAGTTTGATCACTTTCACCTGGGTATCGCGTTGCCTGTCTTCGTAGCGCAGGTTTACGATATAACCACCGGCGGCCTGGCCAGTCAGATCAACGGTAATTTGCTTAACAGCATTACCGTGGTATTCTTTCTTCCAAACCATTTTACCAGCTGAGTTATAAACCGCGATAGAACGCAGGTTAGTAGGCTCAACCAGGTGCCATACGGTAAATTGATCATGGAACGGATTTGGCAGAACAAGATATCCTTTCTCCTTCAGCGTCAGCGGAAGGGTCTTCGTGGTCATGTTTACATTGTCTACATAGATATTGTTCTGGTTGTTGGCCGTGTTTCTGAACAGCAGTTGAAGCGGACCGTTTGGTGTAAACCGGTCGGTCAGGTCAATTTGTTCAGTTCTCCATTGTGCATCACCCAGCGGGCTGAATTCAACCGTTTGCGGATAGTTCGGATCATTGATCGTTTGCAGGTCAGAACCATATTTTTTATAAATAGTGGCTACTGTTGTACCGCAATTGTTGGTAGCCAGTACTTCAAGTGTATCGATCGGGATTGCCGTAGTACCCGGGTAATCGAATGTTGCTGCAGCCACATCAAATGACAGGTGAGCAGAGTCAACATTTGAATAGGTAATACTTGGAGTATAAAGATCATCTACTGATCCGAGGCTGGTGTAAGCCCTGTTGCGAACATAAGCAGAAGCAGAACTGCTCTTACCTACAGGCGCTTTTGTCCATGTAATACCACCATCAGGATTAGATACTGCCCATCCGGCAGGCGGGAAGGTACCTTCAAAGCCTTCAACCATCGGAGCTGCTGTAGTTCCGGTTACGCCGAAGCCTTTAGACAGTGTATCATTGGCAGGGTATTGATCACCCGTACCACTTGCAGTAGTAGGTTCAAAGCTATACACCTTGATGGTGTGGTTGCCTGTTGCAATATTTGTTACTGCAGGAGTAAGACTAACTACAGTTGTTGCATTGCGCGGCAGAGACACACCCGTAACAGTTGTTGTTTGGGCGGCACCACCATCAATGGAATAAGCCATTTTGAACGCAGTTACCGTTTCGCTACCGTTATTTTGAACAGTGGCTTGCGGCGTAAAGCTTCCGGTACAGCTTATAGTACCAGGCTGGTCAATTGAAATCACTTTCAGATCGCGTTTGTAGAGCAGTGTGATATTGATATTGTCCACAAACGTATTGTTTCCGTAGCCGTTATCATTGCGGAACGCAAACTGGATATAACCGGATGACAGCGCGGTACCACCAGCGGCAGCACGCAGCTTTTGCCAGTCAGCCTGTACAGGCGCGGCGTAGAAGTCTTCCAGGTCGTTGAAATTAGACAGCGCAGGGTCGTACCGTGAGAAGATGGTATTGGTAAAGGTATTTGC
>JBEHYT010000006.1:0-204142 GCA_048498035.1 Bacteroidota bacterium | reverse complement strand
ATGGCGCTGCCAAGCACAAAAAACAGCGCCGGAGCTGCAACTCGGCCCGCCGGCCGTGGAGGCAAAAAAGCCGCAAGCGATGCAATTGCCCAACTTCATAGGATATGCTAAAATTTTCCCCGGACAACAGTGTTTAGGAAAATGTGATATCGTGATTACTTGGGAATTTTCCTGATGCAAATCTGCTCGCTTCAATTTCCCTTTTTACTTTTTCATTTTTACCTTTTAATTATCATCTGTTATCTATCAAACGCGGGCAATTACGATTACATTTACGCATTCACCGCAGCTTACATACGTAATTGTTCGCAATTCACTAACAAACAGGTATTTGTTGTTTGAAATATTAACAAACACGTAATAATTTGGCTCCCGGTTCCGTTAAAGGAATCGAAATCTGTATCCCTTGCGAAAACTCATTGTATCCATATCCCTATGTGGCCTGCTACTGGTATTTACTTCCTTCAATGGCAAACCCGTAGTGCGCTTTACATCAGCCCCGGCTACAACGAGCTCCTCCAGTTACAGCATTTCCGGTTCATTTACGAAGCTTTACGAGACGCTTGATCTTGCATCAATCGGTCTTTCACAACCCGCATTTGAATATGCCTGCAAAGGTTATTTCAAACTGGTAGCCAATCATGAAGTACATGATGGTAGCTATTTAACCATCTGCGATCTCAGCCAGTCATCGCATAAAAAAAGACTGTATGTTATTGATATGACTAACCAAAAAGTATTGATCAATACATACGTTGCCCACGGAAGAAATTCAGGCCTGGATTATGCCACGCATTTTTCCAATAAACCTGAATCGCTGCAAAGCAGCCTTGGCTTCTATAGCACGGCCTCCACATACCAGGGTAATAACGGGCTTTCACTGCGGATGCGCGGTCTTGAACCCGGCTTTAATAATAATGCATGGCAACGCGCTATTGTAGTACACGGAGCAGATTATATCGGACCGCAACGCCTTCAAAATGCATATATGGGTAGAAGTTATGGATGCCCGGCAGTGCCCCGCGCTGAAAGCGGAAAACTCATCAACCTGATAAAAAACGGAAGTTGCCTTTTTATTTACGCAAAAGATAAAAACTACCTGAAATACTCTAAGATATTAAACGCCTGATTGGACACACAACAAGGATGGATGAATACAAAGGCTCTCCGACCACGTCGGAGGGCTTTTTGTTTTTTAAAACAACCCACGCAAATAATTCACACTCATCCATCCCACCACCCCAACAACCGTCCACCCCGCCAACAGCAACCACCAGGGATGCCGGTAACCTGAAAAAAAGCGTTTACCCATAGCCGCCACCAATATTACCGCCAGCGCAAGCGGAAGAATAAGACCGTTTAACGCACCCGCTGTTACCAACAGAAACCCCGGAGATTCTGAACGCCATAAAAAAATAATAGCCGATATAAGAATAAAACCAGTAATCAGCCACCGCTCCCTTTTTTGTAATGCGGGACTAAATGTTTTCCAAAACGAAACCGACGTATATGATGCGCCCACTACAGAAGTAATGGCCGCAGCCCACATCACCATTCCAAAAAAGCGATATCCTATATTTCCCGCTGCAGCATGAAACACAGAAGCCGCAGCATTGTGGGTGTCCAATACCACACCGGATGCCACCACCCCAAAAGCAGCCAGGAACAGGAGATAACGCATCAATGAGGTTAACACAATTCCTGTAACAGCACTTTTGTCCACTTTGCGAAGCAACTCCTTTGTGGAACGCGCCTCACCAATGCCCGCATCCAGTAGCCGGTGCGCACCGGCAAAACTGATATATCCGCCTACAGTACCTCCTACCAATGCAATGATCATTTTAATATTTACAGTATCGGGCCACAGCGTATTTTTTACAGCTTCTTCAACAGGCGGCCGGGAATACAGCACCACATACAAAACCAGCAACAGCATGGCTATTCCTAATACTTTTACCAACACGTCTACAGATCGGCCTGCATTCTTACTCCAGAAAATAAAAAGCGCAATACCAACGCTGATCACTGCGCCCCATTTCACCGGCAGCCCCGTCAGCACCTCAAGCCCTAATCCGCATCCCGCAATATTCCCGATATTAAAAACGAGTCCACCCAACGCCACCATCCCCGCCAGCAGGTAACCCAGGTCGGGTAATACGCGGTTTGCCAGGTCTTGCGCCCGCTGTCCACTCATCATCACCACGCGCCAGATATTCATCTGCGCACCAATATCCAGCAATACAGATACAAGCACTACAAACCCAAAACTGGCACCCAATTCCCCGGTAAATGTGGCCGTATTGTTCAGGAAACCCGGACCAATGGCTGAAGTGGCCATCAGGAACGCAGCTGCGAGCAATGCTGTATTGTTCTTTTTCATTTGGTAACAATCGCGTGAACAATAGTGGCAACATGCACGGCATGCGCATTATCTCCATGTACACAAATAGTATCGGCCGGTAAAGAAATGTGTTCGCCCGACTGAGCAATCACCTCGTTACGGTTAACCATACCTGTTACCTGCTCTCTAATGTCCCCTTCCGATTCTAACACTGCGCCAGGCAATGCTCGATTAACCAGCGAGCCGTCTGCATTATAACGCCGGTCGGCGAAAACTTCCTGCAATACAGAAAGACCTGCATTGATGGTTTCCTGCACCGCGACGCTTCCGCTAAGTGCCAGTACCACAAGATCTTTATCTACATATTTTATGGCTTCAGCAATAGTGCGCGCCACTCCTGCATCCCGTGCAGCAAGATTGTAAAGTGCACCGTGAGGTTTTACGTGAAATACCGTAGCTCTTTCATCCCTGGCAATTTTCATAAACAGCACCAGTTGCATACGAACCAACATATATAGATCTCTGTGGGAAATCGCGTGTTCAACCCGGCCAAAACCGGCACGGTCTGCAAAGGAGATATGAGCTCCCACGCGAGCGCCATTGCGTGCGGCAAGCTGAATCGTTTCCCGGATCGTATGTTCATTACCCGCATGGCCGCCGCAGGCGATATTGGCAAGATCCACCATAGGCATTAATTGCGCATCGTTATTCAGCCCTTCTCCCATGTCGCAGTTGATCAGTATTTTCTTCATGGTTGCCATGTTTCCAGTTTAAATAAACAAGCCTGCCGCACCTGCTCAAGATGCTGTTGCTGCCTCGCCCAAAGCATTTCCGCATGCGTAACATCGGTTATTTTGAACTGCAGGAACTGCCCCGGCTGCAGTTGCGCAATTTTGCTATGATGGGCACGAATCACATGCGCAATGCGGGGATAACCCCCTGTAGTCTGGTGATCAGCCATTAGCATGATCATATCACCGGAAGGTAACAATTGAATGGTACCAAAACTAACACCCGATGAGACAAGCTCCTCCTTGTTGAGCAACGTAAAAGAATGCCCCTCCAGCCGATAGCCCATCCGGTCCGACTGCTTACTCACCTGCAATGCACCGGAAAGAAATTGCACACGGTCAGTAGCCGTTAGCATTTCCCACTCATTACCGGGCATCACGAGTACTTCGCTACATGGGTCTCCCCAGTTTACATCCGCCGACCACGGAAGCACTTCAAACTCCCGCGATACAGGTCTTTTCTGAAATTCAGGCAAACCGGGCAGCGGAATTTCATCATCTTTTTGTAATGCCCTTCCGAAGAAACCACCCGCGCCGGCTTTAAGATTTGTACTATAACTATTCAACCAGGGTTCCAGTTTCATACGTCCGCGGATGGCCAGGTAAGCAGTAGTGCCGGACTCCAGGCCGGTAAACTGTACAATGCTGAAGCGATTGATCCATACCGGGTGGTTTAATGGCACCTCTTCTCCATTTATATTTAATTGCATCGCTGCGCCGGTAACGGCTATCAACGCTGCGCGCTCAAAAAAAAATGTTGATGCAGGAAAATGAAGTTCCAGCACCGGTGCGGCGAGTGAATTTCCCACCAGCGCGTTAGCCAGGTGACCGGCAAACGCGTCCATCATACCACCCGGGTTGATGCCCAGGTGCTGATAGCCATAGCGGCCCGTATCCTGTACCGTATCCAGGATACCTGCTTTAATAATGCGCAAATTCATCATAACTGATCGGTATAAAACGAACCCGGTTACCTGGTTGCAGCAACACCGGCTGTTCTTTCTGTTGATCAAACAAAAGCAGCGGCGTTCTGCCAACAATCATCCACCCCCCCGGGGATTTGAACGGATAAATGCCGGTTTGGGCTCCGGCAATACCAACGCTGCCAGGCATTACCGTTGCAGGTTGCGCCTTTCTTGGCACACGGATCCGTGCATCAACATCTCCCAGGTAAGGAAAACCCGGCAAAAAGCCCAGCATATAGACCCTGTAAACCGACCGGGAATGGATCTCTATGATCTCTTCTATGTCTAAACCGGTAAATGCAGCTATCGTCGGCAGGTCAGTAGCTACCGCGGGATCGTAACAAACCGGAATCTCCAACACCAGCTCCTGCTCGTCATCGTGCAAAGGCGCTTCGTGCAACTCCTGTTCCAGCCATTGATATACGTGGTCAGCAGCTGTTTTTACGGTTTTACGGTTTCCCGTAATTACTCCCGTTCGGTCGAAATATACGGTCAGGGACGCATAAGCTGCCGCCACTTCCTGGATGCCTGGTGGTAAACGGGTCCGCATACGGGCCGCCAGGGCCAGTACCAGCCGGTTCAGATCAGGGTCTACCACGTTGCCAAAATCAACGGTAACACCTTCATCTCCAAGCGGAAAAATACGGTATGCAGGAATCACGTACTTCATCGAAAGGGTAATTGAAGATAGCAACTTAACTTTACTCCCCATGTCCCGCTTCAACCGCCACGATAGCCTCAACCTTTTATCCAAACTAACGCCCCGGAGGGCCTGGAATGGATTGAAAGTGCTGGGCAGTTATTATATCAGCAAATGGACCCGCAAACCGGTCCAATGGGGCTATCCTGTGTCCATTTCCTTTGAACCCACTACTTCCTGTAATCTTCGCTGCCCCGAGTGCCCCAGTGGACTCCGGGCTTTTACAAGACCGACAGGGATGCTTCGACGGGATTTTTTCAGTGAAACCATCGACCAGTTGCACCGGGAACTCCTGTATCTCGTTTTTTACTTCCAGGGTGAGCCTTATTTGAATCCGGACTTCCTGGATATGGTGAAATACGCGTCTGGAAAAAAAATCTACACCGCCACATCTACCAATGCCCATTATCTTACCGATAGCAATGCAAAACGTACCATTGAAAGTGGTCTTGACCGGCTTATTATTTCAATAGACGGTACCACGCAGGAGGTTTACCAGCAATATCGCGTAGGCGGAAAATTGGAAAAAGTGCTGGAAGGAGCCCGGAATATTGTAAAATGGAAACGCGAGCTCAACAGCAAAAAACCATTTGTCGTATTCCAGTTCCTGGTTGTAAAGCCCAATGAACACCAGGTAGAAGATGTAAAAAAACTGGCGCGTGAAATTGGCGTGGACGATGTGTGGTTCAAAACCGCACAGGTATACGACTATGAAAATGATCCGAATGGTTTGATCCCGACCATTGACAAATTCAGCCGCTATAAAAAAACGGGAGGGAAAACAGTATTCAAAGGAAATCTCGCCAACCAGTGCTGGAGACTCTGGCACGATCCTGTAATTACATGGGACGGATTGGTAGCCCCCTGCTGCTTTGATAAAGACGCGCAGCATCGTTTGGGAGACCTCAAACAAAAAAGCTTCCGGGATATCTGGAAAAATGAAGACTATCGCCGGTTCAGATCGCAGATCCTGAAAGGGCGAAAAAATATTGACATCTGCGCCAATTGCTCTGAAGGAACAAAAGTGTGGAGCAACGATTAACCTAACCTGAAAACGAACCTTATCTATGCCTATCCCATCATCTATCTCCACCCGCCTGCAATACCAGCATAAATCCGTAATTGAATTGATGGACGGCCTTAGCGATGAACAGGTGCGTCGGCACATCATTGCAGGCAAATGGTCCATTTTTGAACATATCGTTCACCTGCAGGTCTACCAACACCAGTTTATCGCACGAATGCGCCAGGTGCTGGATGGTACGAATCCTCGTTTTGAACGCTATACGGCAGACGCCGATCCGCTATTCCTGGAGAATTGTTCCAAATCTTCCCGGGAAGTAATGCAGGACCTGCTTTCAGTGCGGAAAGAACTGGCGGCGGGGGTTTTATCATTCCAGGATGCAGACCTTGTAAAAAGAGGTGTACATCCCTATTTTGGGGAAATGACGCTGCTGGAATGGCTCAATTTCTTCCTGCTGCATGAGGCACATCACCTGTTTACCATCTTTAAGCTGTCGGCCGCGCTTAAGAAGGAGCTGGCTGAACAGTAAACTTACCAGCCCTGTAATTCTTTGTAGATGGTGGTGTAAAAGGAAGAAAATCCTTCCCAGAAACTACGGCACGATTCGGCTATCCATTTCATTTGGAACAGTTTGGCTTGATCAAATCAGCGCTAAAAAAATCGCTTTTTTTTAGATACGGCAATACCACTAAGAGGGGATTTTGCAGATGGCCGCTGCTTGCCATTTGTTAAGCATTAGCAAAGAAGAGGGAAAAACATAAATTTATTTGGAATATTCAATGTTTAAACATTAATTTTGTGGAAACAAACGCCCTCAAACCTAAAAATTATAGTATATGACAGATCTTAGAACCGAGGTTGATCAGCTCAACCAAATGATCCTGGAAGGAAAAGTGATGGAAGCATTCGAGAAATTCTATGCGGAAGACGTAGTAATGCAGGACAATGACTACCCTGCCCGCTCCGGTAAAGACGTAAACCGTCAGTATGAAGAAGCTTTTGTAAACGGTCTTACAGAATTCCGTGGCGCAAAGGTGTTGAACACTATCATCAGCGATGATATGGCTGTAACAGAGTGGTGGTTTGACTACACTCACAAAGACTATGGCGTACGGAATTATCGCCAGCTGGCCGTACAGCGTTGGAAAAATGGCAAGATCGTAGAAGAAAAATTCTACTACAATAACTAACCGGGAACATCCTGATCGTAAAAAGTTTTGGGTAGCTCCCGAAACTTTTTACTTTTACGACCGGGCCGACTGCAGTCAAAATAAGATTATGTGTAAAGAAACCGTCGCTGCCCCATCCTTTTTTGATATGGGCATTGAAAAAGACATACAGCAGGCTAAATTTCGGAACGTTTACCAAAAGGCAAACATCAACCTGATCTATACGCTCGCATGGATCAAGGACCAGGGTAAACATATATTCGAAACCGAGGATATTACTCCGCAGCAGTTTAATATCCTGCGTATCCTTCGCGGAAGTTTTCCCAACCCGCTGTCCACGCTCCAGATCCGTGAACGGATGCTTGAAAAAATGAGCGATACCAGCCGGATCGTAGACCGTCTCATCACTAAAGGACTTGTTAAAAAAGTAACCTGCAAAACAGATCGCCGGCTTGTAGACGTTATTATCACCGAAAAAGGGAAAAAGCTACTGGAACGGCTTGATTCACGCGAAGCTGAAATGGACCGCATACTGGGCAACCTTTCAGAAAAAGAAGCATCTACCCTTAGTGATCTTCTCGACAAAATACGTAAGCCTGAATAACGTAATTTTGCCGGAAGGTTTTGTCAACTTCCATCCTAAACTGAAAACATGAAACGATCCGCGATCACCGCGCTGCTGGCGCTTGCCCTTTTTTGCCAACAACTAATGGCCCAGCCCAAATATGAAGTAAGGGCCGTCTGGATCGCTACGGTTGACAATATTGACTGGCCCTCCTATGGTAATACCAACCCGGATGCTCAAAAAGCAGAATTTATAAAGATTCTTGATATGCATCAGCGAAACGGTATCAATACCGTTTTTGTGCAGGTGCGCCCCTCTGCAGATGCATTTTATCCCTCGCAATATGAACCCTGGAGCCAGTGGCTTACGGGAACACAGGGCAAACCACCCGTTCCATACTACGATCCGCTCCAATTCATGATTGAAGAAACGCACAAACGAGGCATGGAATTTCACGCATGGTGTAATCCTTACCGCGCCAACTTCAACATCAAAACAGCGTCCATCGCCCCCAATCACATCACCCGCCTGCACCCCGAATGGTTCCTAACCTACGGCGACAAAAAATATTTTGATCCCGCTAATAAAGACGCGCAGGATTTTGTAGTAACCGTTATCCGCGACATCGTGAAACGCTACGATGTTGATGGCATCCACATGGACGACTATTTTTACCCCTATCGTATTCCCGGAAAAGAATTCCCGGACGCCGCTTCCTACGCAAAATCCGGCAGCAAGCTGAACAAAGACGACTGGCGGCGCAGCAACGTGGATTCGATCATTTACAAGCTTAACATCGCTATTAAACAGGAACGTAAGTTGTGCAAATTTGGTGTCTCCCCATTTAGCGTATGGAGAAATAAAGACCGGGACCCGGAACGCGGAAGTGACACCCGTGCCGGCCAAAGTAATTATGATGATCTCTACGCTGATATCCTGCTGTGGCTCGAAAAGGGATGGATTGATTATGTAGCGCCGCAGATCTATTTCCAGATTGGGCACGATAGAGTGGCCTATGAAAAAATGGTTGACTGGTGGAGCAAAAACAGCTTTGGACGTCAGGTGTATATTGGCCATGGACTTTACCGTGTTTCGGAAAAATCAGCAGCCTGGAGAAATACCAACGAGCTGCCCAACCAGATCAAACTTCTCCGTCAATACCCGAATGTCCAGGGAAGTGTTTACTACTCCAGCAGGTCATTCAATACTAACCCAAATGGATGGAACGACAGCCTTGCTAACAATTATTATAAATACCCGGCGCTGATTCCACCAATGCGTTGGATAGACAACGAAAAGCCCTGGGCGCCGCTGGTAGAAAAAACGATCAAGGATTCGTCGGTTACCTTTTCAGTTAAACCGGATCCGAGAAATCTGGTAGATATTAAATACTACGTGATTTATAAATATAATGCTGAATCCAACGACAAAACCTTCGGCGCACTGCCGCAGTACATTTATAAATTTGTCGTTAAACCAGAAGGATTCACGCTCACAGAACCACTCTCCCGGCAAAACTATTCCTATCGCTATGTGATAACGGCCGTGGGTAAAAATAATAATGAAAGCGACCTCAGCGAGATCACGATCCTGGTGCAACCGGATGGTAAATGGCAATTCTACAAACAGTGATCTAATTCGATAATTCGACGATTCGCTGATTCGATAACCATTAGTGTCCGGGGAAACTTTAGCATATCCCACGAAGTGGGGCACTCGCATCGCTTGCGGCTTTTTTGCCTCCACGGCCGGCGGGCCGAGTTGCAGCTCCGGCGCTGTTTTTTGTGCTTGGCAGCGCCATTCCGCTGCGCGGAACCGCACAAAAAGAAGGCGCCTCCGCCGCAACTGGTAGATTTAAATACACTTCGGCGAATCGCTAACCATTGATAGCAAGTGAAACTTTTACCGGACAGGCCAGGTAGTCAGTACTTTCGAATAGTGAGAACGATTTACGGAATGAACGACTTTCTCTTGCGACCCCTGCGAAACCCTTGCGGCCTTAGCGTTACAAAAAATAGCTCCATACACCCTTATTGATTTGACGATCCCTAAAGCCCGGATAAAACTTTACCGGATAACCAAAAATCAATCTTCTTTTTGCATAAGGGGCTTGCTTTTCATTTTGGGCAACGAACTGAGTAAATAAGCCTTGACATTCAGTTTAGTAAAACGGAATCGGTTTGAATTTCCATTTTCCCCGGACAACAGTGATTCGATAATAATGTCAAAAGTGGAAATGCAGGTAATGTGGAAACCATTGTTCACACTTGAGCAACTTCATTGCTGAATTATCGAATCGTCGAATCACTGAATTCGTTCTAGCTATTAATTATTTGTATTTTTGCGAAAATTAGATTCCCATGCCTGGTTTTGAACTCTGGAGCGATCTTGAACGTAAAGAGCTGAATGATGTGGTGCAGTCGGGTATACTGATGCGCTATGGTTTTGACGGCGCCCGCAACGGTCACTGGAAAGCCAAAGAGCTCGAAGCAGCCATCTGCAGCTTTTTTGGCAGCAAATACGCCCAGCTTACCTCCAGTGGTACATCGGCGCTTACCACCGCGATGAGCGTTTTAGGAATTGGATACGGAGACGAAGTAATTACCCCCTCCTTCACCTTCGTAGCCAGCTTTGAAGCCATACTCAGCGTAGGCGCTATTCCGGTATTGGTAGATGTTGATGACACCCTTACGCTGGATCCGGCTGCTGTTCGCAGGGCCATCACGCCCCGCACCAAGGCCATCATGCCCGTACACATGTGCGGTAGCATGGCCGACCTGGATGCCCTGCAAGCGATTTGCCGGGAACACAACCTTGTGCTCCTGGAAGACGCCTGCCAAAGCATTGGCGCCACTTACAAAGGAAAATATCTCGGAACCATCGGCGACGCCGGTACATTCTCCTTCGATTTTGTAAAGACCATGACCTGCGGCGAAGGCGGTGTGGTAATGACAAACAATGAAGACGTGTACACAAAAAGCGACGGCTTTACCGATCATGGTCACGACCATAAAGGCGCCGATCGCGGCGCCGATCTTCACCCCTTTATTGGTTACAACTACCGCATCTCCGAGCTGCATGCTGCTGTTGGATTGGCACAGGTAAAACGCCTCCCTGAATTTCTAAGTATTCAAAAACGAAATCACGCAGCCCTCAAAAATGAGCTTGCGAAAATTTCCCAAATAACATTTCGACGTGTTCCCGACCCGCAAGGAGATAGCTGCAGTTTTGTAAGCTGGTTTCTTCCCACTGAAGAAATCGCGCGCAGCGTTGTAGCAGAACTTCGCTCACAAAGTATCCTGGCAGGAAACTTCTACTGGTTCGACAACAACTGGCATTATATCCGCAAATGGGATCATCTCAAACAAAGTGTTACACTCAATAACCTGCACCCTGACCTGCGCGCGCGGATTATAGCAGAGGCAAATAAAGATTTCAGCGCCAGCGATGCCATCCTCGGTCGCTGCATTTCTACTGCCATCAGCATGAGCTGGACAGAAGAACAGGCCGCGGCAAAAGGGGCCGCCATTGCCAGTGTAGTGCAGAAAATAATTAGCTAAGAAATCACCCCCCTAACCCGGCTTTTAAAAGCCGGGTTAGGGGCCAGTGCTTGCATGCCGGGCTACTTCTTCAATCCCTTGATCTTCTCAATGTGGAAAGGCGTATGCGCCGCAAAAATGTTGTTGATGAACAAAAGATCCGTAATGCCCTCTGCCTTCAGCATGGCCACAAAATCCCCGGTAAAATAACGCTGATCAACCACCACTACTTTTTCATAATTGTTGATCAAAAACGGCGCAAAAGCATTCCCATAAGATTCTTTCACAATGGCAATACGGCGACCATTCTTATGCTGTGTTTCCATTTTTACGATCGGGAGATCACCCTGTAAAAACACAGAGTAGCTATTTCCGCCGCTGGCACCTTCACCATACATTTTTGATTTGGTCCATACGCCCAGCTTACTCGCGCTGCCAATGTAAAAGTTTACCGAATCACGGAACAGGTAGTAGCGAACAGAATCAGGATTGGTTTGGAGCTTCGGATCCCTCGTAAGGCGGTACAGTGAACCAAGGAAGGCCGGTTTTACTTTTGAACGAACCGTGTCAATATCAACAGGTGTTAATCCCGCTTTTACACAAAACGCCTTGTATGCATAATACGCTCCGAGGCTGGTCCAGTGGTGATCCGTATTAAAGTAAATGTATTCGCCGCGGTGATTGCGGATACTGTCAATAGCAAACACTTTGATGATCTCCGGATCTTCATGATCATAGATGTTCTCAATGGCCGGTCGATTAGGTCTTTGGAGGTTCTTATACTTTTCTGTCAATTCAAACTCCAGGTGTACCGGTACAATCAGGTTGTATACCTGCAGCCCGGGAATATGCAGACGATTGTAGGAGTTGATCACATCCGCATAAGATTTGCCCATTGCCGGACCTCCACCAAAGATCTCAAACGCCATGTTTTTAAAAACAAAAACACCTTTTTTCTTTTCGCCAACAGCGCCATCATCGGGTAATGGGCCATCATTCACTTTCTTGGTAGTGTCTGTTTCATTGGCTTCCGCATCGTTTTCCGGCGTGTAAATGGTGATATCGGAGGTTTCAAAGCCAAGATGATTTTTAAAAGATTCTGCAAAGTTCATCCATTTATCGCGCAGCGGAAAATGATCTGCGTAGTAGAGCTCGATGTCTTTAAAATATTTACCGTTCCAGAATGTTTTTGAATTGTATTCAGGAAGCTGTGCCAGGGTTCGATTCTCTTCTTCTGAAATTTTCTTTTTCGGAAGTAAGATAAATGCAACTGATCCAGTAAATAAAATACCCACGAATATGACCACGTTCAACAGGTGAACGATCTTGCTTCTTTTTTCATTCGTTGTCATAACTCACCATTTTGTTGCCCGGTTAGAACCGGAAATAAATAAAGGGATTGTAACTCTGTCCAACCAGTAAGGAAATACAGAGAAACAGCAGGATCACATTGAAAACGATACTGCCAATATCAAAAGCGAGTACCCTCGATGGCTTTTTATCTACAAATGCGCGCACCTTGTGATACACCGGCATGCAGAGCAGCAGCGCCAATACTAACCAGTAGAGATGAGTGCTTAACACATTCAATGCATCTCCATTTCCCAATTCTGATCCCCTGAAGGAAAACAGCTTCTCTACGTAGGCAAACAGCATTTTCGTATCCGTAAAATAAAAGATTACCCATCCCGGGATAATAATCGCCAGCGCATAAATATGCGCGAATACAGCCGGGATACGATCCAGCCATTTCTGCAGGAACATTTTTTCCAGCGCAATGAACACAAAAAAATAAAGTCCCCAGAAAATAAAATTCCAGCTGGGTCCGTGCCACATACCGGTAAGGAACCAAACTACAAACAGGTTGAAGTAAACCCGTTTTTGATTCCCTCCCAGCGGAATATACACATAGTCGCGGAAGATGCTGCCAAGCGAAATATGCCATCTCCGCCAGAATTCGCTGATGGATTTTGAAATATAGGGATAGTTGAAATTTTCACGAAAGTGAAACCCAAACATTCTTCCCAGCCCGATCGCCATGTCTGAATAACCCGAAAAGTCAAAATAGATCTGGATTGCAAACATCACAAGTCCAATCCAGGCTTCCAGGCTTGACATGGAGTGGAGCGCTTCCATAGAAAGCGGAGCACTGTTATCTCCCATGTATTTTTTCACAAGTTCGGCGGCGATATTAGCGATCACTACTTTTTTAAAAAGCCCGATGCAGAACCGTGAGATACCGAGGCTGAAATCGCGTATGTTTTCATTCCGTTTGTCTATTTCGTGCTCTACGTGGGCATACCGGATAATAGGGCCGGCCACGAGCGATGAAAACAGCGAAACATACATCAGGAAGTTGGGAAATGAACGTTGTGCCTTAATGTCTCCGCGATATACATCCACCACATAGGAAATAGTATGAAAGGTGTAAAACGAAATCCCAATTGGCAACGCATAGCCGGGAGCCTTGAAGTGTGTTCCCAATAACGCATTCACCTGGTCTACCAGGAACTTGTCATATTTAAACGTTGCCAGCAGCGCCAGGTTAAAGACTACGGTAAAGGTGACGCCGATCTTTGCCCATTTGGTGCCGTGATTTCGCTGAATAAAGAGCGCGTTGGCCCAATCTACCATGGAAGAAAGCACCAATAGTGAGATCCAGATCGGTTCCCCCCAGGCATAGAAGATCAGCGAAAAGACGATCAATACGGTGTTTCTCCATTGCGCCTTTTTTATCGGGAAATAAAAAATGTAGTTAAGCAACAGGAAGCAAAAGAAAAAGATAAGGCTCGCGAATACCATATAAGCGGGAGGGGATTTAGCTGACTAAAATACAGATTGCCCATGATTCTGAGTGCATAGGAACGAAAAAATCGGCTGAAATACTATACCATCGGCAAGGTATTTCACCCGATTGCTAAAAATGGGTAGGCAGGCATTGTAAAAACGGCTGCAAAAGGCTTAAAGTTCTTTCCGAAGGCGGGCCACCGGGATATTGAGTTGTTCCCGGTATTTAGCTACTGTACGACGGGCAATATTGTAACCTTTTTCCTGTAAAAGCTCCGTCAGGCGCTCATCGCTAAGGGGCCTTTTCTTGCTTTCTCCTTCAATGAGGTCGCTAAGGATCTTTTTTACCTCCCGGGTAGATACTTCCTCGCCGCTTTCCGTGGTTAGGGATTCACTGAAGAAGAATTTGAGCCGGTACGTCCCAAACTCTGTTTGAACAAATTTGCTGTTGGCCACCCGGCTAACGGTAGAGATGTCCAACCCTGTTTTTTCGGCAATATCTTTCAGGATCATCGGCCGCAGGCTGGTTTCATCACCGGTAAGGAAGAAATTATATTGGTGCTCCATAATGGCACCCATCGTGCTCAACAAGGTATGCTGGCGCTGTTTAATGGCATCGATAAACCATTTAGCGGCATCTATTTTCTGTTTGATAAAAAGCACTGCCTCTTTCTGGCGTTTGTCTTTCTTGGCTCCGCGGTCATACTCCTTCAACATATCACGATAACCCTCGCTGATACGCAGTTCCGGTGCATTCCGGCTATTGAGCGTAAGGTCCAGCTTGCCGCCATTGTTGATGATGAAAAAGTCAGGGACTACATAGCTTTCCGCTTTGTTGATTTCGCCAACATTGCCTCCCGGCTTAGGGTTAAGCCGGATGATCTGCTGCATCACTTCCTTCAGTTGCTCCTCGTCGAGGTTCAGCCCCCGTTGGATCTTTTCGTAGTGTTTTTTAGTAAACTCGTCAAAATAGTCCTGGATAGCGCGGATGGCAATTTCGACATCCTTGCCTTCATCCCGTTGACGGTAGAGCTGTATCAGCAGGCACTCCTGCAGGTCACGCGCAGCAACACCAGGCGGATCAAACTGTTGTACCCGATTGATGATTTGCTCCACTTCTTCTTCTGATGCCATTACATTTTGCCGAAAGGCAAGGTCATCCACAATGGCCGAAGTTTCGCGTCGCAGGTATCCGTCCTCATCTATGCTGCCCACAATCTGCTCGGCAATCTTATGCTCCCGCTCGTCCAGTTTTAAAAGTCCCAACTGGTCAAGCAGCAATTCGTAAAAACTTGTTTCTGTTTTAAAGGGAAGCTGGCGGTTTTCATCGTCTTCCGGGTAGTTATCGTCGCGAAGTTTATAGTCAGCCACTTCATCATCGCCGTCCGACACATATTCACTTACATCAATATTCTCATACTGCTCTTCGCTGCCATCCATTTCTTCATACTCCTCCTCTGCCGATTCCGTAAACTCGTCTTTGGCTTCTTCGGCGTCGTCATGTTTCTCTTCTTCCAGCTCAAGGGCCGGATTTTCTTCCAACTCCTCTTTAATCCGCTCCTCCAGATTTGCCGTAGGTACCTGGAGCAGCTTCATCAGCTGGATTTGCTGCGGAGAAAGTTTTTGTAGTAACTTCTGCTGTAAGCTTTGGCTAAGGGCCATAGAAGGAAAATTTGTGGCTTCAACCAATTTTTCAAAAAGTCGGCCAATTAACAAAAATCAGGCCGTAAATTTACAGATAAATGCTTGAATCATGCGGGAACGGCCAATAGTTTTTCTTATTGCATGCTTGTTAATGTTTTGCGTGAAAATGAATGGGCAAAAAATTCCTCAAAAAAACTTCCTAACTCATTCATTTTTTAGCCATTTTGCCCAAAATGGGACAAAAACTGCCGCCCGCCTTTTTAACCCGGGAATACATATTTATCCTTCCAAACCGGAAATTTTGGGGTCAAACCGGGAATTTCGGCAAGCTGAGAGTCCTGTTGGGGTTAGCCGAAGCCGTTTTCTCCAACCTGTTCCTGCAAACTTTTACAGTTCCGGACTTGGAATAATGTGCCGGCAGGAATTGCTATTTGAGAAAAAAACAGCCATTCCGTTGCGGATACGGCTGGGGTCTGTAGATTATACTGATTATATGGAACAGAAACCGAATGCGCTTCATCCCTGATTTCATTCACCGGGTTGCTCAGGGCTATGTTGCACCGCTTTTCTCGTTACCAGGAAACCTCCTAGCCCGGCTAACAGCGAAGCAAGCAAGATGGCTATACGGGAAGAATTGACGATGCCTGCCTCTTTAAATGCCAGCAGGGTGATAAAGATGGACATGGTAAACCCGATACCGGCCAGCATACCAGCGCCGGTCAATTGTGACCAGTTTACACCTTCCGGTAATTTTGCCATTCGCAGGCGGATAGCAGTATAACAGAACAGGAGAATCCCGATTGGCTTTCCTGCTACAAGTCCGGCGATAATACCAAGACTATTCCTGCTTAGCAAAACTTCATTCACATCTCCACTAAACACTACGCCGGTATTGGCGAATGCAAATAATGGTACGATGCCAAATGCCACCGGCTTATGCAGCCAGTGTTGCAGTCGGTAGGAAGGCGATTTTTCACCACCGTCTTCAAATGGAATGGTAAACGCCAGCAGCACGCCGCTGATGGTGGCATGGATACCGGATTGCAACATGCAATACCACATTAACAGCCCGCCGATCAAATACCATTTCAACTGTTTTACCCGCAACCGGTTTAGTACAATCAGCAAAGCAAAGATGCCAAGGGCGGCCAGCAAAAACGCAATATGAATTTGCTCGGTATAAAATATCGCAATTACCAGGATGGCGCCAAGATCATCAATGATAGCGAGGGCGGTAAGAAATATTTTGAGTGCGCCGGGCACCCGCTTTCCGGCCAGTGAAAGAATACCAAGTGCGAAGGCGATATCGGTGGCCATGGGAATACCAAACCCATCCTGGGTAGCTGTGCCTGCATTAAACAGGAAATGCACCAGCGCAGGAATCGCCATTCCGCCAACGGCGGCGATCACCGGGAGCGATGCCGTATGGAGCGAGGATAATTCACCCACATATAGCTCACGCTCTATTTCCAATCCAACGAGTAAAAAGAATACAGCCATCAATCCGTCGTTGATCCAGTGTTCAACGCTAAGGTTGAGTTGTACAAACCCCGCCTGGATGGATGCATCACGGTGCCAGAAATGTGCATAGGATTCTCCGATGAATACGTTGGCCAGCAGCAAGCTTGCTACCGTGCAGGCAATGAGGATGATACCCGAACTACGCTCACTCTGGAAGAATTCTTTAAAAAGTTTTGAAAGCTGCATGGTTAAAGATACTTAACCCTGCATTCTTCTGACCCTGCGCCCTCCCCAATCCGGCCCTCCTCCAACCCTGCGCCTCCCTAATCCGGCCCGCTTCTAACCCTGCATTTAAATGCAGGGTTAGAAGAATGCAGGGTTAGAAGGGTCCAGGGTTAGAAGAAGATCAGAGACGCAAATTTTTTCGCACCCAACTCACTTTCGGTTTGAGTTCTGCATTGTACTTAGCGCCGGTTGCATATTTGGAATAATGCAGGAAATCGTAATAGGTTCCTTTGGGATGTGCTTTTTTCCATTTGGGATAGCGCTTATCCTGCCAGTATTTATAATAAAGGATACACTCCTGTTCTGATTTGAACTTTTTGCATTTGTTTCCCTTGATGTAAAAACCAAACAGGTTGTGATAGCGGAGGCAGCATTTTTTACATGCCAGCCAGCCGGTTTCCTGGATGCATTGTGCCATTACAAAATCGGGTTCACGAATACCTGCAGCCTTGATGGCATCATACATCGCCTGCAGTTTTACTTTATTATGGCGCTGGGAAAAAGCGGGAATAAGGGCGAGCAGAAACAAGAAGACAAGGGGAACACGTTTCATGAAATGGTTTTTGATCAACAATCACCAGGCGCACGGGACCAGCATAGGGTTGGCATCAGGAAATAAATATAGGTAAAACGGCATAAGGAAAAAGTAAAAATTGAAAACCCTCCCAGAATCAATTGATTAGAATGTACCTTTGTGTACAACAACCTGCTTTTGTTTGTTCTTATTCATTTTCATTCATGAATCAGCGATTGGTAGTAGACAGAGGTAATCAATTAAAAGAGGCTCCGCTTCACGACGGGTTGGAGCGTTCCCCGGTGCTGCGTTTCCTGGCGAAAGTGATCTCTGTTGTTTTTCACCCGGTTTTTGTGCCGGTGTACCTGGTGTATTTTTCAATCCGGACGGTGCCGTATCTTTTTGCGGGTCTGCCAACTTTCCGCGTACAGCAGTTCATGATCCAGGTTATTTTATCCTACACTATTTTCCCTATTGTTACCATTTTATTATTCCGGGCACTGGGATTTGCGTCTTCATTTTACCTCCGGACGCAAAAAGACCGCATTTTGCCCTATGTAGCTTACGGCATCTATTCTTTCTGGGTCTGGTATGTGCTGCGCAACCAACCCGAAATCCCGAGAGAAATGGTGGTGTTATCGCTTGCTATCTGGATCACCTCCGCCCTCGGACTTATGGGTAATATATATATGAAGATCAGCATGCACGCCATTTCAATGGGTGTGGCGGCGGCGTACCTGCTGATGCTGATGCTGGCGCAGGGCGCCGGTTTTGGCCTTTATGCTTCTATTGCGCTGATTCTTACCGGTATGGTATGTACCGCCCGCTTTATGGTGTCTGACCATACAACCACTGAAATTTACGGGGGTCTTATTATCGGCATCGTAGCGCTGGTGGTGGCGAATTGGGCAGCCTGAGTCCTTCCGGGAAAAAAACCGGTTCAGGCGTTATTTTCCACTTTAAAAAAATTTCCAAAAAGATTAGCTTTGATTTGCTAAATGTATTAGCTTTGCTAAATTCCTTCGATTTGTGAATTAGTTTTTTAGAGCGGCATTATCTAACCAGTAACTTTGAACAATGGCAAAAGCAGAAAAAACGACAGACATGTCAACACCCAATAACGAAAAGCTGAAAGCACTTCGGCTGACGATCGACAAAATCGAAAAAGATTTTGGAAAAGGAAGTGTAATGATGATGAATGAGAAGGGAGAAACCCTGCAGGAAGTGGTTTCTACCGGCTCGATCGGGCTGGATACAGCTCTTGGTATTGGCGGTCTGCCGCGTGGTCGTGTGGTAGAGATATACGGACCTGAATCTTCCGGTAAAACAACCATTGCCACGCATGTTATTGCCGAGGCGCAAAAGAAAGGGGGCATGTGTGCCATCATTGATGCGGAACATGCATTTGATAGCAGCTATGCGAGAAAACTGGGCGTTGATGTTGATAACCTGCTGATCTCTCAGCCCGATTATGGAGAACAGGCATTGGAAATTGCCGACCGGCTGATCCTGTCCGGCGCGCTGGATGTAGTTGTGATCGACTCAGTAGCAGCCCTGGTTCCAAAGGGAGAATTAGAAGGCGAGATGGGTGATAGCAAAATGGGCCTGCAGGCAAGGCTGATGAGCCAGGCATTGCGTAAGCTAACTGCCACCATTTCCAAAACCAATACAATCTGCATTTTCATCAACCAGCTCCGGGAAAAAATCGGTGTGATGTTCGGCAACCCCGAAACGACCACCGGTGGTAATGCCCTTAAATTCTATGCATCGGTTCGCCTGGATATCCGCCGCATGACGCAGATCAAAGACGGTGATCAATCCATCGGTAACCGCGTAAAAGTAAAAGTGGTAAAAAATAAAGTGGCTCCGCCATTCCGTGCTGCAGAATTTGATATCATCTTCGGCCAGGGAGTTTCCAAAACCGGGGAAATCATTGATATGGGCGTTGAACTGGGCATCGTGCAAAAAAGCGGAAGCTGGTTTAGCTACAACAATGATAAACTTGGCCAGGGCAGAGATTCAGTAAAACAATTACTGATCGACAATCCCGAGCTGGCCACGGAAATCGAGACAAAAATTCGTGAGAAGATTAAAGAAGTTCAGCAGGCCTAATCATCCTGCCTTGTTTTAGTTGTTTAAAATGGGTTAATAAGTACAAAACCGGTCCGCAAGACCGGTTTTTTGCATTAAGTCTCAATTTGCCAATCCGGCGTGAAAAAAAACATCCCCACAGAAACAACTCACCAACAAGCCTTTGCGATTTAAATACCTATTTTTAAATAGAAAATTTTCTTAAAAAGCACCCAAATAAATATTCGATGTTTAAACATTGTATATTTGTGGTGCGTCAACAATTAACTATGACCGCAGTTTCACAGCAACGTAAAGTCTTATTACTGGTATCAGCCATCTTCCTGTTGGCTGGTTTTTTTCTGCCCTGGCTCAACTGGCTGGGCACCAACGTAGCTGGCTATCATTTTCCTACAGGGGGCTTCTTTGCGGCTTCAGAAAAAAAATTCGACCTGGCCAATCCCTTTCCACAATACGCGGTCTTTAACCATGCGTTCTGGCTTATCCCCGTCGGTGCATTGTTGATAGGCTGGATGGCTATTTCCGACAAAAAAACGAACCTCCTGATTTGCATTCCATCCATCATGGCCCTGGCCCTGATTACCATCTATCTCCGCTTTACCCAATCGGTTGTAGATTATGTAGGAACTGTTAAATCACTGCTACCTACCATTCAAATGGGTCTGTATGCAACGGCCCTGGGGGCCATCGGCATCATAATTGGAGCAATGCCGCGGCAATGGACTTTGAAGTTACTGCTGGTAGTGCTGGGACCAGCAGTGGCCTGGATGGGATTCAATTTTTTGAACAACAAACTAAATGGTGATCATGCGGCTACGGGCAGCGTTAAGTCGGCCTATACCGTAACCCTTAGCGATATGCTGGGCGAATTTGCCAGTAATGATACCCTGGCGGATAAAAAATATACGGGCCGGGTGGTAACCGTAAGCGGCCCGGTAAGCGAAGTGGAAACGCCAACAGATTCAACGGTAAACCTGAAAATGACAGATCCTGCCGGTTCTTATATTATTTTCTCGTTTGATCCCGCGGAAGCAGCCGCCGCAAGGCAGGTTAAACCCGGACAGTCAATGACACTCAAAGGATATTATGGCGGTTCATCCTACAGTGACATCCTGGAATCCCGTGTTATAAATTTTAATAAAGCAATTATTACAACTCCTTAAACTCAACATTCAAACAATACCACAAACAACATGAAAAAAACGATCCTGTTCCTGGCATTTGCAGCCATTGCCGGTGTGGCCGTAGCGCAAAAGAAAACAACTACTTCTGCGACTGTTAACTTCGATGCCACTACCGAAAAAGACGCGCTTCCGAAAGCAGAAAACAAAGCAGTTATTGCCGCTATTGACACAAAGAGCGGTGCAGTAGCTTTTGAAGCCACCGTGAAAAATTTTGCATTTAGCAATGCAATGATCCAGGATCACTTTAATGGTGATAAATGGATGAATTCTGACGCGTTCCCGAAATTTACATTCAAGGGTAAGATCACTGACCTGTCGAAAGTAAACTTCAGCAAAGACGGTACGTACAACGTAACGGTAAGCGGCGATCTTACGATCAAAGATGTAAGCAAAAATTTGTCTACCCCCGCAACCATTGTTGTAAAAGACGGCATGCTGAATGCAAAATCAAGTTTCAGCATCAACCTCGCCGACTACAACATCTCCGGCGCTCCTATTGACGGAGGAAAAGTTGCCAAACAACCTAAAATCACGGTTGCTGCAGATCTGAAATAATTAGTTTAGTTATCTTTAGTCTATGCCTTGCCTTTTGGTAAGGCATTTTTTTTAACTCACCGGATATGGAGACAAGAAAACTGAACGCACGCAAACAAATTGCCCTGGTGGCGCATGATCATAAAAAGGCGGAACTGATTGAATGGGCGGTGTATAACCGCGGTGTGCTGGCCCAGCACCAACTCTGCGCCACAGGTACTACCGGTACGCTGTTGCAGGAGGCGCTGGATCAGCCCATCACCAGGTTTTTGAGCGGGCCGCTGGGAGGAGATCAGCAGATCGGCGCAGGCATCGCAGAAGGCCGGATAGACGTACTGATCTTTTTCTGGGACCCGATGGAAGCACAACCACATGATCCGGATATAAAAGCGCTGCTGCGCCTGGCTGCCACCTACAATATTCCGGTTGCCTGTAACCGGGCCTCGGCCGACTTCATTTTTACCTCGCCGCTGATGCACCAGGATTATGATACCTGGATCCCGGATTATTCCGCCTATACCTCCCGGAAGGTGAAATAATGGCCGTAAATTTGTTGCCTGCTATAACAGCAATTTCCTGTCAACAATACCCGGCCTGCGAACGTTGTAAAAAACGTTAGCGGCTCCTTTAACGGCATTATGAAATTTCAGTTACAAAGTCCTTATTCACCCGCCGGTGATCAGCCTTCTGCTATTCACCAGTTAACAGAAGGTATTCTTTCCGGTGAGCAATACCAGACCCTGCTCGGTGTAACGGGCAGTGGTAAAACATTTACCATTGCCAATGTGATCCAGAACGTGCAGCGGCCTGTGTTGGTGCTAACACATAATAAAACGCTGGTAGCACAGCTATACGGTGAGTTTCGCCAGTTTTTCCCGGAAAATGCGGTGGAATATTTTGTGTCTTACTACGATTATTACCAGCCGGAAGCCTACCTGCCGGTAAGCGATGTATATATTGAAAAAGATCTCAGTATTAATGATGAGCTGGACAAACTGCGGCTTCGGGCCACTTCCAGCCTGCTGAGTGGCCGGCGTGATATTATCGTGGTGGCCTCCGTGAGTTGTATTTATGGTATGGGTAACCCGACAGATTATGAAAACGGCATTATCCGTATCGCAAAGGGAGACAAGATCGCCCGGCAGGGCTTTTTGCATTCCCTGGTCAACTCGTTGTATAATCGCACCACGCTTGAATTTAATCGCGGCACATTTCGCGTAAAAGGAGATACTGTAGATATCAACCTGCCGTACGTGGATTATGGGTACCGCATTACGTTCTTCGGAGATGAAATAGAAGAGATTGAAAGTATTGAAGTGGTGACAGGAAAGCGGATCGGGAAACTGGAGAATGCAGCCATCTTCCCGGCAAACCTGTATGTAGCGCCCAAAGACATTATGCAACAGGTGATCTACGAGATCCAGGATGAAATGACAGCGCAGGTAGAGTATTTCAAAGCAGCCGGGAAATTTATTGAAGCACAACGGTTAAAGGAACGGGTGGAATACGACCTGGAAATGATCAAAGAACTGGGCTATTGCAGCGGCATTGAAAACTACTCCCGTTTTTTTGATCGCAGAAATCCCGGAACAAGACCTTTCTGTTTGTTGGATTATTTTCCAAAAGACTTTTTACTGGTAGTGGATGAAAGTCACCAAACAATTCCGCAGGTAAGTGGTATGTATGGCGGAGACCGGAGTCGAAAGCTGATCCTGGTGGACTATGGCTTCCGCCTTCCTTCGGCACTGGACAACCGGCCGCTCAATTTTCATGAATTTGAAGCGCTTACCAATCAAACAATCTTCGTTTCGGCTACGCCGGATGATTATGAGTTGGAAAAAACGGGTGGTGTTGTGGTGGAACAGGTGGTTCGTCCTACAGGACTGCTGGATCCGCCGATTGAGATCAGGCCGAGCGTAAACCAGATTGATGACCTGCTTGACCAGATTGACCAGCGGGTAAAAAAAGGAGACCGTGTGTTGGTAACTACGCTTACCAAGCGCATGGCCGAGGAGATGGATAAATACCTGCACCGGATCAATATCAAATCCAAATATATCCACAGCGAGGTAGACACATTGGAGCGCGTGGAAATTCTGCGCCAGTTGCGGTTGGGAGAAATAGATGTACTGGTGGGAGTAAACCTGCTTCGCGAGGGACTTGATTTGCCGGAAGTGTCGCTTGTTGCCATCCTGGATGCGGACAAGGAAGGATTTCTCCGCAATGAAAAATCACTGACGCAAACGGCAGGGCGCGCTGCGCGAAATGTGGATGGGTTGGTGATCTTTTATGCTGATACGATGACCGAGAGCATGCAAAAGACTATTGACGAAACGACACGCAGGCGCGAAAAGCAGGTTGCCTACAATATTGAGCATAATATTACGCCTACCACCGTCAAGAAAAGCAAAGAGCAGGTATTTGCACAAACTTCCGTGCTGGATATAAAGGGCTATGATCCCAACAATCCGCACGCCCTTGCCCCGGATGGCGAACTGGTTCCTATCGCGGCAGAAGAACAGGTAGAGTATAAAACGATTCCGCAGACTGAAAAGGCCGTAAGCAGGATCCGGAAGGAAATGGAAAAAGCAGCGCGCGATCTTGACTTTATGGAAGCGGCAAGGCTACGGGACGAGATGTTTCAGCTTCAGAAAAAGCTGGAAGAGATGAAAAAATAAAGGTAAAATCGTAGTTCTACGACGAACGCTTCAGTATTTGTGCTTTTTTTCAATAAAAAGACAACTTAGGGTTTGCTCTTAGTTTTCTCCTGATCTATCTTGGTGTCAGAATCCAGAAGAATCCAATATTTTAAAAAACCGTAAATCCAATATTTATGAAACGTCGTGTCCGTAAGATCGCGAACTTTTTTGCGTTCAACCTTCTCTTTTTTGCATTATACCTCAACTTTATTCATCGTGACCAGGCAGCTTCCCAGGAAATAGCTCCTGCCAATACTGTAGCCTTTAAAGGCACGGTGCTGGTTGACAATCCATCGAAATATTTAAGCAAGACCGTTGATATAACACCGGCGCAAGCTGTTTCTGCCGTAAAACCGGAGGAAACCAGTGCGGCGCTGAAGTTGTCGATCAACTAAAAATAGTTCTCGAGCAAAGCAGTTAGTTAGTTTCACCCCGCGGATTCTTCCGCGGGGTGTTTTTTGTGTGATAGCCATCGCATAAAAGCAACAGATAAAAACCAGTCGCTTTTATGATTTTAACAGCTGCTGAATTCGGAATTAGTTATAGGATCCGTCTTTGGGTTGAAGATCTCCTGTCAGGATTCGAATAAAGTCGATCAGCGCCCAAATACCAAGTCCTCCTAACGTCAGGAGTTGCACAATTCCCTGCCAGGTATAGCCCAGATAAAAGCGATGAATACCTAATGTTCCCAGGAAAAAACACAACAGTGCCGCCGCAACCTGGCTTTTATCGCCACCATACCCTTGCTTTTTAAGTTTTTTCTGTGCAATTCTTAAAGCAATGGATTTGGTGATTCCGAGCCTGTGCCCCGTAAGTTGCCGGTATTGCTTCGGCGTAAGCGTTAGCAGTTGATCCGCGGGGATTTTTACTCCATAACCGATTTCCAGCAGTGGGGGAAGCGTTTTTACCGGAACAACAATGGAAGCAGAAACACTACAATTGACTGCAATAAACAGCCAGGCGAAAAGAAGAAGTTTTCTTTTCATTAGATGTGATTTTGATGGTTGGCCTAGCGATCCCTTGAATAGGCATAAGGTTTTAAAAAGCTTTGAGGGATCATACCTGCTATTCACTACAACTGAGTATTGCCATGGAATTGATAGTGGAGATTCGATAAAATCTCCGGCAAATAACCCAAGACAACGTAAAAAGCAGATTCGCAGCTATTTGGTTTCGCTAAAAATATGAACTATTTCAGTTTATAAATTACGGGAACCCGTAAGGTTGCTTGAGCGGGTTTCCCAATCTTCGCTACCTTAGCGGAATGGCGAAAAAAGTTTTTCTTCTGGATGCGATGGCGCTTGTTTTTCGCGCCTATTATGCCCTGATCCGCAATCCGCGGCTTACCTCTAAAGGCAAGAATACCAACGCACAATTTGGCTTTACCAATACCCTGATTGACCTGCTCAACAACCAGAAGCCCACCCATATGGCGGTTTGCTTTGATACCGAAGCGCCTACGGAACGGCATACCGATTTTGAAGCTTACAAGGCCAACCGCCAGGAAGCTCCGGAAGATCTCATTATCGCCTTGCCCGATATCAAAAATATCATTCGGGGTTTCAATATCCCGGTGGTGGAGGTAGATGGTTATGAAGCGGATGATGTGATTGGCACATTGAGCATACAGGCTGCCAATGCAGGGTACGAAGTGTATATGGTAACGCCCGACAAAGACTACGGACAACTGGTAACTGAACAGGTAAAGATCTACAAACCCGGCTACCAGGGTGGTGATGCCGAGATACTTGGGCCTGCAGAAGTATGTGCCAAATGGAATATTAAAAATGTAGCACAGGTAATTGATATCCTGGGCATGATGGGTGACGCAGTAGACAACATTCCGGGCATAGCAGGCGTGGGTGAAAAAACGGCGGCCAAATTGCTGGCAGAGTATCATACACTGGAAGCAGTACTGGAAAATGCCGATAAGATCAAAGGTGCCATGGGCGAAAAAGTAAGGAATGGAAAAGAAAGCGCCATCCTCTCCAAAAAACTGGCAACAATTATCACCAACGTTCCGGTTGAATTTCATGAAGAAGATTTCCGGGTAAAAGAAATTGACAAGGACAAGCTTCGTGAAGTGTTTACCGAACTGGAATTTAGAACCCTCGGCAAACGCCTGTTGGGTGAAGAATTTGGCGCCATCACAGCCGGCGGCAAAACGGTGATTGAAAAAGAAATACCGCAGGGAGTACAAACGGATCTCTTTGGAAACATTGTAGAACCCGAAAAACCGGAATTACCCCTTCCTGCAAAAAAAGAAGAAGAGCCGGGTGAATTTAGTATAGTGGATAAAAACATTCACAATACAGCGCATACATATCATGCCGTGACCGGCGATAAAGCGATCAAAAAATTAGTGGCAGATCTAAAAAAAGCGGATGAGATCTGTTTTGATACAGAAACCACAGGTATTGATGCCAATGATGCAGAATTAGTGGGCATGAGTTTCTCAGTTCAGCCCGGCGAAGCGTATTATGTTCCCTGTTCCCCCAACCAGGAAGAAACAAAAGCATTACTGGCGCAGTTTGAACCTTTGTTTAGCGACAAAAAGAAAACCTGGGTAGGTCAGAATCTAAAATATGACCTGCTGGTATTAAAATGGTATGGCATTGAATTGGCCGGATCCCTGTTTGATACAATGCTGGCGCACTACGTGATTGAGCCGGATGGCAAACGCGGCATGGATCAGTTAAGCGCTAAATTTCTGGGATATGAACCGGTACATATTGAAGAGCTGATTGGAAAGAAGGGAAAAAGCCAGGGTAACATGCGCGATGTGGAATTGGAAAAGATTACGGATTATGCAGCGGAAGATGCCGACATTACCCTGCAACTGAAACAAAAATTTGTACCGCTGCTGAAATCAAAAGACGTTGAAAAAGTTTTTGGCGAAGTGGAAAACCCGCTGGTGAAAGTGCTGGTGGATATGGAATATGAAGGCATCAGGATTGATACGGATTTCCTGTTGCAATATTCAAAAGAACTGGAGCTGGATGCAAAAAAAGCAGAGGAAGGAGTATACAAACAGGCGGGGGTTCGCTTTAACCTGGCTTCGCCAAAACAATTGGGAGAAGTACTTTTTGAAAAGCTAAAACTGGACCCTTCCGCCAAAAAAACAAAAACAGGCCAATACCAGACGGGTGAAGATGTATTGCTGAAGCTGGCGGCCAAAGGCAATCCAATTGTAGAAGACATTCTTACATTTCGTGAACTTACCAAATTAAAATCAACCTATGTAGATGCGCTGCCGCAATTGATCAACCGGAAAACCGGTCGCGTACATACCACTTATGGTCAGGCGGTTGCTGTTACAGGCAGACTGGCCAGCAATAATCCCAATTTGCAAAATATCCCGGTACGGACTGATCGTGGAAGGGAGATCCGGAAAGCATTTATACCACGGGATGAGCAACATGTATTGTTGTCTGCCGACTACTCGCAGATTGAATTACGTATTGTGGCGGCCATTAGTGCGGATGCAAATATGTGTGAGGCATTTCGCAATGGGACTGATATCCATACGGCCACTGCCGCACGCGTGTATAACGTAGACGAAAAAGAGGTGACAAAGGAAATGCGGTACAAAGCGAAGAGTGTCAACTTCGGTATTATCTATGGCCAGGGTGCTTTTGGGCTGGCGGATAACCTGGGAATTTCCCGCACGGAAGCCAAACAGATCATTGATAATTATAAACGTGAGTTTCCCGGGATCCAACGCTATATGGACGACACGATCAATTTTGCGCGGGAGCATGGTTATGTGCAAACACTGATGGGCAGAAAGCGTTGGCTGCGGGATATTAACTCTGCGAATTTTACGGTGCGTGGGTTTGCAGAGCGAAATGCGATCAACTCACCAATTCAAGGCACTGCCGCAGATATGATCAAGCTGGCCATGCAGAAAGTGCATGCGGCGATGAAAAAAGAAAAAATGCAGAGCAGAATGTTGTTGCAGGTGCATGATGAATTGGTATTTGACGCATTAAAAACCGAAATCAACGAACTTATTCCGCTGGTGCTGGAAGGCATGCAATCCGCATTACCGCTACCGGAAAAAGTGCCGGTGATTGCAGAATGCGGCCAGGGTCTGAACTGGCTGGAAGCACATTAGCGTCTCCTTTTCGTCTACCTAATTTCCGGCTTCGTCCGGATTTTTTTTGCATAGGCCCTCCGGGCGACTTACTTTACCATATAAAATTTTTATATGAAACACACAACCATCGCTATTTGCCTGGTAGCTATTTTTTTTGCTGCCTGCAATAGTACCAAGGGAGTCTCCAACAACAAACCTGCTAAAGCCTGGCAGGCCGTGGATTCAGCTACGGCCCAAAAAGCGTGGATGGAATACGCAACACCCGGTTCTATGCAAAAAATGATGGCGGACTGGTGTGGCAACTGGAATGGAGAAGGGTCCATGTGGATGTCACCGGACGCACCCGCGATCACGGCCAGTTCTACGATGTCTACAAAAATGATCTTTGATGGAAGATACCAGGAAGGAACCTATGAGGGGAATATGATGGGAATGCCCTTCCAGGGAAAAATGACAATGGGCTATGACAATGCAAAAAAAGAATTTGTTTCCTCCTGGATCGACAATATGGGCACCGGCATCCTGAATACTTCAGGCACCTGGGATGACGCATCCAAAACATTAACACTACAAGGAGAACAATCTGATCCTACCCGTCCTGGAAAAACCTGTCATTTCCGGGAAACGCTGAAAATTGTTGACAATAACACACAGATCATGTCGATGTACGGACCCGACATGAAAACAGGGAAAGAATTCAAAACAATGGAAATAAAACTTACGCGTAAAAAATAGTTGGTCCAACGTTATAAAAAAACCACCAGCACAATCCTGGTGGTTTTTTTTTAAGCTTATCCTTCAACCGGTACACTATGCAGCCCAATCCGGTTTCCTTCTGTATCGATAAAGACTGCCATATAGCCATATTCAGGGGTAATCTCTGTTTTTGGCACCATGATCTTTCCACCGGCGGCTTCTACCCTGCCAAGAATATTTTGCAGATCGGGATTGCCATTAAGATAGATCAGCGGGCCGTCTGTAGCAGAAGGTTTATGAAAACCACCGCTGTCTACCACAGCGCCGCCTACGCCCATCATATCTTCCAGCGGAAACATCCGCATCCGGATACTCTCCATATCCACAGGAATTAGTGACACTTTAAAAATCGTTTCGTAAAATTTAGTAGCTCTTTCGAGATCGCTTGCTGGTATTTCAAACCAGCTGATTGCATTTTTCATGTTGTTCGGTTGTGGTTTTATTTTTTCCAACTATTTCTTTCGCCGGTATTCCAGGTCGTAGGCAACGGTCCAGGTAATGCCGTTGTCTGCACTCGTTTCGCCCAGTTGGCGCACCCGGTTTTCGTCCAGCTTCGTAAACGTAATCCGCTGCACTTTCATTGTCCCATCTGTCTGTTTTTCGTTATTAGTGGTAACGATCATTTTATCTTTTTCCCAGGTACTGTTCAGGAAATTAGTTACACCTCCCCGGTTGTCGACCCAGGTTTGCTGCCACATCTTCGTTGCCGGGTTATAGGAGTTGAAACTTTTTCCTGAATAACCCTGCTGGCTGCTGGTCCATTCTTCCAAAATCACGCAACTGTCCAGCACCAGGCTTACCTTACTTTCTCCTGCCTTACCGTTCTTTCCATACGCATCCCAGTTACCAATCCAGAAATCAAAGAAACGATATACAGGATTGTTTGCGCAAGGATTTGCCGGAGGCTGGCCCTGGGAAAACCCATGCAGGGCCGTCATAACGGCCGGGATTATAAAAAGAACCCTTTTCATATTGCTTTTTAATGAAGACACACAGAGCCGGGAAACTGCTGAATCGTTCATCCCTTATTAGCGCCATACACCAATAATGGCACCCATTAACGTAAGAGATACCATGCTGTAAAAACCATTGATCAGGATCAGACGCCAGGGCTTTTGTTCAAAAAGACTATGAATGGCGATTGCTGCGAAGGTCCAAATTCCAGCCAGGAACCCCGCAGTAGCACCCCAGCTGAGGTTGGCATGGACAACGCAGTTTGCCGGACAGTCGGCAGGTGGATCCGCCAGGAACATCCCCAGGTTTGCCGCCATAACCAGCGAAAAAATCGCAGTCCAGCCAAACACTTTCCCTTTGTTTCCCTTGCGGATATCTTCCTGTGTCAGGTTGCTGTCTTTCATCCATGCACGACCAAATAGCCCCGGTGAATACCAGATACCGCCAACAACGAACGCGGAAATGCCAGCTACCAATACGGCCAGCCAATTAATGGGTCCTACCGACATGTGTACAATTTTTAAGTGATAAAAGAAGATGGTTTGTCTAAACTATTTTCTAATTTTTACACTTTGAAATCATTCCTGACGAAGATGGAAAATGACGCGACAAACAAACCAAAAGATGCGACGGGTTACCGGATCAATGATATCGGCTTCCGGTTGATCCTGATCCCTTTTTTTGGAATCACCATTCCGTTAATAACAGGCATGGTTAACCAGCAGAACTTTTCGCACTGGCTTATCAAGCTTAGCTTTCTTTATACCATTCTGATCGCGTTTGTAATTTGGGAAGGCAACCGCTATCTGCACTTTACGTTGCGCAGTTATTTTGACTGGATCAACAAGCCGTTGCAAAAAATAGGCGTGCTCAGCCTGAGTATTATTTTTTATACCGTTCCTGTAAGCGTGTTGCTGTTAATAGGCTGGTACCATCTTTTTGCTGCCGGCACCATCAACTGGAATGTGGTTACAGAATCAGCACTGATTATCCTAATAGCTGTTATTTTTATTACGCATGTATATGAAACGGTGTTCATGGTAAAGGAATCGGAAACGGAGCAGCTGCGTAATGAGCAACTGGAGCGGGCGCGGGCAGAAGCGCAACTGGAAGCGTTGAAGAACCAGATTGATCCGCATTTTATATTTAATTCGTTGAATACCTTAAGCCATTTGATTGAAGAAAAACCTGCCCGTGCAAAGCAATTCAATGATAACCTGGCGGAAGTGTATCGGTATATTCTTCAAAATAAACCGCGCGATCTTGTTTTGCTGCGTGACGAAGTTGAATTTGTAACTACCTATTTCCAATTGTTGAAGATCCGGTTTGAAGACGCGGTGCAATTTCATCTCCATATCGCGCCGGGGGCGCTGGACCAATTCCTGATACCGCCTATTTCCCTGCAAGTGTTGGCAGAAAACGCCATCAAGCACAACCAGTTTTCTGAAAATTTCCCGTTGATTGTGGATATAGCATTACGAGACAGCTTATTGGTTGTTGAGAATCCGATCCGGTTAAAAACACTTCGAAAACCATCGTCGCGGATTGGCCTGCAAAACCTGCGGGAACGTTATTTGCTCACCACCAACCGGGAGATTGTCATTGCGCAGGATGAAAACAGGTTTACCGTAACACTACCCATCTTAAAAATTGTATAATAGCAGATGAAAGCGATTATTATTGAAGACGAAAAACCGGCAGCAGAAAAATTGCAGAAAGCGTTGCGAAAAACGGAAGCTGCTGTTGAAGTGATTGCCGTTTTGGGAAGTATACGGGAAACCGTAAACTGGCTGCAGGAAAATCCCATGCCTGATCTGCTGTTCATGGATATTGAACTGGGCGACGGGCTTTCATTCAGGATCTTCGAGAAAATACAGGTTACGAGCCCTGTTATTTTCTGCACGGCGTTTGATGATTATTGGCAGGAAGCGTTTGAACAGAATAGTATCGACTACCTGCTTAAACCGGTGAAACAGGAAAAACTGGAAGCCGCTCTCAACAAGTACGAAAAATTAAAGCAACATTTCACTACCAATTTCCGGCAGCTGCAACAATGGCGCAATGAACCTGCAACGGGCTATAAAAAGAGATTCCTGGTGAAACGGGGAACGGATTATGTGAGCATCCGGACTGAAGACATCGCTTATTTTTATGCAACTCACAAGCTGGTTTGTATTGTAGACCGGCAGGCACGGAAATTTATCCTGGATCAATCCCTGGCGGATATTGAGAAACAGTTAGACCCTGCTTTATTTTTCCGTGTAAACAGAAAATTTCTCCTGCAAATGGATGCGATCAAAAAGATCAAAACCTTTCCAAAAAGTAAACTGATACTGGACGTGGCGCCGGACTGTGAAGAAGAGATCGTGATCAGCCAGGAAAATGTAGCTGCCTTTAAAGAATGGATGAATAGTTAAAAAAAATCCCGGCCAGTGGCCGGGATCGGGAGTCATTAATTGTCGCGCTGGCGACCAAAACCATTTCCGCCTCCACCGCCACGTTGTGGCCGCATAGAAGGTTCAAGCTCTTCTTTGAATTTCTTGAAATTGTCTTTTCCCAGCAGTTCTTTCAACTGCTTGTCGCGTTCATCTGTCAGCGGCTGCATTTTTTCACGCATCGCCTGGAAGTCGGGACGTTGTCCGCCGCCATTCATCATCTCTTCACGAAGATTGTCCTGCCCACGATAGTAGGTTGCAAAAACCGTATCTACCTGTGTCATCTTTGCTGCGTCAAGTTTAAAGGCGCTATCAATTTTCCCATGCATCATTGCTACGCGTTCTTCCACGGTGCGGCGGTTCATTCTGCCGCCACCTTGTGCCTGAACAGTTGCAATGCCGAGAAAACAAAGACCAAGTACCAACAAGATCTGCTTTTTCATTGCGTATTGTTTTATAATTAGAAAGATTTTTGTCTGGGTTATTGTGGCTTTTTGTCGTTGTCGTTCTTTTTGGGGCGGCCCATTTTACTAAACATGTGGAGAACTGCGGAATCGTATTTTGCCTGTTGTTCCGGGGAATTGCAAAGTGTTCTGACACGTTTGAAATGACGGAAGGTTTCCAGGTCCAGGAGTTTCTGATCTTCACCGATGCTGGTTGCGGCCATGTTGATCATCGAGTCTGTGGCATCCGGCTTGCTGAGCAGGCGATACAGGCTGTCTTTAGCGCCACGCATCCTGTCGAACAGCGGCCGAAAATTGTTGCGTTGCTCGTCTTTTAGTTTTTTATACGCTGCCATCTGCGTGGTGTCAAAACCCACTTCTTTCTGCAGCATATCTACCATAAATCCGCCCTTGCGGTCGTTATTGTCACGCGGGTGGTCGCCAGAGCGTTTGAAGCCAAGGAAATAAACCAATACCGCGATGTTCGTCAGCAACAATACCGCAATGACGAACAACAGGTTCTTATTACGGGTAGTGCTCATTGCTGATCGATATTTTCGTACTCAAAACTGGTATTTGTAGCCAACACGTATTCGTTGTCGGTAACAATTTCATTATTGTTGGCCACCGGTGTTCTAACGGTGTGGACGTTGCCTTGCTTGACCAACAGGAATCCATTAAAAAGAATAATAATAAACAGGCCGGCAAAAGCCACGGCCGGTTTGGAAAGAAAAGCGGCCATTCTTTCCCAGGTGCCATTCTCCTCCCGCTGCAGGCGGCCTATTACCCTTGTATAAAAGAAGGGCGCGGGCGCTGCAGGCTGGATGCCTTGCAGGCTATCCATCACCTCATCTACCTTTTGTTGTTTATTCATTTTCATTACTGGTGCTTTTATTTGACGTTAGCCGGTTATAAAAACCTGTGCTTATTTCATTTCTTTATAGTAGTCTTCCAGGAGTTTCCGGAGGTTGGTTTTTGCCCGGTGCATAAGGGATTCAACTGACGACACACTGGTTTGCATCACCTCGCTCACCTCCTGGTAGCTAAGCCCGTCTACCTTATGAAGGGTAAACGCAATACGTTGGTTTTCTGGTAATTCGGCAATTGCCTGGAATAGTACTGCTGCATTCTCTTTTTGATCAAGCGCTACACCCGGATGGTGAAAATCCGGCGGGTGAATTACCACCTGGCTTTCTTCTCCAAAAAGACTCTTAACAAACGCGAAACGTTTCTTTCGCTTTTTTCGCCGCTCATGGTCCAGCGCCTTGGCTACCGTAACACGGTACAGCCAGGTAGAAAACTTGGATTCACCTTTAAAGCTCCCGATCGACTGGTATACCTGTACAAATGCTTCCTGCGCAATATCTTCTGCGTCCTCTGTGTTTTGCACTATACCCAATGCCGTATTGTAGACCATAGTTTGCCAGGTCTCAACAATGGTTTTGAAAGCTCCTTCGTCACCTTGTTTTAATTGCTCAACTAATATCCGTTCATCCAAGCCGCTTGGTTTTGACCAGCAACGATATTACGCAAATTTCCCTTTTCTTTCTCCGGGAAACACCAATTTAATAGCCTGGTCTGAAACCCCGGCCGCCGCCACCGCCTTCCCATCCACGCCGTGAATTATTTACCGGCGCCTTTCCAAAGTTTTTAAGGCTATACGTAAAGGTGAGCATAAAGTATTGCTGCAACACCTGCGTTTGTGAATCGGTAATATACGTCGATGTCACCTCGCGTGAAATGCTTTGATTTTGTTTCAGCAGATCAAACACCGTCAGCTTTAGTTCGCCCTGCTTCTTTTTCAGGAATTTTTTTCCAACTCCCGCATTCCACAACCAGAAACTCTGGTTATACCCACCGCTCAAGCCGGAATAAGACTGGTTAGAAAGATCGTTTTGCAGGAACCAGCCATTTTTGGAAAGCAGGTTAAACTGAACACCGGCCGACTGGTTTACATAGCGCGACGTAGCTGCACCCACGGCCGTACTCTTTGCCGTATTGAACGCTGCATTGTACGACAGGTTAAAATCAACATATTCGCTGATATTGCTGGCCAGTACGATCCCTGCATTTATTGCATAGTTGTCGGTTACACTCCGCACATCATTGATCAGCGCCGGGAAGCGTGAATAGGTGAACCCTGTATTCAGGTTTACGTTCGTCTTGATAAATTTTACCGGTTGGCTGAATGTAAGGAATGTTCGCAGGCTCTTGTAGCCATTCAGGTTTACTGGTTTGGTGAGCTGTGAACCTTTTTTAAGAATGTTGCCACCCTGGATCGTTGAGTCGCCCAGCACAGCTGTATAGGTTGCTGTTGAAATATAATTTTGTTGCGTTTGCAAAAACAGGTTGGCAAAAATGCTTTGTCCTTTTTGCGTATTGGTAAACATATATCGCGCAGATACATAATGCGAGTACGACTGTTTTAAATCCGGATTACCAACGCTTTTACGAAGTTCGTTGCTGTTGTTTACTACATCCTGCAACTGTGTAACACTTGGAAAATTGGTGCTGGCGCGATAGAAGAGATTAAAACGCGCATGCTGCGAAAGACGGGTGCGCCATTGCAGGTTGGGCAATAGATTGGTGAATGACTGATCTACCTGCGATATCGTGGGATAGGTCCGGTCACTTTTAAGACTGGAGTGTTGCAGGTTTACACCAACTGCAAACTGGTTGTCGCGGCTTTGTCCCAGGCGATAGGAAATACCGCCATTCTGGGTAAGCGTAGTGTTTTCAAATTTATTCGAGAGATTGGGCTCAAAGTCGGAATATTTATCGCCTGCGGCATCGTAAGAATAAGTTTGCTGGTCTGCATTGCTTTTGGAATAAGCCGGCGAATAACTAAACTGCAGTTGCCCTTTTTGTCCAACCGGCTCTGTATAATTGAAATTGGCGTTTAGTGAATAGCCGTTGGTCGGGTTGTCGATATACTGGTTCTGCAGAGAATCGGTTATGATGCCGCTTTTGAAAAACCGGTAATCTGAAATCGAATACGTGTCGCCATTATTTTTATTGAATGTTGTGTTCAGGTTTACGGAGAATGTGCGTCCGCGTTTGTGAAAGGCGTGACGATACAGAATATTATTACGCAGATTATATCCGTTGCGGGTTACATCGCGATTGCTTACTGATGTATTCACGGTATCTGTGGTGCCATAGAGCGAATTCTCCATGGATTCAGACACGGAATGATTTTTTTGAAAATTAAGGCTTGGCTGGATAATCAATGAGTTGGCAGAATCAATCCTGTATTCCAGCCGCATATTGATGCGGTGATTATAATTCTGGCTGGAGGAAGTGGAAGATTCATTGTTGAACAGGTTCTGACCAATCGTTTCCGTGCGACTGGAGCTCTGGTTATTATTATTGCTATTGTTGAAGAAATAACTTCCCGTTACATCTACTTTGCTACCCCATTTATCTGAATAGTTAAGACCGAGTGCATTTGTTTTGCTGATGCCGCTTTGCTGGCCTACGGAAAAATTCTCGCCGCCGCCAAAGCCGCCACCGCCTCTGCCACCGCGACCACCGCCACGGCCACCGCCGCCACTGCTGGTAATGCCAAGGAGATCCTGTGATCCAAAATTTTGCTGGTTCACGTTGTTGAAATTTCCTACGATGGAAATGCGGCGATCATCTTTAAAAAAGCTGGTATTACCTCCTGCCGCATAGCGGCTGTCTGTTCCTACACCGGCATAGATCCGTCCAAACTGTCCGTTCCTAATTCCCGTTTTGGTAACGATATTGATTGCCTTTACAGAATTTCCATCGTCAAAGCCGGTAAACTGTGCCTGGTCGCTCAGTTTATCAAACACCTGGATCTTATCTACAATTTCTGAGGGCAGGTTACGCAGCGCTGCTGTTGCATCATCGCCAAAAAATTCCCTGCCGTCGATGGTCACTTTCTTCACCTGGTCTCCCTGTGCGGTTACTGTTCCGTCTTTATCAACGGTAATACCTGGCATTTTTTTAATCAGGTCTTCAGTGGTGGCATCGGGGTTTACTTTAAACTGGCTGGCGTTATATTGCGTGGTATCGCCTTTTTGCTGCGCGGGCGGTGTTTTTGCTGTTACCACTACTGCGCCGAGATCCTTGCTTGCTTTGGGTACAAAAAGAGTTCCCAGGTCTACATCGGGGATGGAATCCGATACAACAACAATTTGCCGGAAGTTTTCATATCCTATGGATGATACCTCCAGGTAAAACGTATCGCGCGGAAGCGCAGCAAAACGAAATTCTCCTTTGTTGTCTGCCAGTGTATTGAACTGGTTTGCGGTATCTTTTACCGGCTTAAGGCTCAATGTGGCGCCCTGGAGAGGTTTATTGTCTACCAGGTCCAGCAATTTACCTTTAACACTCTGAGCCTGAACTATTCCGCTAATCAAGAGACCTGCCAGTAAAAGTCGAATTCGCATGCTTTTTATATTAATTCCCCCATTGGACGCTAAAAAGGGATCAAACCTTCGTAAAATCGCCGTTAATAAACTGGCAGGCTGCCTGGTTTTAGCCCGTTTTTTGCAATAGAATCGAATCCGCAGCATTGGCGGGAACTCAGTATCTTGCACGTCCTTAATAATCATTATAACTGATATGGAATACAGTAAACTCGTTGCCGTAACCGGGTTACCGGGATTGTTCGAATTGCTCAACACAAAAACAGACGGCGCCATTGTGCGGTCCCTGGAAGATAAAAGCACGCGCTTCATTGCCAGTCGTGTACACCAGTTTTCACAACTGGAAAGTATTGAAGTGTACACAGTGAATGATAATGTAAACCTGGTGGATGTATTCCAGGCGATGGATAAAGCCGGGGGATCATTACCGGATGAAAAAGATGCAGCGGCCGTTCGCGGATATTTTGAGAAAGTATTTCCTGATATGGATTTTGAGCGCGTGTACAATAGCGATATGAAGAAAATGGTAAAGTGGTTTGCCGTTTTGAAGAAAAATAATATCGAGATTAAATTATCAGAAGTACCGGAAGAGGAAGAAGAAGCGCCTGCAGAAGTTGAGGTAAAAGCTGAAGAGCCTAAGCCGGCCAAGAAAACAAAAGCAGCAAAAGAACCTGTAGCCGATAAGGAAGAAGCGCCGAAAAAGAAAGCAGAAAAAGCTGAAAAGACAGAAAAACCTGCTGCAAAAAAGAAGGCTGCGAAAGAAGACGGCGAAGAAGCGCCTAAGAAGAAAGCTGCTGCGAAAAAGAAATAATTAAATCGTTCACCCGGAAAAGCTACAGGCCCGGCTATGCCGGCATTGTAGCTTTTTCTTTTCAATACCGTTACCATGACAAGTTATAACGCCAACATCAGCAAACTGCCCCGGCATTTTTTACCGGCAGATTTTGCAATTACGAATTGGGAAGGACTTGAACCTTTTTTTAAAGACCTGGAAGAACGCCCCATAAACTCACGGGCAGCGTTGGAACAATGGTTAAAAGATGCCAGTGAACTGGAAGCAGTGATCAGCGAAGATGCCTGCTGGCGACAGATCCGCATGACCTGCGACACAGAGAACAAAGAACTGGAAGCGGCCTTCAATTATTTTATGCTGGAAATACAACCGCGTATTCAGCCGTATTCCGACCGGTTAAACCGCAAGCTGGTGGCCAACCCGTTTGTGAAAGAACTGGATCATGATCACTATTTCACCTACCTGCGAAACGTTGAAAAAAATATCACTCTTTTTCGCGAAGCGAATATTCCGATCCAGGCAGAACT
Source organism: Bacteroidota bacterium (assembly GCA_048498035.1). Taxonomy (GTDB): domain Bacteria; phylum Bacteroidota; class Bacteroidia; order Chitinophagales; family Chitinophagaceae; genus CADEDV01. Next base: position 165,445 of record JBEHYT010000006.1, on the reverse strand, counting down.
GGGTGTGATGCAACAGCAATTTGGCGCTATTGCGGGAAAAATGACGGTAGAGGTAAATGGGCAGGAATACACGCTGCAACAAGCGGCCCGGTTCCTGGAAGATCCTGACCGGAAGGTGCGGGAAGAAGTGTACCGCAAGATCAGTGAACGAAGACTGGTAGATAAAGAAGAACTGAACACATTATACAGCAGCCTGGTAGAAAAACGAAACCAACTTGCGCTGAATGCAGGGTTTGACAATTACCGTGATTACCGGTTTGCAGAGTTGGGTCGGTTTGACTATTCACCCGCTGATTGCTTCCAGTTTCACGAGGCGGTAAAACTGCATGTGATGCCGCTGGTAAACCAGATCTATGAGCAGAAAAAAACGAAACTGGGATTGGATACGCTACGTCCCTGGGATATTGATGCCGAGCCGGTAGGCACGCAGCCGCTGCGTCCATTCGCCAATGGTGATGAATTAACTGATAAAACGATTACCTGTTTTGAACAGTTGCAGCCCTTCTTTGCCAATTGCATTCGCAAAATGCGGGAAATGGGGCACCTGGACCTGGAAAGCCGGAAGGGTAAAGCGCCCGGTGGCTACAACTGTCCGCTGGCTGAAAGCGGCGCTCCGTTTATATTTATGAATGCCGCCGGGCAGTTGGATGATGTAACAACGATGGTACATGAAGGCGGACACGCAGTGCATTCGTTCCTGGCGCACCCGCTGGAACTAACGGGATTCAAGGAGTACCCCACGGAAATTGCCGAGGTGGCGAGTATGTCGATGGAGCTGTTTAGCATGGCGCACTGGCAGGTGTTTTTTAAGGATGATGCGGAATTGAAGCGTGCAAAGGAGCAACAACTGGAGCGCGTAATTACCATTTTCCCGTGGATTGCAACCATTGATAAATTTCAACACTGGGTTTTTGAAAATCCTGCACACACCGTGGAAGAGCGACTGGCAAAGTGGGAAGAAATCCAGCTTGAGTTTTCTTCGCCTGTAGTGGATTTCTCCGGGCTGGAAGAATATCGCCGTTACAGCTGGCAGCGGCAACTTCACCTGTATGAAGTACCGTTTTATTATATCGAGTACGGAATTGCACAACTGGGTGCTATCGGGCTCTGGCAGCAATTCCAGGCCAACCCCGCCCAGGCCATGGATAATTACGTGAAAGCGTTGGCGTTGGGTGGCACCCGAACTCTTCCTGAGCTTTTCCAGGCGGCTGGTTTACAATTCGATTTTTCCCCAAAACACATCAGCAGCCTGATGAGTTTTGTAAAAAGAGAAATGGATTTGTTAGCAACTTCTTAGGGAAAATACCACTAAAGTGGTAGGGAGAAATTCGGAAATATGAAAGGCAGATGTTATTTTTGAGATAGAAAAAATCAGCGCCCGAAACGTAAAAAAACAAGTTGCAACATTAAGTTGTTGAGCGTTTGAACAAGCAGGGCGCATTAAAATAGCTACTAATCAGAGCCTTAACCTTAAGTCCCGATGTTTCTACATCGGGGCTTATTTTTTATTGGGGCATAGCGCAGGATTGACAAACACCTTCGGCCACCACTTCAATATGTTGGGAAACATATCCCTCGGGTAGTTTCAATTGTGGCGTTACCACATTATCCAGGCAATAGGTAACGTGGCAGGTGTTGCAAACAAAATGCACGTGATGATCATGATGATGGCCTTCTGAGCAATTGTCTTTACAAAGTGCATAGCGCACTGAATTATCCGCCGTAGGAATGGCATGAATAATTCCTTTTTCAACAAAGGCCTGGAGTGTGCGATAAACCGTTACACGGTCAAACTTCTCACCGGCTTTCTTTTCAATATCGCCATGCGCAAGCGCGCCTTTTTCATCTAAAAACAAACCGAGTATCTTTTCCCGGCTGGCGGTTACGCTAAGATTACTTTTCTTTAAAATATCCTTGATCGTTTCCATAAAAATTACTTTTAGTTCAGCATACTGCGAATGCGGCTGATCAGGTCTTTGACCTCTGCCTTTTTTAAACCATCATAAATTGCAATTACCTGTCCCTCACGGTTTACAAGCGCCCAGTTCTGCGTATGCAAAAAATCATCTTCAATAGACGCAACATTATTGTTGGGATCATCAATTTTATAGCTGATCCGCGCCATCCGGTACAGGCTGTCTTTACGCCCGGTAAGGAATACCCAGGTTTTATTAACGCCCAGAGAATCGGCATATTTTTTCAGCACCGGTACAGAGTCCACTTCGGGTTGGCATGTATGCGAAAGAATGCGGAAATCCGGCTGATCCTTGAATGCCTCGTACACCAGCTTCATGTTGTTGTTCATTTTAGGACAAATGCCGGGGCAGGTGGTAAAGAAATACTCGGCCACATATACTTTTCCTTTTACGTCCTGGTTCGTAAAGGAGTGTCCATCCTGGTCGGTAAATCTAAACGGCTGAACGTCACCGATTATGAAGCTTGCTATCAATGCTTTCTGATCGGAGTTTGTGCCGTATGCCAGCCATTTGTTCACCACCAGGTAAAAGCCGCCAAACAACAGCACAAAAAAAACAAGGTATAGGATCAATTTTCTACTCATGGCGTTACGGAATTGAGCTACAAAGGTACTACCCTGAAAAGGATTTGCCATCCCGTGAACCAAAATTTTGCAACTTTGTTGCTTTTTTATAACTTTGTTCTGATGCGTTTAAAGATTAATTGGGATGCCCTGGGAATTGGTGCTTCGCTTGCCTGCGCTATCCATTGTGCGCTTTTACCACTCTTTTTGACCAGTTTGCCGCTTTTTGGTACTAATATTATCAATAATCTCTATTTCGAGGGCGGGATGATTGCGCTGGCTTTTGTAATTGGAAGTTATGCGCTTTTGCATGGCTATCGCAAGCACCACCACAGCCTCCTTCCGTTCGCTCTTTTTTCGGCAGGTTTTGCCTGCCTGATTGCTAAAGAATTTGTCCCGGAACTTCACCTTATTTTATTGGTTCCTGCCGTTGTATTGATCGTTGGTGCCCACCTCATCAATTTTCGCGCTTGCCGGATACATGATCATGCACATGCGGATGATTGCGACCATTAAAACTTGCCGGATGTTACGGTCATCCTATCTTCACGGAGTACGTTTAATTCAGTAACCGGCAATTTTATCGATATGCGCGCTGTATTAGTTTCCCTGTTATTCCTTTCTACATTAGCCGTATGCGGCCAGTCGAAAGACGAACAAGCCATCCGGAATTTGCTTGACCGGCAGGCAAAAGCCTGGAACCGCGGCGACCTGGAAGGTTTTATGAACGGTTACTGGCAAAATGATTCCCTGATGTTTATCGGCCAGCATGGCCCAACTTATGGTTGGAAAAATACGCTGGACAACTATAAACGTTCTTACCCGGATACAACAGCCATGGGCATCCTGGATTTCAGCGGACTGATCCTGAAAAAATTATCCTCCAACTATTATTTTGTTATTGGACACTGGCATCTTCAACGAACGGTGGGCGATCTTTCCGGCGCTTTTACGCTTCTATTCCGGAAAATAAAAGGGCAGTGGCAAATCATTTGCGACCACAGTAGTTAGGCCTGTTGTTGTACAAATCGCTGTTGCAGGCGCGCAAAAACAAAATGTGCTGCTGCCAGTCCCACTACAGAAAAGAGAATGTCATTATAATCAAATGTTCTCCCAAAAATGGGAATGAGCTGCAGGTATTCATTTACCACCAGCATTACAAACCCGAGTGAGCAAACCAGTCGAAGGTCATAGGCTGTTTGAATACGGAAGATGCGTGCCAGCAGAAAATTTCGTCCGGAAAAAAACCAGTATGCACCAAAGGGGATCAGGAAGGAGCCCAGCAGGTTGGGAGCGATGCCCCAGAAAAAGATGGCTGAATCCCAAAGATGAAAGGGGCGTACGGCAAACTTGATGATCCAGATCAGCAAGGTGCCGGTAATAACCGTTGTTCTGCAGATTCGTTTTAGTGGCATTCTGACAATAATAAGCAGGTAAAATACTGTTTTTGCAAGCTGGATTAATACCAGTAGGATGGTATTTTTTGAAAAATGTTACAGCAACAGGCGTTTTTTCTCATCGTCGCCACTTCCGGTATAAAAAGCGAAGGAGAAAAAAGAGGGTAATGGCAAAAACAACGTAGAATAGGACGTGTACATATCCGGGATAATTACTTTGATAGGCAAGCCCGGCATAAAGTCCCAGTCCCACCATCGAGATCATCCAAAGCAATCCTGTTGAAATGGAGCTGATCAGTTTCCGGAAATAGCGTGTTACTTCCGGGTCCCATCCCTGTTGCTTTTCATCCATGGATGGAAGATACTAATAAAAGGTTTGGGTTGATCTGATTGTCAAAGGTGGAAGTTACGGTACCAGCAGCTGCCGGAATTCAGTGGAGTCTCCATTGAAAACATTAAAATCAACTTTTGAGAGAATGCCATTCACATTGCCGCCGTCATTGTGTTGCCAGAATGCCCATCCCCGGTCGATCCGCGGCTTTTTTTCCTGGTAATAATGGGCCACCCAGAGTGGGTAATCATCAAAGTCATTACCAAGATTTCTCCGGTAAAAATCGATGTTGGTATAAATGATCGGCTTTACATGGTAATAATTCTCTACCACGCTTAGCCAGCTTTTCATTTCTTTTCTCAAATTGACGGCGGATACGCCATTGAGTTGTTCCACATCCAGCACCGGAGGTAGATCTCCACTTACCAGTTCTACTTTATCGATAAAATTTTCTGCCTGCGTGCGCCCGTCTTTGGAGGCAATAAAGAAATGATATGCACCGCGGATCATACCGTTTTCACGGGAGCGGCGCCAGTTGCGCCGGAACTCTGGATCCATGTTGCCAATACCTTCTGTTGCTTTTATAAATACAAAACCCAGTTGCACGTCTTTTACGCGCATGGCCTTCACCGCTTCCCAGGCAATGGTATGCTGGTAGCGCGATACGTCTATACCATGAATGGTATAAGCTTCTGGTATAAGAATGCCAAATTCCGGGTATTGGGTAAATCTTGCCTTGCGGTAGGTAATCCATTGGTATATCATCCAACCGGCTACTACGCCCATGAGTAGCATTACCAGGACAATAACAACTCGTAAAATTTTTTTCTTTTTGCGGGCGTTCATTAGGTTTGATTACCCCGCAAATATACTTCTGTAGTGCCGGAGATTTTGTTAATTCAGCTACAAGGTTACACGTGTACCCACTGTGATATAAAAAAGATCTTTGCCGCGCTCCGACAGATCCGGGCGTCCTTCCACAGCTACCAGGTTTTGTGGCAGTACATACGCCGGGTTGGCAATCAATTGCCATTTACCTTTTGCCAATACCAGCGGCATAGAAAATTCGTAAGAAATAACTGAGAATCGTTTGCTTTCTTCGGTCACCGCCTGTTCTGTTCCAGGGAAAAATAAAAATCCCGGTGTTTTTTCATAATAGGTTTGACTAAAGCGTTGCGTGCCTGCATAAACATAGGCAGAAGGGTCCATTACAAACACCCAACCATCTCCAGGCGTAAGGCGCACCAGGTGATCCACTCCTGCCGTTGCACCGTAATCGATATGATTGCTGAATTTCAAATCTCCGCCTGCGGTCAGGTTTAGGATTTTATTCGCCCAGGTAAAGTTGGCTGTAAACTGACCTTTCAGCGCTGATTGCACCAATTGGCTGTTGGCTTCATAGAAAGGTTTTACAAAATAGATATTACCACGCCACTTGTTGTTGCCGCCAAACCGGTACCCGGCTGTTGCCACTGTACCGGCATAGTCAAAAGAACTTACAGCATTGTTTACAAAAACCGGCGCGGCATTAACATACAATCCTTTGGCAAACGTGACTTCTGCAAGTGGAAAAACGCCGCTGCTGCGGAGGCTGTCGGTTCGCCCGTAATAATTGAGGTTACTATTGTAAAATATTCCGATGCTAAATTGCACGGCTTTTTCCTGGCGGGATGAATCAGTTTGTGCAAAACAGCCCGTAGCGAGCAGGCAGGTGCACAGGATTACAATGGCTTTTTGCATGGTGATGGTTTTAAAAAATACTGGCTAAAAAAATTTAGCCAGTATATATTTTAGAATCCCCTGTGTTCAAATTCGTTTTTACTCTTTTACCGCATTTACAGTTGCTGCACTTTTTACCTCGGTAGTGGCGTTAGCATCTACCTGCGGCTTCACATTTTCAGCAGTTGTTTTTACAGTTTTTGCTGTTTTAGAAACGGCAGCTTGTGTGTTTGCCTTTGCCTGCTTTGCTGTGGTTACAGCAGTATTGGCTTTAGCCTGTACAGCGTTACCTGCTTTAGTGGCGGTTGCATCTGCTTTATCCACCACCTGGCTTCCATTTACCTGTACGCCTGCATTTACATTGGCAGCGCTGCTGGAATTGATCCCGGTCTGTGCGGCATTATTCCCTGCCGTTGCTGCTGCTTCATTGTTTACGGACGCAGACGTGGCCACATTTACATCAGCTGCTGATTTAACAGCATTCTTTGTTTTAGTAACTGCAGATGTTGTTTTTGTAGCGGCTGCCTGTGTAGCATTGGTAGTTGCAGTTTTTACATCTGCCAATTTTGTAGTTGCAACCTGTGCTGTAGATTTTGTTGCATTTGTTGCGGCCTGTGTTGCTTTTGTAACGGCTGCAGTACTTGCTGTTGCATTAGCAGCAGCTTGTGTTGTGGCGCCCAATCCAAGGTTCACCTGTGAAAAACCAGCAGTTGTGATGCCAAGGGTAGCGCAAAGTGCGAGTGATCTAACGATAGTCTTCATAGCTCTTCGTTTTTGGTGATAAAAAATATGTCTGCTATGGTGGTTTATAACACTGGTTGAAAAGATTATGCCAAACGAAACTATTTTTTTCAGGCATTTGTCAGGCCAGTGTCAATTGGGGCTTGCCCTGGTTTATTGTCGGTTAATGTTAAGACCGTGTGAACGTCCCGAAGGTTTAACTACCGGGGGTAAAAAAATATTTCCTGTTTAAAAAGCGAAAAATCCGGAATCAGAAGCTTTTCGTAGACAAAGCGATTTCATCAACGGTTTCGGGCTATCTGTCGCATTTGTTCCCCAATTGAACCGTTTTTCAAATTTTTTGGGAATGATGAGGAGTATTTTTCCAATGCATTTAAAAGTTAAGCCATGAAAAAATTATTGATGATGCTTTCCGTAGGACTGATGTCCCTTGTTGGAGCAACAGCGCAGCGACCGTTGCCTTATTCTAAAATCATTTCCGAGCGCGGTTATTGGGTGGTGGAAGGGAATAGAAACCAGTCGCGCCAGCACACGATTAAATTTTACAACAATGATGATGTGTTGGTGTACCAGGAAATTATTGCCGACAAGAAGATCCATCTGAACCGGAAAAAAACGCGAATCGCATTAAAAACTGCGCTGGACGCGGCGGTGGTGGCCTGGGAAGGTCGCAAGACGCTTGATCCGGAGCATTCAGTTTCGTTAATCCTGAAATAAGCATAAGGATTAGTTTTCACCCCTTGGCCCTGCTCTTGTGGGGCTTTTGGGGTATATGGTAATGCCGTTCGTCGCCCAAAATCCACCGTATGACGATAATTTTTAACCACAAGCGAGTTGATGCCCCGGGCCGTGGTAATTTTATCTCGGTTCACATGCAGCAGTATCCCTTTATATTTTCTGATGAGCGACGTTATCGCATACGACGCCATGTTGCCTTTTGGGTATTCTGGTGGCTTTCACAGGGATTCCTGTATTCATTTTTGCAGGTGCATGGCATTCGCTCTTACCTGCAGCGGCTGCCAGTTTCCATTACTGAGTCGCTGGTGTTCATGATCAACCATATCTTTCTTGGATATGCGCTGATGTATTTTGTAATTCCGCGTTTTATCCTGAAGCAACGCTATTGGCGGGCAATTGGATGGACGACCATTTTATTCCTGGTTACGGCTATTATATCAACCTTTATCGGACTGGTTGTGTTGCCGCCGTTGCGGATGGCGTTGTTTGACATTCCCCGGGAATCGCCGGGAGATACGGTATCAACACGTGTTTTCCTTTCGCTGCTGGCCGGTTTACGTGGCGGCATTACGATTGGAGGAATTGCTGCCGCCATCAAGCTGATGAAGCACTGGTATGTAAAGGAGCAGCGAAATTTACAGTTACAAAAGGAAAATGTAGAATCACAACTTCAATTACTGAAGGCACAGATCCACCCGCATTTTTTATTCAATACATTAAATAATATCTATTCCTACACGCAAAAAACAGCGCCAGAGGCGGCAAGGATGATATCGGGGCTGTCTGACCTGTTACGCTTTATGTTGTATGAGTGTAACCAGCCAACGGTAGCCTTGCAGAAGGAGCTGACGATGTTGCAGGATTATATTGAATTGGAAAAAATCCGGTATGGTAATAAACTGGAAGTGCACACTTCGTTCCCGGATAATACAAGCAACCTGCAAATTGCACCGCTTCTTTTACTCCCCTTTATTGAAAACTGTTTTAAGCACGGCACCAGCAATGTGCTGGAGCATCCGTGGATCAACCTGGAGATTCGGGTGCAGGAGCAGCAGCTGGTGATGAAGCTGATGAATGGAAAAGCGCCCGCTACAAATGGTACAAATCCTTATCACGGCATCGGGATCAATAATGTGAAACGAAGGCTGGAATTATTGTACCCCTGGAGGCATGAGCTTACCATTACGGATGATGAAGAAGTGTTTATTGTGAATGTCCGGGTTCAGCTGGAGTTAAAAAAAGAACTGGCAACGGTTTCTTTACCAAAAAAAACAACGTATGCATGAGGCGGCTGTAATAAAATGCATGGTGGTGGATGATGAGCCGCTGGCGCGGGAGATTATTGTGCGATATATCCAGCAGGTGCCGTCCATGACGGTGGTAGGCGAATGCGCCAATGCAGTGCAGGCTTTTTCATTGCTTCAGCAAAATAGTCCTGATCTTATCTTTCTCGATATCCGGATGCCGCAGTTAAATGGTACCGACTTCTTAAAGGCGCTTAAACATCCACCGAAGGTGATCTTTACTACGGCGTTCCAGGAATATGCGCTGGAGGGGTTTGAGCTGGATGCGGTAGACTACCTGATGAAACCGATTCCCTTTGATCGATTTTTACGGGCAGTAAACAAGGCATTTCCGCAGGGCGTGCCACGGCAGGTTGAAAATGTACCGGTTGAGCCTGAAAAAAAATCCGGCTCATTTGTGTATTTCCGCGCCGACCGGAAGATGGTAAAAGTGATGTTGAATGAGATTGAGTATATCGAAAGCATGAAAGATTATGTAAAGATCCATACGCACCAGGGCACAATCATTACCAAGCAGTCGATCAGTTCCGTGGAGGCGATGCTTCCTGAGCAGCTTTTTGTACGGGTACACCGGTCCTATATCGTTGCATTGACGCACGTCAAGACATTTACCTCCGAGCTGATCGAGATTGGCAAAACGGAAATCCCGATTGGGAAGTTGTATCGCAATGGCGTATTAAAGGTACTGGGCTGATCAATTATTCAATGATGCGAAGTCGCGCATAATTGAGCATGATCTTCTTTTCGCCATTATTTTCAAACTTTACGGTAGCGATGGGGTTATGTGCAGCGCCTTCCATTTTCAGTACCACGCCAAAGCCGAATTTCGCATGTTCCACCTTTTGACCTTCCTTTAAATTGGTAGTATCGCTGGGCGCAAAATCTGCGGCTGGTTTATGCTCCACCACTTTATTATAGGGTGTTTTTGGCGCCAGGTACGGGGGTGCTTCTTTACGGCCACTATTTCCTTCTTTATAATAAGTGCTGCCCTGGCGATTGGCTTTGCCGGATTCGTTGTCTGTAAATCCTTTCATCCTGTTGAAGGCGGATGCATTGCCCCAGCCTCCACCGCTTTGATTACGGGGACCGCCGCCTGCGAAGCTGCGATCGAGCAATTCTTCCGGCAGTTCTTCAATAAAGCGGCTGGGCTCATTCTGCACCAGTGATCCAAAGCGATACCTGCTGCCGGCGTAGGTGAGCCAGAGCCTTGATTTGGCGCGGGTGATGGCCACATAGAAAAGCCTTCTTTCTTCTTCCAGTTCTTCGCGGGTGTTGATGCTCATGCCGCTGGGAAAAAGCATTTCTTCCATGCCGGCTACAAATACACATTCAAACTCAAGGCCTTTGGCTGCGTGAACGGTCATGAGCTTAACTACATCCGCATTCGGGTCTTTATCATCCGCATCTGTAAGCAGGGTAATTTGTTGCAGGTAGGCTGCCAAACCTTTATCTCCCACTTCGCCATCTTCTTCATTCAGCGGTGTTTCAATCCATTCTTTTATGGAGTTGAGCAGTTCCTGGATATTTTCATACCGCGCTACGCCTTCGGCGGATTTATCGTTGAAAAGTTCTTTTACGATATTGGTTTGTTTGCCGGCATGAAAAGCAATTTCGTAGGCATTATGTTTTCCCTGCATGCTTTGAAAGCTGCGGATCATCAGCGTAAACCCCTCGATGGCTTCCAGGGTTCCCGACCTGAATCCAAATTCCGATGCACGATTCAGCACATCCCAGAGTGAAATATCCTGTTCGTTGGCAATCAGGATTACTTTATCCATCGTTGTTTTGCCGATTCCACGTGCCGGGTAATTGATCACCCGTTTCAGCGCTTCATCATCTTTGGGGTTGACGGTAAGCCGCAGGTAGGCGATAAAGTCTTTGATTTCCTTCCGCTGGTAGAAGCTGATGCCTCCATAAATCACGTAGGAGATGGCCATTCGCCGCAGGCTTTCTTCAAAGGCGCGGCTTTGTGCATTGGTACGATAAAGGATGGCGAAATCCTTATTGTTATAGTGGTTGCGCAGTTTTTGCTCCTGGATGGAGTCTGCTACAAATTTCCCTTCGTCGTTATCTGTATTGGTACGCACCAGCTTCAGTTTATCGCCGGTGGTGTTTTCCGTCCAGAGCGCTTTGGGGATCTGGCCTTTATTTATTTTGATCACTTCATTGGCCGCATTCAGGATACTTTGGGTGCTGCGATAGTTCTGTTCCAGTTTAATAACGGCTACTTCATCATAATCTTTTTGAAACTGCAGGATATTCTGGATGGTAGCGCCGCGGAAGCTATAGATACTTTGGGCATCATCTCCCACCACGCAAACATTTTCATGCTGCGCTCCCAGCAGTTTCATGATCTCGTACTGTGCGGGGTTGGTATCCTGGTACTCGTCGATCAGGATATACTGGAATTTGGTCTGGTAGCGCATCAGTGCTTCCGGATGTTCTTTTAGCAGACGGTACATCTGGTACAGGAGATCATCAAAATCCATAGCGCCATTTCGGAAACAGCGTTTCGCGTAAGCGGCATAGATGTCGCCGGTAGCGGGCCGGTTGGCACGCATATCTTCCTGCTGAAGGTGATAATCATTGCGATATTCATCCGGGCCCACCAGTGCATTTTTGGCAGAGGATATCCGGTTAAAGATCACATTTGGTTTGTAGTGCTTATCGTCCAGGTTGAGTTCATTGATCACCGATTTCAACACGCTTTTGGCATCATCGGTATCATAGATGGTGAAGCTGTTCGGGTAGCCCAGGCGATCTGCTTCTTTACGAAGGATGCGTGCAAATACGCTGTGGAAGGTGCCGATATAGAGGTTTCGGGCTTCGCTGTTGCCAAGGATATGTTCAATCCGTTCTTTCATTTCCTTGGCAGCCTTATTGGTAAAGGTGAGCGCAAGAATCCGGAATGAATCAACCCCGTTGGCCATCAGGTGGGCAATCCGGGTAGTAAGTACTTTTGTTTTTCCGCTGCCGGCGCCGGCCACAATCATCAGGGGACCCTCGGTATGCAAAACGGCCTTCTTCTGCTGGTCATTCAACCCACTTAAATATTCACGCATACAGCGAAATTACGGTAAGGGAAGAAGATGTGGAAATGTGAAAATTAATTCGATAATTCTGTGATTCGCTGATTCGATAATGGAAGAAAGTCGTTAATGTGAAAATGAAAACCCTGTGAATCTCGCATTGTTTTTTTACACTTTTAATTTTCACCTTCTCTTGCGTCCTGTGAGGTTCCTGGCGATACTACATTCATGAATAATTCCTTTTTGTAACGCAAAGCCAACAACATCTTATATATTTCTGATCATCACCGACCCAAAGAGCCATGAAATTATCAAATACCTTCGGGTACCTGGCGATAATCATTTCTCTCCATTATCGAATCAACGAATTACCGCATTGCTGAATTAATCAACACATCTCCCTACCTGCGTTTGCTGGCTAAATATTTTTCATGAATCACCTGGCTCATACTTTTCCGGTTCACCTTGCTTTCGAGCCATGAGATAATGTCGAGATACGCGAAGGCGCGCGTTTCAAAACGGTTTTTTTCGAGGTGTTTTACTTTTTGCAGAAACTTTTCCAGTTCGGCGCGTATTTCCCGCTTGGTAACGCTGAGTGATTTTCGCAGGAATTTAAAAATTTCCTGTTCAATTACAGTCAGGTTCTCCATCCTGGCCATAAAGCGATATACGGAACGGCTCAGGTATTCCATCAGTTCCATATTATCCAGTTCATAGTGTGCCAGCAGGTGAAGCAGGCGGGCGTAGCATTGAAGATCTGTGCGCAGTTCACCGGGTTCATTCATGATTTTCTGGAGATAATCGATGCAGGTACTATAATCTTCGCTTCCAAAATAGAGTGTTGCTATTTTGTAATTGAGCACCATGATGCGGTGTGGATCCAGGAATAAACCATATTCATCCAGTTTTTCTTCAATTTCCGGAACAATCTTCAATCCGTCGCGGAAGGTGCCCATCATAAAATGCTGGTTGATACGCGCGGTGCTGATGTATACAAATGTCTGGATGCGAAAATTATCGTGTTCCTGCACGCGACTGGTAGCAGCAAAGTCTTCAAATTTCTTAAGTGTGCTGTCAAATTCGCGGTAGTTGCGCAGATCAAAGTGCGCATTGAGCAGGTAGTGCAGGCCTTTAATATAATGGCTGGTTTCCACGCGGATCATTAAGGGATTGGCATCAAAGAGATCAATCCATTTCTGGGCGTAGCGGTAGTATTGAAGAAAATCCTGCCGGATAAATGCGTACCAACAATAACTCTGGTAGAGGTACATTTTTTCATAGAAACCGGTAGCCTGGTGGGCGTTGGCGGGCAGGTGTTCCTGCATAAATTTTCGTACGCCGGCTTCGTCTTTCTCATTCCGCGCGTGACCGTTGCGGGTAAACCAGCTAAACATCAGCAGTGAGAGATTGCTCAGGCGGGACACTTCGTCGATATGCCGGCTAACGGTATTAGCCTCCACGGCCAGTTCCTGCACCCGATCCTGCATACTTTGGGTGATGTGGAGCCCTTCTATCCGCTTTTCAAGGGCTATGACCTGGGTCAGGAAATTGAACTTCTGGTGGGCTTTCGCCACTTCCTTCACCCGGTCGAGGATGCGGATGCTTTGCTGAAAAAGACCTTTTTTATACAGGATATGAGCATAATCAAACTGCTCATTTAATTGAAGATCAAGACTATCCGTAACTTTTAGGAGTCGCAGGCTGGCCAATAGCTGGCGGTAAAGATGGGTTTTGAGATTGGCAAGTTGGGGTTTCTGAACGCCCGGGAGCTTTTTGAGGAGTACCTTTTCATCATACTCCTTCATAGTAGCAAGGGCATCAAACAGTTGTACAATTTTAAGGTCTTCGCGGGCAGAACTCCGCTTGATATAGAGCTTAAAGTGCCGTTTTTCGGACTTTTCTAGGGATTGGACCAGTTGAAAAAGTGTATCAGCAGAACGGTTGGACATCATTGCAAATTTACCCTGAAATGCGCTACCAGCAAGGGTTTTAATAAAAAGATAACCCTTTAGACATCATCAAAACCTTTCCATTTTGGCTTGAAGGCGCAACGATCGCGTCCTACCTTTGATTTACAAAAGGCGCAAAGCTTCATACGGCGAGCAATCGTTGAGGAAGATAAGCAATCGGTCAGAGGTCGAAGCAGCGCTTTAGAACTCGCTACTTTTAAGAATTTTCATATGGCAAGCAATCGTTAGAGGTCAGTCCGTTTCTACGGAAGGGCCTTTTTTGTTTAAAGGCCTGCTAATATAGAAAGAATATTGAAATCCTGCATCATTCTTTCATTTTTTTTGATTGTTTTCTATTTCTACTTTCTTCCAAACAGGCGTTCTTTCCTTTGATTCGCATATTCTTTACTTTCACGTTCCAAAAAAAGGTTCATGGCTATCCGCATTTTTATCACGGGCGGTACGTTTGACAAAGAGTACAACGAGATAACAGGTCAGCTGTTTTTTAAAGACACGCACATGCATGACCTGTTGGAGATGGGTCGGAGTAAGGTGAAGGTGGAGATCCGCACGCTAATGATGGTAGACAGCCTGGAAATGACGGATGAAGACCGGGAATTGATTGCCTATCAATGTAACCAGTGTGACGAAAACCAGATTGTGATCACCCACGGTACTGATACTATGGCTTTAACTGCAAAGTTGCTTGCTGAAAAAGTGGCTGGTAAAACTGTAATCCTGACCGGGGCCATGATCCCGATCAAATTTGGTAGCTCTGATGGATTGTTTAACCTGGGAAGCGCGATTGCTTTTGCTCAAACCCTGACGCCAGGCATTTACGTAGCAATGAATGGCCGTTATTTTAATTGGGATAATGTGCGGAAGAACAAGCAGACAGGAATGTTTGAAGAACTTCGCTAACCATTATTCTTCTGTTTCCAGCAATTTAATGTCAGTGATCAGTCGCTCCAGCTCCAGTTGCAGCGTGCCGTTATAAATTCCGCGGATACGTTGTTCCTTATCAACCAGTATAAAATGCTCCGTGTGTAGAAATTCAGTGGAGTCTTTTTGAAATCCCAGGTTTTCTTCTGCAAAATAATCTTTGCGCGCACGGTCATAGATCATCGCCTTCGGACCGGTCAGCAGGTGCCAGTATTTTGAATTGGCGCCAAATTTCTCGGCAAACTCTTTCAACCGCGGCACTGAGTCGATCCAGGGGGTAACGCTGTAGGATAACAGGATCACATTGGGGTCTCCGGCAAGCGTATCCTGCAGTTTTTTAAAGCGGTTGGTCATAACCGGACAAATTCCGGAGCATGTGGTGAAAATAAAATCGGCAACATGTATTTTCCCGGCGAGCGTTTGACGGGTAATTTTTGTTCCGTCCTGGTCAACCAACGCAAAATCGCCCAGGCGATGTGTCACCTGTTGATCAATAGCTGATCGGTTGGCGGGCCAGATGGGAGTAAAATCAGGTGTATTATAATAGGGAAGGTACTGCTGGCGGCTGGAACAGCCTGCCATCATTACAACAAGGCCTAATACCAGGCTATATTTAACGAAGGTTGACACTATCTGCTACGTTTACACAGTTTTTTACGCCGGTTAGCCCATAATTACGGCCGTTCAGGGCCTGGTAGTTGAATTGCAGTAGTCCGTTTGCGAAATATTGCTGTTGCATTCCTGCTTCCTGGCCGTTTTTATAGTGAAAGTTTTTGAACAAACTCCCTGATGCAAACCATTCTTTCACTTCTCCTTCATAGATATCACGGTTATAATGGCGGATGAAAGCGGGATTTCCGCTGGCATACCAGCCCCTGTGTTCGCCCTCGCGGTTGCCATTTTTGAAGGCTCCAGTGTTTTTTAATTGGCCATTAGCATACCATTCCCGGGCAATGCCTTCTTTTTTGCCATTTAAAAATGGAATGGCAAGCGCTGTGTCGCCATTTTCAAAAAGGCTGATCTCCCAGCCGTTGTATGGTTTTCCATTTACGTAAGCAATTCCACTTTTTTCTATAAATGCAACCTGGGCGGTGTCAAAAAAAACTGCAGGCACAAGATCCAACTTGTGCCCACAGGAGAAAAGAAAAGCTACTGTTCCAAAAAAAACCGTCGTTAATTTATTGCGTAACAGTCCCGGCTGTGCCATAAAATCCGCTGCCATTGATATAAGGATCTGTTGAAGTAATATGATAGTGATAGATTCCGTTGGGATAATCGGCTGTTGCGCCGGTGTGTCCGTGATAGGCGTCAAGCATGGCGTTGGTCATGGTAACACCGTTCTCTACCGGCCCATACACGGGAAAACCGTCCAGTAAAAAGCCCAGCAATGCATTGCTTCCTTTTGTGCTGGTTAAATAGGTTGGTTCTACGTGGTAATGATATTGTCCCTGCTGTTGGGGGTGACCGTTGTACTGATCAAACGAGTTCACCTCATTGGTAAGCGGCGCTCCCATAGCGGCGTATTGGTTAAAAAAAGGAACACCATTCAGGGATATGCCGATGGGGCCGCCGGGTGTTGCAGCATGCGTGGTTACAACTGACGGGTTGAGTGGAATGCGGAAGGTTAGATTTACCTGCGCAATGCGATTGGGATTGATGGCAAATGAAGAATTGCTGCCATTGTAAGCTTCATATTTTGCAGAAGCCCACGCAGTTCCCTGGAAGTAGGGACTTTTATGATCGGGCAGGCTGGTGCTTTTGATCACGATATAGTTACCATCCACATACATATCCGTGGCGCCATAAATCTTTTTATAGACTTCGGGTACATCGGCAGAACTATTATCGCTTCCGTCTTTTTTGCAGGAAATGCAGGCAAGCAAGGCAATGGCCATGAGTGCCAGGGCTGGCAAAAGAAGTTTTTTCATACCATGGTGGTTATTGTATAAAATCAGCGTGGAGAAGGTGAAGATTTTTGAGGTGGTGGTGGGCCGGGCGGATGAAGTTTCCCGATCGCTTCCTTGTATTTTTTGAATTGCGCTGTGGTGAGCAGTTTTTCTACTTTTTGATCCCGTTCTTTCACCAGCTTGTCCATAGCCTGCTTCACTTTAGGGTCTGGAGCAGGTGGTGGCGGTGGAGGATTGTTTTTGTGAAGTTTGTCGGCTTCGGTGAAAAAATCCCGGAAAATTGCCTGCAGTTTTTTCTGCTGATCGGCATTCAGTTGCGCTTCACGCTGCAACAATTCCCCGGTTTTTTTCAGCCTTTCTTCCATGGTGGGCCGCCCAGATGGTGGCTGGGCGGCGAGGGTGGTGGCAAAAAAGAGGAAGAGAATGGTGGCAATCCGGTACATGAGCTCTTTTTAATTGGATGAATGAGGTGGTTAAAATCCTTCGGGTGATGGTTTGTTTTTTTGTAGCTGTTCATCTATTCTCCTGGGGGCGGTGGTGGTCCTTCTGGCCGGTCTGGAGGTCCGCTTCGTGAACCGCCCTGCGGTCCGCCTGGCGGTCTGCCACCGGGTCCCTGACCCATCATACCAATTACCTGGTGAATGATCTCGTCAAAACGTTGTTGCTGAACTGGATTGCAAATGGCCCGTAATTTTTGAAAATGTTCAAAGGTGAGCAGGTCCAGTTCTTCCGTATACCGGCTTACATTGGCCGCGGCCTGTTTTTTACTGCTGTCCGTTGTTCCCGGGTTCTGCAGCAGTGCAAAAAAGGCATCTTTGGCATCCCGGATCTGCATTCGTACCGCCTGGGTCTGCCGACGATGCTCCATCATCAGCTGGTGATACTGTTCCTGCTGAACCCTATCCAGTTTTAATTCCCGGGTAATAAAGGCGTCTGCCCTTGCCCCGGTAGGCGGTTGCGCATTTGGCGCTTTGTGCAGCCAGAGAAAAGCCAGGCTTGCAAGGTTTCCTAATACCAGCAGAGCTACCAGCGCCGTCAGCAATTTATTTTTACTTGTTCCCATGGTAGATGTATCAATAAGTAGTAACCGTTTGGTCGTAAGAAAGGGCAAAGTCGCGTATGCCGGGTTGCGACTGGCTTACCGCTTCTGTCTTATGCTGCCTGATGCCAAGCGTTATCCCGTTTACGAGCAGCAACAGCACGAGTGTTCCGATAATCCAGGCTGGTTGAAGCGAAAAGTTCCAGCCGGATGAGGCGGTTTCCCGGTCCATCCGTGCACGAAGCCGGGTATAAAAAAAAGGATCTGTTTCCGGCTGCTTCATAGCCGCCACACTTTGAAGTAGTTCATCTACCAGCGGTGTTGGCATTTCTTTTTTCATGTCACATTTTTTTATAGAGTGGTTCCAGTTTTTTCTGAAGATTAACTTTTGCCCTGGTTACCAGTGATTCCAGCGCTTTGGTGTTTTGTTGAAGGATGGCGGAAGCTTCCTGGTAGCTTAATCCCTGTACTTTGATCAGGGTAAATGCCAGCCTTTGTTTTTCCGGCAGGCTGTTGATAGCGCGAAACAGCATGGCAGCCTGTTCCCTGTTATCCTGGTCCACCCCCGGGTGATAAAATCCTTCCCGGTTGTCTGCCGGCATCCACCAGGGAATCCATTTTCTTAATTTTTCACGGGTTCGGCGGCGGCGAAGTTTATCCAGCGCTTTATGCACTGCAATACGGTAGATCCAGGTGGAAAGTGATGATTGCTGCCGGAAGGATGAAATGGATTCAAATACCTGGATAAATACCTCCTGGCTGGCATCTTCGGCATCCTGGTGATCCTGCACAATTCCCAGAACAGTACCGAATACACGATTGCGATAGCTCTCTACCAGCCACCGGAATGCCGTTTCGTCTTTTGCGGCTAAGCCCTGTATCAGTTCCTCTTCCGTCAAATAATAGGTTTTGACGCATCAAGCTAACAAATCCTTCGGGTTGCCAATTATTTTCCCTGGCCTAACTTTAGGCTTGATGGAATTGCCCCGCCATATTGAATTCCTGGATGCAGATCATTTTGAATGTAACTACTACCGCGTACCCCCACCGGCATCACTGTCGCATTTTATTGATTTCTTCTGGGAAACCAGGTTTGAGCCAATTTGGAAAAATTATCCAAGGGGATTTTCAGATGCGCAGTTTGCCAATACCGGCTATACTTATATCCTTAACCTGGGTACACCCTACATCATGCAGGTCGGAAACAGGAAGTTCACTGTTCGGCATGACGGGCTACTGCCGCGCTATAATTCCATAGAGTCGTTTCACAAACCCGGCAATCACTTATTTGGGATCAAGTTCCGCATTTCGCCGGTGCTGCTGGAGAAACGGGTGAATTTTTCCGAATACCGCGGCTCCTTTTTCCCGCTGAGTTACCTGGTTGAGCAGGAGGCAGTGATAAAGGCCCGGCGGGCCGGTCATTTTGAAGAACGGATTAATTTTCTATCGCGCTATTTTGTTCGCCTGCTGGCGAAATATGAAGGCGATAGCAAACCTATGACGATTGTGAGCGGGTTGCTGGACCGCTGGTTCCAGCATAATGAGTTTGACCTGTCACTTGAAGCAGTGGCAGCTTCGTATCAAATTTCGTCCCGCACCCTGCAACGTTATTTTGAAATGTGCACCGGCATCAGCGGCAAAAAAGCAATGCAGATCATGCGCATCCGAAAGGCTTTCACACATTGGCTGCATAGCCGGGATGATTTTCGGCTGGAAGATTACGGTTATTATGACCGGAGTCATTTTCACAAGCATCTTTCCAATTTCCTGGGACCAAAAGTGACACAACTCCTACGCTCCCGGGAATCGCTTCATATTCACTAGTTGATCCGTTGCCGTTCTTCTTCAGAACCTGTTGTACGCCTGCGTGCCTGTTGCACTTTGGCATTTCCAAACCGGTAAGTGAACGTAAGATTGGCCACCCTCGTTTCCCGGTATGCATGCCAGCGTTCTACATAATTGTTATACGTGATCAAAGCACCCGGGACATTGGTCCAGAATATATCCGTCATATTCAACCGAAGCGTTCCTTTTCCTTTCCAGAGAGTACGTTGCACTCCCGCACCCACCGCCCATTGCGCATCGTTTGCCATAAATCCATACTGGCCTCCGGTAAGCACGTTGGCGCTCAACTCCGCCGACCATCCCTTTTTAAATGTAAATGTGTTATTTGTCTGGATAAATGCGGCGGGCTTGCCACGATTCAATTGTGTTTGTCCCAGGCTGCCATTGAATTTTTCATAGTAGAAGCTGGCATTATTGATCATATTCCACCATTTGGCAATTCGCAGCGGCGCGGCAATAGTTAAACCAACATAATCTGACGAAGCCAGGTTGATCGGTATCTGTACGGTCACATTATCATCTGCAGGAATGTTGGGAAATACATCCCTGAATTTTGCAATGGCAATGTTCTGGTTGTTCTTCGTGTGACTGTACCCCAGCGTAAAATTGAGATTCTTTAATGTATAGCTAAGTTCATACGACCAGGTTAGTTGTGGCAACAGTCCGGGGCTGCCAGTGGCATAGGTAGTTACATCTATCAGGTATAAAAAAGGATTTAGCTGTGAATATCCGGGCCGGTCGATGCGGCGGCTAACGGAAATGCCCAGTGTCTGGTCTTCTTTTAATTTATAATTGAAAAAGGCGCTGGGAAATAATTGGAAGTAACTGGAATCCCAGGTAACGTTGCCGATAGCCTGTCGTGTATGGATATTTGTCTGTTCACCACGAAGACCGAACTGGATATCAAATTTTTTAAATTGCCGTGAATAGTTGAGATACGCGGCATTATTATTTTCCCGGTAAAAGAAATGATTGGTTTTACCGGCATCATTTACAGGCGTACCGCTGCTCACATCCCAAAATTTTGCATCATTATCGGCGCTGACAAAACTGAGTTTGAACCCTGCTTCCAGTTTGGCTTGTTGCGGAAGCGGGTTGGTGTAGTCAGACTTCACGGTGAAAAGATGAAGGTGGCCGTCCTGGTCTCCATCGAGGATATAATCGGGTTGCAGCGATGAGCCATCCAGTTTATAATATTGTGTTGCGATGCGTGAGAGTGAGCCTGTGTTGTAAATGCCATAGTCAATATCCGCGGTAATTTCCCGGCCTGTTGTATCAAAAGTATGCTTGATATTTCCATTCATCACCACATTCTTATTTTGATCAGTGCCGGAGGTTTGTGTTTTGAACGTGCTGGCCGGTTGATGTGCAGCATCAATAACGGTTGAATTATTATCGTTCCGGCGACTGTAATTCCCAAAACTGGCGTTTGCAACAAAACCCAGGATAGTATTTTTAGAGGGGAAGAAATCCACTCCGGCGCGGGCAGTATGTGTTTTTAAAGTGGGTACGGTATAGTTGTCTTTTAGATCTTCACCGTTAAATACGCCCTGGTCTGTATAAAAATTCCTGTCCAGCACCAGGTGATTTAATACCACACGATAGGCATAGTTGTAGTTACCAAATACATTTACTTTTTTATTGCGGTAGTTAATCGTGCCTCCGGCGCTTGCTTTAGGATATACGCCTTGTCCGTAGCCGGCCGTGAGCGTTCCGTTAGTTCCAAAACGTTGATCTTTTTTCATCCGGATATCAATGATACCGGCGTTGCCCGCGGCATCATAACGGGCAGAAGGATTGGTGATGATCTCTATCCGCTCAATGGTGGACGAGGGCAGGCCTTTCAGGTAGTTGGCAAGATCTGATCCTGTCATGGCCGTTGGTTTTCCATCTATCATAATGATCACACCTGCTTTTCCACGAAGGCTGATGTTGTCATTGGCATCAACATTTACGCCCGGGGATCGTTCCAATACATCCATGGCGGAGCTACCGGCGCTTACGATGCTATTCTCCACGTTGACCACTATACGATCGGTAAGGCGCTGGATAAATGGTTTACGTGCCGTAACGCTTACGGCGCCCAGCGCTACGGATTGGTGTTGAAGGATGATTGTTGGCAGGTTGGTATGCCCGTTAGCTGTAATGGCAATACTGGCCGATGAGTAGGTATCGTGACCTACGGCCGATATGCGCAACTGGTAGGTGCCTTCGGCGATGTCGTTCCAGTCGAAACTTCCCTGCGCGTCGGTAACGGCGGTTTTAACGAGGGCGGAATCTGCTGCGCGAAGTAATAGTACGGTGGCATTTTCAATGGCGTTGCCCTGGCTGCTTTGCACGCGACCGCTGATGCGAGCCTGCTGGGAACTGGCGGCTATGGTGATGAAAAAACACAGGATGTTTAACAGGAGAACTTTCATGTTTCATGGCTTTGGGTCAAAACTCGCTGAAAAACGAAATGTTTCGGAGTTAAAAGGGACTACGGGACTTTTTTGCCGATGAGTGGACTGTTTTTAAACCCGGCGTGTCGGATTTTTACACAGACCGGTAGAAATCGATTGATTTTCAATACATCGCATCCGGGCGGGCGCGGATGCAACCAATAGGTTTTGTATTTAATTTTAAGTATGATCCAGGACCATCTCCTTCTTGTTATTGCGCTTCTTTTTGGAATTGCCATCCTGGCAATGCTGAGCGACAAGCTTCGTATCTCCTATCCAATTTTGCTTGTTATTGCCGGACTGGGCATAAGCCTCGTGCGCGGCATGCCTGAAATTTCCCTGGAACCGGACGTTGTCTTTCTCATTTTTTTGCCTCCTTTATTGTATTCCGCGGCCTGGAATACGTCGTGGGTTGATTTTTGGCGATTTCGGCGACCGATCAGTTTGCTGGCGTTTGGACTTGTCATTTTTACTTCGGCGGCTGTGGCGTGGGTTGCTCATGCCATCATCCCCGGTTTCCCGTTGGCGTTTGGATTTTTGCTGGGTGGTATTATTTCACCGCCGGATGCGATTGCGGCGACATCGGTATTACAGGGGTTGCGAATTCCCAAACGTGTTGTAACTATTTTGGAAGGAGAAAGCCTGGTAAATGATGCATCCAGTTTGATCGTGTTCCGGTTTGCTGTAGCAGCGATTATTACTGCACAGTTTCATGTTTGGGAAGCGGGCAAAACATTTCTCCTGGTTGCCTTCCTTGGGATTGCAATAGGCGTAATAATAGCAACTATCATTTATTTTATCCATCGTTTTTTTCCTACTACGCCAGCCGTAGATGCGGCGCTTACGCTGGTGTCGCCGTATGTGATGTACCTGACTGCGGAGCATTTTAATGTGTCGGGCGTATTGGCGGTGGTGAGTGGCGGGCTATTTCTCTCCTTTCGTGCTCACCAGATATTTTCTTATGAAAGCCGTTTGAATGTAGTGGGCCTGTGGCAAACGCTCACCTTCCTGCTCAATGGTTTTGTATTTATATTAATTGGTTTACAGTTGCCGGGTATTGTAAAAGGACTTGGTGATTATTCAATGGTGCAGGCAATCCGGTATGCGCTGATCATTAGTCTTGTTACCATCGTAATCCGGATCATCTGGGTTTTTCCCGGTGCTTATATTCCACGATGGCTGTTTAAACGTATTCGTACCAATGAGCCCAATCCCGGCTGGCGAACGGTATTGCTGGTAGCCTGGAGTGGCATGCGCGGTGTTGTTTCATTGGCCTCGGCGCTGGCCATCCCGCTTACAATTGGCCCGCACCCTTTCCCGTTCCGAAATCTTATTTTGTTTATCACATTTGTCGTAATACTGATAACACTGGTTATACAGGGCCTTACCCTGAAGCCATTGATCCGTGGATTGAAGATTGAAGCGAATGAAAAAGAATCTGAGCGTCTCCAAAATACTTCGTTACGCATTCACCTGGCAGAGGCAGTGCTTGCTCACCTGGATACCAATTACCAGGCGGATATACAGCGTGTAGAAGCGTATAAGCGCGTTCGCGACCGCTATGAGCGGATGATCAATATTGCCAGGAAATCCCTGGAAAAAGAGGAAGCGGTTGAAGAAAATTTTGCATTGCCGCGCTATCGCACGATGTTACTGGAGATTATTGAAGTGCGAAGAACGGAATTAAATCGCTTTCGGCACAGCCGGGAATATGATGAAGAGATGATCCGCGAGCGGGAGCATGAACTTGACCTGGAAGAAGCGAGGTTGCGGCGGTAAAAAATAATCCAGCCCTACCCGTTAGAGTGGGCTGGATATTTTTGGAAGAATGCGCCCAGCCCCCACACTAAAGTGTGGGGCCGGGCGCATGGATGCTTCTTCTAGTTGAGATCTTGTCTTATTCCTTTTGGGGTTCCAGCAGTTTGAAGAACTGATCCAGCTGCGGAAGGATCACGATCCTTGTGCGACGGTTAGCAGCTCTTCCGGCAATGAAGAATGCGCCCAGCCCCCACACTAAAGTGTGGGGCCGGGCGCATGGATGCTTCTTCTATTTAAAATCTTGTCTTATTCCTTTTGGGGTTCCAGCAGTTTGAAGAACTGATCCAGCTGCGGAAGGATCACGATGCGTGTGCGACGGTTAGCAGCTCTTCCGGCAACGAAGAATGCCCCTAACCCCACACTAAAGTGTGGGGTTAGGGGCATGGTTGCTTCTTCTAGTTGAGATCTTGTCTTATTGCTTTTGGGGCTCCAGCAGTTTGAAGAACTGATCCAGCTGCGGAAGGATCACGATCCTTGTGCGGCGGTTAGCAGCTCTTCCGGCGGCTGTTGAGTTGTCGTCTACCGGCTTGTACTCGCTGCGGCCTGCGGCAGCCATCTTTGCCGGATCAAGGCCATATTGATTTTGCAGGATCCGAACCACGGCTGTGGCACGCTTCACACTCAGATCCCAGTTGTCGAGCAATACGCCGCTTCTATACGGAACATTATCGGTATTACCTTCCACCATAAATTCGATATCGGGCTGGTTTTTCAATACCATTGCTACTTTACCCAGCACTACTTTCGCCTGCGGCGTTACCTCATACTTGCCACTTTTGAAAAGAAGTTTGTCGGAGATATCAATGTACACTACGCTTTTATCAACTTTAATGTTGATGTCCTGGTCGTCCAGGTTCCCGATGGCGCCTTTAAGGTTCATGACCAGCGCCATATTCAGTGAATCTTTGCGGGCCATTTGCTGCTGCAGCGTTTGGATATAGGCGTCTTTAGCGCCGATATTTTCCAGCGACTTCTTGATGTTGTCAGACTGGGCTGCGGATATAATAGAAAGATCTTCCAGTTGCTTCAGTAGTTGCGTACTGTTTTGCTTCAGGTAATCGATCTGTTTGTTCAGGTCGTTCACTTTGCCATTGAGAGAAGCATTGTCATTTTCAAGCGCATTCTTCTGGCGCGCCAATGCATCTTTATCCGTGTTGCAATTAGTGAGATCTGATTGCAGCAAATTGTATTTGCCTTGCAGTTCCGTGTACTGTAGTTGTGCTGCTTTGAATTTTTTTGTACTAACGCAGGAAAACAGGAGAACAGATGAAGACGCGGTCAAAATGAGCTGGTTCAGTTTCATGTTTAATGTGTTTAGTGAAAAAATGAAGGGATATAGGATCAGAAGGCTTAGTGGTAACGGGAGCCAAAGGTAAACCGGCTAAAGTCGGCAATTCTTCAGGCTTTGTTAATTCTCTTAACCTAAAAACATGCCTGAATGAAAGAAAATGCACCCCGACTGCAAAAAAAACGCGTTTTTGCACTATTTTTTCAGTCTATGGCTGGCTCCCGAAAACCTGCGATCGGATTTATTTTCATTACGTTATTGATCGACGTAATGGGTTTTGGAATTATTATCCCGGTATTACCGGATCTTATAGTACAATTAAAGCATATAACGGTTGCAGAAGCCAGCAAATATGGCGGATATCTCCTCACTGCGTATGCGCTTACCCAATTTTTCTTCTCACCGGTAGTGGGGAATCTGAGCGATCGCTTTGGCAGAAGACCCGTTATCCTCTGTTCACTTGCCGGTTTTACCGTTGATTATCTTTTCCAGGCTATTGTAAATTCCTATGGATTGTTGTTTATAGGACGTGTTGTTGCCGGATTAACCGGCGCAAGTTTTACTACCGCCTCTGCCTATATCGCCGATGTGAGTACGCCTGAAACGCGCGCTAAAAATTTTGGAATGATTGGCGCAGCATTCGGATTGGGCTTTGTAATTGGTCCTGCACTCGGCGGACTCATCTCCGGCTGGGGTATTCGCGCACCTTTTTATGCTGCTGCGGTGCTTTGCTTCCTGAATTTGTTATATGGATTCTTTGTACTGCCGGAATCGCTGGCGCCGGAAAACCGCAGACCGTTTCATTGGAAAAAAGCCAATCCATTTGGTACGTTCCAGTTCCTGGCAACAAAAAAAGGAATTGCCTCCATGGCGCTTTGCTTCTTTTTAATTTACCTGGCAGCACAGGCCGTTCAAAGTAACTGGAGCTTTTTTACAGAACACGTTTTTTCCTGGACAAAAAAACAAATTGGATTTTCACTGGCCATTGTTGGCTTGTTGGTGGGCGGTGTACAGGCGGGATTAACGCCTGTAATAGGACCTAAACTTGGCAATGAAAAAAGCATCTATCTCGGACTGGTGCTGTATTCCATAGGGCTGCTCCTGTTTGCCTTTGCCAATCAAAGCTGGATGATGTACGCATTCCTGGTTCCTTATTGCCTGGGTGGTATAGCAAATCCTGCGCTGCAGGCAACTATTTCCGCGCATGTATCACCAAAGGAACAGGGCCAGTTGCAGGGCGTATTAACATCGCTGATGAGTCTTACCACCGTGCTGGGCCCATTGATCATCACTAATCTCTTCAGTTATTTTACGTCTTCAAAAGCGCCGTTTTATTTCCCGGGAATACCGTTTGTGGCGGGTGCAATATTTATGATTGCAAGCCTGTTTGTGATCACCAGGATTTTTTCGCGTGAGCGCAAACAAAAAGCAGCCACGGAATTGTAGCTGCTTATCAACACGTGACAATTCGTTTTATTGTCCTTTGGCCGAAGTGGGTGGAGTGCCCCCTTCCGGAACAAAGATGAGTGCGGCTGAATTAATGCAATATCGTTTTCCCGTAGGTCGCGGACCATCGTCAAACACATGGCCGAGATGTGAGCCGCTTTTACTATCTACTACCGCCCAGCGCACTTCCCCATAGCTGGTGTCTTTTACAAGTTTTACCGCGTCTGGTGATACCGGCGCATAAAAGCTGGGCCAGCCGGTTCCGGAATTGAATTTGGTATCGGAACTAAAAACGGGCTGAAGAGATGCGGCTGAATAATAAGTGCCTTTTTCATAAAAATGATCGTATTTACCGGTGCCGGCACGTTCTGTTCCTTCCTGGCGAAGGATATAGTATTGTCCGGCCGACAGGCGGCTGCGCCATTCCGCATCTGAAAGCTGCATTGGATACGTTGTTTTGGACGTAGCAATGGGCGGGTCAGGAAAATTCTTCTTTTTGCCGCTGGTTTGGGCCTCGCCGCAACTACTTTGCAGCAGGGCCACCACCGCAATAGCTAATACCGGAATTCGTTTCATACACGTGATTTTCTGGTTAATAAACGAAAAACCACCCCCGCCGGTTTGCCTCATTGGCCTGGATTAACGCAAGTTTTAACGTTCTGCAAGCGCATTTTTCAGCGCCAGCACCGTTTTTTTATCATTGCCAACAAAGATCCGGTTTCCGAGGATGGTAACGGGACGCTTTAAAAAAGTGTATTCGTCCAGGATATAGTCCCTATAGTCTTTTTCGGTCAGCGCTTTGTCTTTCAAACCCCATTCCTTGTATTTCATAGCGCGTCGGCTAAAAAGGGCTTCGTAGCTGCCGGCCAGTTTTTTCATTTCGTCCAGCTGGGCTGGAGTAATGGGTTGGGTTTTGATGTCTTGCAGTTGGACGCCATGGGTCTCCACCCCTGTTTCCTTAATAATAGCCTGGCAGGTGGTGCAATTGGCGAGGTGATACATCTTTTTCATAAGCCTATTTAGCCGGGCTGAATCCCGGCGATACTGATTGAAATTGTTATACTTTTGTACCCGTTAATTTAATAACGTATGGGCAAAGATGAAGTTTTCAAAGACACGATAGAAAAAGCCAGTGACTTTAAGTTTGGCGCCAATGTGGCGAATGTATTTGACGATATGGTCAACCGTTCGGTGCCATATTATGGAGAAATTCAGCGGATGGTGGCAGAATTAGCTGCTGAGCACGCGCGCGTAGGATCTGACGTATATGACCTGGGCTGCTCTACCGGCACCACGATGATTGGCATGAATACGATGGTAGACCAGGATGTGCGGTTTATTGGAGTAGATGACTCCCAGGAAATGCTCGACAAATGCAAATCGAAGCTGATGGAACTGGGCTTTTCCCGCAATTACGAATTGCGCTGTGAAGACCTGAACCAGGGCGTAAACGTGAGCAATGCCTCTGTGGCCATTCTTTGCCTGACGTTGCAGTTTGTACGTCCTATTTACCGTGAACAACTTGTACGCAGTATTTATGAAGGTTTAAATCCTGGTGGCGTGCTGATCCTGGTGGAAAAGATCCTTGCGGAAGACAGCCTGTTCAACCGTGATTTTATTGAATATTATTATAACTACAAGCGCAGGAATAACTACAGCGAAATGGAGATTTCCCAAAAACGCGAGGCGCTGGAAAACGTGCTTGTTCCGTATAAGCTGAGTGAAAATATTACCATGCTGCGTGATCGTGGTTTTAGTCATTGCGAGGTGTTTTTCAAATGGTACAATTTTGCAGGAATAATCGCTATAAAAAAGTAAGCACGGCATGGTAGCAATCGGCAATTTCTTTTTCAGGTATCGCAATTGGATTTTTATCCTTTTCTACGGTGCGCTTTTCATTCCTTCTCCCAATCTTTTCCGGGCATCTGTATTTGGTTCGCATTATTATATCTGGCCGATTGTGCTGGGTCTTGTCGTTACCATTACCGGGCAGTTGATCCGTGGCCTCACTATTGGACTGGCCTATATTGTAAGAGGCGGAAAAGCGGGTAAACCGTATGCGGAGGGGCTTGTTACCGAGGGCATTTTTTCGCACTGCAGAAATCCCCTGTATGTAGGTAATATCCTGATGCTGCTTGGTGTGGGCATTCTTGCCAATTCGCTGTTTTATGTTGCCATTATGATCCCGATTTTCCTTTTTATCTACCAGGCTATTGTGCTGGCGGAAGAAAATTTTTTGCGGGGCAAATTCGGGCCGGGGTTTGATGAATATTGCAGGCATGTAAACCGGTGGTGGCCAAGCCTGAAAGGCATTGGCGGCACGTTCAAAAGCATGGAGTTTAACTGGCGCCGCTGGATTTTGAAGGAACACACTACACAGTTTATCTGGCTCATTGGTATTACACTGCTGCTTTTTCTCAATTACCCGCAACTTACCGGGTACAGTGAGCAGAACCGGAATATTGGCCTCGGTATTAGCCTGGGCGCCCTGCTGTTGATCTATGCCCTGGTGCGGTTCCTGAAAAAGACAGGCCGGTTTCACGAATAATCAATGCATTACGCATAGGTTAACATCTTATAACTCATTGTTTTTCAATAATCGGGTAGGCTACCGCGGGTAGAAATGCTTTGTTTCGGTTCTCGTAAACTTTGCGGCCCGGAAGTTGTTAATTTTACAGTTCAATTTGTGGATATGATCAAGACAGGCAACCCAATTATCAGTATTTATACAGAAATGACCCCTAACCCGGAAACCATGAAGTTTGTGGCAAACAAGCTTCTCTATCCTGGTAAGAGCATTGATTTTCCGGATGCGGAAAGCGCCAAACCTTCGCCCCTGGCGGTGGAATTATTTGGCTTCCCGTTTATCCGGGCGGTATTTATCGCCAGCAATTTTGTAACGCTAACCAAGACATCGGAAACAGACTGGCAGGATGTGATTCCGTCTGTGCGCCAGTTCTTGAAAGATTATCTTGAAGAAGGCAAACCGGTGGTGAACGAAGAGGAAATTGCAACTGTAAAACCTGTTAGCTCCAATGAAGTGGCTGCAGATGATGATGATGTGGTAAAAAGAATCAAAGAATTGCTGGATAATTATGTACGTCCTGCTGTTGAAATGGACGGCGGTGCCATCCAGTTTAAAAGTTATGAAGCAGGGACCGTAAACCTGGCGATGCAGGGAAGCTGTAGTGGATGTCCTTCGTCAATGATCACGTTAAAAGCCGGTATTGAAGGAATGATGAAGCGAATGATTCCCGAGGTAAAAGAAGTGGTGGCTGAAGCAGAATAACCTTGTTGAATTGATCGAACAATAAAAACGACCCGCTGAATGCCGGGTCGTTTTCTTTTTTATTCCGTTTTTTTCCAATGTACACCCCGCTCTGCGAGATAATCCAGTATAAAGTTGAATAGCTTTTTATCCCTGCCAACCAGTTCCGGTGGAAATACGCCCGACTCTGTAAACAATCCTTCACCTATCGCATTTACCATGGCGGTACAGGTATAGCCCGTTGTACGGGCCATGGATGAAATGCCTGTACCAGCATCATAATAGTCCAGCAAATTGTATTCAATCGTTTTGCCTTCACCGTGAATGATAATCCGCATCACCGTAAATTCCTGTTCGCCGGGTTGCAATTTCCACTGGTTTACCAGCACTTTTGAGGTAAATGCCAGTGGCGATATATCTGTGTCTTCAAAGCGGAGCGGTGTGGTATCAAAAAACCCCGCCTGCTGCAGGGCGATGATGAGTTCAGCATGCCCTGGATAGCGAAGTGTTTTTTCTTTCATATCAGGGATATGCGCCATAGTTACTATTAGCGAACGAAGACCATCGGTATTAAACGCTTCAAGTGTTCCCAGTTCGTCAAACTGGATCATTTCCAGGTCGCTTAGCGCTGGTTTTACCACCATTTCCCCGTGTTCCACCAATCTCGCCGGACGTATGTATTCCTGGATCACATCTACCGGTGAGAACGGCGCTTTATAAAAAAATGGAGGTTTTTTTTCTATTGGCAGTCCGCCTACATAGCAGGCAAAGCTTTCTATCTTCATCTCTTCGTTATAGCGACCCAACACGAGGTTGCTCATACCCGGCGCTACGCCGCAATCCACAATAGCAGTAACCTGTTTTTTCTGTGCAAGCGCATGCAGTTGCATCGCATCTTCCGGGAAAAAAGAAATATCCACTACATTTTTACCGGCATTGATGACGGCTTCCAGCGTTTTAAAACCCATAAAGCCGGGCACGGCAGTAACAACGATATCAAACGGTTGTAAAAAAAGCGAAAAGCTATCATAGTCCTGGAAATCAGCGCCGGCCACCTGGATGTTATCATTTTTTTCTTTCAGGGCTTCCAGGTTAAATGCATTGATATCAAAGCAGGTAACACTATGTTTTGTTACCAGGTCAAGCGCCATCGCGCTGCCCACCATTCCTGCTCCTAATACGGCAATCGTCATACGCTTGTATTTATCTTTAAAAATAAAAAACCGTGCCGGTCAACTGCTACAGGTTGACAGCATATTTCAACGGAAGGAACGATTATTTTTTTGCGCGTCGTCCCTGCAATATTTTATAAAATGAGCGGGATCTTACTTCTTCAAGTGTAAGACCAGTTGCGGTTACTTCTTTTTCTGAAATGGCGCCGCAGTTCAGTGCTTTCAGGAAAAAGTTGAGCAATCCCTGTCCGGTGGCGGCATCGTCGAAAATGTCGCCGGTAAGTGTGGAGATGGCGGCTCTTTCTACAAATGTTTTTAGTCGTACTACAGCATCCGCGTAGCTGCTGAGGAAAAAATTATACGTGGCGGCATAGCGCATTGGCAGTTGTGCGGGGTTCAGATCCCATCCCTGGTAAAAGCCATTTACAAGCGAATGCATGGTGTGATTGTACCCGATTCTCCAGGCGTTGTGTACCGATTGTATGTTTTCACGAAGTTGGTCGCGCGTTAATTTAGCGTCGCGGTGAGGTGCTACAGGCATTACGTTGGTGGCGCCATCTGATAAGAAAATACCTGTTCCTCCCAATGCCACTTTGGTCATGTGGTGTGCAAAATCGCAAACCGGGTGCGCCATGGTTTGGTATTTGGCGGTAATGCCGCAGGAGGCGGTATAATCGTAGGTACCGAAATGTGCGGCGATGCAACGGCCTTCGCTGGCGCGAATGATCTTCATCAACGGATTGCGGCCTTCGTCGTCCATGATGATCTGTGTAGCTTCCACCATCGTTTCCATCTTGAGCGTACCGGGCACCAGCGCGTGTTCACGTTCTATCAATTCAAAGAGGCGAACCAGGGTAACCACCTGTTCCGGGATGGTTACTTTTGGGAGCATCACTACAAAGTTATCCGGCAGTTTGCCTTTTGTCTTTTGCAGGAGCGTACTTAAAAAAATATCCAGCGTACGTACGCCTCTTGCTTTTAGATCTTCGGTAAACGGTTTGATCCGAATGCCGATAAATGGCGAAATGGTTTTATTCTTCATGCCCAGCGCCAGTTCTTTGGCGGCATTTACAGCGGTCTCATCCTCTTCTGCGTCCGGGCGATTGCCAAATCCGTCTTCAAAATCAATCCTGAAATCTTCTACGGGTTCTGTCTTTAATTTTTTGATAATCTTATTATAAACAGAATAAGCCAGCCATGCCGGATCTTCACGTCGCTTTTTTTCACTCAGTTTATCCAGTTTGCGCACCAGCTTTTCGATCTTCTTTTCGGAGGCGGGAAGTTCTACGAAGCCGTCAAGCTGGAGCACATCCGCCAGTACAACAAAGTTTGGGGCATAGGCTTGCAGGCTTTTAAGGGCTATTTCACCCATTTTGATACAGGTATCCGATTTAAAGAGATTTGCACCTCCATAAACGGTATGTACGGGTTGCCGGTCTGGCTTATCTCCCGGGTAAATTTCCTGGAAGCGGAGATTGGCGGGTCTCAGGTTATCGAGGAGGTCCTGTTTGTCTTTTTCAGCAATCGAGAGCTTCATAATACAGTTTTTAGTTGTACAGAGATAAACCGCAATGCGTTAAATGTAATGTTTTCGTGGAAATCCGGATCACCATGTTCTTTAATTCTATATGAATTTGATCAGGACCCGCGGTAGGTGCTATAGCCAAACGGGCTTAGCAACAGGGGAATATGGTAGTGCGCGGCGCTATTGATCTCAAATGTAATTTCGATAAATGGATAGAACGTAGCTATTTGTGCGGCATCAAAATAATCTTTTGTTTCAAAACGCATGCGATAGATCCCGCTTCGCAATAATGTATCTGCGGGCAGCAAATCGGGGATTCTGCCATCTGCATTGGTTTGGCCACGGGTGATCTCTGTCCATTCATCCTGTTCTCCTGCGTATAACACGGCGGTAACTCCCGCTGCCGGTCGGCCGGTGGTTGTATCCAGTATGTGCGTGGTAAGCTGGCTCATTGCAATAGTTTTTCGAGGCGAAGTTTGGTGATCTTGATCTGTTCCTCTGCGGCTACCTGTATTTCATCCGCCGGTTCGTTTTTTATTCGCTGCTGTAGCAGCGCCAGCATTTCTTCGGCTGATTTGCCGGTGGCACAAACGATAAAGATAAATCCAAACCGTTGTTCATAGTCTTTATTAGCGGCAGCAAGCGCTTCAATAATAGCTGCTGACGCGTTTGCAACTGTTTTTTGTTCACCCGCGGCCCATGCAGCGGTGCTTGCAAATTTAGCCTGCAGCGAAGCGGCATCGCCAATTTTAGGATGATGGGAAAATGCTTCTTTCCAATCGTTTTCATTGCAGCCCCACCACTGCTCTTCCGCGTCTTCCAGCAGTTCTACCAGGTCATCGGCCGGAATGAATTGTAACATACGGGTAACCCAGGTGGAAGAGCCGCAGCATCTTGTTAGCTGTTCTACCAGTTGCGGTTGAGACATTGTATTGAACTCGTGCAGCGTCATTTTTATTCGCGGATGGGTAATCGATTAATGTTCTTATAATAAATATATACAGCGGGTTCTTTACCCATGGCGGTAAACCATTGCTGGCAGTAAGGAGCCATCCAAATGCTATCGCCTTTTTTTACGGGATACCATTTATGGTCGAGCATATAGATTCCCTGTCCCTGGAGATACATCAAACCGTGTTCCATAATATGGGTTTCCACCATGGGCAGGTGCCCGCCGGAATCATAGGTGAAAATATTTACTGCCATATCAAAGGAAAGGTTATCGGGAAGCAATACCTGCAGGCGAAGCGCTTTATCACCCAGGTAAGCCGGTGCGGGTATGTTGGCGGCATCGCCAAAGAGTGTATCTGGTACTTCATAACCTTCCAGGTGTTCGTAGATCTTATGAAAGGTAAGCAGTTGTGTGCCTTCTTTTATATTTTCAAGCCGGTAGGCTTTCCCAACGGGGATATAAACGAATTGGCCTGCGGAAAGCACTTTAAGTTCGCCGCTGACAATTGCTTTTGCTTTTCCTTTGATCACATAAAAAAAGACCTGTGATTCATGGGTTTGTCCTACCAGCTTGCAGTCTTTCCCGGCAGTGATCAGCGTTTGTGTAAGATGGGCGCCCATCGCTTCATTGATAATTACATTGACGGTGCAGTTGGTCCACCCCGGAACATTACTATTTATATATCCATCGGGTGCAATGAGTGCGTGGTTTCTATGTACCACTGATCTTGTGAGAGCTGATATTTCCATAACATGCCTGTTTGCTTGCTAAATACTATTTTTTTTAATCAGTTGTTGAATAAAGGTATCGGAAACTTCGATGGCTGCTGCAATATCTTCTGTGGCTACATTTTCCTGCGGGTTGTGGCTAATGCCTTTATAGCATTTTACAAAAAGCATGGAAACGGGTCCCATCGCCGACAGAGGAACGGCATCATGACCTGCGCCGCTTATCAGCCTTATTGGTTCATAACCACATTTTTCCACGCTGTCGGTCAGGAGGCTGTTAAGGGTGGCGTCACATTGTACCGGGGCGGAAGTTTGGATTACGTTCCATTCCATTGAAACGGCCCGTTGTTCACAGAGTTGAAAGGCAAGCAGGTGAAGCTGTTTGCATGCTTCTTCGAGAACAGCTTCCCGGTCGCTGCGAACATCCAGCGTCAGCAGCACTTCACCGGGAATTACGTTGCTGGCGGCGTGTGGAATGGATATTTTCCCAATTGTTACAACTAACTGCTGGTGTTGATCGCGTCCTGTTTTTTCTGCGGCCAGGATAAATTCGGATGCGGCGGCGAGGGCGTCTTTGCGCATTAGCATGGGTACGGTGCCTGCATGACCGGCTTCGCCGGAAAACCGAACGGTACAACGTCGCTGGCCGGCAATGGCGGTAACAATTGCCACGGGCGTATTTTTTTCGAACAGTACCGGACCTTGTTCAATATGAATTTCATAGTAGCCCAGGAGTGATCCGGGCTTTAGTGCTGCCGCGGCGAGCGTGTTTGCATCACCGCCTTGTGCAAGTATGGCATCCTGAAGTGAAATGCCCTGTTCATCTTTTAACTGTAGCAGTTGCTTGTCCAGGTTGCCGGTGAGTGCTTTGCTGCCGAGATAGGTGGTATGAAAACGACATCCTTCTTCATCACAAAATGCCACCAGGTCCAGGTGAAAAGGAAGTGATTGATGTTGCAACTTGCGCAGCACTTCCAATCCCGCCAGCACACCCAATGGGCCGTCGAAGGCACCGGCGTTGATGACTGTGTCAATATGTGAGCCGATGACGAAGATCTTTGCGTTGGGATCGGGTGCCGAGAGCCGCCCGCGAAGGTTGCCGATGGCGTCTGTATAAACGGTGAGGCCGGCTTCCTTCATCCAACTGGCCACAAGATCTCTCCCGGCAATAAAAGCCGTGCTGCCATAGGTGCGTGCTATGCATCCCGGCTGCTCGCTAACAGCAGCCAGTTGCCGTATTTGCTCCGCTACGCGATTTGCACGTTGTAATGCTGTACTCATGCTGTAATAAGATGCCCGCTGGCGGGTTGTTCAAACGTTCCCTGGTGAAAGATACGTTTTCCGTTTAGCCAGGTTTGTTTTACAACTCCGTAAAGTGTTTGCCCTGCATAGGGCGTTAACTTGTGACGGTGATATAACTTGGTAGAGTCTACGGTAAATGTTTCTTCCGGATCCCAAACTACAAAATCCGCTGCATATCCCGGAGCAAGGCGTCCCTTCTTTAGCTGTGCCAGTTCTGCCGGTTTCTCGCAGAGCCAGGCAGCGAGCTGTTCAA
The DNA here is from genome assembly GCA_048498035.1 of Bacteroidota bacterium. Lineage (GTDB taxonomy): Bacteria > Bacteroidota > Bacteroidia > Chitinophagales > Chitinophagaceae > CADEDV01. Next base: position 129,772 of record JBEHYT010000006.1, on the reverse strand, counting down.
GTGAGCAATTATGTTTTCGGGCGGTTGTCCATAATGCGGGCAGTGCCAGTTGCAGCGAAGCGATGCCACCCCAGGCTTTTGCGAAATTGCCGCTGTCAACTTCTTTTAAATCGGGTGGAGCAGGAGAGTGATCGGTGGCTACAAAATCAATAAGGCCTGATTGCAAAGCTTCCCACAGTTTTTCATTGTTGGCGGCTTCGCGAATGGGTGGTGCGCATTTATACAGCGTGGCTCCATTGGGAATTTGCTCCGCATGGAAAAAAAGGTAGTGTTGTGCTGTTTCAACCGTGATGGGCAACTTTCTTTCACGCGCATCGCGAAGCAGAGGAAGTGCTGTAGCTGCAGATAAATGGACAATATGAACGGCGCAGCCGGTTTCTTCTACCAGTTCGATCATCATGCGGATGGCATTTTCTTCCCATTCCGGTGGACGGGAAGCGAGATAGGCTGCATAAGACCTGGTATCATGCAGGGGATGGAGGCCATCATCAATTTCTGCATGCACCAATAGCGGGAGTTCGCAAGCTTTAATAATGGGCATTGCCTTGCGGAGATCGGCACGGGTTACATGGGGAAATTCATCAATACCGGAGTGTGTAAGAAATGCTTTAAAGCCCAGCACACCGGCCTGGGCCATGGGTACAATTTCCTGTTCGTTGCCGGGAATGATGCCTGCCCAGAAGCCGCAGTTGCAATGAAGTTGATGTTGGGCAGCTTTTACTTTTTGAAAAAAAGCAGTTGCGCTGGTTGTAACGGGCGATGCATTGAGGGGCATTTCAACCAATGTGGTAATGCCGCCGGCGATGGCGGCACGGGTGGCGGTTTCAAAACCTTCCCAATCTGTTCGTCCGGGTTCATTAATATGCACGTGTGTATCAACAACCCCGGCCATGAGGAGTTGATTGCCGAGTTTTACTTCGGGCAGTGATGTTGTAAATGATGGTTGTATCTCCTGGATTATTCCATTCCGCACCAGTATGGCGGCCGGAATAACTCCTTGTGGCGTTAATACTTTGTTGCTGCTGATAATGAATTCATCCATGCTTCCTAAAATTAAAACAATTTCTTACTTTAATGGATTGTTGCGCGCTTATGGCTATTACATTTCTTATTGTTTTTTTGGGTTTACTGATCATGCTTACGGTGATGACGCACCGGGTGCACCAGTTATTGAAGGCAGATGTGGGAAGTGAGCCGGGTCGGTTGAACCTGCCGCTGGTGCAGGGATTGTTTTATGCGGCTATTCTTCTTTGTATTGTTGGCATTGTGGTGGCATTGTATTACCTGGCGGCGGGCACTCCGTGGCAGGGGCACCTGATGGAGTGGCTGAATATTGGCGTGCGGGTGATGCATATAACGTTTGGGATAGCCTGGATTGGCGCCTCGTTTTACTTCGTGTTTTTGGAGAATGCATTAAACCGAACGGAGGATGTGCGGGAGGAGCTGGCGGGAAATTTATGGGCGGTGCATGGCGGTGGGTTTTATTATCTCGAGAAATATAAGGTGGCGCCAAAAACAATTCCAAAGCACCTGCATTGGTTTAAATACGAGGCCTATTTTACCTGGGTGTCTGGTTTTTCGTTATTATTTATCATTTACTATCTCAATGCATCTGCGTTATTGATCGATCCGCAGGTAATGCGTTTATCTGCTCCGCTGGCGGTGTTGATTGGAGTGGGGTCTTTTGTGGCGGGCTGGGTATTGTACGACCAGCTTTGTAAATCAAGGTTGATCCGGGTGCCGTGGTTATTTAACCTGGTATTGATGGTGATGCTGGCAGTATTTGCATGGGGGTATGCGCATATATTTAGCGGGCGTGGCGCTTATATCCATTTTGGAGCGATGATTGGGAGCCTGATGGTGGGCAATGTATTTTTTGTGATCATCCCGGGGCAGAAGGCGATGGTGAATGCGGCCAGGCGGGGTGAGTTGCCAGACGCGCAGAAGGGTAAGAAGGCATTGCAGCGAAGTTTGCATAATAATTATTTTACGTTGCCGGTTCTTTTTGTGATGGTGAGCAATCACTTTCCGAGTACGTTTGGCAACCGGCAGCAATGGGTTGTGTTGTTGTTGATTAGTGCGGCGGCGGCGGGTATCAAGCATTGGCTAAACCTGCGGGAGCGGGGAAAGGCGAGTATTTGGGTATTGCCGGTAGCTGTGTTGGTGTTGTTGGCTACGGCGTATGTAACAGGACCGCGGCCGGTGAGCCGGGAGTGTAAACCGGTATCATTTACGCAGGTGAACGTGATTGTGCAGCAGCGTTGTTTGCCTTGCCATTCTGCACATCCAACGGATGATGTTTATACGGCTGCGCCGAATGGGGTGATGTATGATCTGCCGGCAGACATTGTAAAAAAGAAGGACCTGATCATGCAGCGGGTGGTGTTGACGAAAACGATGCCGCAGAATAATAAAACCAATATGACGGAGGAGGAGCGAGAATTGATAAGGTGCTGGATAGAACAGGGTGCAAAACTGCAATAGATAGTAGGTGGAAGCTATATACTCTTAGTTTCTGAATTAGCCGTAGAAATACCTGATAAAATGAGTGGGCCTGCGCTTGACTTGTGTATGGCGAGGGGATTACCTTGTATGTCCATCTGCGCAGACGGCAGGATAAGCCGAAAACCTGTAGAAAAGAGTAGGCGATTTCCCCAAATATTAAAACCATGATATGAAAAAGTATCTTTTCAGTATGGTGGCTGTTGCTGCCATGCTTGCGATGAGTGCCTTTACGGTGGCGAAGGAAAATTCAAAAGCTACAACCTCCGGCTTTTTTTACAAATTCACCGGAGACGTTTCGGATCCTGATCAATTTTCAAATCCGGATTTATGGGAACGCGCAGAAAATGACTGTGTAGGCGATATTCACGTCTGCGGTGTACTCCTGCCATCAGATGCCACTTTGGGGGCACATCCAAATACGGGCGAACTTAATACGGCCCTCCCTGACATCAATCAATCCGAAGACAACAGCTCACCTGCGTCTCCGGATGTTATTATGCGAAATTAAAAAAAGGGGGCTTAGCCCCCTTTTTAAGGATTTTGAATAAGTTCACTTAATTTAATTGTAGCGTCCGGAATTAATAATACATATCGTAAAGCATTGGGCTCAAGGGTAAATGTTTGGCCATTTATATAGCGCACCAACGACTTTTGAAATTGAACTTCGAAATTAAGGCGTCTCAAATCCATCCATCGAATCGTTCTAAATATCAACTCTTTGCGTCTTTCATCCAAAATCTTTATTAGCGCCATTTGCGCATCCGATGCGGTAGATGGAGTAAACTGGCCTGTTTTATATCGCTTTATAAGAACAGAATCCAAATAGGCCAACGCCTTTTCTTTCTCACCAGTTCTGGCTAAGCATTCAGCTTTAGTAAGATAGATCTCGTCCGTGCCTAATCCACAAAATAAATTGGTGCCGCTATTGCCCGTATATTGCCCTTTAAAAGATATGCTTCCATCGGCGTTCTTTTTAAAAAAGATAGCTTTTCTAAGATCGCTGGTATCGTATGATTTATACAACAAGCTATCGATTTTAGCGTATGTTGGACCCAAAAAAGCATTTGTGTTGGTCCGTGCATCAAAGATTATTTCATCGTTTAATGGGGAAAATGGTAACGCCGCGTTAGGATTGATACTATTATAGTCGATAAGCGATTTATACAACAGAAGGCAAGAGTCTGCATACAGGCTCGCATTTCTATAATCTCTCATACTCATAAAAGTTCGACAAAGCCCGGCGTATGCCGCTGGTTTCGATGCCAGATTTCTTGTAGCCGGTACAACTGGCAGTAAAGAAATGCTTTCCTTATAATCCTTTATGATTTGATTATATGTTTCCAACACACTTGCGCGACCAACATGTTCGTTATAGTCAGAGTTGATTTTGATAGGTAATCCCAGGTCGTTAGCAGATGTTGTGCTATCAAAAGGCTTTGTAAATAACTGAGCAAGAGCAAAATGATTAAATGCCCTCAAGAAAAGAGCTGACCCGCGCACATTATTTATCCTAGACTCCGCAACTCCCGATAAATCAATTTTAGACAGGCTCTCAAGTATTACATTGCAATATAAGATTCCCTGATACGACCCAAACCAATCGGCATTCGCTCCGTCGAACTTTTGCCAACAATATAATGCCCTTTGAATATCGAGAGCAGCCGCCCAAGACGCATCGGACAAATAGATATTATCTGAGCTAAACTCACCATACATTGGATTTTTAGCGTTTACAACAAAATAGTAGTTCAACATTCCTTCAAGATCTACTATTGAATGAGGCGTATCAATTTTTGAATCTGTTTTAGCCTCTAAAAACTTCTTACATGAAGCAACTGTAGTAGCAATAATTGTAGATATCGCTAGTACAAAAAATATTTTAGTTGATTTTTTCATCACCTACCATTTTGAGTTAAAGCAATCCGAACCCCGAAAGAAACACTCGGTGGGGTTACTACCTGTCCGACAAAAAGAGGATCAAAGCCCAATTTATTAGCCCGCCACAAAATCACATTTAAATTATTTATTGATCCATAGAAATCAAGATCAGTTTTTTTCACCCCTCGTTGTGGAGAATATTTAATCATAGCATTCTGAATCCTGATGCAACTAGCATTTTCAACTGTAATCTCCGAGTAAGTATAGAATTTGTCTCTATCTGCAATCGTCGGATATACAAGAGACGGCACATTTGTTGTAAGTTCATCTCCAGGTTGCTGCCAACGCTGGTCCCATTCAGGGTTTGTTCTCCAGTTTTTAAACAGGTCTGTATAAGAAAGGGCAGGTTTTCTAAAATAATTTCCTATCTGGTAAGTTATGTTTACTGATAATGAAAAGGACTTCCACTTAATGGTATTCAATATGTTCCCAAAAACTGGGGGTCGGGCGCTACCTGATTTTACCAAATCGGGCTGTTGCACACGAACAAGCGGCGTATAAGCACTACTAATTTGGCCATTAAGATAACCTTGCGGGTTACCATTTGCCGGATCCAGCCCCGCCCACCGGTAACTAAAAATATCATATGGATTATATCCCTGGATGGCATAAAAGCTGCCGGAAAGCACAAGGCCATAGGTTGAAGGAGCTGTATAGAGTTTGGTGACTTTATAGGAAACGTAACTAAAATTAAAGTCAGTAAACCAGCTGACTTTGCCTTTTGTGTTCACGGAATTCAGCGCAACGTCAATTCCCTTTCCTTTCATTTCGCCAACATTTTTTGTTGCCGTAACTAACCCAGTCTCGCCACCCAATGCCAAATTATTATAAAGTCCTGTTGATTTTTTCTGATAAAACTCTAAACTACCAGAAAGTCTTCTTTCGTCTAATTCGAAATCCAGACCAACGTTGGCCGTTGCAACTTTCTCCCATTTTAGATCAGGGCTAGGCGGGCTGGTGATCGTTACGTATGGTGTATTTACCGGAGAAGAGGAAGAGCCGCTTTCGTGGCTAATTTTTGTTATTGCAGATAGCATTGGATTTAGGTTACCACTATAGCCAAATGTTGCTCTGAGCTGCAGAAGGGGAAGCCGCTTACTGGAATAAAATTTCTCTTTAGATACTTTCCATAAAACACCAGATGACCAAAAAGGGTTCCACCGGTCATTAGCATTTACCCCAAATATATTAGATGCGTCTTTTCGCATACTTCCGGTAATCGTATAACGGTCCTTATAAGTATATGACGCATTCGCAAAAATCGAAAGAAACCGGCTCCTGCCTTCCGCGAAACTTAAACTTGACGGTATATAGGTTTTGCCACGCAGGTTGTCATAGGTCTGAAAGTATGTTACCATATCAACAGGTGTATACGTTAGCACCTCCTTATTATATCCATAGGCCGCGTATTGATTACTAAAAGAATAACGACTCCGAAGCTCTGCCCCTGCTATAGCAACAAAATCAGAGCCATCGCTCCAGGAGTGCCTCGCATTTACCTGTCCTCTTATTGCGTGAGAAATCATCCGACTGTTAGACAAGGTTAAAACACCTCCCTTTGGTGCATTGTACACAGCAGTAGTGGGTGTTAATACTGTGAAAAGATTTACGATATCCCTGGCGTAAAAACTATTCTCATTTTTATAATAACTGTCCTGATCCCAGGATTGCTCATACTGGTATTTAACGTCCGCCGAAATAGTCTTATTTAAACGATAGCTGATAGAAGCTGTTGCGAGAAGATCAGTTAATCGGCTTGTGTTATCATTATTATGAAGTTCATCCAGCGGCCTGTATTTCCAGTCTAGCAAACGGCCACCGCCTGCAGTGTCTGTAAAAATCTTACGGTAATAGATATCCAGGTCGGCCGGTGTTCCATCGTCATTTGCAAATCGGGCATACGGATAAAGTTCCAGGTAGTTAGAAGAGGTGAAGTCCCCGAACCCCCCGGGACTGTTTGCTGTTGATTTCTGCTGCGTTAAAATAATACCGGTTTGCACCTGCAAATTGGCAATAGGCCGGAAACTGTTTTCTCCGCGTAATGTAAATCGCTGACTGCCATTCCCAAGCAGCTCTGAAGGGTCTTTATCCAACCCAATTGAAAAGAGATATTTATTTGTGTTGGAGCCTCCGGTTACGGACAACGTAGACTGGCTGCTAAATGTATTTCGATACAGGTATTTTTCCATATCAGTCCTGTAATCAAACTGTCGCAATAAATCCAGTTGGCTACTGGCTTCCTGTGCTGTTATTTGTCCGGCCTTTTGCCTGAGCATAATTTCAACTGCAGGCGTTATCATGGGGTGTGCAGAGCTGGTCAGGTAGCTGTTATAAACCCCCTTATCAAAAAGGAACTGCTCCATATCGATATAGGAAGACGACGACATTTTATCCACCGAGAAAAGATCTGGTTTAGCCTGGAACGTGCAATTTGTGTTAAAGCTAATCTGGAGCGGCTGATTGTATCTTGCCTTCTTGGAAGTAATCACAATAACGCCGTTACTTGCCCTCGCACCCCAAATAGACGCCGCTGCCGCATCTTTTAGAACAGTTATACTTTCAATATCATTAGGATTAATATTCGAAATATCGCCTTCGTATGGGAAATCATCCAACACAATTAACGGTTGCGTAATAAATTCTGTTGAAGAACTTACTCCACGTATTTGTATTTTTAATTCCGAACTGCGCCGGTCAAAAAGCACGCTGTTTGTCATTCCCTCCAACCGGCTTAGAATATCCGGCGTAATTTTTTGGTTTAGCTGTTCATTATTCAATTTGGAAAACGATCCCGTAGCACGATCTTTTGGTATTTCCTGGTAGCCCGTATTGATAGTAACTTCCTGCAGGGCGGCATAATCCCGCTTCATTGTAATAGTTACCTCATTACTGCCATAGCTTCCGGGGTTGATCAGTTGGGGAATATAGCCTACCGCGGTAATAACCAGGGTATCTGCCGTTGCCAACCGGAAATAACCCTTTTCATCCGTGGTCGTTCGCAAGCCCGCAGGGCGGGAAAGAATGCTGGCAGCTATCACCGGCTCGTTCTCCTCATTTCGAACATAGCCGTGCACTGCCTGTGCCTGCAACTGCTGGCAAAGCCAGGTTGCAAGCAATAGGAATAAAATTCTCATTGCAGTTAGTTTACAGTTAATGATGGAACCGGTATTCGCCAACCGGCTCATTAGGTCGTTGTACAGGAAGGGGAAAATTTAAGGGGATCGCCTTGCGAATCCATCGCCGGTTGCCCGGCCGGTTTCCAGGGCTGCCGTTTGGGGTGCCCGGTAAAAATCCAATACCGGTACACCATCCTCATACAGTAGCCGGGCAGTAATGCCCGTGTAATAAACCAGGTCGTGCCGAATTCGTTCCAGTCGCTCAGCAACAGGCATACTGAGCGGGAAAAGCGACTGGTAGCAATACGTATGTGATGTTCTCCATACAAATTCCGGTACATCGGCCTCCGTTTCAACATAGGTGTAACTGGCCGAGTCTGGTATTGACCAACGGCATCGTGCATTGCCACCCAAATTAAAGGCTGCTCGGTATAAAAAAAATAAGGTATTATTCGTACTGCAAAATGAGACCATATTACCTATTGTATCTCTAAACCTGAAAGTGCCATTTGTACGTCCATCAATATAGCTACTAAATATACTATAATTAAATAATGATGGGACAGCATTATGTGGTAGTGCCTGTGGGGAAAAAGTTAGGAGTAAAGGATCCAGATCAAATGAGAAAGGCTGATCTGTTTTTATGGGTAAATGTAATGAAGAGCCGTTGGCAAGACGTGCTACAGACTCCTGCGTTAGTCGCTCCGTTCCCGTGATCGCCAGTACAACACCGCGGTTGCTAAGCCATACCAGGTGGGATACAGAATGAAATGGAAACCGTGCGCGCAATACACTATCACCTGTAATAACCGGCGCATTTAGTGCACGCCCGATCGACGTTTTACGGATGCCCTTATAAAATACGTCGTCCTGTTCCGGCGTCACCACCAGGAAGCGAACCCGGCCACCCGTCTTTTGCTCCAGCTCTTGCTCATACGGCAACGCCAAAATACAACTGGAGCAGGAGGAAGTCATAAAATCAAGAATTACCGCCTGTGCTGTGTCGGGAATTTTGGCGCGCACAACGCGCAACAGTTCCGCCGGTAATGTATCCCCAACCGTCAATGCAGGATTACGCTGTGCAAATAAGGTTGATAATGAGACAAAGAATACCCCCATGAAAAAAACAATTTTTTTCATTACATCTTTTTATGTTCCCAAAGAATGAGTGGGGAAATAACCGGGAACGGTTAGTAAAACAGGTTCTCACAACTGCCGCCAGGATAAAATTCCAAACGACGAGAAATCACTCCAAGTCTTTTTACTCCGGATTTTTGGGTTTTTTCGCCCATTGCCTGTTGATGAGATACAGCTGTATATGTCGATACAACACCATCATAACGTTGCAAAAAACGATGACACCCGTCAAATGACGGAATTTTTAAAATCACAAAACGAATATAGGGAAAAAAATAACGTGTGGTATAAAAACACCACACTATTTTAAAAACTTTATTGGACCTTTTCTTTCTAAATTGTTGTCCAATGAAAAAAGAAATCAAAAGAGACTTCCTGTTGCGCTTTGGTGAACAGCTGCAGAAAGTCCGTGAGTCAAGAGGGCTTTCACAACGTGAGCTGGCCCTCAATTGTTCGGTTGACCACAGCAATCTTTCCAAGATTGAACGTGGAGAAAAAAACATCACCCTGCTGACCGTTTTAGATCTGGCCAGCGCGCTGGAGGTAAAACCCCGGAAGCTACTCGATTTTGAATAGCTTTTTCTTACAGTGAAACCACTCCCCTTCGTAGTCCCCACATCACAAGACCTATTGCATTCGCTGCCCCCGTCTTTTCCAATAACCGGCGGCGGTATCCTTCAACGGTCCGCACGCTAAGATGCAGTTCTGCTGCAATATCACGATTGCCATATTCACGCGCAATCAATTGCAGCACTTCCAGCTCCCGTCGGCCGATGCATTCGCCGTCGTCGGTTATTATTTCTCCCGGCGCTGCCGACAGGGCCTGCCGCACCAACCGATGCGTTAGCCCCTGCGAGAAATAGGATTGACCACTTGCTACGCGTTGAATGGCGCGGAGAATTTCTACATCGGGATCCGATTTAGTGGCATAGCCGCCGGCCCCGGCCTGCATCATGGCAGCAACGTCCCGGTCTTTGGAAGAAGCCGATAACACCAATACCTGTACGTCAGGATTTTTATTTCGAAAATCCCGCACAAGCGAAAAAGTTTCGCCGTCCGACAAACTGGTATCAGTAATTAGCAGGCCGCTTCTGAGAAGACTAAACGCTGCCAGTAGTTCCTGACGGGATGAACAGCTTGAAACAATGCGAAAGCCTTCAACAGACTTTACCAGCATCTTCAGACCGTCCCGGTACAGGTTGTGTGCATCTGCATGTATTATTTGTGTCATAATGAAGAGATAGCATATTTAAACTACCAAAAAACAACAGGATCCCATACATTCTCGCTGCAGAAATCGGGAATATTTCATCCGGATTCGGGAGGATTTTTATGAAATCAGTGGATATACTTAGCATACCCGCAAAAGATCAATTTTTTTTGATAGCAAAAAAGCCGGTTCAATCCCAAAGGGAAGAACCGGCTAGCTAACAACCACCAAATCCTAAACACAAATGAACGCTTTCGTGGCTGCCAGCCTTCGTCTGGGTCTTACCCCCAAACTCACACCTCTACCATGGTCCCGAAGTAGTCTCCACTTCAGGGTTGCCTCCATCAATTCAAACATACAACCTGCCGAAAGCGATTCCCGGGGAAAATAACGGCGTAAAATGTTTTTTTTCTGACAGCGTGCGTAGTATTACAGTAGGTCCGCATCCGTAACCAGCCTAAACGAGGAGATAGAAAAATGATCGGCCACCTGCTGTACAAGGCCTTCCCGAACAACCAGCAGCAACATCTGCCCATCGTTCATTGTCTGAAGAATAGCGTTGAGAACCGTTGCAAAACCTTCATTCCGAAGCTCCAACGGTCCAATTTCATCTATGATGATCCAGGGCGCATCACCCGGTATTGCGCGCAAATGCACTAATGCGGCTTCAAACCCTTTAGCGCTAAACCGGAAACGACCCACAGGTATTTCCACTTCACCTTCCTTCGCTTCCATGTCCGTCTCCTGCCCGCCAGGCAAAAGCCTGAACTTCCTGCGCCCATCAACCACAGGCGTAAGCACACCCCATACATCGGCGCGGCGCGCCATCTTGCCCGCCAGGGCAGTAGTCTTCCCGGAGCCAATCGGCTTTGAAAAAATAACTACCTGCTCGTTGCCCAATAAATTCACCAAAACCGTTTTGCAAAAAAAAGAAACCGGTCTTTTTTTATCAATTGCATGCCGCCAGGCAACCCGCAATAAATAATGAATACCAGGTAATATATCGGTTACGGCATCAATTCTGTCTTTCAGCCGGCCGCGCTGCCGTTGCAACCAACGGTGCAACAACCATTTTACCAGCGGGCCCACCAGGAAGTACCAGGCCAGCAAAATGATCAGCGAACGCCATAATAGTTGCACCAATGCTCCGGCGGGTACCAACGGCCGGCCTATATGATAATACGATTGCAGGTATAGCGCCAGTAATATCAACCACAGCACCAGCCAGAAAATAGTTCGTTTACGCCTCTTTACTCCCTCATCTTTTTCAGGCGCCTGGCCGCGAATAACAGGCAACACTCCTGCCGCCTTCCATCGCGCGAGCGCGGCGGGCAGCCGCGCAACTCCTATTCCTATTACCAGGCCGGCCAAAAGATGAATTACTATATATGCAATGCAAATCCATCTGCTATAATTAACCGGCGCCGCATTACCCGTTAAGCCACCCAGGAAAAGATTGAGCGCCTTCCAAAAACCATTTCCATATATAATAGTTAGCACCAGCAACCGCTGCAAGGCAGATTCCAGCATGGCAAGCACAGCCAGCAATAAACAGGCGAATGCAAACATTCTCCTTCTCCAAAATAACAGTTCACCCAGCAAACCCTGGAAAAAAACCGCCACATACGCCATTGGCGGCGCTTGCGGACTTAACATCATTTTAAAAATGGCCACCACAAGTGTTGCTTTGAGAATGGCGCCCTTTTCAGGTTCATAATATGCCATCATTGCTATACACACAATGGCAACGCCACCCACCACTAAACCAGAAACCGGCAAGTGTAGCCCATGAATGATCCCGCCCACGAAGGCTTCGCCCACCACCCAAAGGGCAACCAGGCGATGATAGATTAGTTTATTATTGGTATGAGAAGGAATAGCCCCCATATATACAACAGTTACAAACTTAAGTTAAAGGCACCTTTCTTTTTATAACACACTAAAGCTATAACTGCTACATCCACTCATTTATAGTAACTTTAGAGAACATGCTTTTCATTGCATTTTTTTATGTTTACTGACGAAACTGAACCGATTGATACATTTTATTCTTAATAATGAAGAAATAGCAACAGACCTGCACCCGGCCATCACCCTGCTCGATTTTATCCGCTATCACCGCAGGCTAACCGGCACCAAAATCGGTTGTCGCGAAGGAGATTGCGGCGCCTGTACCATCCTGGCCGGTGAACTGATCAATGGCAAACCGGTCTACCGTTCACTTACCTCCTGCCTTACACCACTTGCCAATATCCATGGTCAACATGTAGTAACAATAGAAGGAACGAATTTTCCCGGGAGGCTCAACATGGTACAACAAGCCATGGCAGATTCAGCAGCTACACAATGCGGCTTCTGCACACCCGGTTTTGTGATGTCACTCACCAGTCTTTGTCTTTCCGAAGAAATAACAACCCCCGAAAAAGCGATTGCAGCCGTGGATGGCAATATTTGTCGCTGTACGGGTTATAAGTCCATACAAAAAGCGGCGGGCCTGGTTGCGGAACAATTAATCAACCGCAACAACGAACCTGCCATTACCTTTTCCTGCCGCAACGGATTTTTACCAGAATGGTTTTCATCTATTGAAGAGCGGCTAAAAAAATTACCTGGCCCAACTATTCCCGGCGGATCAACCTATGTAGGTGGCGGAACGGATTTGTATGTGCAGAAACACGATGAGATGACAACGCTCCAACCGGGCTTCGTGGCTACGGATGCCGCGCTACGCATGGTGGAAGTGGATAATAGCGTTTGTACTCTTGGCGCAGCTGTTACGGTGACTGATCTGCGCAATGCAACGGCTGTGCAGCAACATTTCCCGGCTTTTGAACAACACGTAAAACTTGTTTCTTCTACACCCATCCGTAATATGGCAACGCTTGCCGGCAATTTTGTCAATGCCTCACCGATTGGTGATTTTACAATTTTCTTCCTGGCACTGGATGCACAATTAACGCTCGCCGCAGGCGAACAGACACGGCAACTTCCGCTTCGCGATTTTTACAAAGGATATAAGCAGCTCAACAAAACGCCGGAAGAAATGATCCGTTCCATTCAATTCAAATTGCCTGGAGAATCCGATCTCTTTCATTTCGAAAAAGTAAGTAAACGCACCCACCTGGATATTGCGAGTGTAAACAGCGCGATCTTCCTCAAAATGAACGGAACAACGATCCGCGAAGGTGGATTAACGATGGGCGGTGTTGGACCGGTGCCGCTGTATTTAAAAAAATGTTCTGCATTATTGACAAATCGCAAGGCTGATCTTTCACTCGTAAAGGATATCCTGGCAACGCTTACGGAGGAAATTAGTCCCATCAGCGATGCGCGGGGCTCAGAAGATTACAAGCGACTTTTAGCGGGCCAGTTGATAAAAAGCCATTTTAGCACATTGTTTCCGCAGCTTCGTTCTGCCATTCTCCAACTTCATAAACCGGACCTGGTATGAACGGTATGAAAAATATTGATTCCTATTCACATGTTCGCGGTGAATCGTTGTACCTGGATGATCTGCCGGAGTTGAATGGTACTTTATATGCCGCGGTTGCTGATTCACCGATAGCTCACGGCACCATCCGCTCTATCGATTTTAGCGAAGCGGAAAAAATGCCAGGCGTTGTCCACATCTTTACGGCAGCCGATATACCCGGAGACAACCAGATTGGTGGTATTGTTCCGGATGAAGAGCTGCTGGCCGCAGAAACGGTTCATTTTTGTGGAATGCCTGTTGCCCTCGTTATTGCCACCAGCGATGAAGCAGCCCGTGCGGCCGCAAAAAAAATAAAAACGGAAATAGATCCACTGCCAATAATAACGGATCCGCGCATAGCGCGCGAAAAAAATGAACTGATCATTCCGCCACGCACATTCCGGATTGGAGATACAGACACCGCATGGCAAGCTTGTGATTATATTATAGAAGGTCGGGCTGATAGCAATGGCCAGGAACATTTATATATAGAAACGCAGGGCGCTTATGCCATCCCTGCGGAAAACGGAGTGATCCGCATTTATTCCTCCACGCAAGGTCCAACGGCGGTGCAGCGCACCGTGGCGCGCGTGTTGAGCATTCCCATGCACCTGGTAGAAGTAGATACCACAAGGCTGGGTGGAGGTTTTGGCGGTAAGGAAGACCAGGCTACTGCCTGGGCCGTATTTTGCGCCCTCGCCTGTTATCATTTGAAACGGCCCATCAAATATTCGCTTCACAGGATGGATGATATGCGCATGACCGGCAAGCGGCATCCTTATTCATCCGATTTCCGGATTGGACTAACCAAAGATTTGAAGATATTGGCCTACGAAGCCACTTTTCACCAAAATGCAGGCGCTGCGGCAGATCTTTCACCGGCTGTAATGGAACGAACGCTTTTTCACTGTACCAACAGTTATTTTATTCCGCATGTAACCGCAACTGCTTATAGTTGTCGCACCCATTTACCACCCAATACCGCGTTTCGTGGATTTGGAGGTCCACAGGGAATGTTCGTCATTGAAGCCGCCATTGCAAAAGCCGCAGAAACGATTGGTGTAGCCGCCAGCGATATCCAGGAGCGGAATCTGATAAAGACCGGAGATGAATTTCCTTACGGACAAAAAGCGGAAAGTGAAGCGATTCCCTGCTGGAATGCCGCGAACAAATTATTTAACCTGGCTCAATTACAGGAAGAGGTAAACCAGTTTAATGCCGTTCATGATGATGTAAAAAAAGGAATGGCGGTGATGCCGATTTGCTTTGGTATTTCATTTACCAAAACGCTGATGAACCAGGCGCGTGCGCTGGTACATATTTATACAGACGGAAGCATTGGTATTAGTACCGGGGCGGTTGAAATGGGCCAGGGAGTAAACACCAAGATATTGCAGGTAGCGGCGACCATTTTTTCTGTTGATCCATCTCTCGTAAAAATCTATAGCACCAATACCTACCGGATTGCAAATACATCGCCGTCTGCCGCAAGCGCCACGGCTGATCTGAATGGAAAAGCTACGGAATTGGCTTGTCAGCAACTATTACAACGGTTGCTGGAAGTGGCTGCGCAGGAATTAGATCTTCCGGCAGAAAAACTTCGTTTGCGCCAGGGAACGGTGTGGAATGAAAACAGCAATACAAATTATAGCTGGAGAAACCTGGTAGCGGCTGCGTACGTGCGAAGGGTTAGCCTTTCTGAACATGCTCACTACACGCCGCCAACCATTCATTTTGACAACAAAGTTGAAAAAGGCCATCCGTTTGCCTACCATGTATATGGAACAGCATTTGTGAGTGTTACGGTTGATTGCATTCGTGGTACTTATGAAACAGACCGTGTGCAGGTGGTGCATGATTTTGGAAATAGTATGAATACCATGATCGACATTGGCCAGTGCGAAGGCGGTATTGTGCAAGGTATTGGCTGGATGACGATGGAAGAGGTAGTGTATGATGAAAAGGGAAAGCTGAGGTCCAATGCGCTCAGCACCTATAAAGTGCCGGATATTTACTCGGTACCCAAAGAACTGGATATCCGTTTTCTGGAAACCGATAACGACAACCTTGCCATATTCCGGAGCAAGGCCGTAGGCGAACCGCCATTGATGTATGGAATTGGTGCTTATTTTGCGTTACGCAACGCAGTAAAAGCATTTAATCCAACTGCGGAACTACCATTTGATGCGCCCATGACCCCGGAAAAATTATTAATGGGTTTATATCAAAATTGTAAACAATGACAGTTCGAAAATTAATGATCGTTCTTGGACTTGTTTTATTACTCAGCATCCTGGCATATTATACCGGGATATGGGCGGCCCTGCAACGATTCAACGGGCATCATTCCTGGAAACCAATGCGGGAATATTCGCTGTCCGGAACAAAAGATAAAGTGATGCAGCGCATTGACCGGTTTGTACAAACCGACACCACGCTTCACTGGCAGGAAGATACTGCCGCAGGAAGAGAAACTAATGGCTATTACTTTTTTGCTGTTGATGCCCCGCCAGACACGCTTACCTATTATGTACGACTTCAAAACCAAACAACAGCAGGACTGGATAACACGACCGTGGGGATTTATGGAATGACTAATCACCTGCATCATATAGACCCGGAAGATTTTGAAGAAACAGATACGGCTGCTCAGCGCTTAATTCATGAATTTGAAGGCAGGCTGATCCGACGAGTTCGATAACTGAATACGCCGATCCTTTCAATGATCCTGCTATGCACCCAAGCTTCACTACCTGGCAATTTATTCGTGAGCACCTGGAAGCTGACCATCCCGTTGCCCTGCTCTACGTACTGGAAAGCCGCGGCAGCAGCCCCGGGCGCCAGGGGTTTTTAATGGGGGTAGCGGCAAATGGAGCATTAGCGGGTTCTATCGGTGGTGGTATTATGGAGCATAAGTTGGTTGAGCTGGCCCGCGAAATACTCTCAGGCGGTGATCACACCGCCGGCATACGCCGCCAGGTACATGATAAAAAAGCACCGCGCCATCAAAGTGGAATGATCTGCTCTGGTGAACAAACAGTTTGGATTTTTCCTTTGTCAAAAAATGAACTTCCCGCCCTTACTGCTATTTCAACTACGCTCCAACAGAACAAAAAAGGAGTACTCTCGCTTAGCCCCGGCGAAATCCATTTTACTCCTTCCGTGGAAACCACGCCCGTTATTTTTAATTACACCAATGATGATCAATGGAGCTACCAGGGAAATATTGGCTATCAACACGAACTTACCATTATCGGTGGTGGACATTGCTCACTAGCGCTCAGTAAGCTGATGGCGGGTATGGATTTTTATATCCGCGTATATGATGACCGGCCAGGCCTCAGCACGCTGGAACAAAATGAAGCAGCGCATGAGAAAATCGTAATTAAAAATTATACCGCGCTTACTGCGCTTGTAAAACCCGGTTTGCATCATTACGTGGTGATCATGACGATGGGTTACCGAAGCGACGACGAAGCGCTACGCGCGCTTCAACACCAACCATACGCTTACCTGGGCATGCTGGGCAGTGCAAATAAAATAAAACGCATGCGCCAGCAATATGCAGCTGAAAACATCCTGTTTGATCAATCGCAGCAAGTGCATGCGCCTGTGGGATTGCCCATAAAAAGCCAGTCGCCGGAAGAAATTGCCGTTAGCATTGCAGCGGAGATCATTTCAATAAAAAACAGCCGTTTATGAAATCAGTAATACGTCTGATGGCATGGATATTTATACTTCTCCCCGCGATCGGTCTTTCGCAGCAATACTCGCTGCAGGAGTTGAAGGATGGCAAAAACAAGCGAGACAGCAGTTATATCTATACACTTCCTTTTGAGCACAAAAAGAAGATATTCCTGGTGCAGGGATATGAAAGTTCTTTTAGTCATAAAGGTGAGCGGGCGCTTGATTTCAAAGTGAAAAAAGGCACCGTCATTTGCGCAGCACGTCCGGGAGTTGTTATCGCGGCACGCGGTGATTCCCGCTCCGGCGGATTAAAGCCCGCAAACCTGTCGGATGGCAATTATGTATCCATCCGCCACAGTGATGGTTCGGTAGCGCACTACTGGCACCTGGACACGGATGGTGTTTTGGTAAATGTAGGTGACAGCGTGTTGCAGGGCCAGCGCATTGGTCGAAGCGGTAATACCGGATATTCTGCCTTTCCTCATCTGCATTTTGAGGTTCAGGGGACAGACGAACAGGGTAACTGGAAACAGTTGCCCACTCGATTTTATACACAGAAGGGAATTATCTACCTGCGCCCTGGCAAATTTTATCGCGCGCTGTATTCCTACCGTTAATTTCACTTGCATTGTTGACTACAAGCGAGTATCTTCCTGTTTCAAAAAGATAGCGTCATGATCTTCGTTTACATATTTCTCGGGTTGATCGTTTTATTGTTACTGGTGGCCGCAGGGATGCCAAAATCGTTTTCCATTGAAAAAAGTACGGTGATCAAAAAACCGGTATCGGAAGTAATTCCATGGGTTGGCAACCTGGAGCAATATGCTGCGTGGAATCCCTGGCAACAAATGGAGCCCGGATCAAAAAAAACATTCACCGGCACGCCGATGCAACCGGGGCATCAATATGAATGGGAAGGAAAAAAGATTGGCGTTGGCAGCCTGAAACTCGTTGCTATCGACCAAAATCATGTCAATTTCGATCTGCAGTTCCTGAAACCGTGGAAATCAAAAGCAAAAGACAATTGGGTGTTTGAACCATGGGGGCAAATTGATACAAAAGTGACCTGGCAAAATGCAGGCGAACTTCCCTGGCCTATGGCTCGTCTTATGGGTCCGCTGATCCAGAAAAACCTGGATAAACAATTTGAAAAGGGACTTGAAAATTTGAAAAAAGCCTGTGAGGGCAATTAGATCCTCGACAATTCTTGCACCGTTAGCTCATTGGTTACATTGCCTGTATTCAATGTGGCGGCAGGTTCAAAAAGCATAATTTCTACTTCTTCATGGGCAACCGGGCGATGTTCCACGCCGCGCGGTACCACCAGGAATTCTCCCGCATGAACCGTCACCGTTTTATCGCGAAATTCCATATCAAAGTAGCCGTTTATTACATAGAACAGTTCATCCTCCTGCTCATGATGATGCCATACAAATTCACCTTTGAATTTAACGAGCTTTACCATTTGTCCATTCAATTCAGCCACAATACGCGGATGAAAATGGTCATCGATGGCAGCTAATTTTTGTGCAACGTTTATTACTTCCATACAGTAAAGATAAGATCTTAGAAAAAAAATTGTTCGCGGACGATCTTGCCGTCTTTTACTTCATACACTGCTATCTCATCCAGCCTGAACCTGCCGGCACCTTTCATCGTCACTTCCATTCCCATGGCTACGGAAATATAGTTTCCTCCAACGATAGGTTCAGAAACCCAGCCATTATGCACTTCTTCAATCAATTCATTAAATTCCTTTCCTTTTGCACGAATCGCATCTATTCCTTCAACAGATTTTAGTCTGGCTGTTGTCTGTGGTTCCACGCTAACAGCATCCGGCGCATATAGTTCATCCTGGATCTGATCCCATTTATTTTCACGAAACAGTTCTCTCATTCGCGCAGCCACTTCCTGTGGCGTGCGTATATTGTTTTTTTTATCCATACAGGCAGGTTTAGGTTTTCTTTTTATTGACACAGGCCTTTTTGGCCGCAATACACGTAGCTTTAAGAATAATGCGGCAATGCTTACTGTTTTTTGTTGTTGTATTGCTGGCAGGATGTTCGGTTAGCAATCATCCCGCCCGGCAACAGCTACGCCTGCTTCGTAAAGGATTGATCAAAGACGATACCAGTTATGTGTACGCTTTACCTTACGCAGCCGGTACTTCGCACCGGGTGATCCAGGGCTATTTTGGGGTATTTTCTCACCGCAAACGTGCTGCGCTGGACTTCCGGATGAAACGGGGAACGCCGATTCTTGCCGCACGTGGAGGCGTAGTAATCCGCGCCAAGGAAGACGGAGACCGGGGCGGGTGGAATGCCAAATACCGGCCCTATGGCAACAATATTATCATTGCTCATGCCGATGGAAGTCGTGCCGGCTATTGGCACCTGCAGCACAATGGTGTGGAGGTAGCAGTTGGAGACACGGTTCACCAGGGCCAACTGATCGGTTATAGCGGCAAAACGGGTTATGCTGCCACGCCGCATCTTCATTTTATTGTCTGGAAATCGGGTGGAACAGAATGGCAACAGCGGCTGCCGAGATTCCAAACTGCCCGTGGTATTAAATACCTACGCGCCTGGCGGCGATATAAAGCTGTTGCAACAGATAGCATATCCCCGTAATTTCGCTTCCTCAACTGTGGCGCTTATGTCTTTCGCTGAATTCTGGCAACAATTTCTCAACAACCTGGCCGATGCTTCCCCGCTTGAACTGATAGCCGTATTTACAGGCATTGCCAGCGTTTGGTTTAGCCGGAAAGAGAGTATCTGGACCTACCCGGTTGGCCTTATCAACACTACCATTTATGTGTACCTAAGTGTTAAAGTACATCTTGCCGGAGAGGCCAGTGTAAACCTTTACTATACAATCATGAGCATCTATGGCTGGTATATCTGGCTAAAGAAAACAAAAACGCAGGAGGCGGTAGTGCACATCAGCTATTCCTCTGGAAAGATGTGGATCTATCAACTTCTTTTCTTCCTGCTTTTTTATATTGGCATTTATACAGCACTGGCTTACCTGAAAGCAGATTTTTTCCCGGGCGCCATTCCGTGGGCAGATGCATTTGCTTCGTCAACAGCATTTACCGGCATGTGGCTGATGACGCGAAAAAAAGTGGAGAGCTGGTACTGGTGGATCATCACCAATATTGCTTCGATACCATTATACGCCGTAAAGGGATTCGCCTTTACAAGCATCTATTATCTTGTTCTGCTCATTTTCGCATTTTGGGGATTAGCGGCCTGGAAGACCAAAGCCAACAACAACGGCAGCGCAACAATACCTGTTCGGGATTAATACGTAACTTGAAAACATGTTGAAGAAAATTGTCGTTATAGGTCCGGAAAGCACCGGGAAAAGCACCCTGTGCGAACAGCTGGCTCAACATTATGAAACTACCTGGTGCCCGGAGTTTGCACGGGAATACCTGCTAACCAACGGCACCAATTACGAATTTGACGACCTTCTCACCATTGCCAAAGGACAGCTATCGCTGGAAGACGAATATTATTCGAGCCTGGAATCTCACTCGCTTCCGTTACTGGAAGAAGGCGGCTCCATTCCGCTTTTCATTGATACAGATATGTATGTAATGAAAGTGTGGTGTGAATTTGTATTTGGAAAATGTCATCGTTTTGTGCTGGATCAAATCGTACAACGCTCCTACGACCTTTACTTGCTTTGCGATGTGGACTTACCCTGGGTAAAGGATGAACTCCGCGAATACCCGGACCTCGTAACCCGGAAAAAACTTTACTACATCTACAAGGATTTGCTGGTAAACCAGGCCGTACCCTGGGTCAATATCCGGGGAAAAGAAGGGGAGCGGCTGCAGAAAGCCATTGAAGCGGTAGATAGGATACTGTAAATCACTGCACCCTGTTTCAATTATCTTTGACACATGAATACATCAGCCCTCACCTTTATCCGGCGCAACCATCGCCTGATCTTTTTCAGCTGCTGGCTGTTGCTGGCCCTTATCCAGTCGGGCCTCACCGAACTACAGGATGATGAAGCTTATTATTGGGTGTATAGCCAGCACCTCGACTGGGGGTATTTTGACCACCCGCCAATGATTGCATTGCTGGTGAAGATTGGGTATTCCCTGTTCCATAGTGAACTGGGTGTTCGTTTGATGCCACTCCTGCTCAATCTTGGATCTTTATTGCTGATAGAACGGCTGACTGAAAAAAAGAACCCGCTTGCCTTCTACACGATTGCGCTTTCAGTAGGTGTTTTACAAATAGCCGGTTTTACCGCGGCTCCTGATATTCCACTCATTTTCTTTACAGCCCTTTTCTTTCTTTGCTATCGCAACTTTTCGAGAAAAAGCAATGCAGCCAATACCGTCTGGCTGGGAATTGCAACCGCTTTGTTGTTTTATAGCAAATACCACGCGGTGCTGATCGTGCTGTTTACACTCTTGTCTGACCTAAAGCAGTTTAAAAAATACCAGGTATATCTTGCCGGGCTGCTGGCGCTTGGTCTTTTTGTACCACACCTCTGGTGGCAGTACCAGCATGATTGGGTGAGTTTTAAATACCACCTCTTTGAAAGCAACGTAAACTCATACAAGATTTCTCATACAACAGATTACCTGTTAGGTCAACTATTGCTTCCCGGACCTATTGCCGGGTTTCTCTTGTTGCCCGCTGCATTTCTTTTTAAACCAACTTCGTCCACGGAACGGGCGATGCGCGTGACGATGATTGGCATTTACGTTTTTTTCTTCCTGAGTTCTTTTCGTGGAAAAGTGGAAGCCAACTGGACATCGCCCGTGATTGTACCGTTGATAGTTCTTGCGCACCAGTACTTCGTTAACCATTGGAAATGGCAACGTACGCTGATGCGCCTTTTGCCCCTTTCACTGCTCATTGTTGTATTTGCACGCGTGGCGATGATAGAAGATTTTTTGCCTGTGAAATATGTGCGTGAACATTATCATACCTGGCAGGGGTGGCCGGCTATTGTTCGTGAAAAGACCGGCGGGATACCCGTTGTATTCAATAATTCCTACCAGCGGGCATCAAAGTATTGGTTTTATACCGGACAGCCCACCTACTCCATGAATTTTTACAAAGAGCGCCGTAACAATTATAATTTCTGGCCGCTGGAAGATTCATTGCTGGGCAAACCAACCTATATCCTGGATGTGTACAATAATTACAAGTACCAGGATTCTCTTCGCACGCAATTGGGCTGGGTTTGCTGGCGGTACGATTCCTGTTTTGCATCTTTTGCAAAAGTGATGGTGCAACCTGAAAAAACATCTTTTACTATTGATGAGGGCGGCTCGATACAAATAGCGTTTCATACTACGGCTCCGGACAACTATCGCAGTTTTGTGGCAACGCACCAGCCACTGAGCGACACAGTCAGGATCGGCATTTTTAATGAGAAGGGCTGGCAAAAAGATCTTTTTACCGGCCTTTCAATACAAGATCTTCTAACTGGATCATCACCATCGGTTACGATTACACCGGATGTTCCAGCGGGAAAATATTTTATGCGCTTCGCGATAAATGCTGGTAAAAATGCGCCCACGCATAATAGCGAGAAGATTAATTTGACGATAAGAAAGTGAGTTCTGTAATTCGACGATCACTGATAATTAACAGGTGAAGTTTGTATTCTCATTTCACATTAACGACTTTCTTCCATTATCGAATCAGCGAATCACCGAATCATCGAATTAATTTCCACATTTTTTATCGAATCAGCGAATTATTGAATTGATTTGGCATCGAGCCCAATCACAGATCGGATATCAGGGTCTGTTTCAAGGTTATTCATCTGGCGAACAATAACGGGCCAGCGCCGCTGGATGTAATTGCCCGGCGGTTTTACCTTATAAGCCTTGGGATTGGGCAGGCAGGCAGCAATCATCGCAGCTTCCTGGCGCGTTAAATTTTTTGCAGGTTTATTAAAGTACGTTTGAGCCGCTTCTTCAATTCCAAAAATACCGTCGCCGGTTTCGGCTACGTTCAGGTACACCTCCAATATGCGTTTTTTACTCCAAAACGTTTCAATCATAAAAGTGAAATAAGCCTCCAGCCCTTTTCTTACAAAACTCCTGCCCTGCCAAAGAAAAACATTTTTTGCAACCTGCTGACTAATGGTGCTCCCTCCCCGTATACGTCCCGGTTTGCGCTTATTATACTCCATTGCCTTTTTAATACTTTTCCAGTCAAACCCGTGATGATCGGGAAAAAGCTGGTCTTCTGAGGCAATTACGGCAAGCCGCGCATACGGAGACACATCATCCCGGCTTACCTGGTGGCGTTTTAACCCATGACCCGACACCCAGCTTACGAGCTGCGTAACTGTGATCGGCGGATTGATCCACCGCAGTAAAATAATATAGACAAACTGGAGGATAAAAAGCCAGAGGAATACCTTTTTTGTAATGCGCCAGATTCGTCGCAAAAGTGAAGGTTTCTGATTTGTGGTAGATGATCCCATGCAGCACAAGATTACAAAATTCTGCGCTACGCTAAAAGGCGCGCCCCTGGGGCACGATATGATCTGCCTCAATACTCCAGATCCGGTAGTGATATCGCTTAAACCTGAACCTGCGTTTCCGGAACGATATTTTTTTCACCTGGTTAAAAAGGTAGGGCGAATACCCGATAACGGTAGAGTAAGCGAGCGCCTGCGGAAATTTCTCCCATTTAGACAAGGTCATCCCTGCCGTGGCAATTGCTACTCCCATTGTAGCGTAGCCAAAAGTTGCCCAATCGAACGGCTGCTTTTTCCGCATACGCGGCACATGGATCATTTTAACGTCGTGAAGCGCAACTGGTTGAGGACCTACCAGGAAATTGCTGTCGTTTATTATACGAAACATCCCCGCATAATGGTCACCGGAGAAGGTAGCCACCCGTATATACACGCCATTATGCAGCCGCCTTTTTATTTTGCCGTTATGTATCAGTTGTAGATGGGCTTCCTGCGCAACTGCTGAAACCGATAGTAGCCAACAAACAACAAGCAGCCAGTATTTCATACCCGAAAGGTAACTATTGCCGCAAGGCGCCGCTTTAGCATTTTGTTAAAACATTAATGACGCTTCAGAAATAACAACCCCCAGATCAGCGCTATCCCGAAGATGACAAGTATGGCGCCATTGATACGGTTGAGAATATGAATATTGTGCGGTGTAAGGCGGTTCCGAATCTTGCCCGCAAGCATCACCTTACAAATATCAAGCGTAAGCACCACTGCCAAACAGGTGGTAAAAATTACAATTCGCTCATGCACAGTATGCACAATAAAGGCGGTAGACCAGGTGATCCAAAAAAGGATACAGGCCGGACTTAAAATATTCATCAGGTAACCCGACGCAAAAAGCCGCGCATAATCCAACCGGCGGAATTTTACCATCGCCGGTTTTCCTTCTTCTGTGGTTTTCAGTTTTTTGAAAAAAATAAAATAGATACCCGTCGTTACGAGGAAAACGCAGCCGGCAATGCCAATTTGATTCCGGTATTCATTTAGCTGCGCAAAAAGTTGTGTAAACACATTGCTGATCAGCACCAGCGTAATGTCGCTGGCAGAAACTCCAGCCACAAAGGCAAGTCCGCCGCGATGGCCATGGTTCAGACTTTGCTTGATGATGGAAAACAAAACCGGTCCCACCGAGATACTTAGCAAAAGCCCCAACCCAATTCCTTTAAAAAAGGCCTCCAGCATAATTGCAGGGGTTAAAGATTACTGGTTTATGCCGTAAGATAAATTATTTTGCTTGCAGGAGCAGCCAGTCACCGGATGTTATACATGACCGGTTTGCAGAAACTGGTTCCACGCTTCCAGCATTTTGCCTTTCATTACGCGTGGAAATTTATGCTGACTTCCCAGTTTGCCCTTGAGTTCCATAAATCGCATAAATTTTTCTTCAGGAAGCACTTCCAATAAAACCTCTTTTAACGCGCTGTCGCGTTCTGTGGCGTAGTCATCATTCAGCGCCCGTAGATTTTCATCAATCCGGCGGCGAAGCGCTTCTGCGTCCACCGCATCATTGCTGGCAATATACCATTTGTGCGCAAAGAAGCCTTCATGTGGGAAGCCCACCACGGTGTATTCCGGAATGCTGATATTAAATTCTTCGCTGACAAGCTGAATGGCTTTGTTCATATTCTCCACGCTCAGGTGTTCACCTACCAGGCTTAAAAAATGCCGGGTGCGTCCCGTAATTACTACTTCCGATTTTTCAATATCAACAAATTTCAGTGTATCACCGATGAGATATCGCCATGCGCCTGAATTGGTACTCATTAACAGCGCATATTCTTTTCCCGGTTCTACTTCGTGGATCATTTTGGCTTCGGCAGTTGGCAGGATATTTCCTTCTGCATCAAAATTTTTATCATCAAAGGGTACAAATTCAAAAAAGATATTGTTGTTCAGGATCAGTTGCATGCCTTTCGCATGTTCTCTTGTTTTATACCCGATAAATCCTTCGCTGGAAAGATAATTCTCGATATATACAATTGGTTTTCCGAGTAGTTTTTCAAAACCTTTTTTATACGGCTCAAACGCTACGCCGCCGTGTACAAAAAAGCTGAAGTTGGGCCAAATTTCATGGATGTTGTTCACCTTGTAATGTTCAATCACCATTTCCATACACATCTGGCACCAGGCCGGAACGCCTACAATATACCCGATATCCCATTCTTTTGCATGCTCAACTATTTCCGTCAACTTTTGATTCCAGTCGGCAATAGCCGCAATACGACCGCCTGGTTTGTAAAACGTCTGGAACCAGAACGGTCTTTTTTTCGCCAGGATGCCGCTCAGGTCACCGGCATACCATCCTGCCTTTCCTTTTTTAAGATCGGTGGCGCCGCCCAGCATCAGGAACCCTTTCGTCATGGCGCGCTTATTTGCTTCTTCATAGCCCAGCAGGCTCAACAACTGGCGCACATAGTTGATGGTATTGCTGCGCAGCATGTCCCGTGTTACGGGTATATACTTACTTGCCGCTTCTGATGTACCGGAGCTTAAAGCGTAATATTTGATCTTTCCCGGCCAGGTCACATCGGGCACGCCCTCGAGCGTTTTCTTCCACCACTCCTCGTAAATCTTGTTATAGTCATGTATGGGAACCAGTTCCTGGAATGATTTTCCCGGGTGACGGCTCAGTAGTGCTTCATCAAAATGGTATCGCTGTCCAAACTCAGTAAATCTTGCTTTTTTCAGGAGCTTCTTCAACACACGGATCTGCTGGCGGCGAGGATCATTGGGAGGTATCCGCAATGCATTGGCAATCGCCTTGGGAAGTTTAATATCAATAATCGTCGCCATGCTGCTCCAGGAGTATCGTTAAAGTTAAGTAATGTTTGTTTGATTGGGTGTGCGAATATAGGGGAATGCGGTTGTGTTCACAACCCTAGACGCCACCCAGGCGCCGGTACATTTTTAATACAAGCCGCAGATCATTCCCCGGCTCATAGTCCCGCGCATACCAATAATCTATCATTTGCAAACTTTCTGCCGGAAGTTGTTGGGTAATTGCAGCAGGAATACCGTTGCAGGCAAGGACTGCTTTGCGCAACGGAGGTAATTTTTTCTCGTTTGTGGCATAGCCTACCCAGGTTTTGGCAGCAAAAATAACAGCCCAGCAATTCAGAAAAAAAACGCCCGGCTTCTTTACCAGGAACAAAAAAATTGGAAACCCGATAATGCCGATACAGGCAACTCCGAGATCTGCCAGCCGTTTTAATCTCCTGTTGTAGGCATTTGCAAGTCTGAGTGTGTTTTCCCGGGAGAATGCTTCGCCGGAGCTGTCTTTGGAATCACTTCCTACAATAGATTGGCTGCCGGCGGCATGAAAGCGTATTCTCGCTTTGCATTTCAATTGCGGAAGGCTCGCAATGATCTGTTGAAATGAAACAGCCCCTTCGCAAAAGATCAGTTCACGAAAAGGCGTGTCAACCGCCACTTTATGCAGCTGCTGCATGGAGCCCACGGCACCGGTATCATTTTGATCAATACCAATACGGCCCAGCACCCGTTCATCCATATTCATCTCCTGCATCAGTTGCAACAGGGTTTGATATTCATCAGCCGTGCCAACTACCAATGTGCTGGCAGGTTCCTGCTCAGCAATTTTATCCGCCAACATCCCTGTTCGGATCATGATCCATCGCAAAAGGCTGATGAGTACAAAGGCAAGCAATGCACCCAGCAGAATAATAGCGCGTGAAAAACGGTATTGTTCCGGCAGCAATGCGTAGCCGGCCAACAGGAAAACCGTTGCGATAAGGGTAGAGCGGACCAGTTCTGACCGGCGATACCATCGATCATACAAGCCCGCATAGTAAGCAGCTACAAGATAAAATGCGGTGAATGCGGGAATGGTGATCCATAACAGGCGACTTGAATATTCAATATCTGAGCGAACATATTCATTCCATACCGTTTTCATGATCCAGAAAGAGAGCAGGATCAACCCGGCATCAATAAGCGGCAATCCTATTCGCCGGATAAATCCGGCAAGGGCTGCCATCAGTCCACGCACACCAATCGCGATATGAAGCAGCAGCCTGAAAAAGCCCGCCTTCCCTCCAGCATAATGTTTGCTTACAAAGATGCTCATCGCCTTATAAAACATCTTTACATAGTTGGTACTTTCCTTCCTGGTACTTTCTCCTTTAAAGTGGATGATGGGTGTGCCGGAAAAATAATAATTCTTAAAGCCTGCCTGGCAGATCCGGTAGCTCAGGTCAATATCCTCGCCATACATAAAAAATGCTTCGTCAAAGCCGCCCACTTTATCCAGCACATCCTTTCGTATCATCATAAATGCCCCCGCCAATACATCTACCTGGTGGTCTTTATCTGCATCCAGTTGGCCAAGATGATATCTTGAAAAAATAGCGGAATGCGGGAACAGTTGAGAAAGCCCGGTAAGTTTGAAAAGTGACGTCAGCGGCGAGGGAAATGCCCGCTTGGATTCTTTCAGGAAGCGGCCGCATCCATCCACCATTTTTACGCCCACGGCACCCGCATCGGCATGTTCTGAAAAAAACCGGATGCACTGCTGAAAACAATCCTCAGGCACAATGGTATCGGGATTCAAAAAAAGAATGTACCGCCCGGTAGCTATCGCCAGGCCCTGGTTACAGGCTTTTGCAAAACCCAGGTTTACCGTATTGGCTACAAATTGCACCTCCGGAAAACGGGGCTTCAGGTATTCCATGCTATGATCCGAAGAGCAATTGTCAACAACAATTATTTCGGCTTCGCGGCCTGAAACGGCCTTTCTTACGGAACAAAGACATTGCTCCAGGAAATGCTTAACGTTGTAGTTAACAATTATTATCGACAGCTCCGCCGGCATACAGGGCTCAAAAATAACAGTTCTCTTACAGCCTTTATCAATTTCTTCTTTTCCTGCATCGTATCTTTGCAGGCATGCTTACATCTACGCTCCTGGATGCGGCCAAAGCGGGCGCTGCAGAAATTGTCCGCTACTTCAACAGTGATTTTAAAATCAGTACCAAAGAAGGCGTTAATAACCTGGTAACGGAGGCTGACCACGCCTCTGAAAAAGCGATTATCCAGGTGATAAAATCCGCCTACCCCGATCATTTTATACTGAGTGAAGAAACGGGCGCAATTCCCCAACAATCGCCGTACAAATGGATTATAGACCCAATAGACGGTACCGTTAATTTCGCCCATGGCATTCCGCTGAATTGTGTATCGATTGCGGTAGAAAAAGACGGCGAAATAATTCTTGGAGTCGTTTATAACCCGCATTTCAATGAACTCTTCTTTGCAGAAAAAGGCAAAGGCGCCACGCTGAATGGCAAACCCATCCGGGTAAGCAAACAGCATGAAACTATCCACGCCTGCCTGGTAACGGGTTTTCCATATACCTACATCAACCAGCCCAACGGTCCGCTGGAAATCTTTCAACGATTTATCCGGAAAGGCGTTCCTGTACGCCGGTTGGGATCTGCAGCCATTGACCTCTGCTGGGTGGCCGCCGGCCGGTTTGACGGATTTTACGAGCATAAACTGGAGGCATGGGACAGCGCTGCCGGTTTTCTGATGGTAACCGAAGCCGGTGGACGGGTAACCAATCACCAGGGAGAGCCTTTTTCGGTTTACAAACACCCCATCCTGGCTACCAATGGTCTTATCCATGATGAAATGGTGGAAGTGATCAACAATCGCAAAGAACTTTAAGTAATTTATACGCTGGCGCGAATTAATAACCGCCAGAAAAAACAAAGAGGAAGATGGCTGACAATACGAGAACCGAAGTAGGACAATTGGGTGAATTTGGTCTCATTGATCATCTCACCCGCAATATTGAATTGCAAAATGCCTCCTCCGTACTGGGCGTGGGAGACGATGCAGCCATCATTGATCACTTCGGAAAACAGACCGTGGTAAGTACCGACCTGCTCCTGGAAGGCGTTCATTTTGACCTGGTCTATACGCCCTTAAAACATCTTGGCTATAAAAGCGTGATTGCTAATCTCAGTGATATTTATGCAATGAATGCCACGCCCACCCAGATCGTCATTAGCCTTGGCGTTAGCAACAGGATGAGCGTGGAAGCACTGGATGAATTGTATGAAGGAGTTTATGCCGCCTGTGAACGGTATGGTGTGGATCTTGTAGGTGGCGATACCAGCTCCTCTCAAAAAGGATTGGTCATCAGCATTACCGCGCTGGGCGAAGTGGCGCCGGATAAATTTGTAAAAAGAAGCACTGCAAAACCAGGCGACCTGCTTTGTGTAAGCGGCAACCTGGGCGGAGCATATATCGGCTTACTGTTCCTGGAACGGGAGAAAAAGATCTTCATGGAAAGTCCGGGCGTACAGCCAGACCTGGAGGGAGAATCCTATGTAATAGGCAGGCTGCTGAAGCCGGAAGCGCGGAAAGACATTATCCAGTTCCTGGATGATTCAGAAATAATGCCTACGGCGATGATGGATATCAGCGACGGACTTAGCTCGGAAATCCTCCACATCTGCCGCCAAAGCCAGGTAGGCTGTGTATTGTATGAAGAGAAGATCCCGATTGCCGAAGAGGCGCGCCAGGCCGCATTCAAGTTCCAGATAGACCCAACAGCCTGCGCCCTGAGCGGCGGGGAAGATTATGAGCTACTTTTTACCATTCCTCAATCGGAATACGATAAATTGGTACTAAATGAGGAAATTAGCGTAGTAGGGTATATTACTGAGCCCGAAAAAGGCGCGCGGATCATTACAAAGGGCGGTGGAGAACACCCGCTTACCGCGCAGGGATGGACGCATGTATAACATGCAAACGCGCTATTAAAATAAAAACAGGCATCGCAAATGAGGAGGATACTGGTGATTTTTTGTGTTGGAATTGTGCTGGCTGGATGCGGCGTAGGAAAGTCTTCATACTCCCCGCAAAAAAAATACTCCCTTCGCCAGGTTCAGCGCGATTATACAGTTTATCAAAACATTCTTGAAGAATACCATCCCGGCTTATATTGGTATACACCGAAGGATTCCATGACCATGTATTTCCAGGACGGCTGGAATAAATTGCGCGACTCAATGACAGAAGCAGATTTTAGACTGGTACTGTCATACGTTACGGCAAAGATCGACTGCGGTCATACATCAATACGCGCGTCCAAAAAGGCGATGAAATATACAGACACCACGCGCAACTTCCGGATGTTTCCCCTGAGTATGAAACTCTGGCAAGACACCATGGTGGTAGTAGGAAACCTGCATCGTTTTGACACGGTGCTAAAACGCGCAACCGTAATCACATCCATTAACGGGATGAGCACAAAGGAAATTGAAGACAGCCTTTTCTCTTACATTTCTACCGACGGCTACAACAGAACCCACAAATACCAGACGCTGAGCAACCGGGGCTATTTTGGCTCATTGTATAGTTCTGTATTTGGCGTTTCCCCACTGTACACCATTGGTTACCTGAATGCCGAAGGCGGAGAACGGTTCATCAGCGTTCCGGCTTATAACCCTTCCACTGACACAACATTGCGAAGAATGGTTCGGCCACCGGCCGAACGCCTCCCGGCGAAACGCCCCTCGAAAAAAGATATTCGGGAAAATCAATTGAATAACATCCGCTTGCTGCAGATTGATACCGTAAATCATTCTGCTATGATGAACCTGGCTTCTTTTGGACGTGGATATGGTCTCAAAAGTTTTTTCAGACGTTCTTTTAAAACACTTGCGGCGCAACACATCACACACCTGATCATCGACGTTAGAAACAACGGAGGCGGAAGCGTAACCAATTCCACGCTCATCTCGCGCTATATTGCAGACCATCCATTCAAAATTGGCGATTCGTTGTACGCAATCCGGAAAAAGGGACCTTTCCGGAAATATATCCAGAATCATTTTGTCAATCACCTGTTCATGTCATTCTTCACGCAACACCACAGGGATGGCAACTATCATTTTGGCTATTTTGAGCGACATCATTTTTCCCCAAAAAAGAAAAATCATTTCGACAATAAGGTATATATCATAACCGGCGGCAACTCTTTCTCCGCTACTACTCTTTTTGCATCCACCGTAATTAAGCAGGATAATGTAACCGTAGTGGGAGAGGAAACCGGCGGCGGCGCCTATGGAAACTCTGCCTGGCTGATCCCCGATGTAACCCTTCCCGAAACTAAAGTCCGCTTCCGGCTACCGCTATTTCGCCTCGTGATCGATTCCACACAGCCTAAAACGGGCCGCGGTGTACAACCTGAAGTGTTTTCAGGTCCCACCACCGATGCAATTCGTAAAAACGCAGATTTTAAGCTAGATAAAGTACTGGAATTGATCAAAGCTGATAAAGCAAAACAAACTAATCCGGCAGAATAGAAAACCGGTCAGCATCTTTGAGAAACGGAAACTGTGTTCTCACTTCGTCCAGCTTTTGTTTTTCCAGTGTTACGGTAAATACATCTTCCTGCTCCTGCTGATGATAGATTGTTTCACCCAACGGACCAACAATCATCGTATCGCCGGAATAATGCAATCCCTTCGCATCATCTCCCACGCGGTTTACGCCTATTACATAACATTGATTTTCGATGGCGCGCGCGGTCAGCAATGTGCGCCAGGCATGACTTCTCCGCTCTGGCCAGTTGGCAACATATAAGAGTAAATCGTATTCTCCGGGGGCTTGTTGCCTTGCCCATACCGGGAAACGAAGATCATAACAGATCTGCGTGTTTACTTTCCATCCTTTTACTGACGCAATTAATCGTTTACTTCCGGCTGTATAATATTGATCTTCTTCTCCGTAACCGAAACGGTGACGTTTATCATAAATACCAAACTGCCCGTTGGGCAACATCCACACCAACCGGTTAAAATAATCCTCTCCATCTCGGGCGATAAAACTACCGGTGAGAATAATCCGATTTTCTGCTGCCACCCGCTTCATCCACGCCAGCGTTTCGCCATTCATATCTTCAGCAAGTTCAGCAGAGCGCATGGAAAAGCCGGTCGTAAACATTTCCGGTAATACAACCAGTTCTGTTTTACCCTTTAACGGCACGATCTTTTTCTCCAGCATACCGAGGTTTGCTGCTTTATTCTCCCACTCAAGGTTCGTTTGGATTGTAGTTACCGTTAACGTTGACATTGTTGCAATTTTTCCACGCAAATTTACACGCCATCATCCAATAATCCCCTGTAATTCTTACAGTTACAAACAGGCATTCGTTTTGCCTTATTATAATCTGTAAAAGAGAAGATTATGAGGAACAGATTTTTACCCCTTTTCGCCAGCCTCCTGGTAATTGCCAGTTCAGCCTGTGCACAAGTAAATGCTGACGGTTCTGAAGCATCTGCGAGAATAAACCGGAATCTATCCAATGGACAGATCCCGACAGAAGTTACAACGAGGACTCAACCGGCAACCGACTTTGTTACTTTAGTTAATGTGTCGGTTAAATCTTTTGACGGATATAACCGGGTAAGTTGGACAACCGCTCCCGCAAAAGACGTTCAACGATACGTTGTCGAGTTTAGTAATGATGGTGAGCATTATCAGCAGGCAGGTGAAGTAAGCGCCATTTTTAGTAACGATGGCAAATATTATTATGACCATGAGTTTGTTAACTCCGGCGTTGTTTCGTATCGCCTGCGTATAATTGCCACTGACGGACGATATTTTTATTCTCCCGATGTACGCGTTGGGAAAGGCGCTGTCCAAAAAATAAATGTTTATCCCACTATTGTCACAACGGGCGTCGTTAATGTGGATTCGCCGGAAGCAGTTGAAAATATCGAGATCGTGTCTGCCGGTGGGCAACGAATCTTGCTGAAGAATATGAACGGTCAAAAGGGCTATTTGCGTGTACCTGTGTCTTCGGCGCCTCGTGGCATCTATTTCATTGCTATTTCAGGAAAGACCTGGAAACAGACAGAACGAATTGTTGTGCAATAGTTTGCTATTTTTCCTGCAGCTTTTGCATCGCGTTTTTTACCAGCTGTAACTCATATCCTCTTGTGATAAGGTAATCGCTGGTTTTTTTCTGCCTCACCAGGTATTGTTCTCCTTTTAGCGAAGCATAGCGCGCAGCAGCTAGCTTATTTAATGTTTGCAGATACGTTTCTTCGTCTATTTGTTGAAGTGCTTTTTTAATGAGATAGCTACTCAATTGTCTCTGCTGTAATTCGTAGGTGATACGAACACGGCCCCAGCCCTTCATCCGGAATTTGCCTCCGGCGTAAGCAATGGCAAACCGTTCTTCATTCAAATAGTTTTCTTCAATCAGCGTGGCGATGATTTCATCATGATCTTTCTTCCACACGCCAAGGTCATACAATTTTCGTTTAACCTCTGCATGAGATCGCTCCTGGTATGCACAATAGTGTTTTAACTTCTGAAGCGCCTGTTCCCGCGTAAGCTGTTTCTTATACAACAGGACAAAAATACTCGATTTAGCTTATCGCCTTGGGGCGTTGATGGGATTAAGATAAATAATACGCGTAGGCGGCTTTCCGGATCGTAACTGTGGTGGCCTTCGGTCAATATAAAATACGGTTGGTTCCGAATATCCGTCCCCGTTAATATTTCCATCTCCAAACGGCCGTCCCTGCGAGTCGATTGTTTGTACAGACCAGACAAATACGGATGCATCATTCACGTAAGGAGGAAGTGCTTTTCCATTTGGATTTTCATGCGGATCGCCCCACTGCCGTGTAGAATCACTTTTTGTTCTCAACGTCATTGAATCATTACAACAATACGTAATGCCGAGTTGTGGCTGCCAGATCAATTGCGTGGAAGCAATTACATCTTTTACCAGCAATGGCTGATTGGAACGAAATGCCTGCATCGGCTGCTGTCCTTCCAATACCTCAAAAACCGTTACACGGTAGGTTAATATTTCTTTCGGCGCCGGAGCCGCTGGGGTCCACCGGAAAGTGATGGCGGTTTGTGCCTTTTGCAGGTCGAGTATCGATTGGTCGGCCGGCATCATCATAATGGGTAGTTGAACTGCCGCAATGGTAAAGATGCGGCAACGGCTTTCACTCACCGGCACAAAATCCCCGGGATTTACCAGTTGTATACATAATTCATACATTCCCGCCGGCAATTTACCCGTACGGGCTAAAATCGTCTTGAACCTTCCTGTAAAATTCATTTTTTCAAGCGGCAATACATCAGCCGCATTCATCACCAGGCTTGCGTTCCTTCCAATGGTCCGCACGGTGGCTGCTGCCAGGTTGGTGGTGGCAACAGGAGTGCCATCGGAAAGATGCAGGTCTGCCTTTATGATAAACGGACGCTCTGTGCCCTGGTTAACGGCAACGTATGTAAGCACTTCTTTCTTTAATGGCCAGTCGATAAGCGTTGCCGGTGGATTAGCCGCCACCTGCAGGTTGGTCGTAATTGCCTGTGCCGCCGTGGCGATACTAAAGCCGGCAAAAAAAAGAATACCAAGAATTTTTTTCATAACGATCGCTTTTTATTTCCCAAACCGGTACTGGAACCCGGTACGCACGGTACTTTCCAGGTAGCTGGCATTGTTGGGAACAATTTCGTTTTTATACTTAAAATGGTTGGAACAAAAAAACGTGTTCCAGTTGATCTTTTCCGACAACTTCCAATCAACACTGCACGATGCAATAATATTGTCGTTGTTTTTGAAACTATTATTTTTTGAATAATTGTATTGCAGCTGACCGCGCAGGTTCATTTTTCGTTTGAGCGCAGGCATGCTAAGTCCTGAACTAACGGTTACCAGCGTAAGGCCAAAGCCAGGGAACGTATTTTTAAAATACATCACGCTAAAATCAGGAGAAAGCGGTTTGTTAAGAAATGTAGGCACATACGTCAGCAGCGCGGTATGTGTATTATTGGATGTAATAAGACCGGTCACAACATCGCGTTCATCATATTTGCTGTAATTATAGCTTAGGCTAAGGAGATGAATGGCGCTGGTGGTAGTCCAGGTATAGGAAGGATTAATACCAAGATCGTTACTTACATTTTTGATACCGTAGGGATTAATACCGCCGGGCGCCTGGAATCCAAAATTATTAAAACTGAGGTTTAAATTCCAGTGCTCATTAAATTGGGTAAACCAGTTAATGTTACCAATAAATTGTTTGGCGCGAAGGGTGGTGCTACTAACATTATTCACACGCTGTCCTACGCTGGCCACTACGTTCATTTTATAACCACCCTGTTTGCTTTTCCAGGTATTGAAGCGGGTATTAAGAGTGTAATCCAGTCGATCAGGCAGCAGAAAGGGATAACCGGGCGTTTCAAAACCGGCGCCGAGGTATTTCAACTTTATGCCGATGTCAAAATTGTTGCTTCGTTTTCCCACGGCAGCTTCTGCCGCGTAATCTTTTACGGTGGAAGAATGTGGATCGATAAATGGATGAAACCCTTTCAGCAACGTATCTTCCGGTAAGGTTAGATCTTTTGTATAAATGGATTGTGCTATCTCGGCTTCGGAATACCAGCCTTTTTCAAAACGAAAGCGGCTTACCAAACTCATGGTAAACCCTTCCTGCGGACGAATGGAGGGCAAAACCGTATCAGCAGAATTTACATGGTCCCGACCTTTTACCAGGTTAAACGCCACCAGGTATTTTCCTTCACGCTCCCGTCCCACCTGCATCATCCAATTAGATCGACGATAGGCGCCGGTGGCGGCCGGCGGACCGGTATAAAAGTTAACGGCCTCTTGCGAGAGCCCGGTAAAAAACTTAACGATTGTATTGCCGGGATGAATGCTGAATCCGGCGCCAAAAATTCCGATATCACCGGTGCTTAATTCAGAATAATTCAGGTATTGTGTTCCCAACTGCAACTCAGCCCATTTATAACGCGGGCTGATGCCAAAACTGTTCATCGGGTTAGTTACAAACTGCGCGAAGCTTTGATGACGGATGCCGGTGTACGGCCCGGCATAGTTAACCGGTTTCAACGCGAAATTGAAATTAAACGGCAAAACAAAATCCTTCCCAAATTGCATTTCCGGCGAAAAATTAAACCGCACCTGGTTCCAGGGTTTTCTTGGTAAATATCCATTCCAGCCGGAGGGTGAGCGGCTAAGGCCATAATGTTCATAGGAAACACCTGCCGTTCCGCTAATGCGGAATGACGAATGATCAGCTGCTGAGTCCTGTGCCTGCAGCAGCTGCACCTGCCCCAACAGCAATACACCGAAAATCCAGTACACAACCCGGTTATACATAATTCATGGTTTTGATTATGACCCGCCGGCACCCGAACTGTTTCGCAACCACCTGCAAAACAGGCGGGGCAGCGGTACATAGTTTACGGATTGTTTGGTTTAATGGTTATTTATTTTGTTACTCCCGTACTACCGGGTTTTATTATTACTGTAAAACATACGATACTGGTACATTCCCTGCAATCTTTATCCCTGAACGTAAACTTCACACAAATTTTTGCAGTGAGATCACAACAGGTAATAATGGATGCTGGTGGCAACAGGAACGACAGGTGAATTGATGAAGGAAGTGCAAAAGCGCCTCCACCATTATTCCAAATCACTTCCCTCGGGTTTTGATATACGCCCGTACCTGCCGGGTTGAATGCCGGTGCGCTGGTTCCGCCAAACAAACTAACCTGTGGCGCTATCGAGGCAACCGGGCCCGGCTGATAGATACTGCTCCAGGCATAGGGCTTCGTTTTGCAACTGAGACACTCATTATTAAAATTACTGCTCAGGTCAAACCCAACTACTTCAGCACGTATTTCTGTAAACAGGTTTCCTGCCGGACCGCTGATGCCGAAGTCTGCCGCAGCAACCGTGGCCGCCGGATCTGCCAGCGTTGTTAATTGTACCGACGGATCTTTTACACCGATAGTATAGATACAACAGGGCGGTGGAGGCGTAGTGCCACAGTCTACCTTGAACCGGATCACACAACTATCGCAAAGCTGGTTACCGCAATATCCATAGAGCGTAAGTGTATAAACACCGCTTGCTGTTGGTGTAAAATTAAACGGTGCAGTTCCGCTGCTGGTTCCGCTGGGTGTTGTTAACACGTAATTCACCGAGCCGGTACAGTTAGGTTTAGCACAAATGTAGGAGGCGGCTACATTATAAGTGGTATTGCATTTGATCTCGTAGGTCTTTCCACATTTGAGATCAACACCAAGCTGCGGATGACCAATTACCGCTTTGGAGCCGGGCAACGTTACATCTGTAGGAACCTGTGTAAGCGATATTGTTCCCCATTTACTTCCTTTACAATCGCAATCCTTACAATCAATTTTAAATTTAATTACGCAGCGGTTGCAGGTAGAATCTCCACATTGGCCAATCATGGTTAGCGTATAGCCACCCGCAGGCAAACCAAGCGTACTGAACGGCATAGTGCCGGATTGTGTTACAGTACCGGTTAGCTGGTAGCTTACTGCCTGGTTGCAACTATCGGGATTGCATTGATAACTTGCAAAGAATGTAATCGGCTTATTGCAGTCCAGCACTCCAAAATCCTTTCCACATTCAAATTTCTTCTTTACCGGGTTCTTGGGATCATCACTATTATAATACCAATACAATTCATTCCAATGGCTGTCGGCGCAACTGCAGCCGCCACATTTTTTAATAAAGAGATTATAAACGCCTGATGTATCGGAGCAGCCATTGTAAGTAACAACGATCGAGATATTATTAACGCCGTAGTTTAACTGCGACATCTGGCTTTGCAGGTTCAACACCGGGCCGGTATAGAATGGTACGTTATTCAGCAGCCACTGGATATTGTACATGGAATAGTCCTGTCCCGGCGCCAGCGCCAACGGTGGTATAATGGAGTCATAATCACAAAGCGTATCACATCCTGCCGGGAATAAAATTGCAGATGGACGTTTTTGGATGGTTCCTGCAAATCCGCCACCTATACATCCGGTAGCAGGATCGGTAACGTTCACACTGTACATTCCCGGTTGTGAAGTGGTCATTGTAGGACCGGTAACACCGTTGCTCCATTGGTAAATGTAATTCGGGTTGGCCGGGGTTGCTGTTGCCGTAAACGTGTGAGAAGTTCCTGCACATAATGTGCCGCTGCCTCCCGTAATGGTTACCTGCGGTTGTTGACCCACTACCACGCAAAACGTATCGCGGGCAGTACAACCGTCACTATTGGTAACGGCGAGAATGTAACTGTAATTTCCCGGTGTATTCACAGTAGTATTCAGATCAAACGTTGTGGAGAGCACAGCAGGATTACCCGCCGCAGTCCAGGAATAGCTCCACGTAGGATCATTTACTGAGTTATACAGGTATATATATGCAGTACCACTGTACAAACAGGTTGTACCATTGCCAACAATGTGGGCCGTAGGCTGTGGCTTATAGAAAACATGAGTTTGTACGGATGTTACCGGGCAATTACCACCCACAGATGCTACAACATAAAAGGTACCTGCAACACCGGTTGAATAACTATTAGCAGGGCCGCTTTGCACAGCCACACCATTTTGATAGAAGGTATAGTTTGTAAAGCCGGAACCATTCGCAGTAATAGTTGCCGTACTTCCCGGGCAAATCAGTTGATCTCCCGAAATAGTAAGTGCGGGCGGTGTTACCACCGAAACGGGTTGAGTGGCTGTTGAAACGCATCCCAGGGCGTCTGTAACAGTAAGCGTAACAGTAGGCGAGGGTGGCGCTGCCGCGAAAGAATGTGACGGCGACTGTAATGACGATGTGTAGCCATCTCCAAAATCCCATAGGTAATGCGTTCCCCCGGCAGGTGCATTAAAGCTTACGGGCGTTCCGGTACATACCGGTGAAGGAACCGTGAAGGTAGCCGAAGGAAGATTAACGGTAACCGGGATTGTAACCTGTGCGGTACAACCGTTGCAACTGGATGTTACCTGCAATGTTACATTGTATACACCCGATTGTGATACGGTAAGAACAGGACTTGCAGCAGTGGGACTGCTAAACGTTGCTGTTCCCGGACCCGCCGCGCTCCAGCTGTTGGAAACAATAGTGCAGCCGGATAATACCGTTGAAAGATTAGACAGATAGATCTTATCACAGTTGACACTATAATTAAAATTGGCTGCCACCGGTACTGTATAATGTATCGTATCCCACAGCAGGCAGGTATGCGGTGTGGGTGGTGGCGGACAGTTTACATACGCCCAGGCCATTACAACATAGGTTCCTACTGAAGTGTAGGCGTGCGGCGGTGTGGCGGGTGTAGTGCCGGTGCCGTTGGGAACAATCGTATTTGCCGTTGTACCATCTCCAAAATCCCAATGGATACCAGAGTTTAACGAATGCACGCCGGTAAAACTGTAGTTTGCTGTAAACGTTGGATTGTTGCAGGGGTTAGACGGAGGATTAATGGATAATGTAGCCGTATAATACGGTGTTCCCTCATCTGGTCCGCTGGCAGGGCGGGGTCCCGCTTTCGCAATCGCGTCTGTTACGGGTTCCCGTAAAATAGACGAGAAGTCACAACCAGATCCCGGGTTACAGTTGGTAGTGTCTACCACCAGCACATTCGAAGTATCCTTACAATTTCCGCAGTTTACCACCACAAAATAAGAGCCCGGCGTTGTTACATTCAGCGTGCCTGTAGTTGTTCCTGTGGAAACGCCATTTTTATACCAAAGGAATGAGCAGCCGGGATGCGTGGCAGAAAGAAGGTTTACATTGATTGGCGTTCCTGTACAATAGGTAAGTACATTGTCTGCAGTGATCGTAACATTAGGAATATGTTCGCGTGGTACAAAAACACCACCGTATCCTGAGCACTGCCCGGGGCATTTCACTTCATAATAACCATAAGTAGTAGCAGTATAAGTAGCGGCGTTGGCACCTGAGATCGGACTGCCATTCAGGAACCACTGGTAACAGGGAAGTGATCCGGAAACAGTGAGTGTAACACCGCCTGCGCAAAGACTTCCGCTTTTGTTTACAGTAACATTTGGCGGTGTAGTGATGGTAACAGGAAAATTGACGGGCGGATAGCCACATACTACCACCTGCACATTCGCAGTAGTGCTTCCGGGCGATGTGCCCCCCGGCCACAATATATTAACGCTGTTTGTTCCCTGTCCGCCCTGTATTGTTCCCGCAGCTGCAGGAACTACCGTCCAGGTATAACTTCCCGCTGGCAGAGCGCCGGATGCGGTATAATTAGCCAGCGAATCGCGACAAACTGAAGAAGCGCCGGCAATTGTTGGTACGGGCACATTGCTCACCGCTAACGTTGCAGAGCCGGTACAACCATTCACCATTTGAGAAACCGTTACAACCTGGGAGCCGGTTCCCAACCATTTGATCACCACAGAATCGTTATTGGCGCCCATAGTGGAAATAATAGTACCATTGGCTGCCGACCAACTGAAAGAACCCGGCAGACTGCTCGTAACGCTATAGGTATAAAAACTTCCCGGGCATATTTGTGTTGAACCGGCAATAGCGCTCAACACCGGGGTTGGATTTACCACCACGTTCATAGATGCCGATGCATTACAATAATTGGCGGGGGTAACCGGCACCGCTGCTACCACATAACTGCCGGCCGTTGTCCAGTTCACACTTATCCCCGCAACGCCTGTAGTGGATCCGCCAATGGTATAGCCGCTGGCCGGACTTACTGTCCAGTTAGCAGTACCACCGCCTACAACACTATAGCTGCCGGTATTATTGGTACAAAGTGGCGTAACACCGGTTAATTCAAATTTTTTACGAACATCGATATTGAGTGTTGTGCTGCCGCTGCAACCTGAATACGGGTTATGATAATTACAGGTTAACACAGCAGTACCCGCAGGACCGGTCCAGTTAATGTTAACAACGTTTGTATTGCTATCTGCGGCAACAATTGAACCGCCGCCACCGCCGGTTAGCGTCCAGTTGTAAAATGTGCCGGGCATTGCCGGTAGGGAATAAGATGTTGTTGTTCCCGCACATACCGGGCTGGGACCCGCAACAGGTATATTATTATACAGTACAGGAACGTTGAGCGTAGCTGTGTTGCTGCAGGATCCGGCGCAACCTGTTGTTACAGAAACAGAAGTTGGATAGGTCGCCGGAGGGGTGTCCCATTTTACGGTGATGCAGGGACCCGTGGCAGATCCAATAATGGTGCCGCCATTTACCGACCAATTATACGGTGCGCAGCCGTTGCTAACGCAATACGTTGCGGTATCACCGGGACACAGCATTTTTTTACAACTGGAAGTAATGGTTGGTCCGGAGCCTGCTACTACATGTATTACCGCAGTAGCAGTATCTGTACATCCGCATCGTTCGCCGCCGCCATTTGCCCCACCACTGCTTCCGTTGGAAACGGTAAGCACCACCGTATAGGTTCCTGGGCTCGCGTATGTATGTGGCGGTGGGTTTTGTGCCGTAGACCCGGTATTATCACCAAAGTCCCAGCTATAGCTGATACCACCCGCGGAGGTATTTGTGAATGTAACAGGTTGTGCCGTACAAACGGTAAGAGACGGAGACACCGTAAAAGACGCCACCGGTGCGTCCAGTAAACAAACTTTGCGCGTGAGGGTGTCTCTACAGGTGCCGCTGGCATCAGACACAATTACCTGTATAAAACCCTGCGCGCCACTTCCCCAGGTTACCACCAGCGGATTTGCCGACAGTGACGGCGCCGTTCCTCCCACCAGTTGCCAGGAATAAGTAAAGCCAGGCAAATTGGGAAATACATAATAGGATTGCGTACTCATTTTGCAGGCAATCACTAATTGCAGTTGAGGACCGGCCGGTGTATCACCATTGTGAGATTGTTCTTTGCAACTATTGTCGCCCGGGCAGGCCATCGTAGAATTGAGCTGCTGTAAGTTGAACTGCGGGCAACAATTGTTAACCTGCGCAGACACGCGCAAACCAAGCAGCAACGCGAAAACTATATAGATAATCTTTTTCATCATTGTTAGTTTAGGTGAGGCAGGATTATTTACAATCGCATTTTTTATTGTAGGTGTAGCAGATTTCTTTGCTGCACACCGTACAATCCGCAAATGTTATCGTATACCGGATACACCAGCGAACCTGTGCCGCACAACATTTTACCGTAGGTGGCATGCTGATGGTGAAATTGAGCGGAACGCCGGTTGCCATTTGCCCGGCAGGATTATTTCCTATCCATTGAACAGTATGTGGATTTGGAATTCCAAGTGGTTGATTTCCGCCGGTGGCAGAAATAAAATTGCCAAAGGTTTTGCTGTCTTTATTACAAAGCATACAATCCTCGCTCTCCGGAACATATTCAAAGTACACCAGGTCTGCCGTCATCGCCTTGATGGGCTTGGGACTTATTGTAATAGTAGTGGGAAGGACCAGGCTGCCGCTTGCATCCAGGTGAACGCTGTCTTTTTGAACCACATCAATTTTTACACTATCGCATGCATTGCAACGGCAGTGTAATGTATCAATGGCCACCTCCGTTTCTTTATTATCCGGGTCTGCAATATCCTCCGCATCCACCAGGAACTTAATGGTAGCAGCGCTATCAATACAATTGATGCTGGAAGTAAACGGCTGTGAGCCGTTGCCCGGAATGGTTACGGGAAGCGCAGGGGAAAGCGGCGATAAGGTAAGGGTCGGTCCCGTGCCGTTTATCTTGTATTTGATCGCCGTAATCTTTACGCTGCTTCCAAGATTATTCTTGACATCCAGGAAAATATTTTGCTTGCCCTTTTCACAACAACCTACGGTAAGACTGTCTATTTCAATATCAATATTGTTTTGCAGTTTAAATGTAAAGGGTTCGCTATTGCCATTATTGCGCCCCATTGGTTTACCATTTTTTCCAATTGCCTGCACATTCCAGATAAACTCACACAGGTATGGAGGCTTACAGGGCCCTGTCAGCAGGTTGGTGATAGTGGTTTGTGTGCTATTTTCCACATCTTTCGTTGCCAATGGCTGGTTGGCACGCATGGCCTGTGTTGCATTTTGTCCCTGCATCAGTTGCCACACCCGAAGCCGGTACGTAACTGCTTCGCGGGGTTTGGGCACAAGCGTCGTCCAACGGAAAATAACCGGCCGCTGCAGTTCCTGTAACGAGAAGGCGCGTTCATTTTCCGGCGTGATCAGCGTAGGCGGTGCATAATCCACCGCGGCTGCTTCTACGCGGAAATCTTTACATAGCTCGCGACTGATGGCCAGTTTATCTACATTAAAAAACTGTACACATAGCGTGTATGTGCCTTCTTTCAACTCTTTGCAATTGGTAAGCGCACCGGTGATGTCGGCAGTATTAAACGTACG
The DNA here is from genome assembly GCA_048498035.1 of Bacteroidota bacterium. Classification (GTDB taxonomy): domain Bacteria; phylum Bacteroidota; class Bacteroidia; order Chitinophagales; family Chitinophagaceae; genus CADEDV01. The sequence continues at coordinate 85,970 of JBEHYT010000006.1, read as the reverse complement.
TACATCAAATGGGTCAATAGCCCTGGCTGTGGCGGGTGTATTTCCACAGATCACCGTTCCACCAGACCTGATTTGAACCACCAGGCGCGGCTCCAGCAATCGCGAGTTAGGTACTTTTTGAGCGGTAAGCAACACGGCGCCGGGAGTGGTCAACCAGTTGTCGATGGACGCGGGCAGTGTGTTGCGCACTGTGAAGTTGACGATATTCACCTGGTTTAGCTGTGCGCCTGCCAGCAGGGAGATGCCAAGTGAAAGCAGTACAAGTTTTAGTTTCTTCATATCGGGTTGGTTTGATATGGCCAGCGTAAAACTTGTAAAAGAATCCGGCTAATTTAACCGGATTGTACAGGCGTTGGTTCCGGTTGTATAAGCGTAACCGGTGGGGGTAAAGAAGCTGTAATTGATAATGAATTCGTTATGCGGTTAGAAAAGTGCATAACGCATTGATAATTGTAATTAACCCTTGCGGCGTATCCATCGTTCAAAAAGCGCCAGGAAATCTTCTTTCCGGCGGGCTGCAACAGGTATTTCCTTGCCGTTTTCAAGAATTACTTCACCACCGCTGCCTTTTATATATTCCTGGATAAATGAAAGATTGATAATGTATTTATCATGTACGCGCATAAAATCGGTTTCCGGCAATAGTTTTTCATATTCGCCAAGTTGGCGCGACACCACGATCTTACCTTCGTTTATCAAAAAGAAATGCGTGTAATTGCCGCTGCTTTCGCAATACATAATATCTGACACTTTCACAAATACCAGCCCATTGCTGGTAGATAATGGAATCTTATTCGGCGTTGCCGGTTTGGCATTTTGCTCGAGAAGCGAAAACAGGTTTTTATTAATTGATTTTTGTTCAATCCGCTGCGTGGCGGCCTGTACCACGGCAACCAGTTTTTCTGCGCTCACCGGTTTGGTTAAAAAGCCGGTAGCCTGCACATCAAACGCTTCCACCGCGTAATGGCTGTAAGCGGTTACAAAAATTACCTCAAAACCAACGGGCTCCAGGCTTTTCAGCGTTTCAAATCCATTGAGATGGGGCATTTCAATATCCAGGAACAGCAGTTGTGGCTGTAGATCTTTTACCAGCGAAACGCCCTTGCGGGCATCGGTTTCGGCAGCCAGTACATGCAGCTGCGGACAATGGAGTTGCAGCATATTTTTCAATAGCTGCACATTTCCCGCCTCATCATCCAGTATAACGCAGTTCAATGAAGACATATTCTTCTAGGGTTTCAGGCTTAATGGTATTCGCAATACAATTTCAGTTCCTATGGCTTCTCCCTGTTCGTTCTTCAGGTCGATAATTTCCTGTTCAATGCCGTAAAGTTCGGCTCTTCTTTTAGACAGTTGCATGCCGCGGCTTTGGTATTCAATATGTTTTTGGCTACGTAGTTGCAGCGCACGCTCACGACCAATGCCATTGTCTGCAATAGTACAGACAAGATAATCCGCGCTTTTCGCTGCTGCAATAGTAATAATTCCCTGGCGGTTATCTAAATGCCGCACTCCATGTCGAATTGCATTTTCAACGTATGGTTGCAAAAGCATTGCCGGAACATACACAGTTTCAGGGTCCAGGCTGGCATCTACCCGCAGCTGGTAAATGAATTTATCACGGAAGCGAAGCATCTCCAACTGCAGGTAGGTGTCCAGGTAGCGCACTTCATCCTTCAAGGTAATTACGGAAGCCTGCGCATTGTCCAGCGTGCTTCGCAACAAGTCTGAAAACTTATCCAGGTAGCGATCTGCTTCTTTTAATTCTTTATCGTAGATAAATCCTTTGATCGAATTAAGTGAGTTGAATACAAAGTGCGGATTGATCTGTGACATCAGCGCCTGCATTTCCAGTTCAGCCAGTTTTTTCTCGGTAATCGCTTTTGCCACGGCCTGCCGGCGGCGGGTTTGACTGCGGCGTTGCAGGAAGTAAATAATGGCGCCAAATACCAGCATGCTCACCAACACGCGGAACCAGGTTGTTCGCCAGAAGGCGGCGCGCACAATAAATTGAACCGACGCCTCCTGTGGAGATGGAGAACCATCCCGCTTGATAGCCCTGATGCGGATTTTATAATTTCCCGGCGCCAGGCGCAACCGGATACTGGTAGCTCTTCTCCACTCTCCGTCATTTACGGTGTATTCAAAAAGAGGGATAAAGCCGGTGAGATCAACACCGGAAAAATCAATGGAAATATCATTCTTGTAATAAGGCAGTGAATAGCTCTCACGCATTTCTTCATCTTCTCCATTAATAGTAACCCTTGTTACATACGTGGCAATATCAGCCACCGGTAACAGTAGTGATGCCGGGAGATAACTAATACCGCCACTGGTGGCCACATATACCGTATCATTCCGGATAGTGATATCATTTACCTGGTCCCCAGGTAATCCATCGGCTACGCCGAAATAAGTATTGGTGATGGTCAATTTCTCATTTACCATTCGGTAACGGATCCTGTTGAGCCCCAGGTTGGTGCCCAGCCACAGTTCACCGGCTTTGTTGCAATAGAGCGATTGACAGATATTCCCCGGGATAATTCCGCCCAGCGCAAATGAAGCCAGCAATCGATCGTCTTTTAAGGCAAGCAAGGAATCTGTCCCCAATCCCACCCAAACAATACTGTCTGGCGAGCAGGCAATCGTATTCACCCGAAAATTACAGGCCGTATATTTTTTTCCAAATGCAATCAGGCTGTCTGCATCCCAGCGAAACAAGCCGTCGTTTGATCCTACGTACACACGGCCCCGGACATCCGCGGCCATTGCGGTTACCCGTTTTATAATGCTATCTGTCCAGCGGCCCGTCGAAAGATTATATTTCCAGGCCTGGGAGTGAGTACCCGTTCCCAACGTGGAATCATTCAGCAGCGCAGCAGTTTTAGAGGCGCGGTTAAATGCACCGGTAAATGATGACTGCAGGTTTTTCATGTTGCTGTCGAACAAAAAAGAACCTACCTGGGTAGACACAAAAATGCCTTCTTTTGTTTGTACAATTCGTCGCACCCAGGCGTCGATATTTCTACCGTCGGTTAGAGGAATTCGCTTTACGGCATAGAGCCCGTCATATACATATACTTCACCGTTATTAGTACCGGCTACAATAAACGAAGGCGTTTTGATAAGCGCATTGAAGTTTTGTTCCATCTCCTTTACAGCGGTGTAGGAGGAAATCCGTTTTTGTTGCACTTTCACCAGTCCGCTTTCCATTGTGGCCAGCCAGGTATTGCCATCCTTATCTTCCATTACATTACGCACCTGTGCTTCATTCAACACATTGTCGCGCACCACCAGCGTGTTGCGGTCTAGCAGATACGTGTTGCCGCTTGCTGACGTGATAGCGAGGCTTTTACCGGTACAGCAAAAAATTCGGATGTCGAATGGAAATTCTTTTTCTAACCGGCTTTCGATCTCGCCGTTTTTCCCGATGGTAAGTGCGGTAATTTTCCGGGATTGGGCCAGGTACATTTTTGATCCCATGCATTCCGTGCCTATCAGCGTTAGCCGCAGTGGAATGGCACGTACTATTTTTCCTTCATCAAAATACCGGATCGAATCTTCAGAAAACAGCAGCATTTTGCCTGGCTGGTATTCATAGATACGTTGTATCAGCGCGGATCGTTGTGCCAGGAAATGGCTATAGGCTGTAGTTTTTCCATTTTTATAAATATATAATTCCCGCTCATTATTGGCGAACGCCATTCCGCCGTATTGCAGCGCTTGCGCGCGATGGGTATTGGCCAGTTCAATCGTGTTGAGTGCTTCGTCTGTATTTTCATTTTCAAACCTGTCTTTCCGTACATTATAATAACATGGTGTCCGGCGAAATGGTATCGCCCAGATAATGCCGCTGCTGTCGATAAACAGGTCAATAATTTCATTATCGGTGAGTCCTCTTGCAGTTGTATATGTTTCAAATTTCCTGCCGTCAAACCGGCTCACGCCGTTACCGGTAGCAATCCAGAGAAACCCTTTTTTATCAACAACTGTCCGGTAAACGGAATTGGAAGAAAGTCCTTCCCGCGTAGTATAATCAATGGTCTGGATGTTTTGTTGCGCAGCAACAGACAGTCCCAAAAACAGGCTTATCGTAGCCAGCAGCAGTAGCCTGGGCCGGTCATTATTATGCAATGCAGTTTTAGTTGCTCTTTGTCCTGGCATGAATGGCAAAGCATTTTGCGGTGGCCGTTTTTTCAGGCTATTCTTCTAACCTGTCTGTACAACCGTATTCGTTCTTCAGAAAATCGTCGTAATGATCCGCTTGCTGAAACAGGTTGCGGAACGCCGCAACGCCTGAATCCTTCGTCATATCCAAATCATACATGATGCAGCTTAGCACAATGTTTTGCTTCATACAACTGAGCACAAGGCCGTTCATCGTGTAGTTTTCCTGCAGCAGGTATTGATACAATGGTTTAATCCGCGAAACATCCGTTGGCATCTGGCACAGGTAGGCGTCGCCGGCGATAAAATAATTTTCGGCATTGTAGGCGATCTTGATCTTGGCAGATCCCTCTTTTACCGTCCAGCTGTTTACTCCTTCGCGCGCCAGGCGTACATCTTTGCCCAGCTCTTTCAATATTTCTTCAATAGTGCGCGCGGCGCCTACGGGCTCTACCTCCTTTTCCGGGATCTCGGGAAGTTTTACTTCCGTGCCGCAGCTGGGGCAGTACTTGCCCGAGTCAATATTAGCCTGTGTTACCAGGAAATCGCAACTATAGCAACGGGTAGATGCCTGTCCTTTATTGGGAGCATATAGCTGTAGCGCTTCGCGGAGATACATTACGGGAAGTGCAAAGCCCAGGTTATCACCGCCGCGGATGATCATGGAGTTTACGCCTATTACCTGTCCGCGGTTGTTGACCAATGGTCCACCGCTGTTTCCGGGGTTAATGGCCGCATCGATCTGGATAAATTTCAGGCCGTCCATGATGCGGTCTACCTTAGAAATAACGCCCTGGGTTGCGGTATAATTCAGGCCGTAGGGGTGACCGATTGCCAGCACAGGATCTCCATCTTTCATTTCCTCGTAGCGACCCATTTCAAGTGCCGGCAGCTCAATGGCGGCGGGCGCTTCCAGGAAGGCAAGGTCGTGCTTACGATCTGTATACCAAACCCTGGATAGCATTTTATCAAATGCTTTTCCGGCAATCGTTACCTGTGCATTTTCTCCTACCACATGGTTGTTGGTGACGATCAAACCAAATTCCCGCACAAAAAATCCGGTGCCGGTACCCGTACCTGTAGCGATCTGGATAATGCCTTTCTGGTATTGTTCTATTATTTGCTGAATGTCCATGTACAATTATTTCGGATCCAGGTTTAAAAATTCCAGTTCATTGGTAAATGATGAGTTGAAGTTGGTCAACGTATCAAAACGGAGGTTCTGGGTTTTAAAATCGAGGCCCGGGTATTTTTCGCGCCAGCGACCCTGAATTTCCAGGATGCGATCCAGGATGGCGGCGGAATTGAACTGGTTGCCGGTGGCGTTATAAAACGCTTCGCGAAAGCCCAGCGCAGCGAAATAATCGCCGTAATTGACCATCATATAAAGCTGCAGCAGTTCTGTGATCACCCTGGGCAGGCTGTACGAGTATTGACAATAGGTGAGGCCATATTCAATTACCTGGTTGGCGATAGCCGGGTAATTATTGTCGCGGTACCAAACCATGTTCTGATTGGCGGCGTGAATGGCTTCTGCCACTTTCTTGTATTCCTGGGGCGCTACAATGGCGAATGTGTACCTGGACCGGAAGAGATAGGAATATACTTCTTCCCGGGAACGGGCCTGTAATTTTTTAAACTCTTCAATCATGTCCCGGTTTTTTTCCACTATCGGGCGCTCATCTTTTTTAAAATAAATACCTGCAATTTTTTCCAGGTCATTTAGCAGTCTTCCCTCCGGGGAAATAAGGAAATCTATCCGGTAGGCGAGAGCCAGCAGCATATAGGCGATGCCGCCGGAGAATTTATCAGCGTCCAGTGTGTTGATAAAATCAAGTGTTTGGGCCATCCACTTCAGGTAGTATTCGTATTTAACCGCTTTTTCCTGCTCATCCAGGGAAGTTATATGGTCGCTGTCGATGGTTTGTAACACGGAAAAATCCTGCACCAGCAGGTCGTCCTGTTTGTCGGCCTTGGTTGCCAGTTCTTTCAAGCCATAATACAATTTGCTGGGGCTGGCGCTGTTGATGGGAGTATCAAAGCGCATACAAAGGCGTTCATTATCCAGCGCAAAACGGCCGTAGTAGAGGGAAAAGTTCATCTCCAGGAGGCGCCGCATTACGGGAACCGATGGTTGGGGCATTTTAGCCAGGGTTACTTCGGCCAGCATCTTTTCACCGTCAAAATGACCCCTTACAATTTTGGAACCCTGGAACAGTTCAAACCGGCCCTGTTCCCCATTGCGCTCATACACCACGTTGCCGGCCTTGTCGTCCCGCAGGTAGTCGAAAAACGCATCAATGCTTTCCTGGTATTTTTTCTCTTTATACAGGTTGTCGGCGTCTGTCCAGCGGTTGACCTTAGCCACGGGCTTATTATTGTCGGAATACCTGCCAAAAAGTATGTCCAGGGAAGGCCCTATGGCGGGTTGCTCCTCCTTTCTTCGTCCCCATCCGAATAGTTTGTCAAACATCAGTTTCAGGTTGTGTACGGGCAAGATACTAAAGAACAACCAAGGGAAAAACCGCAGGTCTGGCGGGTATTTCAGGCGGTATCTACAAGTAATCCACGGTCGCCCCTAAAGTGTTGGGAGTAAACTAAAAATCAGTAGTTTCGCTCCAAACAAGCGAAGATGAAGTTTATTGTATCCTCCTCCTCTTTATTAAAACAGCTCCAGCATATTTCCGGGGTTATCAATGCCAATACGGTATTGCCCATCCTGGAAGATTTTCTCTTTGAAGTGGAAAAGAACAAACTGACGGTGGTGGCTACCGACCTGGAAACGGTGATGCGGATCCAACTCGATATTGAGGCCAAAGACAGCGGTAAGGTTTGTATCCCGGCACGTATCCTGCTGGATTCGCTGAAGAATATCCCTGATCAGCCGCTTACGTTCAACATCGACAAGAACTTTGGTATTGAAATTACCAGCGACAACGGGAAATATAAAGTGATGGGCGAAAACCCCGACAACTTCCCGAAAGAGCCTGCGGCGGATGATGCGACCTCATTCACCATGACGGCGAACGCCCTGGTGACCGCCATCAATAAAACGCTTTTTGCTACCAGCAATGATGATCTTCGCCCTGCCATGACGGGCGTGTTTTTTGAGTTGGATAAAAAAGGGCTGCAATTTGTGGCCACAGATGCGCATCGCCTGGTTCGTTATAAAAGGCTGGATGTGAAATGTCCGAAGAATGATTCGTTTATCGTTCCCCGTAAACCGCTCAACCTGCTCAAGGCTGCCATCCCCGCAAACGAAGATGAAATTACGCTGAGCTATAACAGCAATCACCTGTTTGTAAAACACGGAACTACACAAATGAGCTGCCGGCTGATTGACGCGCGCTTCCCGGATTACAAGGTGGTGATCCCTTCAGATAATCCTTATAAGCTAACTGTTGGCCGCAACGACTTCCAAAGTGCATTGCGCCGTGTAAGTGTGTTTAGTAACAAAAGCACCAACCAGGTAGCGTTGAATATCAGCGGTAGTGAATTGCAACTGGCGGCACAGGATGTAGATTTCAGTTTTGAAGGAAACGAGCGCATGAAATGCCAGTACAATGGTGAAGATCTTGTGATTGCCTTTAATGCAAAGTTCCTGATTGAAATGTTGAATGCTGCCGAGAGTGACGATGTGGTAATGGAACTGTCTACGCCTACAAAAGCCGGCCTTATTAAACCCAGCGAAAAAGATGAAAATGAAGAGTTGCTGATGCTGGTAATGCCGCTTATGCTAAATCAGTAATGCCTGACTAATTGCTTGGATAGAGTCCCGCCCTGGTGGCGGGATTTTTTTTCATCATAGAAAAGCTAATGTCGAAATGAAAAACAAGCCGCTGGTGATTATTGAATTAGCACTTCACTAGTGTCCGGGGAAATTTTTATTGCACAACCGAAATTAGTATTGCTTTCAAATAATGAGAACGAATTACGGAATGAATATTCTCTTGCGAACCTGGCGAAACCATGGCGGGCCTTGCGTTACAAAAAGAAGTTCTTTATAAATGCGGTATCGCCAAGAGCGCCAGGAACCGCAGAGAATGCAAGAGAAGATGAAAAAATAAAAACTAAAAGTGAAAAAAATGTGAGGGGTTCACGGGGTTTTCATTTTCCCGCCAACAACTTTCTTCCATTGTCGAATCATTAGTGTCCGGGGAAACTTTAGCATATCCCACTAAGTGGGGCATTTGCATTGCTTGCGGCTTTTTTGCCTCCACGGCCGGCGGGCCGAGTTGCAGCTCCGGCGCTGTTTTTTGTGCTTGGCAGCGCCATTCCGCTGCGCGGAACCGCACAAAAAGAAGGCGCCTCCGCCGCAACTGGTAGATTAAATACAATTCGACGAATCGCTAACCGCTGATATCAAGTGAAACTTTTACCGCACAGCGAAATCAGAGTTGCTTTTGAATAAGGGGCCTTGCTTTTAAATTGGACAAAAAGTGGGTTAAATAATCTTTGATATTCAGGCTAGTAAAGAGGTCCTGAGTTGGATTTTTATTTTCTCCGGACAACAATGATTGTCGAATCAGCGAATCGCCGAATTATTGAATTAAATTCATCCAATCACAAATTTGTCGTACCTTCTGTACCGAATTTTTCAGCCATGTGGAATGACATCATTGATTACTTCAGCACCCTGGAAAAACATCCGGTACAGCGAATGGCCTTCCTGGTAGGAGGTCTTCTTTTTTTCTGGATCATCGAGGGAAGCATTCCACTACTGCCGCTTCGCTATAAAAAAAATAAGGTACGCCACGCCGCCGTGAACTTTGGATTTACGGTTATCCACCTCGTTATTCATACCGCCCTGGCCATCCTGATCATTAAGCTTAGCGACTGGTGCCGCACCCAACAGGTGGGCATCGTTTACTGGACACACGCATCAATACTCGGCACTATCCTGATCAGCTTTCTCGCACTTGATTTTTTTGGCGGCTGGCTGGTGCATATCACCCAACACAAACTGCATTTCCTCTGGCGCTTTCATGTTATACACCATGCAGACAATAACGTGGATGTAACCACCGGCCTAAGACATCACCCGGTAGAAAGCGTGATCCGCGGTCTCTTTTTCTTTATCGGTATCGCCGTTAGTGGCGCTCCCATGTATGCTGTGATGATCTTTCAAACCATTCTCGTTTTCTCCACCGCATTCACACACGCCAATATCAGCATGCCCCGCTGGCTCGATAAAGGCCTAAGCTATATCATCGTGTCGCCCAATATGCACAAAGTGCATCATCACTGGAAACAACCGTATACAGACAGCAATTATGGGGCTATACTTTCCATTTGGGACCGCCTGCTCGGCACGTTTCGCAGGCTTGCACCGCAGGAAATCAGGTACGGATTGGATCGCTATTATCCCAATGAGCGCGACGAAGACTTTATGCAGCTCATGAAACAACCGTTCCGTAAATTGGACCCGGAATCTTAAACCAACAATTCCACGCATGAAAAAATTAATCGTACTGGCACTTTTATTTGCCTGCCTGGCCTCCTTTGCCCAAAACAAATCATTGTATGTGGCCGCTAAAAGCGGGTTGAGTATCCGCGAAAAGCCGGATCCCGCCGCCACCGTACTTGGAAAAATTCCATACGGAACAAAGGTCAATATTTCGTATCCCGAAGAGGCTGTAAAAATCAATACCGAGGGCATGGACGGCGAATGGGTAAAAGTTACCTACGCCGGTAAACCGGGTTTCATTGTCAACTCATACCTGCTATCCATACCTCCGCCCAAAACTGGTACCAGCACCATGAAACAATACATGGCACAAATTTCATCCCCGTTCGGTTCCCGGCTGGTGGTAAAAGATGGGTCATTTGATCAATTGGAAGAGGGTGGGTCAGAAACAATTAAACAACTGTATAAAAACGGAGCTGAGTGGCAGGAGTTTCACGGCTATGAATACGGCGGCTCTGCCTACCTGCTTCCCAATTTATCACTTAACGAAGGCTTCCTGCTGATGCGCCTGATTCCCGAATTCAAGGAATATTTTTCCGCTACCGACGAATTTCCAACTTCCTCCAAAACCATTACCAAAGGAGAAACTGAATATCGAATCACTGTAGACCGGGAAACAATAGGCGATTACAACAACTACAAGCGCATCTCTATGGAATTTGAAGACGGCGCGTTTTACTCATTTGAAATGTACCTGCTGGGCGGTCAGCTCGTGATTTTTATAGATTCAGGTGTGTAGATTTGCAGCATGAAAAAAGTCGCCCTGATACCCGCACGCTACGGCGCCACCCGCTTTGAAGGAAAAATGATGGCGCTGCTGGCCGGCAAACCGGTTATTACCCGCACCTATGAAGCCACGGTAGCTACCGGTTTGTTTGATGATGTGGTGGTGGTAACCGACAGCACCATAATTCACGATGAAATTCTGCGCGCCAGGGGTAAAGCGGTGATGAGCAAACGTAATCACGAAAGCGGCAGCGACCGCATTGCAGAAGCCGCCGCAGACATGGACGCAGATATTATCGTCAACGTTCAGGGCGACACGCCATTTGTAAAAAAAGAACCCCTGCAGCAACTGCTTGAACAATTTACAGATCCCGGCGTACAGGTTGCCTCGTTAATGCAGGTACTTACCAGCGAAGCCGAGATACAAGATCCCAACTTTGTAAAAGTGGTTGTTGATCAGTCTATGAACTCATTGTTCTTCAGCCGTTCTCCCATTCCTTATCAAAGAGATAAATCTGTTCCGATCTCCTATTACGAGCATATCGGCGTATATGCCTTTCGCAAAAAAACATTAATTGATTTTACAACCTGGCCCCTTAGTCCGCTGGAAGCAGTTGAAAAAATTGAATGCCTCCGCTACCTTGAACACGGCATTCCGCTCCGCATGGTAGTAGTGGATTATATGGGCGTTGAAATAGATACGCCGGAAGATCTTGAACGCGCCAGTCGCTTAATTTGAAAGCTTTCCAAGCAGGCTGTCGATCCGGGCATCCAGGGAACTGATCTTATTGTTTAGTTCTTCTGTTGGCGCCGCCAGGAACTCGATACGAGTCTCTGTTTCGGCTGTTCTGATACGGGTATACTCTTTAAGGATCGACGCTATCCGGCCGTGCTCATCATCATCACCCGCTGCCAATTGCAAAGAATCTGTAACAGCTGCCGCAGCTGCCCAGGCCGGAAGAGAAACCTCCCGCATATTGCCCGCAATCACCTCCGGTGTTGATGTTGAATCCCGAAATGGTGCCAGCGCCTTTTCTTCCAGGTCAGAAAATTGTTGAACAAGCCTTGTCCAATTGGCTGGATCTGCACCCGCTTCTTCTGTGCTCACTCCTGAAATACGACCCGTTTGATAATCAACAGTGGGTTTTTGGTCCCTTTTATAATGTTGAAAAACAAAAACACAAAGCGCAGTTGTAAGAGCAATTACCACGATACAGGCAATGGCTTTATTAATAGCCGTTGGCTTTTTCACCGAGAAATAATAAATATAGCCAATCACCATTCCTCCACCCAGGCCGCCAAGGTGGGCGCCATTGTCGATGCCCGATCCTTTTTTGAACCCGTAAAAGACATTATAGGCCACAAAAAATAACACAAACTGAAGCAAATTTCCACGTATATGCTGGGGAATGATCCTGGTAGTAAGCAACGCCAGGAAAATACCATAGGCTCCGAATATAGCCCCGGACGCGCCTGCGCCCACCACCAGTTGATTATTTCTCAACATCAGGCTTACAACACCACCGATAAGCCCGGCACACAAATATCCGGTAAGCCAGCGCGCTTTTCCCAACATTGGCTCCATGTAGATGCTGATCATATACAACGCCACCATATTCAAAGCAATATGGATCAAGCCAAAATGAAGAAACATAGATGTGAAAACCCGCCACCAATCACCCGAGAAATCCAGCGCCGGTAAACTGCCGCCCCATCGCAATACATCCATCGGGGTGGGTTGAAAAAAATTAATACCCGAAACAACCATGGCCAGGTACACCAGCACATTAATACCGATCAGCCCATAGGTTACATACAGGTTGCTGCCGGAAATATGCATTACGTTGTCAACTTCCTTCGCCTGGCGCGCCTGCTCTTCCGCTGCCTGCAGCGTTTGAGTATGCAATTGCTCCAAAGCCCGCTGCCAACCGGAAAGTTGGTCAGCAGTTGCGATCCCCGCTAATTCCTCAAACGTCTTTTGAAATGCTGATACATCTTTCGTAGTGCGTTTTGCCAGGTCAGCCATCTCCCCGTGGATCATCGTACTACTTACCTGCAGCTGGCCCTCAACAGCCTGGACAGTGATCTCGTTTTCATAACGATTCCATTTTTTTTCTGTATAACCGATCAGCGTATTATTCACGGTGTACTTTGGCGTCCAGTTTAATTGAAGCAAACTGCCATAAGCCAATTGCAGCATTTCTTCGGTAGTTCGGCCCGGGGCCGGAATGGTGATTTGTTTACTTGGCATAACAGGTTGATTAATCCGGCAACATAATAATATTTTATCTTCACACAAAAATCGGGAAGCATGAAGTTCAGGAATTTTAAAATGATCGGGTATGTGGTGTACGGCCGCGGCGCTTTTAACCAGTTGGACGAAATTCTGGCGCCACATCGAAAAGACGGAAGTCCCATGATTTTCCTGGTAGACCATTTTTTCCAGGGCAAACCACTGCTGGACAGGATTCCGCTGCGCGGAAATGATAAGATCATTTTTGCAGATGTTACCCATGAGCCAAAAACGACTTATGTAGATAGCATTGCCGGAGAACTCAAAGCTGAATTTGGCACCGTTAGCGGCGTTATCGGTATTGGAGGTGGCAGCACGATGGACCTGGCTAAAGCCGTTTCCCTGATGATGAACAACCCCGGATCTGCCGCCGACTACCAGGGCTGGGACCTTGTAAAACTTCCGGGCGTATACAAGGCAGGTATTCCTACTTTGAGCGGTACCGGCGCAGAAGTATCCCGCACCACTGTGCTTACCGGCCCTACCCGCAAACTGGGCATGAACTCCGACTTCACTCCATTTGACCAGATTGTACTGGATCCCGAACTAACTGCCAATGCACCCGTTAACCAGCGGTTTTATACTGGTATGGATTGTTACATCCACTGCATTGAAAGCCTGCAGGGAACTTATCTCAATGAATTCAGCAAAAGCTACGGGGAAAAAGCCCTGCAACTATGCCGCGAAGTTTTTGTGGAGAAAAAAGAATGGGACGCCGATGCTGACGATAAATTGATGATGGCCTCCTATGCGGGTGGTATGAGCATTGCCTATTCCCAGGTAGGTGTGGCGCATGCCGTAAGCTACGGGCTCAGCTACCTGCTGGGTACCAAACACGGCATCGGCAACTGCATCGTGATGAATCACCTGGAAGAATACTACCCGGATGGCGTACGAGAATTTAAATTCATGGTAGACAAAAATGGAATCGAAATTCCAACGGGCATCTGCAAAGGCCTGACGGATGCAGATTTTGAAACCATGATCAACGTGTCTATGGGCATGAAACCGCTTTGGGAAAATGCTCTCGGGAAAGACTGGGAAAAGATTATGACACGCGAAAAACTTCGCGCCCTCTATGAGAAATTATAAAAAGAATCCCGCCTGCCGGCGGGATTTTATTTAACCCATTATAACAACGAACTGAACCAACTATCGTCTCCAGTATCCCGGCACCCAACGATAACCCCAGCGGGAATGCTGCCAATAGCCTGGCACCCATACCGACCGATGGTGGCGCGGACGAGCCCAATATCCCGGCACCGACTGATACTGCCCATTTCTCCATCGCCATTCCGGTCCTATCCAAACAGCACCGGCATACGGCCTCGGACCCACGGCATGCACACGCGCACCCACGGGAAACCCGATTTGAACGCGAACATACTGGGCCTTTACACCCACTATTCCCAAGGTCAGCAACAGACCCAGTAAAACAATTCTCTTTTTCATAATCACTGTTTTTGTTCATCCTTTTGACCTCGCCGGAAACAGCGGGTTTATTTTAAACAGGCACTTCAACGTTTCGTTAACATTTGTTACGGCGCCGTTTAAGGCCCGCAACAGCGGCAGGTTTCATCATCTTTGATTACCTTCCAGTTATGAACGTGAAACTCCGGCCAGAGAAATACCTCCGGTACCTGTACCTGCCCAATCTCTTTGCTTCCGCCAGGCGCACCAAAGAGATATTGTCGGTCAACCCCACGGTCATGCCCCAACGGGAAGAAGCTGCTAAGGTTACCGCCTATGTGTATGATTACGATGCGCAGACAATTGAACAGCACCATTTTGATGGTGTGCAGGGATGTTATCCCTACAAAAATTCGGGTCGCATTAGCTGGATCAATATTGACGGACTTCGAAAAGCCGATGTCGAATCCATCTGTAATTATTTCAATATCCACCCGCTGATCATAGAGGATATCCTGAGCCTCAACCAGCGTCCAAAGATGGACGAATCAGAGAATGACCTGTTCTGCCTGCTCAATATGCTCTATTTTAATGACGAAGAAAAAGCTGTGGAGCAGGAACAGATCAGTATTGTATTGGGAAAAGATTTTGTGATCAGTTTCCAGGAAGATGCAGACCGCGATGTGTTCAATCCCCTTCGCGAACGGTTAAAAAATAATACCAGCAAATTACGCCAGCGCGGGTCTGATTATCTGCTTTATTCCATGCTTGATATGATTGTAGACAACTACTTTGTAGTGATGGAAAAGCTGGGTGAGCAAATTGAAGAAGTGGAAGAAGAAGTGATCCGCAGAAGTAGCACGCACTCGCTCAACAGGATTACACAGCTCCGCAAAGAACTGATCATCCTGAAACGGAATTTCGCACCGGTTCGCGACGTTATCAATGGCTATTTACGTAGCGAAAGTGATTTGTTGGATGATGGAACCACCAAATACTTTAAAGACATTTACGACCACATTATCCAGGCCATTGATCTCAGTGAAAACTACCGTGATGTAATGGTAAGTATGCAGGACCTGTACATCAATAACGTAAACCTGAAGATGAATGAGGTGATGAAGGTGATGGCTATTGTAACCTGCCTGCTGGCACCGGCCACGGTAATCGGCGGCATCTTCGGGATGAATTTTGACGCCAATGTCAACTTCTTTCACCAGCGCTGGGGCTTTTATACCGCCGTTAGCCTGATGTTGATCATCCCGATCTGGATGCTCTATGGATTCAGAAAAAGAGGGTGGTTTTAAAATACCACGCGCTAGCTTCCCGCCTTAGGAGATAATGGTTTCTTATAAACAGGAACGGTGCTGCAGGGCTCACCATACATGATGCTTTTTACCAGGGGGCGAAGAAGTTTTGTAATCTCCATATAGGCAAAATCACCAATGGGTGTTTCCCCACAACCTTTGATCACCACGCGCTTGTCAGCAAACTCATCAACCGGAATAGCAGAAAGATTCTGTATAAAAAGATGACGATGCAATTCATTCGCTGTTCCCATAAAAACATCGGCCGCTACCGGCTGCAAATAAGCCGCCACCAGCATATACGCCCAAACAGGTATAATCGCATCGGCGGAGCAAAAAAC
Source organism: Bacteroidota bacterium (assembly GCA_048498035.1). Lineage (GTDB taxonomy): Bacteria > Bacteroidota > Bacteroidia > Chitinophagales > Chitinophagaceae > CADEDV01. The sequence goes on along the minus strand of JBEHYT010000006.1, from coordinate 70,259 downwards.
CGCGACATACTTTCCATGGTAGGGAGCCAGGTCAAGCGATTTTAGTTTTTCCCGGAAATCTTTTTCCTTCAGGATCATACCCATAAACAGGTGATCCTTCATGTCAAAAACGGCTGTTTCCTGCCGCGGATAATACTTTTCAAGATCAAGCGTAATTAACCCGCTCTCCGCCACCTTATTTACAATTGCATCACTCATAATTCATACGCTGGTAAGCGCCTCGTAAAAATAACAAATTGCGGCGGCTCTTGTTTACCGCAAAAAACAAATCCAGCCGCAGGGGCTGGATTGTCATTATCATTCAACGTATTAAGCTGTTAGAAGAACTTATATCGCCTGTCTTTGATCGTTGCAGCCTCACGTACAGCCTGCAGCGGATAATAAGACGGATCCTGTTGACTCATCTGCTGCATTTGCGCCAGCATCGCCTTGCGACGGTCTTCCGCCGTGCCAGATGTAGACGGAACAGCTACCACAGACTCAACCTTGATAACGTATACCGCATTGATTCCCGGGATGGGGCTAGTGATCAGCTTTCCGGCATTCGCAGGGTTAGTGGCTGCGCCAATTACCTTCGACTCAAAGCTTACCTCGCTGGGAACAGAACCCCGAAGGCGAACACTATCAATTGTTTCAATCGGCTTGTTCAGTTTTTGCGCTACCTGCTCCAGCGAAGAGTAGCTGCCAATTTCCTTTTCAATCTGCTCGGCCTTCTTCTTGTTGCGCAGCAACGGCTCTACCGCCATTCTTGCTGTAGCTACAGATTGCGTACCATCCTTATATACACCCGTTACAACAGCCACTACGTAATTGTCGGCTACTTTTACAGGCTCAATTACATCGCCCTGGTCGGCATCATATACTTTCTTCACAAAATCGCGGCTAAAACCAACGCCCGGAACAGTATAAGAAGAAGGAAGAATATACTGACCTACGCCTTTTACAAGACCTTGCGGTTTCAGCTTTTTGTCAAATACATCATTAAACGATTTTTCATCGCGCGCCTCGCTCGCAAACTGGCTGGCAGCAGCCTGTGCCGTGTTCTCCGTCTGATCACTTGTATTGATGGTCTTCGTCAGGTAAGCAACTTTGTATTGTTGCTCCGGCTTCATAAACTGCATCACCTCTACATAGTGGTAACCAAACCCGGATTTCAGCACTTTCTTATCGCCCGGCTTTCCATCAAACAAAACAAATTTTGCAAACGTCTGGTCAAAGCCTACACTCTGGATCTGCTGCGATGAGAACGTCATTTCTCCGCCGGTTGCTTTTGTTCCGTCACTGTTATATTTAGCAGCCATCTCTTTCCAGGATGCTCCGCCATCAATAGCCGTTTTGATACTATCGATCAATTTCATTGCTGCACTGTCATTGCCCAGGGGCTGACCATTTTGATCAACAGTGGCGATGATGATGTGCCGGCATTTTACAGAATCAGGAAGCACTTTCTTATCAATCAGTTTTGCCAGCGTCATTCCATTTGCATCAATGTACGGACCAAAAACAGAACCAATGTTAAGCGACTGCACCGTATCCCTGATCCTTGAAGTCATTGCTGATTTGGTTTCATATACCATTGCATCAGCAGTTCCGCCATTACGTGTAATGAAAACGGCAGGATCCTGCGCTTCCTGGAAGCCTTGTGCAAGACCATCAAGTTGGGTTTTTACGGCGGCAGTATCCGCACTGCTTGGCGCTGCGCTGAAATTTACATAAGCAATGCTGCGGCTTTCAACCTGTTTGAAATCACTTTTATGCTTGTTGATATAGTCGCCAATTTCAGCATCTGATATCTTCACCAGGCTATCAGGTACTTCTGTGTAATTTTTCTTCACCAGGGAGATACGGGCCTGCTGACTTTCAAATGCCATTTCCTTTTCCACCATCCATTTGGGAACATACAGCGCATTCAAGGCAAGCGAATTGTATTTTTCCTGCAGTCGACCCAGCACCAGCTCATCCATAAAAGCACGCAATTGTGCTTTCTGCTCAGCGCTACCCTTAGCTTCCACATTTTTCAAAATCGCCAGTTCATTGTCCGGATCATAAACTCCCTGCTCGTTGGAAAACTGCTGTATTACAGCTTGCGCCGGGTGCGGCCCAAACAAAATACTGTTATTCATTTCTTTGTCAGTAACCACTAATCCCAGTTTATCAGACTGCTGCTCCAGCAATACTTTCGCCACTGCATTATCCCAGGCTGCATCGGAAGCGCGTTCTGTTGCGGCATCAGATGGCATACCGCTGGAACGCATCCGCTGCTCATTCGCCGTCCGGAGATTATTAAAATCACTCAACTCTATGCTTTCTCCATTTACTGAACCAACAGAAGTAGAACTACCCCCGCCCCTGCGGCTGCTTTGGGTAGCATCCATGGCAATAAACCCGATCAATGCAAGCGCGATCGCGAAAACCACATAACGGATATACTTATCACGTATACTCTGGATAACTGACATACAATATTTATTCTATTTAGAAAGGACGGCAAAAATAGGGGTTTTAAGGATATGAAAAAATTGTGGATAACGCATAAAAACCACGTTCGGAGCGCGTTTTAAGACACGGGAAATCAATCAGAAACGGTAGTTCGCGCCGGGCCGGCGCCATCGCTCAAAACCACCGCCCGTTGATTAAAAAATGGCAAAAACCGGCCATTTTCTACAAAAAAAGCCGGAATTCGCTAAAAATCCCGGCTTTTCAAGGCAAAATTGCTTGTTTTTTAGCCTTTTTTGGCCTTTGGATGAACCAGCTTCATCTCATCTACCAGTCGTTTATCGCCTGCATATTTATCGATGATAAACAGCACATAACGAATGTCTACCATGATGTTACGGCAAATACTGGGGTCAAAGTTGATGTCGCTCATTGTACCCTCCCAAACCCGGTCAAAATTGAGTCCAACCAGGTTGCCATAGCCATCCAGCGCCGGGCTACCGGAATTACCTCCCGTTGTGTGGTTGGTGGCGATAAAACAAACCGGCATCCGGCCATTTTCGCCATAGCGGCCATAATCCTTGTTGCGGTACAGTGTTCTTAATTTTTCCGGTACGTCAAATTCATAATCACCCGGGATATATTTTTCCATCACCCCATCCAGGTAGGTGTAGCTTTCATATTTAACAGCGTCCCGCGGCTGGTAGGATTTTACATTTCCATAAGCTACACGCAGCGTGCTATTGGCGTCCGGGTAAAATTTCTTTTCCTTCATTACCTCCATTTGCGCAGCCATATAGATCCGCTGCAACCCATTGATCTGGTTCTGAATGCTATTCAGGTTTGGTGCAACCTTTAACTGAAACGTGGCCAGCATGTCATTATATAAAAAGATCATCGCGTTATCCCGGAGCGTATTCAGCACTGTCGCAGAAGGTTCTGCTATTAACGCCAGCACCGCGGCAGAATCCGAAAGTGTTCCCGGTCCATATAATTTACCAGCCAGTTTTGAGTAGTCACTTCCAGCATCCAGGAGCATTGATCTGAGCGTAGCGGAAACATACTCCGATGGCTGCGAAGCATATATGGGTAGCAATTGTTCAAACAGTTGCCGGTCTACCGCCGGATTATATTCAGCAAAAAGTGATTGCAGTGCCTCGCGCGTAACCGGCAACCGCTTTTGGTAACCGCTTTCGCCATTCTTTTCATACGCCGTAAGCAAGGCTGTAAGTTGAGCAGCTACCGACAACACCTCCACCTTAGGCATGATCTCTGAAAAATAATCGCGCGCCAGCGCATATGGTTGCAATGCAGCATAATTCGCTGCGAGATCCTCTAGCAGGCTGCCATATTTCGACTTCCAGGCCGGGTTGGCATTTACGCGTTGCTGAAAAACAGTTTCCATTGACTGCTTTTTTCCAACCGCATCCGTGCGGGTTAGTCCCAACACTTCTCCCTGCCATTTTTTATAGTAATTCTGAACATTGGCATATTTAGCAGCATACGCAATTTTGATGTTCTCATCTTTGCGCATAAAATTATCCATCACATTCAACGCCTTTTCCCGAATGGCGATCTTTGCCGGGTCATTCACAGTCATTATCTGGTTTACCGCAGCAGAATGAAGATACTCGGTGGTACGACCGGGAAATCCAAATACCATTGTAAAATCACCTTCACGCGTTCCGTCCAGGGATATGGACAGTGAACGTTTAGGAACATAGGGAACATTGTCGGCAGAATATTCCGCCGGCTTATTATCCTTTCCCGCATAAATGCGAAACATGGAAAAATCACCGGTATGCCGTGGCCAAACCCAATTGTCTGTGTCTCTGCCAAAATTGCCAATGGCAGACGGTGGCGCGCCAACCAACCGGATATCGCGGTAGGTTTCTGTAATAAATAAATAATACTGGTTACCCTCAAAAAAACCGCGCACAAAACCATCCTGGTACGATTCCCGGCGGGCCGATTTTTTTACCTCGTTACTGTTTTTATCAATCAGCGATTGTCGCTCAGACTCCGACAGATCCGAATTGACACCATTTAATACCCGGGCAGTTACATCTTCAATACGTACAATAAATGTTACAAATAAACCGGCATTCGGAATTTCTTCGGCGTAGCTGCCCGACCAAAATCCATCTCTTATATAATTATGATCAATAGAAGAATGATTCTGTATCGCGTCAAAACCACAATGGTGATTGGTAAGCACCAGTCCCTTACTGGAAATCACTTCACCCGTACAAAATCCGCCGAAGCTAACAATGGCATCTTTTAAACTGCCGCTGTTTACACTGTATATATCCTTGGCGCTGATCTTCATACCCAGGCTCTTCATTTCCTTCTCATTCATCTTCTCCAGCAACAACGGGAGCCACATTCCGTCGCTGGCGCGGGCAATTGATACAATTAAAATAGAGATAACTACAAGTAAATGCCTGATTAACTTCATATAGTGCAACTTTATACTTAAAAATAGGTGATTTTATCTCTTTATCCGGTTGCGGGTATTTGCTTTTTTATAAGTGGTATCGACCCTGTTTTTCTCCCCATAAGCCTGTGGATAGTGATATAAACCTGTGAATAACCTCGTGTGAAACGTGGACATGAAACAGGATTGTTGGAAACCAATTTGTGAATTGACCGGGTGGCTTCCAACTCGTGTAGGTATTTCACGAGTTGTTCAACTGATATCCACATCAGCATTCAAAATTTTCATCACCAATTTATTCTTCCCTTTAATCCACATTCATGTGGAAATAGATCGCAAACCTGCTACCAGTCTCATTATTATATGTGGATTACGATCTGCCTGTTGTGAATATCTATAGTTAACTAACTTTGCAAAGCGATCTGGTGATGAGTTTTCCCCGAATTCACACCCGTAATAATAATAGCTTTTTTATTTAAAAAATATATTATTGTTATTATTATAAGAAAGGGGGCGCCAGAAAAAATTGTTTTGAAAAATTGGGGAGTAGGTTGGAATATTGCTCCCTGATCAAACGACAAACTTTGGGTTATGGCAACGACGCTGGAAATTGCAGAAAAAAATGTGGAGCAGAATGGTTTCCTGGATTTGGAACTGGATCCAACCCTGGATCTCTTTGCCGAAATCGAGAAGCTGAAGAAAGAGAAAAATGCAATCCTGCTGGCGCATTACTACCAGGAGCCTGACATCCAGGATGTGGCCGATTACATCGGCGATAGCCTTGGGCTAGCCCAACAGGCCGAGAAAACGCAGGCCGATATGATCGTTTTTGCCGGCGTTCACTTCATGGCCGAAACCGCCAAAATTCTTAATCCAACCAAGAAAGTGGTTATTCCCGACCTGAAAGCAGGTTGCTCGCTGAGCGACAGTTGTCCGCCGCCACTTTTCAAAAAATTCAAAGAGCAACACCCGGATCACGTTGTGGTAAGCTACATCAACTGCAGCGCAGGGATCAAAGCGCTAAGCGACGTGATTGTTACCAGCAGTAATGCCCGCATCATCGTCGAAAGTTTTCCAAAAGACCAGAAGATTATTTTCGCGCCAGACAAAAACCTGGGTGCCTACATCAACAAGGTTACCGGTCGCAATATGCTACTCTGGAACGGCGCCTGCATGGTACACGAAATTTTTAGCCTGGAAAAAATTACAAAGCTAAAAGTTCGTCACCCACATGCCAAGGTTATTGCGCATCCTGAATGCGAAGATCACATTCTTAAAATAGCCGATTATATCGGTTCTACCACCGGCTTGCTGAAATTCACACAAACCGATGACGCCAGCGAATATATCGTTGCCACGGAAACAGGTATCCTGCACCAAATGATGAAGGCTTCGCCAGACAAGACGTTTATACCGGCTCCGCCGGATAATAACTGCGCCTGTAACGATTGTCCCCACATGAAGCGGAATACGCTGGAAAAGATCTACCTGTGTATGAAATACGAGATGCCTGCTATCGAAATGGATGAAGCACTTCGAAAAGCCGCGCTCAAACCCATCAGCCGCATGCTGGAGATCAGCAGCCAGGCCGGTTTATAATCTTGTCTTATTTCCTGGATACTTCTGCAATTACCATTTTTGTACATTGACTTTCTCTCTTTACCGGGTTTACAAATTTGAGATCCAGTTTGGTTATTTCGTAATCGATGGATTCAAATCTTTTTCCCAGCTCATACCCGGCTGCACGGATAGCCGGCTCCTCCCGGACATCCAAAGCTAACCACACAGGGGTTTGATGTAGCAGCGTTGAGTCATTAAACTGTTGGCGCATAGACGCCGTATAAAAATTGTAAGAAGAACTATAAGTGTCTTTCCAGAAGTAAACATTTGCCGGGTTCACTTTTCCTTTCGTAGAAGCAGCCAATTCATTACCAGCCTGGTATTTTAATAGTTGCGGGTAAAAATTGCTGTTAAGCAGGAAAAAAACAAGCACCATTGCCAGCACCGGAACGGTAAACATGCGTTGCAATGAAGAATTTGAATAAAGCGCTGCGCGAAAAAACAGGGAGAGTAGCAGAATGGTGAAAATGATAATGCCCAGGTGATGCACCGGGAATGCCCAGATAGTAAAGCCCGCAACCAGTAAAAGCAATAAGAGTGAAATAATAATCTGGATAGTTCTGAATTGTTTGATCAGCCGGAGGTTTTCCCGCTTTTCAAGAATATATCCGGCAGTAAGCACCGCCGCCACCGGGAAAACAATATTCAGATAATGTGGTAGTTTAAAGCCGGAAAAAGACACTACCAGCAGGATCACGACAAACGTGCAGGTAGTAACCCATTCTGTTTTACGCGTTGCCAGCGTTCGCAACCTGTTAAAAACGGCGATGTATGCCAGAATACTCCATGGAGCAAATGCCCATAGGAAAGAATGGAGAAAAAAGAAATAATCGTGTTTGCTGTCGCCTCCAAAACTGTCTCCCTGGAACCGTTCAACGCTTTGTCCGAACAAAATAAACCTGACCCCATTGATATGATCTTTTCCCCTGACCACTTTTTCCGGGTGTAGATTAAATTGCAGGTAATAGCAATAGACCACAGGAGATATAAAGAGTAAGAATAAGAGCGGCACCGCCCACAATTTCCAACTATAGAGTTTTTTATATTCTTTTTTATAAAGAATATACGCCAGTGCGCTGATAGCCGGAACAACCACGCCAATATGGCCCTTGGTGGAAAAGGCCAGTGCGAGACCAAGGGCTGCGCCGGGAATGAAGATCGATTTGCCGGTTTGCAGCAAAGCCAGAAGCTGCCAGGTAGCAAACGCAATGGTAGCTGTGAGGATGGCATCCATCCTTACATCATTGTTGGCTAATATATAAGCAAAAGACGAGGCGGCGATAAGAGCAGCCAGCCGTCCCGTTTCTGCGGTATAAAGCAATTTACCGATCCGGAAAATGGAGTAAGTTCCTCCAATCGTAAAAAGAAGTGAAGGGAATTTATAGGCAAATCCATTTACACCAAAGAGCTCATAACTCAACGCGGCCAGCCAGAAGTGAAGGTGTGGTTTATCCAGGTAATCACGACCGTGATCAACCAGGTTTACATAATCACCGGTAAGATACATGTGCAACGCTATATCTGCATGGTGGGCAGAGTCATTGTCCATCAGCGGCACAAACAACCCACAGGCATATACAATCGCCAGCAGGGTGAAAAAAAGCACGTATTGCCATCTGCTTAGTACCGGGTTTATAGCTGTTGTCATCATGTTGCAAAGAAATGAATGTTTTGTCGGGTTAGATACGGACCAGTTTTTCGGCAGCGGCCTGCAACGTTTCTTTTGTTTTTGAAAAGCAAAATCGGATTACCCGGTCGTCTTGTCCATCCCTGTAAAAAGCGGAAACTGGTATTGTTGCAACTCCGTATTCTTTGGTCATGCGAATCGCAAAGTCTGCTGCCGGCTCCTCACTGATCCGGCCATAGCTTGCACAAATGAAATAACTACCAGACGAAGCGTGAAGATCAAACCGGCTACTTTCCATCAGCGACCGGAAAAAGTCCCGTTTTTCCTGCATAAATCCTGCCAGTGAGAGGTAGGCCTCCTGGTTAGAGAGAAAGCTGGCCAGCGCTACCTGCGCCGGGGTGAAGCAAGAGAAACAATTGTACTGGTGTATTTTTCTAAATTCAGCGGTCAATGCCGGCGGCGCAATACAATAGCCCAGCTTCCAGCCTGTACAGTTGTACACTTTTCCAAAAGAGAAACAGGCAAAGCTGCGCTCCATCAGGTCGGGATATTTAAGCACACTTTGATGCTTAAGACCATCAAATACCAGGTGTTCATACACCTCATCACTAATAATAAAGATTGATGTTCCCTTCACGATATCCCGCAATTCCCGGATATCGTCTTCAGTGATAACGGCCCCGGTTGGATTGTGTGGTGAATTGATGATGATCGCCCGGGTACGTGCTGTAATGGAAGCGCGAACCTGCGCCCAGTCGATATGGTAGTCGGGGTACACCAACTTTACGGTTATCGCCCGGGCACCATTGGTTTCAATATTTGGAATATAGCTATCATAGCCGGGTTCAAATACAATCACTTCGTCGCCAGGCTGGAGAATGGTCGTCAGCGCCGTGTAAATAGCATACGTACCACCGGGAGTAATGGTGATCATGGAACCTGGATCTACCGCAGACTGGTAAAGAAACTCGACCTTATTGGCAATGGCTTCCCGTAGCGGCATCCAACCCGGCATGGGCGCATACTGGTTGTAATTCTTCCGCATGGCGTCATTTACCAGCGCTATTAACTCCTGGTTCATGGGGAAATCAGGAAACCCCTGTCCCAGGTTTACTGCATTGTATTCTGTAGCAAGCCCACTCATTACCGTAAAAATGGTAGTGCCTACATTGGGTAATTTGGATTGAAACTGCAAGGAGATTATTTTTTTGTTCTGGTCACCAATTCATAGGAATGGTTTATCCATTCTTTCACCTGGGCCGCCGTGGCCCTGCCATCCAGGAAAACGGTGTTCCAGTGCTTTTTATTCATGTGGTATCCGGGAACTACAAAATCAAATTGCTCCCTTAGTTCCAGCGCCAGCTCCGGATCACATTTAACATTGAACTGAAGCGGATCACTCTCCAGCGAAAGAAGCAAAAAGATTTTTCCCTTTACTTTATACACCAGTACATTGGGTCCAAACGGCAGCGTTTCTTCAACGCCGGTTTTTCGCAGGCAATACTCCCGTATCGTATCCAGGCTATTCATAGTACTTCAGGAAGAATGGCAGTGGCTTCAATCTCTACAAGATAAGCGGGATCAATCAATGATTTTATTTCAATCATCGATGTGCATGGTTTTATCGTTCCAAAAAACTCGCCATGTGCGCGTCCATATTCTTCCCAGCGCGAAATATCAGTTACAAAAATTCGCGTTCGGATCACATCTTTCAGGCTAGCACCAGCCCGCTGAAGCACCAGTTCTATTTTTTTGATAATAAACGCAGTTTGCTCGTACGCATTTCCTTCGCCAACAAGGTTTCCCCCTTCATCAATTGCTACCGTTCCGGTTACTTCAATGTGATTGCCAATGCGGACAGCACGACTATACCCCACAATGTCTTCCCATTTGGCGCCGGTTGAATAATTGGTTCGTTGCATAATGGTTAAGGTTTGATTTCTTGTTCTTTGATCAGGGCTTCACCCTGTAACCGAAGGAACACCTGCGCTACCGTCAGCACATCTTTCTGGCAATAGGTTACAATACGTTCAAGATCATTTTGTTTCCAAAACACATCACCTACCTGGCTGCCGTCAATATCATCCTTTGGCGTTGGAATGTTCAGCGCACGGGCCAGCAAGTTGAGAGAAGTATAGTTTTTGAAATCCCCGAACTTCCACAATTCCATCGTGTCAAGATGGTTTACCTCCCAGGGCTTTTTGCCGCTGGTATTGAGTAATGCGGGAATGGGTTGTTCATTAATTACCATTCGTCGGCAGAGATAAGGAAAGTCAAATTCTTTTCCATTGTGGGCACAAAGAAAGCGTTGTTCACTGCCGGCCGCCCATTTCTTCAGCATATCTGCGAAAGAATAAAGAAGCAGCTTTTCATTTTCGCCATAGAAAGATTTAAGTACCAGTTTCCGGGAGTCGGACCCGCCCTGCAGTAACCCACAGCTGATGCAGATGATCTTTCCAAACTCGGCATAGATGCCGGCCCGGGTATAAATCGATTCCACGGTATCTGTTTCCCGGGTTCTCAGTAATGCTTCAGCTTTTTTACCCCAAAGGTCCTTCCACTCTTGCGGCAATTCTTCGTATACAGGATACTGTGATACGGTTTCTATGTCCAGGAAAAGAATATTATTAAGTGGATATGCAGCCATAAGTTGAATTAAACCGCTATAAATGTAAGAACTTGCTGCGGGGAGGCGAGGGGAAAAACAACAAATCTTATGCGCCTTCTATCAACCCGATGTAGTTTCCAAACGGATCTTTTACGATGGCAACATAGATATCGCCGCCTACATTGGTGCGGGCCTGCACCGTTTTTGCACCAAGATCTACGAAGTGTTGAACGGCTTTGTCGGTGTTTTCAACAGACCAGTAGGCGATCGATTGGTTTCCTTCGTCAACCGCCGTCCAATCAGGGTCAAGCCCCAATTCAAATCCGTTAATGTCAAAACCTACATAAAAAGGTTCATCAAAATAAGGCGCTACCCCGGTAGCACGTGTATACCACTCTTTGGCCGCTTGCAGGTCGCTGACATGATAAATTACTGTTCGGAGGCCCTTCAGCATAGTATTGATTATAAAAAGCGATCGCCCATATTTCGTTTCACCTCTGCCACGTATTCTTTTATTTCCTGTTCTTTTTCTTTCTGGCAGATGAGCAGTACGTCCTTGGTATCTACAACAATATGATCCTGCAGGCCCTGCAACAATACCAGTTTGTTGTCCGGAACGTGCACCATACAGTTGTTGGCATCCACCACCATCACATGTTTGCCGGCAACGGCATTCCCCCAGTAGTCTTTTTCCATATTTTCCCAGGCGCTGTTCCAGGTGCCCAGGTCGCTCCAGGTAAAGGATGCGGGAATAACATATACATTATCTGCTTTTTCCATAATCCCAAAATCGATGGAAATATTTGTACACTGTGGATAGATGCGTTCAATAGCTTCTTCTTCTTCAGGAGTGCCAAAACTGGATCGTTCGGCCCAGAAAACATCATAGATCTCCGGAAGGTATTTTTCAAAGGCGGCGATCAGGTTTTTCACTTTCCAGGTAAAAATGCCTGCATTCCACAGAAAGTCGCCGCTGGCAATAAACGCTTTCGCCAGTTCCTGGTTGGGCTTTTCCGTGAATGTTTTTACTTTATAAATATCGGGCGCCGCCGCGGTGGTATCGTGTTGGATATATCCGTACCCGGTATTGGGATAAGTGGGCTTAATACCGATGGTAACCAGGGCGTTGATATGGTCTACAAAATCAAGTGCCTTTGTTGCCGTAACCGTGAACTCTTCCGGTTCTAAAATCAGGTTATCAGCCGGTGCTGCAATCATGGCCGCCTGGGGATCTTTTTGAAACAGCTTGAAAGCGATATAGGCAATGCAGGGCGCTGTATTCTTGCGCGAAGGCTCCGATACAATATTCTCTGTTTTAATATCGGGAAGTTGTGTTTTTACCAGGTCCACATATTCCTGTGATGTAACAACATAAATATTTTCTTCCGGAACAAGCAGGCGATATCGCTCCCAGGTTTGTTGTATCAATGTTTTACCGATGTTCAATACATCCAGGAATTGTTTCGGATAGTTGCTCCGACTCATCGGCCAAAATCTGCTGCCGATACCTCCTGCCATGATGGCTACGTAGTGATGTTTATTCATTGAAGTACATTGCCTTTGAAGCAGGCAAAGCTATCTTATTAGTGATAAATACCGGTGCAAGTTAGTGACCCCATTGTTATAATAATGATTAATAGAGGTTAAATCCTGTAACTAGATCAGGCCTTCCCGCACCAGGTCGTGTAAATGCAGGATGCCCAGGTATTTGTCGCCCTCTACCACCACCAACTGCGATATTTCATGGGCGCGAAGTTGTTGCATTGCATTTACCGCCATTTCATCTGCGGAAATGGTCCTGGGATTTTTGGTCATAATATCGCCCGCCCGTACCAACTCAATAGAGACATTCTTTTCCAGCATGCGTCGAAGGTCTCCATCTGTGATAATTCCAAGCACGCGATCCAGCTCATCCACTACCGCAGTAATTCCCAGTCGCCCGCCCGTCATGGACACAATTACAGACTTCAGTGATTCATCTGCTTGTACTTTTGGCCGCTGGTTACCCGTGTAGAGATCTGCAACCCGCAGGTATAATTTTTTTCCCAGCGTACCTCCGGGGTGATAACGTGCAAAATCATCATCCCTGAAGCCGCGTAGTTCCATCAGGCATACCGCGAGGGTATCACCCATTACCAGCTGTGCTGTGGTGCTGGTTGTTGGCGCAAGATTATTGGGGCAGGCCTCCTGTTCTACCCATGTATTCAGCACTACGGTAGCGCTTTTTGCAAGGAAAGAATCAACGTTGCCTACCATCCCGATGATGACATTTCCAAAATTGCGGACCAGCGGCACCAACACCTTTATCTCCGGGCTTTCACCGCTTTTGCTGATGATCAGTACGACGTCGTTTGACTGGATCATTCCCAGGTCGCCATGGATAGCATCGGCAGCATGCATAAAAAGAGCCGGCGTGCCGGTGGAATTAAAGGTGGCGACAATCTTTTGGGCAATGATGGCGCTTTTACCAATTCCGCTTACAACAATGCGGCCCGTGCAGGCCTGGATGGTTTCAATGGCTTGTTCAAAACGATGATCGATAAAGGCAGAAAGGTTACCGATGGCAGCGGCTTCAAGCCCAATCGTTTTTAAGGCAATTTCTTGTATGGTTTTGCTCATAAAGGCCCTCAAAATTAGCGCATTGGCCGGATTGCAATCGTTATCGCCCAATTTTAACTGTTTTTGACTTCCAAAAGCCGTTATTCGGTCGTAAATTCGCAGTCCTCTTTTAGAGCAGGACCTCCAGCCGGTTGGGACTACCCGGACCGGCCCTACCCCCAAAGAGAATTAAACACTTATTCACCTGATGACGGTTGCTGTATGTAAAAAACTGCCGGTATCGGGCAAAAAATGAGTATCTTATAGAGATTCGTTGTAGAGACGAATCCGAAACAAATGAGTAATGGGAACATCTGTTAAGAAGGCCCCTTCAAAAAAGGCGGCCCGGGTAAAGGAAACTACTTCTGCAAAAAAGCGGTTCGATCTTCATAATGCCCTGCAGGATCATTTTGGATTTAACAAATTCAAAGGCACGCAGGAAAAAGTCATTGAGTCATTACTGGCCGGTCGCGATACATTTGTGATCATGCCCACCGGGGGTGGGAAAAGCCTTTGCTACCAGCTTCCCGCAATGGTGAGTGAAGGTGTGGCCATTATCGTTTCACCGCTTATTGCATTGATGAAGAACCAGGTAGACCTGGTGCGCGGATATAGCAGCAACGACGAAGTAGCCCATTTTTTGAATTCTACACTTACAAAAAAGGAAATAAAGGAAGTTCACGACGATCTGTTGCGGGGTAAAACCAAAATGCTGTACGTAGCGCCGGAAACGCTTACCAAACAGGAAAACCTGGAGTTTTTCTCGGATTTGAAGATTTCTTTCTTTGCCGTGGATGAGGCGCATTGTATCTCGGAATGGGGGCATGATTTTCGGCCGGAATATCGCAGGCTGCGGGAAATGATGGTGCAGATAAACCCGGATGTACCAGTGATCGCTCTTACAGCAACGGCTACACCCAAAGTGCAAAGTGATATTATCAAGAACCTCGATCTTCGTGATCCGCAGGTGTTCATTTCATCCTTTAACCGCGACAATCTCTATTACGAAATTCTTCCCAAGATCAAGAAAAGCCAGACCGATGAAAGCATCGTACGGTTTATCAAGGGAATGAAAAATAAAAGCGGGATCATTTATACCCTCAATCGCAAAACAACCGAGGAGCTGGCGGATCTGCTGAAGGCAAACGGGATAAAAGCCGTGGCGTATCATGCCGGGCTTGACAGCAAACTGCGCGCTGAGCGGCAGGATCAGTTTTTGAGCGAGGATGTGCAGGTGATCTGTGCAACGATTGCATTTGGAATGGGGATCGACAAACCCGATATCCGGTTTGTGATCCACTATAACATTCCCAAATCGATCGAAAATTATTACCAGGAAACCGGTCGCGCAGGGCGCGATGGACTGGAAGGAAAGTGCGTCCTGTATTATTCGCACAAGGATGTGAGCAAACTGGAACACCTGATGCGCGACAAGCCGCTGAGCGAGCGCGAAGTGGGGGCACAATTGATCAATGAAACGGTGGGTTATGCCGAAAGTGGCGTTTGCCGCCGGAAGGTGTTGCTAAGTTATTTTGGTGAAGAGTATCAGCAGGAAAATTGCGGGCAATGCGACAACTGTAAGCATCCGAAAGAAAAGCTGGAAGCGAAGGCTGAAGCGATATTGGTGTTAAAGGCCATCAAGGCGCTTGATGAAAGATTCGCGTCAGATTATGTGGTGCAGATTATTACGGGCCGGCTTACGCCACAGATACAGATGTTTCGGCATGAGGGGCTGGATGTGTTTGCAAGTGGAAATGATAAAGATCCGCATTTTTGGAATTCGCTTATCCGGCAGTTATTGTTGGCCGGGTTGTTGGTGAAGGATATTGAAGAATATGGTGTGCTGAAAATTACGAAGGCGGGTCAGGCTTTTCTAAAGAAGCCCAAGTCCTTCCCGATCGTGTTGAACAACCTTTACAATGAAGCAAATGCCGATGATGAGGAAGGGGCCGAGGCAACGATTGGCGCGGCGGCCGACGACAAGTTGTTTGATATGCTGAAGGAATTGAGGCAAAAGGAAGCGAAGAAGAAGAATTTGCCACCGTTTGTTATTTTCCTGGAGAGTTCATTGCAGGATATGGCAACCATCTATCCAACATCGGTTGCTGATTTGGAAAAATGCCAGGGCGTTAGTAAGGGGAAGGCGGTGCGTTACGGAAAACCGTTTGTGGAGTTGGTGGCAGCCTATGTGCAGGAGCACAATATTGAAAAGCCGGATGATTTCGTGATGAAGAGCGTGGTTAATAAGAGTGGTAATAAGGTGTATATCATCCAGAATACAGATAAGAAAGTGTCTTTGGAGACAATTGCCCGTAATAAGGGCTGGCGGATGGATGAGATGCTGGAGGAAATGGAGACGATTGCGGCCAGTGGTACGAAGTTGAACCTGGATTATGCTATTGACGAGATGCTGGATGAATATGAGCAGGATGAGATCATCGATTACTTCAAGGGCTGCGACACATCCTCGTTGCAGGTGGCCCAGGAAGAGCTGTCGGACCATAATTTCAACTGGGAGCAGCTTAAGATCATGCGAATCAAGTTTTTGAGTGAATACGGGATGTAGGAAGAAATTGGGGAAATTTTGTTGAAATTGACCCATTTTCATTGAAAACCCGCTATATTTGCAGCCCCTTATAGGGGGAAAGGTGCGGTAGCTCAGTCGGTAGAGCAAAGGACTGAAAATCCTTGAGTCGGCGGTTCGATCCCGCCCCACACCACGAAAAGAACCTGGAACATAACTGTTTCAGGTTTTTTTGTTTTCAGCGGTACATGTTGCGAAGGAATATGTCTGTACGGGTAAACGGTGCGGTATCCGCCGCAGGCGGAAAAGGACTGAAAATCCTAGAGCCTGTGCCGCCTTTTGGCGCATCGGCGGCGCCCCACACCACGAAAGGAACCTGGAACATAACTGTTTCAGGTTTTTTTGTTTCCAGCGATGCATGTTGGCAAAGATTATCTCTGTACAGGTAGGTGGTGCGGTATCCGCCGCAGGCGGAAAAGGACTGAAAATCCTAGAGCCTGTGCCGCCTTTCGGCGCATCGGCGGCGCCCCACACCACGAAAAGAACCTGGAACATAACTGTTTCAGGTTTTTTGTTTTAGGGGGTGCATGTCGTGAAGGAGTATCTCTGTGCTAGTAAACATTCGTCCCGGCACTTTCGGTGCGGTGTTTTTGGCAAGGCCCATCAAACATACTCCAACAGAATATTGCCATCAATACCTAATAGGGTATGCAGTGCTTTTAAAAATGCCACATCCGGCTTTCTTTTTTGGGTCATGATCTGAGATAGTTTTGGTTCCCCAATGCCTAACAGGCTGGCTAATTCTTTTTGCTTGAGTTTTCGTTCATACATTTTTAACTCAATAAGCCCTTCCAGGGTTTTTGGAGCGGGAATTTTGTAAAGGCTCTTTTCATAAGACTGTGCTGCTAGGGCCAGCGTTCTTAGCATTTCAGCCTCGCGATCTGTTAGTTTTTTTTCGCCTTTCTTCATCAATGCATCAATTTTTTTCATTGTTGCATTGTAGTCTGCTTCATTGTCGATTTTAATTTTACTTTTTGCCATTATAGTGATTTTGCAGGAATGCCGCCTGGCGCGGGATCAATTGGGGTGAATGATTTAAAGGTCGTCCAGGTTAACCTTGTCATAGTCTTTATGAGTGCCTATGAATTTTATATAGATAGTTCTTACGCGGAATATAATCCGGACAATTAGCCGATAATTATTTCCTTTAATATTAAAAACATACAGATCATTTCCAACCGCATCAACAGAATTAAACAGTTGTCTCATTTCGTTGAAATTAGACCAGTCGGATTTTTCTGCAACGGTATGCCAATTGTTCAACCGATCTTCTACATCCTTATATTTTTCCGTATACGCTCTAATCGTTCTGCAACTGATCACTACCACCATTCCCAATCCTGCGACAAAGGCAAAAATAATTTCAATATTTGAAATTTTATTTACTATACTAAAACTCGCAGCTGTGTCAGTTCTGTGCTGAACGAGGAACAGGAACCATGGTTGCCGGGAAATGACCCAACAGAGGTGTATTGTGTGTAAATGGCGGGCGTTTACGGGAAATATTGCCACATCCGCCAAAACAGGTTTACAACCTATTGAAACCTTGAATTATGTATAAAGAATTGTAGATCGACGGTTTTGTGAAATGGGTTAACCATCTGTTTTAGAATTTGTTAATGCTGGCCTCATGAATGCCCTATGGCACAAAATTCTCCTTATATGGGTAAAATAGATGGTTATGAAGACGAAGATAATTTTATTATTTCTGGCAGGTTTTGCGGCCGTATGGTCGGGTTGTGGTGAGCCGCGTTATTATCAACGGGATCATTATCGCTATCATAGCAGACCGCATTATTATCACCCCAGGCACCACCGGCGCAGCCACGTAGGCGTGGGTGTGTATTTCCATAGTTAAGTTTTTAAAACCTCTCGTCCCGGGAGGTTTTTTCTTTTATGATGGTTATGCTTGTTGGTGATACCAACCAGCCATATTCATAGCAATAATAAAATGATGTTTGACCCACCTGTTTTACCTGGGTATAATATCCGAATCGAAAGCCACAGAGCAAAAGATCGTCCCTGGAACATATCGTGTTCTGTTTATCGGCCAGCAGTTTCTTTAAAATTGACCTGTTCTTACGAAGTATCCCGTTTATCTCACGCACTAATTTATTTTCCGGCCACATTCGTTTATTGTGGTAACAATGCCGGCAATAGTCATCGCAAAACTTTTTATCAGACCTACCTTTTAATTTATCGCCGCATTGGATGCATACGAATTCGTGATTCATGTTTTCCCTAATGTACTGTAGTTAGCAAGCGGCTTCCAATGGAAAAACAGCCTGTTTAGACGTTATTAATCGGCTAAAATCCGTTTATAACCTCAGTCGTGGAGCATATTTGTACTGTCGGTATGGATCCATAAGACTGAAATAAAAGTTTAACCAAACAGAGATGTTTGAAAATGTGGAAGACTATGAATGCGCTAAGAAACAAAGTACAATTGATCGGGAACCTGGGAGGAAAGCCCGAAGTGAAGCAAACGGAATCCGGGAAGAAGTTGGCGACGTTTTCGTTGGCTACGAGTGAGAGCTATCGGAATGCGAATGGTGATAAAATTACCGAGACCCAGTGGCACAAAGTAGTTGCCTGGGGGAAGCTGGCTGATTTGGCTGAGCAGTACCTGGACAAAGGAAGAGAGATCGTGCTGGAAGGAAAGCTGGTGAGCCGCGCGTTTGTCGGGAAAGACGGACAGAAAAAGTTTGTCACCGAGATCGTGGCGAACGAGCTCCTGCTGGTGGGCGACAAGAAGAAAACAGCATAATGTTTTCAACGGCGACATCGAAGGAATCGTCGCCGTTTTTTTAACAAAAAACCCGGCTGTGTTGCCACAACCGGGTATTAAAGCAAAGAAAGAAAGTTTATTGTTTAGTAAATCGAATGCTTGTTGACGTTCCGGCCCTTAAGGTATAGATGCCACTGGCCCAACTGGAAACATCCAATGTTACCGTTCTGTCGAGCGATATTTCTGATACAACCGCCCCGGCAGCATTATAAATAAGCGCCTTGGTGCCCAAAAGATTATTTTCTTTTACGGAAATGGTGACAAAGCTGGATGCCGGCACGGGCATCACCGCAATTCCCTTCCCATTCAAACGAACAAGCACAACGGGGCTGTAGGTAAACCGACCGTTGTTATCGATCATTTTAAGTCGATAATAATTCACGCCGTCTTGTGGAAGATTGTCTGTCATCTGGTAATTGCTACCACCTGATCCACGTGCTGCAACAGTGCCGATTGTTGTAAATGTGTAGCCGTCTGCGCTTCGCTCTATGTCAAAATGAGACGTATTTACTTCGTCTGCTGTTGACCAGGTAAGGCCAACTTTGTCTACGTTTAGTCGCGCATGGAAGTCAAGCAATGTAAGCGGGAGAACAGAGGTAATATTTACGACTACGCTTGTTGCGTTATATGTGATTGTACCCGTTACACCAGCCGGCCAGTTGACGGTTGTAAATGTTCCGGTTCTGGAACCGCAGGTAATAATGGTAAAATTCTGACTGTTCTGCAAGTGGAATGAGTTTATTACGCTTAGGTTTAAGGTGCCACTAAGGTTTACGCTTCCGGACACAACCAGGCGGTCATATTGTGTACCCACGGTTAAGCCTCCTAACTCTATATCCAGGTTGCCGGTTTGTACCAGGTTTCCTGTTAAAGTTAGAATGCCAGGCGAAGTACCAGGTGCGATCGTGCCGGGGTTGGCGAAGTTGGAGTTTACAAGCGTTCCCGCTCCCTTGATTGTTCCGGAATTGAAGATCAGGTCGCTAACGGTCAGCGTTTTGCCGGAGCTGATAGTTAAAGACCGGCCACTCTCAATTTCTAATCTTGTAACGGTGGCATTTACATCCAGGGTAGCTTCGTTTGTAACCCCCGTACTTGGTAGTATCGCGCTTTCTGTTGTTCCCGGAACCAGGTTTTTCTTCCAGTTTCCACTTGTGCTCCATGTAGAAGAAGTTCCTCCCGCCCAGGTATTGTACGTTTCTACACCATACAGTTCAAGGCCGCTGGTTCCGTTAGTTGCTACGAATACGAGGTTGTTACCGGCCAGCATAATTGGTCCGGGGTTGGAACTGCCAGCACCAGCAACTACTTCTGTATAAAGATGCGCTGTGCTGCCATCATACTCCCAAAGCTCTACACCATTTGCCGGTGTATAGGCGGAGAAAAAGACCGACTGGAGCGTTGGGTGCCAGAAAAGGTTAGCAGGGTTTGAACTTCCGCTTCCTGAAACAATATTCGCAACCATGGTTGTTCCTCCCGCGGTTCCATCTGTGCGCCAAAGTTCGCGACCATTTGTACCGTCATCCGCGGAGAAATAAATATAGCTTCCACAAACCGTTAAGCCTTGCGGATCCGAAGAGCCGATTCCAGAGTTAATATCTTTTAGTACAATTGTTCCTGCTGATGTACCATCACTTTGCCATAACTCAACGCCTGCAGTAGAACTATACGCGGAAAAATAGATTTTCCCGCCAAGCGTTACGAATTGACTGAAGTTTGTTGATTCGGCGCCCGACGTAATGTCTTTTACCATCGTTGTATTTGCAGCGGTGCCGTCAGATTTCCATAATTCTATCCCGTTTACACCATTGTCCGCCTCGAAATACACATAACTCCCGGAACCCGGATAGACGAAGTTGCTTGGAGAGCTGCTCGCTGCGAAAGACGAGGTATTAATGTCCTTAATAAGACCTCCATTACCAACAGCACCTGTTGATCCATATAGCTCCCAGCCCGTTTCCTGCCCGGCGTTTTGATTCAGCCCGGCAAACAAAAGCATAGACCCGTTACTGATGATGTTCGGTATGCCGCTACCGCCCGGAGATGATCCGCTGCTTCCGGAAACGATATCTTTTACTAATACCGTATTTGCCGCTGTGCCGTCCGTTTTCCATAATTCATTTCCGTTGGTTCCGTCGTTCGCCGCAAAATATACGCTGCCACCAAACGGATAAAAGTTCTTGGGTGTAGCACTTCCCGACCCACTATTAATATCTTTTAGAAGTGAAGTTCCGGCTGTTGTACCGTCCGTCTTCCAAACTTCATTCCCCTGCGTTCCATTATTTGCAGAAAAGTAAACCAGACCTCCGGCAGCAGCAAAGCGCTGAGTCGTTGAACCCGTTCCTGCCGTAGGATTAATATTCGCCAACATCTGTGTACCGGCTACGGTGCCATCAGTTACCCACGGTTCTACTCCATCAGTGCCATTGTCAGCCGAGAATACAATTTTGCTACCCAGCGGAGTTAGCGATGCGATATTGGAATTACCATTGTCGGGGTTGATATTCTTTACCAGCGATGTATTGGCCGTAGTGCCGGTTGTTTTCCAAAGCTCGGCGCCATTAGTGCCATTATCAGCTGAAAACATAATTGTGGTCCCATTGCCTACCGCATTAGTGATCGCTGACCCTAAGCCAGCACCCGTATTGATGTCTTTTAATAAAACCGTATTTGCTGAAGTGCCATCGGTTTTCCAAAGCTCCACTCCATTCGTTCCGTCATTCGCTGCAAAATACAGGTTACTGCCAATTGCCGTCAATTGATCAGGAGAACTGGACGGGGAGCCGCTATAAATGTCTTTTACCAGTAATGTTCCACTACTTGTTCCGTCACTTTTCCAAAGCTCACTTCCATTAGTAGATCCATTCGTGGCGCGAAAATAAAGCGTACTTCCTACAGCAGTCAGCCGGCTTGGACTTGATGAACTGGCCCCCGAATTAATATCCTTCACCATAACGGTATTTGCACCAGTGCCGTCGGTAACCCACAGTTCCGTGCCATTGCCATCGGCCGCTGAGAAATACATTTTACTTCCCATCACTGTGAAATTGGTCGGATAGCTGGAGTTGGGCAAACCGCTTACGGAACCTGTGTAAATGTCTTTTACCATCACTGTACCGCCGGCCGTTCCATCACTTTTCCATAATTCTCCACCATTACTGCCGTCATCACCGATGAAATAAAGCGTTTCGCCCCACGTGAAGAAAGTTCCGGATACTCCGCCAATATATGTTGATGGATTGATCGCTTTTACTAACACCGTTCCACTTGCGGTTCCATCCGTTTTATATAACTCATAGTCACCCTGGCCATCAGTAGCGGTTGCACAGAAATAAACCTTTGTGCCCGTTGAGGCCATACGATTAATGATACTTCCGTGTGGGCCAGCTATAATGTCTTTTACCATCACTGTGCCGGCAGTAGTACCGTCGCTTTTCCAGAGCTCGTCTCCATTAACACCATCATCCGCATCAAAAATCAAGGTAGAACCAAGCGCAGCCATTCTGCCGATTGTGGCGTTTTGTATGCCAGGATTAATATCTTTTATTAATACCGTACCCCCTGCGGTTCCATCTGTTTTCCATAGCTCGGAACCATGCACACCGTCGTCTGCAGTAAAATACAATGTTGTACCAATGACAAGGAAATTCGTCGGCGTGGAAGAGCCATTACCTGCATAAATGTCTTTCACCAGTGTAGTATTACCCGACGTTCCATCACCTTTCCAAAGCTCGATCCCGGTAATACCGTCCGTTGCCGCGAAATAATAATTACTACCCATCCATATGCCCTTGCCTGGGGAAGACGGCACGCCAACAGTGGAAGTATTAATATCTTTTAGCAAAACTGCGGTCTGGGAATTGGCAATCGCGCTTACCAATAGCGCTACCGGTAATAATACTGCGGGTATAATTTTTTTCATGCTTAAAGGTTTACAGTTACTCGAAGTTAATTGTAAACAATCGCGTAGCTTGATCGTGTGAGTAAGTTTACGGTTATGTGTTTTTGTTAGTTATTTATGCACATATCTGTATAACCACACTTTAATTTTGCATTGGTGAGGTATATTTTCCACACCACCGGATAAAATAGTAGAAAAGATTGATGCTATTTAAACAGTGAGGC
The DNA here is from genome assembly GCA_048498035.1 of Bacteroidota bacterium. Classification (GTDB taxonomy): domain Bacteria; phylum Bacteroidota; class Bacteroidia; order Chitinophagales; family Chitinophagaceae; genus CADEDV01. Next base: position 47,439 of record JBEHYT010000006.1, on the reverse strand, counting down.
GATGAGTTCGATCGTTGATCGATTCATTGATCCCTGTAATGAAAAGTAATTATGCGGAATTTGAAATGATAGTATCGAACGCAAATCAGCCGTCGCTGAGTTACGACCGTTCATGATGATGCCGATTTGCCGAAGCTGTATGCTTTACTCTTGTCCTCTTGCATATTATTTTTCTAAAACAAGGTTAGCGGTAGACATAATACATGATTCAATAATAAGCCGAACTGCAAATCACTATTGTCCGGGAAAATTTTATTGTGCAACCGAGAGTATCATTGCTTTCAAATAATGATAACCAATTACGAAATGAATATTCTCTTGCGGGCTTTGCGAAATCCTTGCCTCTCGTTACAAAAAGAAGTTCTTCATAAATGCGGTATCGCAGGGAACGCGAAGAGCCGCCAGGAACGCGACCTGGTCAACCGATTTATTCATCACTAATGGCTGGATAAAATTTTACCAAACGCCGAAATAGAGCTTCTTTTTGAATATCAAGGCTTGCTTTGAAATTGGACAAAGAGCGGGTTAAATAAGCTTAAATAGTCACGTTAGTAAACAGGAACGACAGTTGGATTTTTATTTTCTCCTGACAACAATGAACTGCTAATTTTTAAATGAAAACTAAATCGATAACGAACAATAGCAGTAAAAATTTTCCAGGATGCCTTCGGACAGTCTATCATGAAATACGATACCAATCAATGGATTAACGTAACAACACCCTTACGTCGTTCCGTGACAGGAGATTGTATCCGCTTGAATTCCGCATACCAAACAAAGATCCCGGAGTTTTGCATCTTTCCTTTAAAAAGGCCATTCCACTTTTCAAACGGATTCGTTGTATGAAATACCAATTCCCCCCAACGATTATAAACGGAGAGTTTATAATTTGTAATTGCCCCAACGCCACCGATAATTCCAAAGCCATCGTTCAGGCCATCGCCATTAGGAGTAAAACCGGATGGAAAATAGACCTCCGGACAATTTGTATCAAGCGGAACATCAATTGATGCGATAGCTGCACATGCCATCGGGGCGGTTGCTGTTACTTGATAACTTCCACTGGGCAGGTTGCTAGCGGTTTGGCCCGTTTGTACGGGATTGCTGTTCCATGTATACGTGATAGCCGGAGCGCCACTTCCTGAGGCCTGGGCCGCTCCGCCCAAATTTGTTTCACAATCAGCCGCCGTAAGCAGCGATGCTGTTACGCCTAAAACCGTCACCTGTTTAGTAACCGTGGCCGGTGCGCCATAGCCGCTGGCGGAAAGCGTTACTGTATAAGTGCCGGGAGAAGAAAAGGGATGACCAGGCTGATTGCCGGTAGCTGTATTGGAAGCGCCACTGGCCGGATCGCCAAAGTCCCAGGTGAGCATATCCGGGCAAGGACTCGAATTATCTGCAAAATTCACAACGGCCGGTGTAGATGAACAACTATAGCCAAAATCTGCAACAATCGGGTCTGCCTCACGAATGACAATGCTATCGATCGCGAAGCCATCGTAGGCGTTACAAATTGTTCCCGCGCCAAAGGCAAAGCGCAACAACACACCAGGCTTTCCCGCCAATGACGAAAGAGGCTGGGAGGCCACCAGCCAACGCGTGCTGCCATTGCCGCCACCACAACTTCCACTGCTTGGCTTGCTATTGCCGCTCCATCCCGGGCCGCCACCAAGGGGCGACAAATAATTGATGGAGGACGTATTGTACCAATTCTTATTTAAACAATTACCGGATGGTCCGGCAGTTCCTATAGTAGTCCAACTGGCGCCATTGTCCGTAGACGCCTGCAGGGATGCACCGTCAAACTTTTGCTCTGTTTCCCAAAAAACCTTCAGGTAGATCATCGGAAATTGCAAACCACTAAAATCAAAACACGGGCTTTGTAACCAGGAGGCTTCCGAATCGGTGTAGGAACCACCTGTAAGCGTTCCGGTAGTCCAGCATTTTGTACCAGAGCCGGCAGCCGCTATTACCGGTTTGGAGGGCGTACCCCAGGCCCAGTCTGACCCACTCCCGCCGGGAACCCAGCCTCCATCGCTTAACTCGAAATCTTCCTGGTAGGGGAAACCACTAATAGAAGCAGGACATTGTGCCGTTGCCCGTGCGTTGAACAGGAGAATAAGCGCCAGGGCAAGAAAGAGGTTCTTTTTGATCATGTACAGGTTCCGCTATCGAATCAGACAAACCACAAAGGTACGGTCAATGACCGAAAAGACCGCTGGTATTAACGTTCAGAACGCTTAGCGAGCGGGCGGGTTATTCAACACGGTACTGTTAATTATACACATTCCGTGAGACGCCTATTCGGAACGTTTGCTTTCTATATATCTTACATATAGCAATACATTATGTCAATAGACGCCAACCCCGGTTACCAGGTTATCAGCAATCACCGGATTGCTGAACGAAGACAAAAAATTGTCAATGGGCAAAACGCCCTCTTCTCCCTTTTGGCGTTTCTTCCGGGAGACGAAATCGCCAGCTTTTCGGCAGGAACGATAGCTCCCGAACCCACATATTTAACAGTGCAAGTAGGAGAAGCAAAGCACATCACACTGCAACCTGAATTTTTGCAATACATCAATCATAGCTGTGATCCCAACGTGTTTTTTGACACCACTACGATGAACCTGGTTGCGCTTAAACCGATTCAGCCAGGTGAAGAACTCACTTTCTTCTACCCCTCCACAGAGTGGGAAATGACACAAAGCTTCCTGTGCTATTGCGGATGCACAAACTGCATTGGCGAAATAAAAGGCGCAGCCTTTCTTACGCCGGATACGGTGAAACAATACCGGCTGTCCGACTTTATTCAACAACAACTGGCAAAACGGGCAGCCAGAAAAGTGGCTTGATATGAGTAACCTGGAAGAAGCCACCCGCCTCCTGCAACCTTATACTATTTGGGTACTGGCGCCCTCACTCCAGTCAGACGATCCCAACCTTCAATATTACTACGATTTTACCCAAAGTATTGCCGAGTACAAGGATGTATTTACACAGCTTGCATGTGAATGGAAATGGCAGCCGGTGACCATGCAGGATTACGCTGCTGTTATTGGGATGATTGCCAGGCGAGAATCGGGCCAGGAACCACTGGTGCTAAATCTTTGCGATGGTGATGAAGTAAATGGTACGCCCGGTGTTTCTGTAATCCGGGAATTGGAAGCGCACAACCTGATCTATACCGGCGCAAGCGAATTTTTCTATACTATTACGACCTCTAAAATTCCGATGAAAAAGGCGTTCGACGCCGCCCACGTTGCCAATGCCAACTGGCGGGTGATTACCGGCAGCAAGGCATCAACTAAAGGAATTTGTACCCGGGTTGGAACCCCGTTGATTATAAAACCAGCTGTGTCTGGCGGAAGCATGGGCGTATCCGTAAAAAATGTGGTTGAGTCAGAAGAAGAATTGATAGCCCGGATTGAAGAACTGAAGCAGGGCTATCGCGGCTGGAATTTGCTGGCCGACGGCCTGATCGCTGAACAATACATCACCGGACCAGAATATACCACTTTTATTACCGGATCATTCAATGATCCCGCTAATTGTATTATTTATGAACCCGTAGAACGGGTCTTTCATCCTTCATTGCCGGAAAAGGAGAAATTTTTGTCGTTCGACAGGCTCTGGGAAATCTATGAAGAAGAGTCGGCCATGCCGGAGAACGAGAATTTTTATGAATACCGGGAGCTGCCTTCGGCAGAACTGGTACAGCAGGTCAAGGACATTAGCCTGCAGGCATTCCGCGCTTGTGAAGGCACCGGCTATGCTCGATTGGATATCCGGCAGGACAAGCAAACAGGCAAACTGTACGTGTTGGAGGTGAACGCACAATGCGGACTTAGCGAAGATGAAAACTATACCTCTATCGGGGCTATACTAAAGGCATCCGGGATCAGTTTTACTGAAGTTATCGCTGCCATCCTGAAAGATGCATTGCGAAGGAGTATCCTGAAAAAGGAAAGCGCGGCACCAACATCTAAAAGTGAGCGAACGCCAGTAAAGGGAAAGGTTCGGGTTCGCTGATCATCAATCAGAAATGAAATCCTGAGGAATATGCGTGTTTGTGTATTGCAACCAGATTATTCAACAACGGGTGTTGACTACCAATATTATGATCCTCCACGAGAGCTGGCGGCGCTCCTGCCAGAGTGTGAGGTCCGTTCCGTTTTTTTAAATAAGCTAACAACTTACCGGCAGTTGAAAGAGCTGGCGCATGAGGGATTTGACATTTTCGTCAACCTGTGCGAAGGTTACCTGGAATGGGAAGTTCCATCCATTGATGTGATCTATTTCCTGGAGCTGCTGAAATTGCCGTTTACCGGGCCAACCTCAAAACTATATGACCCGCCCAAAGAATTGATGAAGTATGTGGCCTACTGTGAGAACGTGACTACCCCGGCCTATGTACTGGTGGAAACGGAAAAAGATACGGTGACCGCGATTCAGCAGTTGAAATTTCCCATGTTCGTGAAGCCCGCGAAAGCGGGCGATAGTCTGGGCATCGACGAAAGATCACTTGTGAATTCACCAGCAGAACTTCAACAAAAAGTTGCAGAAATACTCACGGTATATGGACCGCTATTGGTGGAAGAGTACATCGCCGGGCGGGAGTTTACCGTCCTCGTAGCGGCCAATCCCAACGGGAAAACAGTTACTGCCTACAAGCCTGTTGAATACCGGTTTCCGGAAGACAGGGCTTTTAAAACCTATGCGTTAAAAACATCTGAACTTCACCCCGACTGTAATTTTCCCTGCGAGGACCAGGAACTTGAAGGGCGGTTGAAGGATGCCGCTGAGAAAATTTTCCGAGGATTTAATGGCGCCGGCTATGCACGGCTTGACTTTAGGGTGACAGCGGATGGCCAGATTTATTTCCTTGAAATTAATTTTACCTGCTCTGTTTTCTACAAGGATGGATACGAAGGATCTGCTGACTATATTCTAAAATTTGACGGAACAGGACAAGAGCAGTTTTTACGTCATATTATCGCTGAAGGAATTGCCCGCCACCAGCGCTTGGAACGCCCGTTCTTCATGCGGGGTAATGCCATTGCAGGATTTGGTATTTACGCCAAACGCAAAATAAAAAAGGGCGAGGTCATTTTCCGCGGAGAAGAGCGGGCGCAACGGATCGTTACCAGGTCTTTTGTCGAAAATAATTGGGACGAAAATGCTAAACTGCATTTCAGAAGATACGCCTATCCACTGAGTAGCGAGTTGTTTGTGTTGTGGGACGAAGAGCCGTCCGACTGGGCGCCGCAAAATCATAGCTGCTCTCCGAATACAGGATTTGACGGGTTGAATGTGATAGCGAAATCAGAGATTCAGGAAGGCGAAGAGCTGACGCTTGATTATGCCGAATTCCTGGATGAACACATGGAGCCTTTTAAATGCCAGTGTGGTGCACACAATTGTCGTGGGTTGGTGTTGGGACAAAATGGAAACACAATGACAAAGCGGGAGCAAGAGAGAGCCGCTGGAAGCGGGAATGTATCAACGCCCCATATAGACCATCAGGATTTGAACGTCGCTGGGGTTGATCCCGGAAATCCTGCTAGCCTGTCCTAAGGTCCGCGGTTTGATGCGCGCCAGCTTCTCCCGGGCTTCGTTGCCAAGCGAGGCAATTTTTTTATAATCAAATGAAGCCGGGATTTCCAATTCTTCCAATTGGCTCATCCGCTTCACCAGCTCGCGCTCCTTTTCAATGTACACATCGTATTTCACCTGTATAGAAGCCTGCTCAATCGTGTCCGCGTCGTAGTTTGAAAGTGCCGCGGCTACTGTTGGCAGTTGGGTTATCATTTCGTGCAACTCAACGTCTGGACGCAATAGCACCTTTTGCGCTTTCTGTTTTTCGGAAACGGAGGCAGAATTTATTTTATTAAAATAAGGATTTAGCTCCGCCGGTTCCAGTTGAAGTCCGGAGAGAGTAGTTCGAATCTCTGCTACGCCGTCGCGTTTGCGCATTACGGCATCCATCCGATCCTGGCTGGCCAGTCCCAGGCGATAGCTCATTTCAGTGAGACGTAGATCAGCGTTGTCCTGGCGAAGCAATGTTCTGAACTCTGCACGTGATGTAAACATGCGGTATGGCTCATCCGTTCCTTTGCTAATCAAATCATCAATCAACACACCAATATATGCTTCGCTTCGCTTCAGTATAACTGGTTCCAGCTGGTGAACTTTTTGATGTGCATTGATGCCGGCCATCAATCCCTGGCAGGCTGCCTCTTCGTAACCGGTGGTTCCGTTGATCTGCCCCGCAAAAAACAGGTTGTCGAGCAACTTTGTTTCAAGCGTATAATTAAGTTGGGTGGGTGGAAAATAATCGTACTCGATTGCATAGCCCGGCCTGAACATTTTTACATTCTCAAACCCAATTATATTACGAAGAGCTTCGTATTGCACGTCTTCCGGGAGTGAGGTTGAAAATCCGTTTACGTATATCTCTACAGTATTCCAGCCTTCGGGTTCAATGAAAAGCTGGTGACGCTCCCGGTCGGCAAAGCGGCTGATCTTGTCTTCAATGCTTGGACAATATCGCGGGCCCACACCTTCAATTCGTCCGGCAAACATCGGGCTTCTGTCGAACCCTGTTTGAAGGATGCTATGAACGGTAGGATTTGTATAGGTTATCCAGCAGCTTCGCTGTTGCTGCGGCTTGACTGTGTTTGTATAGGAGAAGCCAACGATCTGTTCATCTCCAGGCTGTTCTTCCATTTTTGAATAATCCAGACTTCGGCCGTCGATGCGTGGAGGTGTACCGGTTTTCAAACGGTCACTTTCAAACCCCAGTGATACGAGTTGCTCGGTGATACCGGTTGCAGCCTTTTCAGCCATCCGCCCGCCGCCAAAATTCTTCTCGCCAATATGAACGATGCCGTTTAGAAATGTTCCATTAGTTAACACCACGGCTCCGGCGGTTATTTCATGACCAAGGCCTGTGATTACACCTGTTACCTTTCCGCCGCTTACCAGCAGGCCTTTTACCATGTCCTGGTAAAAATCAAGGTTTTCCGTATTCTCCAACATCTCGCGCCACTTCTGGGAAAACAACATCCGGTCGTTTTGGGCCCTTGGACTCCACATGGCCGGACCTTTCGACCGATTCAGCATCCTGAATTGAAGCATGGACAGGTCGGTGACAATACCGGAATATCCTCCCATGGCATCAATTTCTCTTACAATCTGGCCTTTTGCAATTCCTCCCATCGCCGGGTTGCAGCTCATTTGTGCAATGGTCTGCATATTCATAGTTATCAGAAGAACCTTTGAACCAAGATTGGCGGCTGCTGCAGCTGCCTCACAGCCGGCATGGCCGGCGCCTACTACAATAATATCGTACCTGGGAAACATAGAGTCTGCAAAGTTAGCTACTTGTACGGGGTTATTGAAGCTTTTTGAGGATTGCTGCTTCCTTTTCAATTTCTTCGGGGGAACGGCCATGATTCAGTAGCTCAAACTCAACAGGTCCATAGTTTTGCAACTGCTCAAGTAGTGCCCTGTTTTCTAGTAGGAACCTGGATTGTGGTTCTGGGTTGGATTGGGCCTGCTCCAGGTCGGCGATTTTTTCCAGCATACGCCGGCACATTTGTAGGTTAAGCGTTTGCAAAAGGGTTGTAAAGTAGGATTTGGCAAAAAGGAGATCGGAGCGAGAGCGGTGGTCTTTGACGGAAACTGGCGATACGCGGATATTTAGAAAGTTCCAGGCCAGGACAAGGTCTTTTTCGAGCGCCAAATCGAAGTAGATGAGAGGAACAACAAAATCAAATTGCCAGGAGGCGTTGAAGTTATCCCAGGAAAGCCCTTCTTCGAACTGAGCTTCTATCCATTTCCGGAAATTGGCGACATCTAAACCAAAATAAGGGGCATAAAAGGCATTGGGATGTTTTTCAATCACATATCGCCGGAGGGCGATCTGCCATTTTTGCTTTTCTTTTGTTTGCAGGGAGCGGGAAGGCGATGCCATAGAAGCTTTTCGCCAAAGATAGGCGTTTCACGGGAAACGGTTTCGACTCGAAACCGTGTCACATGAAACATTATGACCTCAAATAGAGTTTTAGATATTTTTCCTCCATTTCCCGCATCACGCGGGCCTGGCTTTTGGTTTTATCCTTATATCCACAGAGATGGAGTGCCCCGTGGAAGATGACCCGGTGAAGTTCTTCTTTAACAGAAGTTCCGTGCGTCTTTGCGTTATCCCGCACTCTGTCTACGCTGATATATATCTCCGCTTCTACAGGCCTATTCTTGCCCGACAACTCAAACGTGATGATATCCGTGTAATAGTCATGTTGTAAGAAGTCGCGGTTTACCTGGAGCAATTTTTCATCAGAGCAAAAAATATAATTGACAGACAACAAGGCCCGTTTTTCCCTTCGGAAAATGGAATTAATAAACTTCTTGAGTGCAGTTCTGTTGGATAGAGAAACACTTACGTCATCACTAAAAAACTGTATCATTGAATTGGTAATCATAAGTTTCAAAATTCGTAAACGATCGACATAATTCAATGGTAGCTTTGTATATAACTGAAGGAAATGGAAAAGAAGCTTTCTGAATTGTTGCCAGGCCAGCAAGGAATTATTTCCAAGTTCAATAATAATGATCTGTTCCTGAAATTGATGGAAATGGGGTGCTTGCCGGGTGAAAAAATAGTGTTGGAGCAGGTAGCGCCCCTGGGCGATCCAATATCCGTGAATGTGGCCGGCTACTCACTCAGCCTGCGGCTAAACGAGGCCGAATATATCATTGTTGATATAACTAATTGATTTTTAATTATTTACATGAAAATAGGATTGTATTTCGGGTCGTTTAATCCTGTCCATACCGGTCATTTGATCATCGCCAACCATGTATTGAATGTAACAGATCTTCGCCAGGTGTGGTTTGTTGTTTCTCCGCAAAATCCATTCAAACCATCCAATTCTCTTTTGAATGAATATGACCGCCTGCATCTGGTACGAACAGCCATTGAAAACGACAATCGTATCAAGGCTTCCGATATTGAATTCCATTTGCCTCGCCCCTCTTACACTGTAGAAACGCTCGCGTATCTCCGTGAAAAATATCCCGATCACGAATTTTCCATTATTATGGGAAGCGACGGATTTCAGAATCTTGATAAATGGAAAAATGCAGAGGTGATCATCCGGGATTATCCTATTTACATTTACAAACGGCCAGGTTTTGAAGTAACAGAAACGTTCGGCGCAACAGTTGAATTACTGAACGCTCCCCTGCTGGATATTTCGGCAACACAAATCCGGAATCTTGTGAGAGAAGGAAAATCGATTCGGTACATGGTGCCCGATAGTGTATTGGAAGAAATAGAGAAAGGCGGTTACTACAAAAAATAACCAAGCGCAAGACAGGCAAACACAATTACCGGTGATGCCAGCCTTGTAAAATTCAGCAACAGAAAAGTTCCTGCAATCACCGCCACATTCATCACACTCACCTGCGTGGGCGCTATCAACGAAATATCTTTCAGGATATAAAAGGTGGACGCAATCATAATGCCTACCACAACGGCATTGATTCCCTCCAGCGAACGATAAACAGCGGCATACTTTTTCAAATTATTCCAGATCGGAAAAAAGAACAACACCAATAACGCACTGGGCAGGAAAATACCGACCATGCCAATTGCGCAACCAAGTAGTTGCATACAAATGCGTTCTTCTGGTGTGCTTCCGGAATCTTTTAGCGCCATCCCGCCGGCAAAAGCTCCTACTGAAAATACAGGTCCGGGAAGCGCGCGCACAATACCCATACCTGTATACATATCATCCTTATCAATTTGCACCATCGACTTTGCCTGTGTGCTGTCTTTCACACGAACAGCTTCTGGCCGCACGCAGAATTGCTCATACATCATCGGCATCAATACCTGTCCGCCGCCAAATACAAGACTTCCCATCCGGTACATATTCTCAAAGAGATTGACCGGTTTTCGATTAGGCCAGTGGTCGATCCGCGCACGCTCACTGAGAAAACCTGCCAGAATAAAAATGATCCCAAATAGCCAGAAGTTCCACCATTTGATTTTTTTCGGTTTTTGATCTACCTGCGGAATACGCTTGCGGCTAAGATTAGTAGCTACACCTCCTATTACGATCAACAACGGGAAAATCCAGGGTTGCCTGAAAAGAAGATAAGTTCCGATCAGGCTTATAAACATGATGATCCAGGTGATGGTATTTCGTACGCCAAGCGGAAAAGCCACAACGGCCGCATACACCAAAAATCCCGCGGCCATGGGCGGTACAAATTTGAAAATGTCTGCATGCAAGGCGCGCTTATCTATATAATGAAGAAGGAACGACAAAGCCCCCATGAAAATGCAGGCCGGAAGTATCCAGATGATCAGGGTTAAAACAGCAAGAGGAACGCCGCCACGTTTGTAGCCAATCAATGTTAGTGTTTGGGTAGACGAGGCTCCCGGCAGCAATTGGCAAAATGCATTGTATTCCATCAGCTCCTCCTCTGTTACATAGGGGCGCTGATGCACAAATGTCTTGAGCATCATTGCCAGGTGCGCCTGTGGGCCGCCAAATGCAGTAAGACTGTGCAGGAACACGGCGCGCAAAAAGGAGGAATGGCGAAGCAGCATAGTGGTTAAGTATAAAAAGCTGACTATCCGAATCCAACGTTGTCAAATGTAAAAATAAAACCCGCAAACCGATCAATCCATGCAAAACGCCGTTTATAAATTCCGCTTTGCGGGAAAAATCGTTTGCAACTTTCTGCAACAACCCAAATTAGCCAAATTGCCAACGCCTCGTATTCCCGGAAGATTAAAAACACAGTAATTCCTGTAAATTCATCAAAAATTATATATGGTCCGCTTTCTGTTGCTCCCGGTAATCATCGCCAGCGGCATCGCCACCCTCGCCCAAACACCGGCAGAGCTCAACGATAAAATAGTAAAAGCGGCCGATCGCATTGAACCCAAGTGCCTGGCCTGGCGGCACCAGCTTCACCAGTTTCCGGAACTGGGCAACCACGAATATAAAACGGCCAAACTCGTGGCCACCCATCTTCGCCAACTGGGATTAGATGTGCAGGAAAACGTTGCAAAAACAGGAGTTGTGGGTATCCTGAAAGGCGGTAAACCAGGTCCCTGCATCGCGCTCCGCGCAGATATGGACGGACTTCCCATCACAGAAGCTGTAGCAGGCCCTTATCGCTCTACCGAAAAGACAACCTACAACGGGCAGGAAGTGGGTGTTATGCATGCCTGCGGGCATGATACACATGTTGCAATGCTGATGAGCGTGGCAGAAATACTGGCGGGCATGAAAAACGACCTGAAAGGAACCGTCAAGTTTATCTTTCAGCCCGCTGAAGAAGGTCCACCGCAAGGCGAAGAAGGCGGCGCTGCATTAATGGTAAAAGAAGGCGTGATGGATAATCCAAAAGTAGATGTAGTGTTTGGGCTGCATATTGAATCTGCCATTGAAGTGGGTAAGATCGCTTATAAACCTGGCGCATTTATGGCATCGTCCGACTGGTTTCATATTGATGTGCAGGGAAAAGGAAGTCATGGCTCCCAGCCCTGGCTGGGTGTGGACCCAATTACAGTATCGGCTCAGATCATTGAAGGGTTGCAGCATGTGGTGAGTCGTGAGAGCGAGCTTACCAAGGGACCGGTGGTAATAACCGTGGGCAAGATCAATGGGGGCGTACGAAATAATATCATTCCCGATCAATGCAGCATGGATGGAACGATCCGAACCCTTGATACCGCGATGCAGCGCAAAGTGCACGCACAAATGCAAAAGATGGTAACCAATATTGCTGAAGCAAATGGCGCTACCGCCAAATTAACCATTGAAACAAAAGCATTGGTTACCTTTAACAACCCGGAGCTGGTGAGAAAGATGATCGCCTCGCTGCAATCCGCCGCAGGCGCGTCTAATGTGTATGAACATGAATGGGTAACCGGGGCAGAGGATTTTTCCTATTACGGAACAAAGGCGCCCGCATTCTTTTTTTACCTGGGCGGAATGCCAAAAGGAAATGATCCAGCAAAAGCGCCGCCTCACCACACTGCGGGATTTTTTGTAGATGACGCCGGGATGAAAACCGGGGTCAAAGCCTTCTGCCACCTGGTAATTGATTATATGGATCAACAATAACGCTAATCATGAAATACATTATCGCTTTTTCTATTTGTCTTTTTTCACTGGCGGCAACCGCACAAAACACCGATAAAAAACTTCAAAAAGAACTGGAGGACGCCATCCAGGGTTTTCACGGCGACATTGGCATCTATGTAAAAAATTTGAGGACGGGAAAAGAAGTTGCCATTCATGCAGATACCGTGTTTCCTACGGCAAGTATTGTAAAAGTGTCCATTTTACTCGGCCTGGTCAATAAGCTGGAAAAAGGAGAACTCAAATATGACCAGGAGTTTACCTATAAAGATTCGCTGCTGTATGCGGGATCGGATATTCTTGGTTCATTTAAGAGCGATGAAAAGATCATGCTCAAAAAACTCATCATGCTCATGATGACCACCAGCGACAATACCGCCAGTCTTTGGTTGCAAAGTATTGCAGGCACCGGCACCCGCATCAATACACAACTGGACAGTCTTGGCTTTGTGAATACCCGTGTCAATTCCCGCACGCCCGGACGGGAAGGTAATAGAAGCATCTATGGATGGGGACAAACGTCTCCACGGGAAATGGGCCACCTGGTAGAACGGGTATACAGGGGCCAGCTATTTTCTGCTGCTGGTACAGACAGGATGCTACGCTGTATGGGACGCAATTTTTGGGATGTAGATGAAGCCATTTCTCAAATTCCGCCGTATATCGAAGTGTTTAGCAAAAATGGATGTGTAGATCAGTCGCGCAATGAGATCCTGCTTGTGAATGCGCCTCACAATCCCTATATCTTTTCCGTGTTTACCAAGAATAATGCAGATGATAGCTGGACGCACAGCAACGAAGCCTGGACGCTCGAGCGGAAATTATCTGCGCTGCTCTGGCATTATTTCGAACCCAAAGACAAATGGGTTTGTCCTAATCCCTGATCTATTTAAGGAGTTGGTAGGCAATAAAGCTCATCAGGTAGGCCAGGCCGGTCATGTATACAAGTTGGATCAACGGCCACTTCCAGCTTCTGGTTTCGCGTTTCACAACGGCCAGCGTACTCATGCATTGCATGGCGAATAGGTAAAATATCATCAGCGAAACGCCGGTTGCAAGATTAAACACCGGCGTGCCATCCGGGCGGCGGGCGGCTTTCATCTTTTCTTTCAGCAGCAGTTCATCATCAGAATCTCCAACACTATACAGGGTGGCCATTGTACCCACAAATACTTCGCGCGCGGCAAATGAGGTAACCAGCGCAATTCCTATTTTCCAGTCGTAACCAATGGGCCGTATTGCAGGCTCGATCGATTTTCCGAGGATGCCCGCATAAGAGTTCTCCAACTTTTCAGCGGCATATGTTCGCTCAAGCTGAACTGTATCGGCCGCAGGCCGCGATAAAGCTATCTCGTAATTTGCCTTCACATGTTCCATCCGGCGCCCGGGGCCAAATGAGCTTAGCGCCCAGAGAATAAGGCTGATCACCATGATCACTTTACCGGCATCAGTAACAAAAATGCGGGCTTTGCTAACCATCGTGCGCAGCACGTTTCGCCAGCGGGGAGAACGATAAATGGGCAGTTCAAGAATGAAGAAGCTTTTTTCCTGGATCCGGATAAACCATTTAGCAACATACGAAACAATCAGCGCCATCACCAACCCCAACAGGTAAAGCCCCATCATCACCAAACCCTGCAGACCCAGGAACCCGAAAAGATAGGTTTTGGGAATTACCAGGCCGATGAGGATAATATAAACCGGCAGGCGCGCAGAACAACTCATCAACGGTGTGATGAGGATTGTGAGTAAACGTTCTTTCCGGTTTTCAATATTGCGCGCGCTCATAATAGCCGGAACTGCGCAGGCAAACCCGCTGATCATCGGCATTACACTTTTGCCATTCAAACCTACACTACGCATCAGCCGGTCTGTAAGGAAACTGATCCGCGCCATATAACCGGTATCTTCCAGCAATGTGATCAATCCAAACAGGATCATAATCTGCGGTACAAACACCAGTATGCCACTTAAACCGGCAAGAAGACCATTTAGAAAAAGATCGGTCCAGCGCGTGTCAGGCAATATTGCGCCAAGCCCCTGGTTTAACCGGGCAAAGCCCATATCAATCCAGTCCATCGGGTATTGCGCCAGCCAGAATACACTTTGAAACAAAAGAAAAAGAACAGCCAGCAAAATGAGATAACCCCATCGCCGATGCAACAGGATATTGTCAAGCTTGTCGGTAAACAGCGATTTCCCCAACGGATCAGGCTCTGCCACCGCTTGCTGCATGATATGCCGGATACGACTATAACGTTGCAAAATTTCTTCTGCCTGGGTCTTAGTTGGATTAAACTGGTGTTTTTGCTCAATGGCCTCTATCTTTTGTTGTACCGGCACGGCAAGATTGAACGACTCGTGATTGATCAGGTGGTGAATGGCCGCATAGTCGCTCAGTTCACCCAGTTGTTCTTTCACTTCTTCAACGGCCTCCGGTGCCAGCGATTTATTGTCGATAAAATCGCGCGCGGGTGCCTGGTAAAGGTGCTGCGCTGTTTGAGCCATTGCTTTTTTGAGCTGTGGAATTCCTTTTTGCTTCCGTGGGTTTACCGCTATCACGGGTACGCCCAGTTCGCGCTCCAGGGCTTCCAGGTCAATCCGGATGCCTTTTTTCCGCGCCAGGTCCATCATGGTAAGTGCAATTACCACCGGCGCTTTAAGGTCAATGATCTGTGTGCAAAAAAGCAGGTTTCGCTTCAGGTTGCTGGCATCGGCTACCGCAACAATCACATCCGGATGCAGGTTCGCATCCTGGTTCATCAATACTTTATAGCTTACCCATTCGTCCAGCCGGCGGGGATACAGGCTATAACTTCCCGGCAGATCGATGATTTCGGCCACCAAATCATCACCAAGATTGCTGGTACCGGTTTTTTTATCAACCGTTACGCCGGGAAAATTTCCCACTTTCTGGTTAAGACCGGTAAGGCAGTTAAAAAGCGAGCTTTTGCCACTATTTGGGTTACCAACTAAAGCGATATGGAGTTTTTTCCTGCTCACACGCGGAATAAGTCTGCAAAAATAGTCCGGCATAGCGGAAAAGACTTACGAATTACGATTTTTCGCCTTTCGGCGATGGAAAAAAGGATCGTCACAAAACCATCAAAATGGAGCATTTTAGGCCGGAAATCTGTATGGGCTTGGTACCTTTGCGCTAAATTCTATCCCCCATGCGTTTTTCTGCAAAATACCTGGTGTTGCTGCTGGTCCTGGCTTCCTGCTCCGCTGCCAAAAAGAGCACCATTCCCGCGCCCAATGTTGTTGCCAACCTGAAAATGCACATCGGCTACCTGGCTGATGACAAGCTGGAAGGCCGCCGCACCGGTACTGCCGGGGAAAAACTGGCCATGGAATACATCTCCGATCAGTTTAAGCAGATTGGCCTGGCGCCAAAAGGAACAGAAGGCTATTACCAGGCTTTTGATGTAAATGATGGCCGCGCGGTGGAAGCTGCAACCGTTTTACGTATTGGTAATGTAACACTGGTTGAGGGGAAAGAATGGTTTCCGCTGGCTTTTTCTGCCAGCAAAAAGCTGGATGCCCAGGTATCCGTGGCCTTACAGGAGGTGGATAGCCCCTGGTTTTTTGATCTGAAAGGCCCGCTGGAGGAGAACAGGAACAATCCGCATTTTGACCTGAACGATTATATCTACACTAATTCCCGCAAAGTCGTTGATCGTGGCGCCACGGCAGTAATTTTATTCAACAGCGGCAGTACAGATGATGAACTTGCCTTTAAACCCAAGGACCATTCTGAACCGCTCTCCATACCGGTAGTTTATATTACGCATGATGCTGCGGCTAAATACCTGTCAGATATTACCGCCACTCAAAATATCAGCCTGAATGTAGTGTTGGGAGAACGGCATCGCACGGGGCATAATGTGATTGGATATATCGATAACGGTGCGGCTAATACGGTTGTGCTGGGTGCACACTTTGACCACCTGGGATATGGAGAAGACGGTAATTCCATGCTGCGCAATGGTGAACACCTCATTCATAACGGTGCAGATGACAACGCCAGCGGAACTGCGGCATTGATAGAATTAGGCCGCCAGTTAAAAAAGGCAAATGCAAAAGGCAATAACTATTTATTTATTGCTTTCTCCGGCGAAGAACTGGGTCTGTTTGGTTCCAAGCATTTTGTAGATAATCCAACTATCGATTTGAAAAAAGTGGATTACATGATCAATATGGATATGGTGGGACGACTGAATGACACATCCCGCGTGTTAACGGTAGGTGGTGTAGGCACGTCTCCCGCATGGGGAGAGGTGTTTCCGCCGGAACCAACGGATGGACGCATGGTGAAACGTTATTTTATGCTGAAATATGATAGTAGCGGAACGGGTCCCAGCGATCATACTTCGTTTTACCGGAAAGACATTCCTGTATTATTTTATTTTACCGGGTTGCATGCGGATTATCACAAACCTTCGGATGATGCGGATAAGATCAACTACGCCGGAGAAGAAATGATCATCCGAAATATCATGTCTGTTATTGAGCACTATGATACACAGGGAAAATTGCCATTTACCAAAACAAGAGAAACGCAATCCACTTCCTCTGCCTCTTTTAAAGTAACACTCGGCATAATGCCGGATTACACATTCGCCGGCGCCGGGGTGCGTGCTGATGGCGTAACGGACGGCAGACCGGCCTCAAAAGCAGGGATGAAAGCAGGTGATATCATTGTACAACTTGGAGATTATACAGTAAATTCGATGGAGACCTATATGCAGGCGCTTGGTAAATTCAAAAAAGGAGATCATACCACAGTTAAGTTCAAGCGCGGCAATGAAGTGCTGACTGGCAATGTTGAATTTTAGAATCAACGATCATGAGCGGAAAACTGTTATTAAACACACAGGATCTTACCGACGAGTTTTTTGACGATACCCGTTTGCTGGGCATTATGGCACCGGTAAAAGATTACCAGCTTTGCTGGCAATTGAATAGCGCAACGGGAATGGATTTCCGCATGAATAATGACATTGAGATCCAGCTGACCAAGAAAAAAAGAAATTATTTTTTTGCAGTGTATGAATATGGCGAACCCACGGGTTCGCTTTGTCACTATCTCTATAACAACCAGTTTGACGGAGAATACCTACTGCCCGAGTTCAAACACCTCGATTTTTTATGGTTAATGAAGGGTGATACCGTTACCGATAGCGCCCTCCAGGAAACTATTTCTTTGCTGCGGGGCATAACTGGCGTGCAATTGGTAGTAGAACTTACCAATGAGAAGATCAGGAATAAGGAACATCTTGTTTTCTAATGCAAAAAGAAAGTTATGTGGCAGGAAAAAGAAAAAAAGCTGTATCGCAAATTTGAATTTGCTGACTTCGGCGAAGCGTTCGCATTTATGAGCCGCGTGGCGCTGGCCGCTGAGGCGATGAATCACCATCCATTATGGACAAACGTGTACAATACCGTTGAGGTGTGGCTTTCTACCCATGATGCCGGAGATATCGTAACCGACAAGGATCGCCAGCTGGCGAAAAAAATAGACAGCTTTTACACCGGGGAATAAACTGCAGGGGACCGCTACTGCTTTCGACGGAAAATAACGGATGCATTCCGTTGCAGATCTGCGCTGAAACGAATTTCGTGCCGTTCATCACCATCATATACAATCATGAGCCCGGTGTTCGGCGGATATTTTCCAAGATTTTCAGCATATAATACCAGCGAAAATTCGTCGCTTCCACTGGGAATATAAATTGTTTTCCGGATTGCTGTAGCTTTCAAACCCTGTTTGGCCAGCAGCATTTGGCCGTTGGCAATTACGCTGATGGTATCTCCGTCAATTTCACCATTGTCATAAAGTGCTATAACAAGACTGTCTGTTTTGAACGACATGATTTGCGGGGCTCCCATTTCACGTTCATTGATCTCGGCCGCTGCACCGGTTGGGTCTTTTTCCGCAAGCACGGGGGCGCTTGTTTTTTCATCAGTCGTTGCCGGGATGATATCGTTTACAACAGGAGTGTTTTTTGTTTTTATGGATGGCATGATCGTGCTGCCGGGCGTTGTTGATGTTATACCCTGTTGTTTTTCGGTTTCCACTTTTGTATCCGTTTTAGGCTGCAGGTATAATACCTCGCGATCTACAGCTACGGTGCTTGTTTTTACCTGTGCGATGCCACCTGCAGCGGCAGCTGTTTTTAACGCCTGTTGTTTCTCGGGCTCAATCTTCGTGTCTGTTTTAGTCTGCAGATAAAGAACCTCCTGGCTTACCGGCACTGTAGTAGTTTTTACAACTGCCGCAGCAGGTCTCACATCGCTGTTATCGTTGATCGTTTTTACCTTGGTGCGTTGAATGTCGGTATGCGCTACATCCTGTAGCATCAACTGCTTTACTTGCTGGTAATTGGGAAGCGATTGCGCCAGTTGCAGTTCTTCCAGGTGGGGGAACAGTTCAGATTTGGAATAATCGGTTTCTTCTTTAACACGTACTTTGCCAGTTACCGAATAGTATTTTTTTGTCGCATTGGTTTTCCAGTCGCCCGCCAGGTACCAATTGCTGTCTGCCTGGTTCCGGTAAAACGTGCTTACCACTTTCACCCCCTTATCAATGCGGTGTTGAAAGTTGCAGGACACAATGCTTTCGTCCTTTACTTCACACTTATCACCATCAATGGTACCTTTTACTTTTTTTACGATATAATAGAGGGTATCGTTTACAATAAATGTGCTCCTGGAGTAGCCGTATACTTTTCCGCGGTATTCTGCCAGCATCATTTCAAATGCCTGGTCTTTCCGCACCGTGGTACTGTCGTTGCTCATAGAGCCCATCCAGAGACCGGTTAGTTGTTTTTGTCCATAGAAATGGAAGGGCAGCAGTAATAGTGCAAACAGGAAGAAACGATTCTTTTTCATAGTCAATCAACAGGAATGGATTTCGAAATCAACAAATTAAAGAACGAAAAACTATTCGTTTCATTGTCGGTGCCACAAGTTTACAAGTGGAATAGCGATTCAAATCGTAGAACATACAGGGGTTTTTACGATGGTTGTCGTGCTGGTTGCTTTATTGTATTGAAAAAAAACCCCGCCGGGAGGGCGGGGTTGTATCAGTTCATATCCTGGTATTGATCAGCGGTTCATGCTGGCCAGGAATTCTTCATTGTCTTTTGTTCCTTTCATGCGGTTTTGTAATTCGCGCATAGCTTCTTCTGCGTTCATGTCTGTGAGGTACACGCGAAGCAGGTTCATGCGTTGCAATACATCTCGCTCCAGCAGCAGGTCATCGCGGCGGGTGGATGATGAAACCAGGTCGATGGCTGGGTAGATCCGCTTGTTGGCCAGGCGGCGATCCAGTTGTAACTCCATGTTACCGGTTCCTTTAAATTCTTCAAAGATTACTTCATCCATTTTACTACCGGTGTCTACCAGTGCAGTTGCGATGATGGTAAGTGATCCGCCGTTTTCGATTTTACGGGCGGCGCCGAAGAATTGTTTCGGTTTTTGCATTGCGTTAGCTTCCACACCACCGGAAAGCACTTTTCCGGATGCGGGGGCTACGGTGTTATGAGCGCGGGCAAGACGTGTGATGGAGTCGAGCAGGATCACTACATCATGTCCGCATTCTACCAGGCGTTTTGCTTTTTGCAAAGCGATAGTAGAAACTTTTACGTGTTTTTCGGCAGGTTCATCAAATGTAGAGGCAATAACTTCTGCTTTTACGCTGCGCTCCATATCGGTAACTTCCTCCGGGCGTTCATCCACCAGCACTACCATCAGGTAGCATTCCGGGTGGTTGGCCGCAATGGCATTGGCCACTGCTTTTAACAGCATGGTTTTACCCGTTTTGGGCTGTGCCACAATCAATCCGCGTTGACCTTTACCTATGGGCGTAAAGAGGTCCATGATGCGGGTGGAGTAGTCGTTTGGTGCCGTAAACAGATTCAATTTCTCGAAGGGAAACAGCGGCGTGAGATAATCAAATGGAACGCGGTCGCGAACTTCTTCAGGACTTTTTCCATTGATAAAATCAACTTTTAGCAATGCAAAATATTTTTCTCCTTCTTTTGGCGGACGAACGGAGCCCTGTACAGTATCACCTGTTTTTAATCCAAACAGTTTGATCTGTGAGGGAGATACGTAAACATCGTCGGGAGAAGAGAGGTAGTTGTAATCTGAAGAGCGCAGGAAGCCATAGCCGTCCGGCATCATTTCCAGTACACCTTCACCCAGGATTACGCCGTCAAATTCAATATTGAACTGCTGTTCACGACGCTGCGGGTAAACTTTATTTTGCTGGTTATTATTTTGTTGTTGCTGTGGTGCGGAATTTTCAGAAGTGCCTGTAGGGCCGGTTGTTTCCTGCTGCGGCTCTGATTTTTTAGCTGCAACGGGTTGCTGGGCGGGTGTTTCAGCTTGTTTTTCTTCCGGCTGTTCGTCTTCTGCCGTTTTTTTACCGCGGCCTTTTTTAGGAGCCGGTTTTTCTTCTTTGCGAGGCTGGGCCGCAGCTTTTTTTGCCGGGGCTTTCTCTTCATCGCCGCTTTCTACAACGGCTTCTTCACTGCCGCCGGTGCTGGTACTGGTTTTCACAATGCGTTTTCTTTTACCATCACTCGCAGACGCTCCTTTTGAGCCGGCAATGGCTTGGTTATCAAGGATTTTATAAATAAGCCCTTGTTTGTCTAATTTCTTTGCGTTGGGGATTTTTAACTGCTCGGCTATGTCCAGCAGCTCAGGAACGAGCATATCGTTCAGTTGCAGAATGTCGTACATAAAAAGTATATGAGGTTAGTCACAAAGCCCAATTCACCAGTCTTGGAATCTGAAAAATGTCTGTGTTTTGTTGAATGGAATGAGGCAGGTATGCCTGGGAGACTCTAATCGCTAACGGCCCTTTCCGCTGCAATGATACGGTGATTTTGCGAAACACCCAAATTTTAGCTGGAACCCAAATATTTGTGCAACAGGGTTATTGTACTGCCGGAATGCTGTGAATGGTTCGTTGGGGGTGTATTATCTTTGCCGACCAAATCAATCAGCATGTTCAATAAGCGGATCAAGATCAGGGAATTGCTGGCGCAGGAGCCGGTGGGACAGGAAGTAACGGTAATGGGATGGGTACGTTCTTTCCGGAATAACCAGTTTATCGCGCTCAATGACGGATCTACCAATCATACGCTGCAGGTGGTAGCAACATTGGGCCAGTTTGATGAAGAGCTGCTGAAGCGCATCACAATATCAGCGTCATTAAAGGTATCGGGCACCGTGGTTCCTTCACTGGGAAAGGGTCAGAAGATGGATCTGCAGGCCACTTCAATCGAGATACTGGGTGACAGTAATGCGGAAACATATCCGCTGCAGCCCAAAAAACACAGTCTTGAGTTTCTCCGGGAGAATGCGCATCTCCGGTTTCGTTCCAACACATTTGGCGCTGTATTTCGTGTTCGGCATGCGCTGGCCTTTGCCGTGCACCAGTTTTTTAATGATAAAGGGTTTGTGTACCTGCACACGCCTATCATCACTGCAAGTGATGCAGAAGGTGCGGGAGAAATGTTTCGCGTTACAACGCTGCCCATGGATGGCACGGCGCCACGTGATGAAAAAGGGGAGATCAATTACAGGGAAGATTTTTTTGGACGTAGTACCAATCTCACCGTAAGCGGTCAGTTGGAAGGAGAACTGGGCGCTACAGCTTTTGGTGAGATTTATACGTTTGGCCCAACTTTCCGCGCTGAAAACAGTAATACGGCCCGGCACCTGGCCGAGTTTTGGATGATCGAACCAGAAGTTGCGTTCAATGACCTGGAAGATAATATGGACCTGGCAGAAGAATTTATCCAGTACCTGATCCGCTATGTCATGGACCATAATACGGATGATCTTCAATTCCTGGCGCAACGTTTACTGGAGGAAGAAAAGCAATTGCCGCAGGACAAGCGTAGTGAAATGGGGCTGATTGAAAAATTGGAGTTTGTACTGAATAATAAATTTGAACGCATTACCTACACAGAAGCGTTTGATATATTAAGAAACAGCAACCACAACAAGAAGAAGAAATTCCAGTACCCGATTACCGAATGGGGCATGGATTTTCAAAGTGAGCATGAACGTTACCTGGTGGAGAAACATTTTAAAAAGCCGGTGATCCTGACAAATTACCCGGAGCATATCAAGGCATTTTATATGCGGATGAATGAAGATGGGAAAACCGTGGCTGCCATGGACATCCTGGCGCCTGGTATTGGGGAAATTGTAGGAGGTTCCCAGCGGGAAGAGCGGATGGATAAATTACTGGAGCGTATGGAGAAAATGCACGTGCCGCCAGAAGAGTTGTGGTGGTACCTGGATACGCGTCGCTTTGGTACGGTGCCGCATGCGGGTTTTGGATTGGGTTTTGAGCGAATGGTGTTGTTTGTAACTGGCATGACCAACATCCGTGATGTAATTCCTTTTCCACGAACACCAAAGAGCGCGGATTTTTAGAAGCGATAAAGATGTTGGAGCGATATTACCAGGGCCATGCATGCATGGCCCTTTTTATGTTTACTGAATAAGGAAATTAAAAAGGCGTTGATATTCAGCTAGATAAATAGTTGTTTAACCTGAATTTTTCATTTTTCCAGGACAAAAGCGGGCCAGACTAGCAATACCTCAGATTGCGCTGTAAAGTCCTCAAAATGAGCAGAATGCATATTAATAACTTAAAATTGCTGGTTTAAACATACAATTTAGAATCATTTTTGTACTTTTAAACCAGCAAATGGGTTATATGGAACTTTTATATCAATATCAGGATAATTTACTCAGAACGATCAATAATTCGTTCAGGCGATACCTCCACTCCCGGGTGAACTGGAGTCAACGGATGGTGGGCATCAAGGGTCCAAGAGGGGCGGGTAAAACCACAATGATGCTGCAACACCTGAAATTTGATTTGAAAGAACTGGCGCCCAAAGCCTTGTATGTAACTGCCGATCATACCTGGTTTTATAGTCATACCCTATTGGATACAGCCATGGATTGGTATAAGCAGGGAGGAAGAATTTTATTCATTGATGAAGTGCATAAATATCCGGGATGGTCCAGAGAGCTTAAAAATATTTATGACGGACTGCCGGAAATGCGGGTGATTTTCTCAGCGTCTTCTGCCCTGGACATTTACCGGGGAGAATCGGATCTGAGCCGTCGGGTAGTCAGCTATACTCTTGCCGGGTTGTCATTCAGAGAATATCTTTCCTTTACCGAGCAGATATCTTTTGATCCTGTCAGCATTGAAGAGATACGTTCGAAACACAGAGAAATAAGCATCTCTGTGCTCGACAAGCTGCAGCCGCTGCCGGCGTTCAACAAATATCTTAAAAATGGTTATCTGCCTATCATAGCTGAAGGAGAAGCCGAGTACCTGCTTAAGCTGGAACAGGTCATTAATACGATAGTGGACACTGATCTTGCATATATTGCTTCTTATAATGCAGGTACTGCAGTAAAAGTAAAACGGCTTTTAGGGGCGATTGGGGAAAGCGCACCATTCAAACCCAATATGTCGGCGCTAGCGCGTAAACTGGATTTACATCGCGAGAGTGTCTATGAATATATTTATCAACTGAAAGATGCGCGGCTTTTAAATATTCTTTCAGCAGCCGGGAAAGGCATTTCAAGATTACAAAAACCAGAGAAGATTTTTTTAGAAAATACCAATCTCGCCTACGCCATTCATCCCCATCCGGATAAGGGAAATATCAGGGAAACATTTTTGCTTACACAATTGATAAATACCGGAGCAGAAGTATTTGCACCTGTTGATGGTGATTTTCTGACTTCAGGTATAACTATAGAGGTGGGTGGCAAATCCAAGACTGCGAGGCAGGTTAGCAAAAACGATTTATATCTGGTAGCTGCGGATAATATAGAGACAGGGATTGGAACTAAAGTACCACTCTGGTTATTTGGATTTTTATACTAGTTTATAAATCCTGCAGCAGCGAACTAAAAAAAACATTGCACTCGCAGCCTACTGCTGTGAAAAGTATTCCATTCAGATTATTTATCTCCCGATTAAAAAAATCGCCGGTCAACTGGGACTGATTGCTTTGGCAGCTGTCATAGCTACTGACTGTAACCTTACCATGACTTTATCATTATGAAATTTTAAATGCTTGTTATGCCTGAAAAACAGATTCGTTTAATAGAGCTTTTAAACGGGTATTCAAAAAGGGAGTTGACACAATCCGATGAAAATGAGTTGTTTGAAATGCTGTATGCAACGCCTGAAGAAGAGGTGGAATCACTATTGACCGGAATCCTCGAAACGTCGGCGCCAATAGCGGATCCCGAACGACGGGCCCGGCTTCTTGCGCAAATTTTCAAACCTGCGCCGGTCCGGAAGATGCCGGCGAGCAGCCATAGGCTGTTTAAAAGATGGATGGTGGCTGCTTCAATTATCCTGGTAGTAGGGACAGCCCTGTTGCTTTATGTAAATCGCGACAAGGAAGGGAGCAAGACGCAAATAGCCAGTCATGACGTAAAGGCTCCGGCTACCAACCGGGCCATGATTACGTTGGCAGATGGACGTACAGTTTTCCTGGATAGTGTGAACAATGGAACGCTGGCAACGGAAGGGAGTGTAAGTCTTGTAAAGCTGGCCGACGGCAAGATCAGTTACGAGGGAAGCGCTGCCACCGGGGAGCCCGCTTACAACACATTGTATAATCCGCGGGGAAGCAAGGTGATTTCGCTGGTGTTGAGTGATGGTACGCGTGTGTGGTTGAACAGCGAAAGCAGGCTAACGTACCCTGTATCGTTTACGGGTGCCGAACGAAAGGTGGAAATAACGGGAGAGGCTTATTTTTCCGTAACCCATAATGAGAAGCAGCCTTTTCGCGTGATGGCCAATGGAGTGGAAGTAGAGGACCTGGGTACGGAGTTCAACGTAAATGCCTACACGGATGAAGAAAGCACGAGGACAACATTGATCGCTGGTGCAGCGCGGGTGAGTAATGCGGGTAAAATGCTGGTACTTGCTCCTTCACAGCAGGCAGTTGCGAGTGGTCAGCAGTTATTGAGTTTAAAAGAAGATGTTGATGTAAATGCAGTAGTGGCGTGGAAGAATGAGAAATTCATTTTTAACAGTGCAGATATTAAAGAAGTGATGCGGGAGCTGGCGCGATGGTATGATGTAGATGTAGAATACCAGGATGAGATCAGCAACCACTTTACCGGCATTATTTCCCGTAATGTAAACGCTTCTGAAGTGTTTGCGATGCTTGAAAGAACCGGCGCCGTTTATTTTGAAATTGAAGGCAATAAAATGATTGTGAAAAAAGCAAAACCAGCTAATTGATGACCTAAGACGAACCGAAAGCGACCTATAAAAAACAAACGGCTCCTGCCGTTAACAGGAGCCTTGTTCAGATAAATTAAAAGGTGACCAAACACGATTAATCAACCTAAACAATGCAAAGCTATGCATTTACTGACTGCTGACAAGTCCGGGCTCGGAAATAATTTACGTCCCCGGACCATTGACCGCTCCGATAGCTGCCGAAGCGAAGCTCTTCACATCCCCTCTACTACCTCGGAGGTAAAATTTCTGGTAAGAGTTATGAAACTGACAGCACTTTTCTTACTTCTTGCCTGCCTTCAGCTTAGTGCAAGAACCAACGCCCAGCGCATCACACTTTCCCTGAAAAATGTGCCGCTGAAAGCCGTATTTGTTGAAGTAAACAAACAAACCGGTTACAATTTCCTGTATAGTGATGAGGAAATTGGGCTGGCGCAACGGATCAGCATTAATGTAAAAGGCGCAACGCTCACGGATGTTCTGACGCTATGTTTTAGAAATCAACCGCTTGATTTTACCATCGAAGCCAATAACATCGTGGTAAAGCCAAAAGCAGTGGTTAGAACAGCTCCTGGTACTGACCTTGCGGAGACCGACCCGCAACCCGCTGGACCCGCGACCATTGATATACACGGCCGGGTTGTAAACGAAGCCGGCGACGCAGTTGCCGGCGCAAGCGTGCAGGTAAAAGGAACCGGCCAGGGAACTACAACGGATGAAAACGGTGTTTTTGGATTACAGAACGTGAATGAAGCGGCAACGCTTGTTATTAGCGGCGTAAACATCCAGGACTTTGAAATAAAAGTGAATGGTCGCACAGATCTTTCCACTATTACCGTAAAACTCAAAGTAACCGCCATGTCTGAAACCGTAGTGGTAGGATATGGTACGGCCAAACGAAAAGACCTTACAGGATCAGTTGCATCGATCAATGTAGCAGAGTTAAAGAATACACCGTTTACTACGATTGATAATGCAATGGCGGGAAAAGCTGCGGGGGTACAGGTTATACAGGCAGACGGATCACCCGGTGGTGTGGCCAAGATCCGCATCCGTGGTGGTACTTCATTGTTAGGAGGAAATGATCCGTTGTATATTATTGACGGCGTACCCGTTACCATTGAAAATAAATACCTGCAAAGTGCAGCGGAAATTGTAAGCCCTGTGGAACGGTTTGGGAATGACGATCCCAACAATACGATCTCCGGATCTTTTACGCGGGGACTAAACAGCCTGGGCGGGTTGAATTTGAGTGATATTGAAAGCATTGATATCCTCAAAGACGCTTCTGCTACCGCCATCTATGGTTCTAAAGCGGCCAATGGCGTAGTTATCATTACCACTAAAAAAGGAAAGCAAAATCAAAAGCCGGTACTGGAAGCCAATTATTATGCAGGCATGAATGTGCCCATTAAGGAGAAAGTGCTGAGCGCGCAACAGTATATTGCTATTTTCCAGGAAGGCGCCAGGAATTTGAACGAGGCGCGTGCAGCAGCCAGTCTTCCTCCTAATGCAACGGCTACGCAAATCCTGACGGATCCATCTTACCTCGGAACAGCTAATACAGACTGGCTTGATCTCGTATTGCGACATGGATTTACACAAAATGCAGATATTTCGGTGCGCGGTGGTGGCAATGCTTCACGGTATTACACTTCCTTATCGTATGCAGGACAAAACGGCGCCGTAAAGGGAACGGATTTTAAACGAATTGGTGGAAAGATCAGCCTTGACAATGAAATTACCGATCGCCTTCGTGTAATTTCCAACCTGGATTATGGTTTTACTACCAACAATATTACCAATGGCCTGTACACGCAGGCGTTGTATATGCCTCCCACCCTGCCTGCTTACAATCCTGATGGCAGCGTGTATGTAATTGACGCCTCCAAACTGGGCGCGTATGATTACCAGGGATACCAGAACCCGCTGCTTTTACTCAATGGAGTTAACAAATCCAACACCATTACCATGTTGGGATCACTGGCGGCGGAATATGATATCCTCCGGACACTGAAATTTAAGT
Source organism: Bacteroidota bacterium (assembly GCA_048498035.1). Taxonomy (GTDB): domain Bacteria; phylum Bacteroidota; class Bacteroidia; order Chitinophagales; family Chitinophagaceae; genus CADEDV01. The sequence goes on along the minus strand of JBEHYT010000006.1, from coordinate 19,925 downwards.
CACTGGTATCTGTAAACTATTCTAATTATCACCAGGATAACTATACGCCATCTACAAGCCGCGTTGCATCTGATAACGGAACCTCTACAACGCCGGGGATAGCTACGCAGGCACAATCACAAAACGTAAGCACGTTTTTTGAAAACACGCTTACCTGGGACAAACAGTTTAATCGTAACAACCGTATTAATGTGCTGGTTGGAACCTCCTGGCAGAAAACAAAGTACAATTCATTTTCAGCCAGCGGACAGGGTTTCCCGGATGATAAATATTTGAACAACCTGTCTTCAGCAGCGCTGGCATTGCCGCCAACCGGTGTGTCTGGCCAGAGTGCGCTGTTGAGCTTTTATTCCCGGATCAATTACGCCCTGAAAGAACGTTATCTCTTTACGTTCACCGGCAGGTCTGATATCTCTTCCAAATTTCCAAAGTCGCAACGTACGGGCTACTTCCCGTCTGCCGGTGTGGCCTGGAGATTGTCTGAAGAGAAGTTCCTGCACAATGTTTCCTGGCTGAATGAATTGAAATTGCGCGTAAGCGCCGGGTATACCGGAACACAGAATATAGGAGACAATTTATTTTATACCCTGTACAGCCCGGTTTCGTATGCTGGTACAAATGGGCTGGTTCCTTCACAACTTGGCAACGATGATTTGAAATGGGAATCAACGCTGCAAAAAGATGCGGGCATTGATGCGGGCCTTTTCAAAGACCGTCTGCGGCTTTCATTTGGCTGGTATGAAAAGCGAACAAAGGGTGTTTTGTATAACACCACCGTTGCAACAAGCTCAGGTTACAGCAGTCTTGTGTCAAACATCGCTAACATCAAAAATGAAGGTTTTGAGCTTGATATTCGCGGAGATGTAGTGCGTCACAAAGATTTCCAGTGGACCGCATCGCTTAACCTTTCCCGCAACCGCTCCAAGGTGCTGGAGCTTTCCAACGATCTTTCCAGCCAGGTAAATGGCGCTGTTCAGTTTGGAAACACCGCACTGCAGGTGGGTCAGCCCCTGGGTGTGCTATATGGCAAACAATACCTGGGTGTAATGAAAACCCAAAAACAGGTAGATGATTACATGGCAGCCAACCTGCTGGCACAATATGGTTTCTATCCTTACCTGGGAATTGGAGATCCGTATTACCTGCTGGACAGTGACGGTTTTACAAAAGATACAGTAATTGGTCACGCAGAACCCAAATTTTACGGAGGTATCACCAATTCATTTACATACAAGAATTTTAGCCTGATTGCGTTGTTTACATTTTCGTATGGTGGAGACATGATCTACCTGGCAGATGTACAATACCATGACCTGGCTACGCGTACCAACAAGGGTACTGCGATCCTGGATCATTGGACGCCAGATAATCCAAACTCAAACAATCCAAGGCTGCTGTTGGGTGAATCCAGCTACGCTTACCTGGCAAGCAATAACGTTTTCAAAGCTTCGTACATCAAGTTGAAGACAGTAACGCTTAATTACCAGCTACCGGAAAAAATACTTAGCGGAGCAAAGATCAGGAGCGCTTCTGTATACGTGGCAGCCTCTAATTTATTTACGATCACCAAATATCCCGGACCCGATCCTGAAGTAACGAATGACCCCTACAGCATCATTGGCGGGTACAGTGATGTGGGCGGTTACCCGACAGTAAGGCAATTTAATTTCGGCGTACGGCTTGGATTTTAATCGTTAAATAAAATAATCATGAAAAAATTAAGCATATATATCGGGTTGTTGGCAGTGGTTACATTGCAACAAGCCTGCAAAAAAGACCTTAATAAACTTCCGGAAAACTCCGAAGTGCAGGAGACGGTGGTTACTGATGCGCGCACGGCAGAAATTGCGCTCAACGGCGCGTATTATGCCTTCGCGAATGCAACGCCAATCAAAACAAACTGGCAATATCATGAAATTCCCCCGGGAATGCTCGGTGGTTATCTGGGTTACGGTTTTGGTTCACAACCAGAGGAAGAAAATCAGAATGACAACGCCTATACGATCGATTACTGGGACGAATCATACAAATTGCTGAATACAGTAAATGGCGTGCTCAAAGGAATTGATGGTGTGGCCGACGGCGCCTTTACGGGAAACCGTAAATCGGAAATCATCGGCGAGTTACATTTTCTACGCGCCTATGCACATTTCAAATTACTGAGCTATTATGCTGAATGGTATAAGATCAGCAGCCCTTACGGTGTATTGCTGCGCGATGAAGCTTCTACCAAAACAAATATTTCAAAAGCCAGGAGTTCGGTGCAGGACAGCTATACATTTATCCTGAACGACCTTGACGATGCAATTGCCAACAGCGCGGCTACCCGCCCGAATTATTACGCCACCAAATGGGCGGCGGAATTGCTGAAGATGCGTGTGCTGATGAGCAAAGGCGAGTCTGGGGATTATACCAAAGTGATTACCATGGCGAATGATATTATTCAAAACAGCCCGTACACACTGGAGGGAAATGTGAAAGATATTTTCAGGACAAAAGGATTATCCAGCAGCGAGGTAATGCTAGGTCTGAAGCCACAGGCTAACCAGGAGCAGGATTATTATAGTCGCAGCGCGCAATACTGGCCGGGTGCGTCCTCGTTGTGGGTGGCCAAGCAAAAACTGGTTGATCTGCTAACGGGTGATCCGAGAGGGACCTGGATGATAGGAACTGTCAGCGCATACGTCGCATATTCTCCCGGCACTTATTATTTTACCAAATATATGCCGCAAAACAGCACTCCCTCTCCTATCACAGAAACATACTATGCCATGCGATTGTCTGAAGTTTACTTGCTGAAGGCGGAAGCAATTGTTCGCTCCGGCGGATTGCTGTCAGATGCACGGGTACCTGTAAAAGAGGTGATGACGCATGCGGGTGTGACCGACTTTTCTGCAATCGACAATGCAAATACGCCTGCTGATCTTTTGCTCCAGATTTACTATGAAACGGTGAAGAGCCTGGTAGGTGAAGATGGCCAGGAGTGGATGGCTTTGCTGCGGTTAGACTTCGCCACCGTGAAAGCGATCAAGCCAACAATTACCACGCAGGTGCAGTATATTTTTCCGATACCCCACCAGGAGTTTGTTTATAACCCGGCAATTGGTGATCAGAACCCGGGCTATCAGCGATAACTAAATCGTTTCCAGGAAACGTTACGAAATACATTCTGATCCAAACTGACGTATGCAGTACCGACAACAGCTGTTGCCGGCTGCAGCGCCAGCATGTTTGCAAAATAGTTTTAAATAAACGATGCAATCTCTTAAAGGAATAGCTATGATGAAACGAAACATTTTTCTGATTGCCTGCTTTTTTGGCGGCCTCCTGTCAGCAAACGCGCAGGACATTCAATTCAAGGGCACTGCCAAACGAAAATATGACGGCGATAAAATTATCATCTACAATGGTACAGGCCTTCATGATTCCGCAACTATAAAAAACGGGAAGTTTTCATTTACAGTGCCTTTTTCAGAACCGTCACTGTATTTGTTTTACAGCCAGGCAGAACTGAAAGCAAAAGGCGGATATAGTCCGTACGGCATCCTGGTTACCCAGCCCGGCACAGTACGCGTTAAGGCCGACGTTGCCAATTTCTCAAAAACAAAAGTCAGCGGATCTTCAGAAAACGACCTGTATCGTTCATTTTCTGCCAAAGGCAGTAAGGCGCAGCAGAAGATCATGGACGACCTATATTCGAAATACGGGAAGGATTTCGTAAACAATCGCCATCCGGATACCAGCGACGCCCGCTACAAGCAACTGCTAAAGGATTATTACGCAATGGCAGACGAAAATTCCAAAGTGCAGGAGCAGGAACTTAAAAAATTTATTACTGAAAACCCCGGCACCTTCAGCGCGATGTTCCTACTGAATGGATATGCGACGCGAATGGAATTGCCGGAGGTAGAGAATCTTTACGCATCGCTGCCGGATACCTATAAAGGCACCAAATCGGGCAAATCGGTTGCTGCTATTATCGAAGCAAGAAAGATAACGGCAATCGGAAAGATCGCGCCCGATTTTACACAAGCAGATACTTTGGGGAATGCAGTCAGGTTGACCGACTTCCGCGGTAAATATGTGCTTGTTGATTTTTGGGCCAGCTGGTGCGGTCCCTGCAGGGCAGAAAATCCCAACCTGCTTAAAACGTTTGGTAAATACAAGGATAAAAACTTCACGGTACTTGGCGTATCACTGGATCAACCGGGAAAAAAGGAAGCCTGGCTGGCCGCGATACACAAGGATGGTTTACAATGGACGCAGGTGTCCGATCTTAAGTTTTGGGACAACGAAGCCGCGGTACTGTATGGTATAAAGGCGATTCCTTCCAATTTACTGCTTGATCCAACCGGAAAAATTATTGCAAAGGATTTAAGGGGCGAAGACCTGGAGAAAAAACTGTCTGAATTATTGGGAGGCTAGAACAATTAATTCTGTTAACCGCAATTAAACTATTCAATGAAAAAATATTTAATCGGCCTCCTGGTCCTTACGGCAGTTGCCCCCATAATGCATGCGCAGGAAAAGCCCTTTGTGATCAATGGTGAGGTGAAGGGCAAAGACACCGGCTACGTTTACATGATGAATCGTGGTGTTGGAACCGACAGCGCCCGGATTGTACATGGCAAATTTTCGTTTAAAGGTAAGCTTGACGGTCCCGTGCAGATGTCTGTTATGATGGATAAGGTGCCGGGCTCCTTTAAAAAATGGGCGGAAATCTATGTTGTGCCAGCGACGATGCACCTGACCATTGACTATAACAATTTTTCAGACGGAATGGTGCTAAAGGGATCATTTGTCCAGGATGAGGCCAATGAGCTTAACAGGCAGATGGCACCGGTGATGGCGCAGATGAAGCCGTTGTCGGATGCATTTAACAAAGCAAACAATGTGTACATCCAGGCAATCAGGGCAAAGAAAGATGATGAAACGCTCGACAAGCTGAAAAATGAAGCCGATTCAGCAAAGGAATTAATGGAACCTTACCAGGAGCAGCTGAGCGACATTCAGCAGCAATTTATGAACGACCATCCCACCTCTTTTGTTACCGCTTCCCTTCTTCGCTATCGTATCAGCGGAATGCCGGTGCAGGAAGGCGAGGGACGTTATGCAAAACTAACAACACAAATAAAAAACAGCAAGCTGGGGAAAGAAATAAAAGAAGAACTGGATGGACTTCGCGCGGGGTCGCCCGGTGCCAGGGCCTTTGTTTTTACGGCCCAGGAGTTACGTGGCACGCCGCTAAGTCTTGCAGATTACAAAGGCAAATATGTATTGCTTGATTTTTGGGCCAGCTGGTGTGTTCCCTGCCGGAAAAGCAACCCGCATTTGAAAGAACTGTATGCCAAATACAATGCAAAAGGATTTGAGATCATTGGCGTATCAGATGACGACAATCATGAAGCCGACTGGAAAAAGGCCGTTGACAAAGACGGAGTAGGCATTTGGAAGCATGTATTGCGCGGGTTTGATCTGCAAAAGATGCTCAAGAATGAAAAAAACGAAAAAGATATCAGCAATTATTATGGCATCCATTCATTGCCAACAAAAATTCTGATTGATCCAAACGGAATGATCATTGGACGCTATGGCGGTGGCGGCGAAGATGATGAAGCAATGGATGCGAAACTGAAAACCATTTTTGGAAGTTGATCCACAATAAAAACCTTAAAAATGTCAATCAAAAAACAAATATCTCTCGTGCTTCTCATGGCCACCGGATCAGCAGTAGCATTTGGCCAGAAGGCGGTAATAAAAGGAAATATTAAAGGATTGAACGAACCATCCGTGATGTTCAGTTATATGGCGAAAGACTCTTCAAGAATGGATACCGTGCCGGTAACCAGGGGTAAATTTCTTTGGAAGACTAAGTTTGACGAGCCCACAAAAGTCTATATTTTCTTTCCCACTTTCGTAGCCAGTTTTTTTGCAGAAAATAGCGCCATTAAGATCGAGGGACAAGCAGACTCCCTGCAAGCCCTGAAAATCAACGGATCAAAAACGCAGGATGAGGCGAAGGCTTTCGACAAAACTTTACAGGATATAGAAGACCAGGAAATGCCGCTGTATCAAAAATGGGGAAAGGGAACAAAAGAAGAACAAGCCGCATTGGAAGCAACGCTGGACAACTTGCGTAAGGAACGAAGGGCGCGCCAGGACGCTTATATTACCACTCATCCGAATAGTTTCTTTAGCGCCAGCCTGGTAACCGACAGGGCGGTAATGGGCGATTACGAGGATGTAAAAAAAGTATACGACTTGCTGGATCCCGCGATGCAACAGACTGATGCCGGGAACGCCATCGCGAAGCGACTATCTATTATTGAAAGAAGCAGGATTGGAGAACCGGTGCTGGATTTTTCCCAAAAAAATACGGAAGGTCAAACGGTTCGTATGGCCGATTTCAAAGGCAAATATGTATTCGTTGATTTCTGGGCCAGCTGGTGTGGTCCCTGCCGCGGTGAAAATCCGAATGTGTTACAGGCGTATAACAAGTATAAGGATAAGAATTTTACAGTGATTGGCGTGTCGCTTGATGATAATGGAGATAAGTGGAAAAAAGCGATCAAAGAGGATAATATGCCCTGGTCGCAGCTATCTGATCTGAAAGGCTGGAAAAACGAAGTATCTACCTATTACGGTATCCAGGGCATTCCCAGCAGCCTGCTGGTAGATCCGCAAGGCCGTATCATCGCGAAAAATCTTCGTGGCGAAGCGCTGAATAAAAAACTGGCAGAATTGTTCGGCGGCTAGTGTCGCGATTCAAAAACCCGAAACTTCTTTTTACTACAAACCTTACCAATAACGATTTAAAAATAAAACCATGAAAAAAATCAGCTTGCTTTCCCTTCTTTCCGTCCTGGTAATGATGGGTTGCAATAACAACAAAGACCAGGATGCCGGTTATACCATCAATGGTACTATTAAAGGAGTTTCAGACGGTAGTATTAAACTGATGAGCTACAACGATGATGACCGCTCTTCCGCGACAATTGACAGTGTGCCGGTAAAAAATGGTCAGTTTGAATTGAAAGGAAAAATTGCATCTCCTCAAATGGTACGTGTGATGGTTGAACCGGGCAACTGGTCGTTCCAACTATTCCTGGAAAATGCGCCGCTAACGGTAAATGCAGACACAACCGGTTCTGAATACTACGATTATACAATGTATGGCAGCGATAAAGGCGCCATAATGAAAAACTTTTCGGAAACCGGTTCAAAAAACTACGACGACTGGAAAAAATTCCAGGATGATCCCGGCCAAAAACAGTACGAACCGGTGTTTGCCGACCTGAGCAAAAAAATTCAAGGTACAAAGGATGTAGATGAGCAATACAGGTATCGTGATCAAATGGATTCCGTACGAAAATTATTGAATACCTGGAAAACGGCGTACATCCGGGATTATATCAATTCCAATCCAACATCAGTGGCAGGTGCTTATATGCTTCGAGATCTGTATACATGGTATTCAGACCTTCCGTTTAATGATATGCAGGACATGACCGCAAAGCTGGATGGAGCTGCCAAAGAAACTTCTTACTACAAAAGCCTGCAGGATATTCTTGCAAAAAGAAAAGCAGTGATGCCGGGAAGCATAGCGCCCGATTTCACCTTGATGAAACGAGACAGCTCAAAATTCACGCTCTCGTCTACGCGTGGTAAATATATGATGATTGATTTCTGGGCAAGCTGGTGTCATCCCTGCCGCGAAGCAATTCCGCACTGGAAGCAGGTGTATGCGAAATATCACGATAAGGGATTTGATATTGTAAGTGTTTCTGATGACTCGCGCTGGAGTGATTGGTTTAAAGCCATGGACCAGGAAAAAATGCCGTGGATACAGGTGTGCGACGAGTTTCCACTCAAGAATATGCCAGCCCGCGTGGGATCCTTGTATATGACTACATATATACCCTTCTATGTACTGCTGGACAAAGACGGAAAGGTACTGGTGTATTCCGGCGATGAGAAAAAGATTGACGATAAGCTGGCAGAGTTGATGGGAAGTTGAGCTTGTACAACCAGGACTAACGCTGAGATGTGAAGATCATAACGTATATCCTCCTGCTCATTGCCGGCTGTGGTTGCAGCTCCTGCGTGGGGTCTCGGCCTGCACATGGCTGGCCGGTAACGCAGGCCGCAACAGCTACCCGGTACACGGTAACCGTTTTGGTAAACGGTGGACATCGCGGGTTGCGGGATGATATTATCAACCGCGTGCGCGAAGCATTTGAACAGTTTAATGTTTTACACCTGGATTGGAGTGATACCACTGCACAAACTACGTTTATAACAGGAGAAGTGACGATACCCGGCAGTGCTGTGCAGGAATTATACAGAAGACTGATGAGCCTGCCCGCTGTTGCGAACGTAACAATTGAAAAAAAATAATTTGATACGGATCAGAAGAAGCTCGTTTTCTCATGAGCAGTTAGTTTTTATCGCGAAAAGGGATGTTTTTACATCCCTTTTCATTAAGAAATCGTGGTTTTCACAGGGGAGAAATAATGACTTGAAATTTATTTAACTTTTAAAATTGCCATATCGTGAACAAAATTTTCCTGCTGGCTATTTGTTTTGTAGTTGCTGTGAGTGCCGGCGCACAGGTTCAAAATCCGGTCAACTGGACATTTTCACAGAAAAAGATGAACAATAATACTTATGAGGTTCATCTTACGGCTACCATTGCATCAGGCTGGCATACTTATTCTCAAACCACCCCTGACGGTGGGCCTGTAGCGACTGAAATTACCTGGACAAAAAATCCGTTGCTCACGCAGAACGGAACCACGCGGGAGCTGGGAAAGCTGGAACAGCATCATGAAGATCTCTTTGGTGTGGATGTAAAGCAATATTCTAACAGGGTAGATTTTGTTCAAACCCTGACTGTTCGCGGTAAGGTTAAAACGACCGCCAGTGGTACCATCACATTTATGGTGTGTAATGATCATGAATGCCTTCCTCCAAGAACGATCATGTTTTCTGTTCCGTTAAAATAAAACTATGAGATCAAGGTTAGTGCTGATCTTGCTTTGCTGCGCCTTTTTTTCATCCGAGGTATATGCGCAGCAGGATTCGCTTATACGTTTTTCCTATCAGCAGGTAAGAATTGGTGAAGATGAGGTTCAATTGCTGATAAAAGTACAATTGGCAAAAGGTGTGCGATTATTCAGTGCCGGAGAGGCCCCGGATACGATACCGCATTCCGCTGTGCAATTTGATACCTTGGCTAAATCCCACCTCATTGGTAAGATAGAAGAGCGCGGTGAAAAGCGCACTGAACTTGACCCGGTGGTAAATCAGCCTGTCAGCTATTTTACTGATTCTGTAGAATGGGTGCAACGGCTAAAGCTGGCCGCAACAGACAGCATTTTAGTGAAAGGAACGGTTGACTATTTTTTTAAAAAGGACGACGAATATACGCCCGGGTCTGATCCATTTAGGATTTTTATTCAAAAGAAAATTGCGGCACCGGCTACTTTATCGTCAGCAGAAGATGCGATTGGCAACCAGTCACTGTGGTGGATTTTTTTAACGGCATTTGGCGGCGGTTTATTGGCTCTTCTTACTCCCTGTGTGTACTCTATGATTCCTGTTACGGTAAGTTTCTTCACCAAACGAAGTAAGACAAGAGCAGAAGGCATTCGGAATGCGCTTGTCTATGCCACGTCAATTATTTTCATTTTCACATTGCTTGGCTTCCTGGTTACATTGATTTTTGGACCTGCCGCACTCAACAACCTCGCCACGAACTGGATCGCGAACCTGTTTTTCTTTGCACTCTTTGTTTTATTCGGAATATCTTTCCTCGGTGCGTTTGACATTCGCCTTCCCTCTTCCTGGACTAACAGATCAGATGCGAAGGCTAATGCCGGCAGCATTTGGGGCATATTTTTTATGGCGTTAACGCTTGCGCTTGTTTCGTTCTCCTGTACGGGGCCTATTATTGGAAACCTGCTGGTGCTTGCCGCACGAGGTAGTTTTTGGGGGCCGTTGATTGGAATGTTTGGCTTTTCCATGGCGTTGGCGCTGCCCTTCGCATTGTTTGCATTCTTTCCGTCTAAATTAAACCTGCTGGGAAAAGCCGGAGGTTGGCTCAATTCAGTAAAAGTTACGCTCGGATTTTTAGAGCTTGCGCTTGCGTTGAAATTTTTATCTAATGCAGACCTTACAAAAGCATGGCGATTACTGGACCGCGAAGTGTTTATCAGCTGCTGGATTGTTATTTTCCTGTTACTTGGATTATACCTGTTGGGAAAGTTGAAATTTCATCATGATGATGAACTTCCTAAAAATGACTTTGGCGTGCCGTATTTGTCGGTGCCGCGGCTGTTATTTGCAATTACATCGCTTGCCTTTTGTGTGTACCTGGTTCCGGGTTTATGGGGCGCTCCATTGAAGGCGGCGAGCGCATTTGTGCCACCGATGGGAACGCAGGACTTTATCCTGGGTGCTAACCGGGGTGTTTCGCATAGCGCTGCGGCCGATGCGGAGGGTGAATTGCCGACACCGGTAAAATATTATGAGCGCATGAAGATCTATGAACCGGAAGTTGTTGTCAGGAACGGGCTCACAACTTATTTTGATTATAATGAAGCGTTGGCGATAGCGAGAAAATTGAAGAAGCCGCTGATGTTGGATTTTACAGGCATCACGTGCGTAAACTGCAGGAAGATGGAGGGACAGGTGTGGAGCAATCCGGAAGTGATGACCCGTTTGAAAAATGATTTTGTAATTGTGTCGCTATATGTGGACGCGCAAAAAGTAGACCTGCGGGAGAGTGATATTTATTTTTCAAAAACCCTGAACAAGCAGGTGACTACGCTCGGAGATAAAAATACGGATCTGCAGGTGGAGCAATATGGCGCCAATAGCCAGCCCTATTATTTTTTTATCGATGGAAATGAAAAGCGCCTGGAGCCGGAAGGCTATGGATATGATCCTGATGTTGATAAGTTTATTAAGCTGTTGGATCGCGTTAAAAAAGCGTATGCTAATTCAGTGTTATAATTATCTCTTGCGAAGCTGCTTAATGTAGATAAACAGAAGACGCGGCGGCCATTTTTGCCAATAGCAATACGAGAGACGTAGTGGTGCCTGGAGATTCACGGAGCTTTTCTTTCATAAATCGCAATGCCGCTGTCAGGTGATTTTTAACGGTTTTCTCAGACAGTGTTAGGAGCGTTGCAATTTGGCCGGTATTTAGTCCTTCTTTGCGACTAAGGATATAAACTTTGCGTTGTTGTTCGGGAAGTTGATCCAGCAGTTTGTTCACCTGTTCTTCCGTTTCTTTCAGATCAATGATCTGTTCGGTAGAGTTGATGCTGCTGCCGCCCAGTGCAGATATTTTTTTCTCAAGCTGGTGGTTTCTCGCAAGTGATTTCAGGTAGTTGGCTGTTCTGTTGGTAGCCATGCGAAAAATATAGGAGCGGGGATTTTGTATCGCTGCTGCCGTTTCCCGGCTTGTCCATAGTTTAATAAAAAGTTCCTGCACTATTTCTTCAGCTGCAACTTCTGATCGTGTCATTTTTAAAACAAAGGCATAGATCCTTGGTTCGTAGTGATCGAAGATCCTGGTGAAGGCGGCCTGGTCATTCCGGGAAAGCTGTATAAACAATTCACTTTCATTATCCAATATAGTGGTTGAGAATGCCATATAGTTCGTGATAAATTTACATAAAAGCCTGCAGAATCAGGCTGTTTAGCCAGGCTAAATGAGGGCACTACGCTAATTACATTCGTCCTCCTGGCGAAAACGTTTTCCCGGTTCAGTTGCATAGTAAAGTATTTGTTATATGAATGAGACCGGGTGGGTGTTGTGTTGGGAGATGATGTAAAATAAACGAATGGTGGGTGGAAGTTTTTAACACGGTCATCCGGAGGAATTAGTTCGATTTCCAGAACATATCAATTCGCTGGGCTACATTATGACGGATATTCAGGTAAAAGAGGTTGATATCGCCAACATGATAGTTTTTAGTGAAGTACAGGAAACTCCACGGGAATTTCGGTCGGTGAACAAACAGGAGCCCATCTTTTATCCAGGCGTCATTAGTGTGTTTATACACTTTATTGAATTTGCGCAGGACACCTCCACGGTTCAATTGTTTGCCGGCGTAAACACTGTCTGTTCGCCAGTTGAGCGGGTTGGTGGCATAAGCATTCCCGTTTTCATTGGCGAGATAAGATGGGATGTAACCGCTACGGAATGTGCGCCAGCTACAGATACAACCGGTTTGCAGGCTGTCCTGGCACATGGGTATTGATGTAAAGTAATTTTTCGCAACGGGCCATCCGGCGATATAAGCTGCTACGAGTTTATTCTTTAGGGTGCTGTTTTCAAAAAAATCTTTAAGCAGACGTTCTGCCATTTTGCTTCCCTGGCTGTGTGAAGCTATAATAAGGGGACGCCCATTGTTATAGTGATCCAGGTAATATTGAAAGGCTTGTTTTATATCGGCGTAAGCCGTATCAAAAGCGGCGCTGGCAAGTGCGGTATCAGCGGTGAAAAAAATGCTGATATGTGCCTGACGGTAGCGCGGCGAAAAAATGCGTGCGTGCTGGTTAAAAGCGCTAGCCTGGTACAGGATGCTGCTGTAATCTGTTGTGAAATTAATGGCAGGGTTGTCAATGTCAGCGTTAGTGATACCATCGGATTTTTGTCCTGTGAACGAAGTAGGATAAAGGAAAAAGACATCCACCACGGAATCCCGCGGTTCGTTGCGCAATGGCTTGGGAATGCTGTCTGAAGGATCTTTTTTCCAGGGATGGGCTGCCCAATAATTAAGCTGACTATAGTCCGGTCGGCCGTTGGCCGAATGAAAATTGTATTGCTTTTTTGCGTTGGTCAGGGTTGGGTTGCAACTGGCAACGACGAGCCCAAACAGGATAAAAAGAAGCAATTGGCGTGGAACCATTGCCAAAATAAGGCAATAAATTTTAATCCCGGAAAACCACCGAAAAATGGGGTTGGACAGCCGTTTATCCAAATTGCGAAAATGACTAAAAATGCAAACAACTAATAATCAATCAGTTGTTATAATTTTCGATTCAATACTATAAAAAACTCGGTACTTTGTCTTGCATAGTACCAAATATCACCGTATCTTTGTATTGTAATCAGGATATAAAACGAGGTTATGAATATTGAAAACACACAGAGCCAGATGCGAAAAGGGATCCTGGAGTTTTGTATTCTCTCCATTATTCGCCGGGGTGAGGCTTACCCCAGTGATATTGCGGAGGAGATGAGAGCTGCCAATCTCCAGATCCTGGAGGGTACACTTTACCCGTTGCTGACGCGACTGAAAAATGCGGACATGCTCACTTATCGTTGGGTTGAAAGCAATTCCGGTCCACCGAGAAAATATTTCTCCCTTACAGAAAAGGGTGAATTGTTTTACCAGGAGCTGGAAAAAACATGGAATGAGCTTTCAAATGGCGTAAATGCGCTGGCCGGAAAGAATGATCAACCAAACAACTCTTAATTCGATCCGCGGATTGAACAGCGGACTTCAACCTATAATCTTCAGAACATGAAAAAGATCATCAATATAAATTTAAGCGGTCGTGTAATACCGATTGAAGATTCGGCTTATGAAAAACTTCAGCAGTATGTAGACAGTTTGCGTGTCTACTTTGCCAATGAAGAAAGCCGTGACGAGATCATTAATGATATTGAAAGCAGGATTGCGGAATTGTTGCATGATAAGATCCGCAAGGGTGCTGCCTGTATTACTGATGCAGATATTGAGGAAGTGGCACAGTCCATGGGCCGTCCTTCCGACTTTGAAGCAGAGGCGGCAGCAGACGCAGATAACGCAGCGGGAACAGCCGCAGGACAGCAGCAGCAAGAAGACGCCAGGCGTACGGAAACAAGGCGTCAAAAGCGCCTGTACCGCGATACCAGTGATAAATTCCTGGGAGGTGTGTGCAGCGGTATTGCAGCCTATCTGAATATTGATCCTGCCATTGTGCGTATCCTGTTTGCCATCATCACTTTTGGTGGTTTTGGACTGGGTTTGCTCCTGTATGTTATCCTTTGGATCCTTTTGCCCGCGTCTGATCTTGAAAATAATTATACGGGCAAGCGGTTGTACCGCAATCCTGACGACCGGGTGATTGGTGGTGTATGCAGTGGCGTTGGTGCTTACTTCGATAAAAGTGTAACAGCCATACGCCTCATTTTTGCGGCGCCGCTTCTCTTCTCTATTTTTCTTGCATTAGTGCGGGGCATTACCTGGCATTATGATATGGACGTGGCGTTGAATATCGGTTTTGGTTCACTTACCGGCACATTCTTCCTGGCCTATGTAATTCTCTGGATCGTTTTGCCGGAGGCCAATACAACGTATGAGAAAATGGAAATGCGGGGTGAAAAGGTAGACGTGAATACGATAAGTCAGAATGTAAAAGATGGCGTGGATAACCTGAAAGAGCGGATGAAAAGCTGGAGCCAGGAAGTAAAGGAAACCGCGGAGAACCTGGGTTCCCGTGCCCGTGAGTTTTCAAAACGCGGAAAATCATTTTCTACTGAAGTTGGAGGCGCGGTGCGTTCAGGCGGTAGCGGCCTGGGCCACGCCATCGGGGTTATTTTCAAGGCGTTTTTCCTTTTCATTGCGGGAACAATTGCATTTGCACTGTTTGTTGCGCTCATCGCACTGCTGTTGGGTGGAGTGGCCTGGTGGCCGATCAATAATTTTTTATGGACCAGTAAGTGGCAACAACTGTATGCTTTTGGTACATTGATCTTCTTCGTATTGGTTCCGCTGATCGCTTTTATCTTCTGGGTGATTCGTCGACTTGTACGTGCCCGGTCCCGCAGTAATTACCTTGGTTGGACCTTTGGGTTTTTATGGACGCTTGGTTGGGTTTGTGTGGTAATGTTGGCTGTAAGTGTTTCAAGAGACATCCAGGAATATTCCTATACGCAACCTGATGTAATGGATATGACCACTAAGTCAAGGCGTGTGGTGGTAACGGTTTCCCAGCCAGAGCTGGAGTATTCCGGTCGGTTTAGCTGGCTGAATGATGGCGGTGAAGGATGGGATCTTTCTGAAGATACGATGTGGCTTTCCAATGTACGTTTTGTATTTACCAAAAGTATAGACAGTAATTATCACGTTATTACACGGAAGTATAGCTATGGAAGAACAACGGCGGAAGCGAGAACGCGTGCTTCCGCCATTCATTACGCGGTGGTAGCAAAAGATAGTTTAGTTGATTTGCCCAGCGGATATGCCATTGCCAATACCAGTAAATTCCGGATGCAACATGTAGAAGTTGAGATCCAGGTACCGGTAGGACGAAAGATACGGTTTGACGAAAGCGTTGATGAGAAGCTGTCGAATGTTTCTTTCCGTGTGCATAAAAATCATTATCGTAAAGGGCGCGTGCGGGTAGATGTTGATAATGATGACTATAACCGGCTTCGCCCGGATGAAGATTATACCATGGGAGACGATGGCATTTTGCGGGACGAACGTGGCCGCCAGGTGTATGACTACTCTTCCCTGGAGCAGCAGACCGGTAGCGAAGCCGAACAGGCAGATGCGCCGGAGGTCAGGGAGCTTCAAAAAAGCGCGATTGCCGATGGTGCCCTGATGAACTCAAATCCATCCGGCCTTGCGCTGATCAATAACTGGATTTATTAGAACTTGGTTGAAGCCTGCCTGTGAGAACAGGTTGGATACGGCCCTGCTTTTTGGCAGGGCTTCTTTTTTGATAATAACGAACGCTATTTTGCTCTACATTTGCGAACAATTTCGCCAGTATGAAGCAGACCCCTTTTTATGATAAACATCTTGCTCTGGGCGCTAAAATGGCTCCTTTTGCGGGTTACGTGATGCCGATTTCTTATTCCGGTATTAATGACGAGCATGCTGCCGTCCGGAAAAATGCAGGTGTGTTTGATGTGAGCCATATGGGAGAGTTTATCCTGAAAGGTTCCGGCGCATTGGAGTTGATACAGCAGGTAACCAGCAATGACGCTTCCAAATTGAAGAATGGCCAGGCGCAATACAGTTGCCTGACCAATGAAACTGGTGGTATTGTAGATGATTTGCTGGTGTATTGCATTGAGGAAAATAACGTGTATATGCTGGTGGTAAATGCTTCCAACATCAGCAAAGACTGGAACTGGATCAGCAAATTCAATAAGCAGAAAGTGGAGATGCATGACATTTCCCAGAAAACCTGCCTGCTGGCGATTCAGGGGCCAAATGCTACAAAAATCCTTCAGCCGCTTACGGAGATGGACATCCTGAACCTGAAATATTACACATTTGTAAAGGGTGAATTTGCAGGTGTAAAAAATGTCCTGGTAAGTGCCACGGGTTATACCGGCGCTGGTGGTGTGGAGATTTATTTTGAGGACAAAGATGGTGATGCAGATAAGATCTGGAATGCAATATTTCAGGCTGGCGCATCAGCCGGAATAAAACCGGTTGGATTGGGTGCGCGCGATACCTTGCGCCTGGAAATGGGATATTGCCTGTATGGCAATGACATTGACGATAATACCAGTCCGTTGGAAGCCGGATTGGGCTGGATCACAAAATTTACAAAGGATTTTACAGCACGTCCTATACTTGAAGCGCAGAAGTCAGAGGGGCTGGAACGCCGCCTGGTAGGATTTGAGATGATTGAAAAAGGAATTCCCCGGCAGGGATATGAGATCAAGGATTTCAGCGGGCACACCATTGGCGTGGTGACCTCGGGAACGCAATCGCCCAGTCTCGGCAAAGCGATTGGAATGGGATATGTACGATTGCCTTTTTCGGCTATTGATACGCAGATTTACATAAAGGTTCGTGATAAATTATTACAGGCAAAAGTTGCCAAGCTGCCGTTTGCATAGGGAATGAAAAATTGTGATTAGCTTGAGCCAGGAATCTCAATGTTCGAATTATGCCCACAATTCACCTTACCACATTTATTAAAGCTCCTGCTCCGATTGTATTTGATCTGAGCCGCAACATTGATCTTCATAAAGCGTCTATGTCGCATTTTGGCGAGGAGGCTGTTGCGGGCACACGTTTTGGGTTATTGGAAAAGGAAGAAACAGTAACCTGGCGGGCGCGTCACCTGTTCAGGAATCGCCTGCTGCGGGTGCGCATCACCGAAATGAAAAAGAACGAGATGTTTGTAGACGAACAGGCGGAGGGTGCTTTTAAAATGATGAAACATGAGCATTATTTTAAACCCTGTGACAATGGCACCATCATGATCGACCTGTTTCATTTTGAAAGTCCTTATGGCGTTTTCGGCCGTTGGTTTAACTCTCTGTATCTCACCCGCTATATGCGTGGTTTACTTGAGCGGCGCAATAAAACGATACAGGATTTTGCCGAAACCGATCGATGGAAAAAGTTGCTTCAATCCTGAGGTGATCACTTCGCTTTTGTTAGTTTTAGAAACAGGATATCATTATCCCGCAGTTGGAATTGCTGTTGAAATTTTCCATTTACCAGTTTTATCTTTTTGTGAACCACTGGTTCGCCGGAACTCAGCTTTTTAAGTCTGGCTTCCTGCTGCCGGTTCAGGTTGCCGGGCTTCCCCAGATCCGAATAGGCTGTAAAAAGATCGTTTTGCCTATACCCCACTTTATACACGTCAAGCCAGTACGTTCCTGACGCCAGTTGACTTAATGCAAGCGTAACCGGCATACTGTCGGCCGGTGGCTGCTCCTTTGAAAAATAGCCCTGGTCAAACTCTTTTCCCGTATTGGGAAAACTGAAATTCCAAATCAATGCCTGGTATCCTGCACTGCTTTTGCATACGATGGAATTTTCATCGTTGTTTTTAAGTTCGATAGCGCCAAGTTCTGCCAGAAATTTATAGGCAAAAAACGAAGGTTTGAACAAACCCTGCAGGTTGATAAGGCCAAAACCTCCGTGCAACGGAGCAGGCCCCGGTCCCGCTTCTTCAAAAATATCGGTGAAAGTCCAATACGACATGCTATTGCTGTGAAGGGCGGCTTTTTTGAGGATCTGAAGCATAAAGCTGGCGTTCTGGTAGCTGTCGTGGATGGGGTCCCGGGAAGAAGGCGATGTATTCCACTCCGTAAAAAGCAATTCTGCATTCTTGTAGCTTGTGCTGTCTATCTGGCTGCGCACGTAAGCAACGTCTTTTGCAAGGCTGTCTGCGTTGCTCTTCAATTGTTGTTTTTTGGTGCCAAATTCATCCAGCACAGATATGGTTGCGTAGCAATGGGTGGACACAAAATCGACAGGTAGTTGTTCATCAGCACACCATTTCAAAAACGGGCTGATCCATTTAGTGGCAGAGGTAGCAGGTCCTCCCACGCGGTAGTGTGGTGAAACAGATTTTACAGCCTTTACGGTGTGGGCGTAAAGATTGAAATAGTCGGCCTGTGTGCCCGCAAAAAAGCCGCCCAGGTCAGGCTCATTCCAAACTTCGAAATACCATTTGCTAACTTCGGTTTCGCCATATCGCTCCTGCCAGTGGCTAACGAGTTTCCTGATCAGCGTTTCCCAGGTATCCCAGGATTTTGGAAGTGTTACATTCCCTTTCCACCAAAATATGGTCTTAGTTCCCGATGCCATATCCGGCGGCATAAAGCCAAATTCAACAACTGGCCGTATATGGATGCTGAGCAGGAAGTCGTATAGTTTGTCTACGTACTGGAAATTAAAGATCTCGTTGCCCTGTTTGTCTATAGAATAAACATGCATATCGTCGTTCAGCAAGCCATGGAACCTGATATAGTTGAATCCAATTTGTTTTTGAACAAGTGCCAGTTGTTGCTGCCAGTCGGCCCGAAGCCCTTCCGCTGCCCGACCTGCGCCGATGCAGTGCGTGTAAACGGGGCTTTTTTGACCGGCGACCTGGCCGGCATTAACACGAATGGTCCTGGGCTGGCTGTTGGCGGCGCTAAAGATGCCAGCTAACAACACTAACGTCGCTACGATTTTTTTCATACAGCACTTTTTGGGGATTGTAAAATATTCAAAAAAACGGCGATGATTTTGCGACAACGTTGTAATTTGTTGCAACCTGAGGTGTTATCTACCCGGTTGGAATGTTTTACTTTTGCATCCCCATGGAAAATAAGCCGTTTTTACATACTTCTTTATCCCCCGCCCTGCTGCAATTATACGATCTGAGCAACAGCGTTGTTGTAGTGATCGATGTTTTCCGCGCCACTTCTACAATTGCTGCGGCGTTGCATAATGGAGCGCGTTGTGTGATACCTGTGGATTCTGTACCGAAGGCCATTGAGATCAGTAAGAATATTGATGGAATTGCCGCTGGTGAGCGTGACGGGCAGATTGCTGAAGGTCTTGCTCATGGCAACTCCCCACTGGAATATAGCCCGGAGTTTATTGCCGGAAAAACGTTGGTATTAACCACTACCAACGGTACGCGATTGTTACATATGGCATTGGAGCGTGGTGCTGACACGATTATTTCAGGTTCGTTTCCCAATCTTTCAGCCGTATGCGACTACCTGGTGGCACAGGGGAAGAACGTGGTGTTGGGTTGTGCCGGTTGGAAAGACCGGTTTAACCTCGAGGATTCTTTGTTCGCGGGCGCTGTTATTGACCGAATCAAGAGGCATTTTACAATTCATTGCGACAGTTCTTTAATGGCTGAAACAATGTACCAGAAGTATAAGAAAAACCTGTTGGGCTTTGCCCCCAGGCTAACCCACTACCACCGCCTGGTGGAACGCTTCGGGCTTATCGACGACATTCAATTCTGTCTCACTCCCGACGGGGCAAATGTGCTTCCGATTTACCGGGAGGGAAAGCTGGTGAAGGGGTGATGGCAAGCGGCTGACTCGGCATGCAGCTGACCTGGCGTGGCCCTGACCCGGCATGGCCCCTAACCCGGCACCGACGCGCGCATCCATCGCGGCAACTCGGGCGGGCCCGTCCTCGATACCGCCGGCCAGA
>JBEHYT010000005.1:0-231026 GCA_048498035.1 Bacteroidota bacterium | reverse complement strand
CATCAATTTATCTTCATGGTCTACATGAACCATGTATTCCATATTATTGGCAGCACACCAATCCGCCTGTACTTTAAAAAAATTATCACGGAAAAGGTCCGACCATACATCCCAATAATCCGCTTTGGCTAATTTTTGTTTTTCATTTGCCAACGGCGTAAAAAAACTGGCGATATAAGGGGTGATATCATAGCCTTTTTGTTCTTTGAAGATGGAAATGATCTTTGGCGTCCACGGCGTAAAATTAAATTCAGGTTCATCGCCGCGAAAGCCCAATACGGTTTTGCCAAATTCTTCGCCGATGTATTTTTTATACTGAACATGCGTGAATTCTAAAAACTGTTTTGTTGCCGCCGGATCCAGGTAATCGCATAAAGAATTTACCGTGTCTTTTCCGTGAGTTAAATTATTGGCAGCCCTTGTAACAGAAGTCCTGAAGCGATGCCGGGCCAGTAAAATCTGCCAGTCGCCCTGTGGCGCTTTCCAGTTTAGTTTGCCGGATGAAATATCAATAATTATCGTTGACTTATTTTTTGGATCCACGCCAACTGCGCTGATGATGGAAGCATCCAAATCTTTTGAAACGGATTCTCCATCTGCTACGTCTATCTTTTCTGCAATTTCAATTCCCTGCATTCTTAATTCCGGTTTTTCACGGCTGAATTTACCACCCGCAAAACCGCTGGGATATTTTCCTTCATCAATGATCCATATCCGCATGTTCCTTTTCTTTGCTTCTTCTACCGCTATTTTTACTTTCTCAAACCAACCGGCTGATAAATATTCAACGCCCATATTATAACCGCATTCGATGGTCACCACATGCAAACCTTGTTTTTTGATCGCATCTAAATCATGGCTGATTGTTTCTCTCGTTGCATCTCCATCCCATCCCCATGTTAAGGTTTCTGCATATTCAACAGGATAATTTTTAAACTGTGAAGCCATTGCTGAATAAGATGGAAACGTAAGCTGCTGCCATACCTTTTGTGCCTGCGAAGTTTGGGCAATCAGCAACAAAATAATAAAATATAAAAAATACCTGATCATAAACTTCTCTATCTACTGTGAAAATTATTTTTTTAGCATCTTAATATCAATAAGCCATTCATATAAACGGGAAGTCCAGCCCGCAACAGCGCCTTTTGTAGTTTCTCTTACCCCAAAACCATGGCCTGCTGTTGCATAGATATGCAGTTCTGCAGGAATACCTGCTTCCTTATATTTTAAATAGAAAAGCGCCATTCCTTTTGAAATATCATCCCTGTCTGTATAACCGCCGGCTAAAAATAAAGGAGGTGAATTTTTTACCGGTACAAGCTTTGGTAGGCTACCCGGATAAATCAATGCCTGGAACGATGGCCTTGAGCTTTGCAGATCAACAATATCAGTTGAATTTAATTTCGCACTGTCGAAACGCATAGCAGACAAGCCCGCAAGTTCTCCTCCGGCCGAAAATCCCAAGACACCAATGCGTGCCGTATCAATATCCCATTCTGCCGCCCGGCTTTTTACCAACCTTATAGAACGTTGCATATCTGCCTCGGCATCTCCATCAACGGTGTAAGTAGAGCCAGGTTCTCTGGCCAATCTGTTTTTTAATACAAATGCAGCAATGCCATGTTCATTTAAAAATTTTGCCAGGTAAGCACCTTCATGATCTATCTTTAAAGAAACATGACCACCACCGGGAGCAATGATAATAGCCACACCTGTGGCTTTATTTTTTGCAGGTAAATAAGAAATGACAGAAGGGCGATGAACATTAGATACTGACCTCTCTCCACTTGTGGAAGTAGTTACTTTTTCCTCTCCTGTCTTGCCTTCAGAGCCGGGAGCGCCGTTTGGCCAGAGTAAAATTTCATTTTGAGCAACAGCATTTAATACAAACACTGATAACAGCGAAGTAAAAATGTATTTTGAAATTTTTATTTTTTTCATACCTGTAATTTTAATTTTGATAAACCGTTCCGGTTATCAATAGAAATTTTCTGATCATCATTTAAAGGCCTTTAAATTATTTTATCTATTTTCTTTTCAGCCATTCTTCAGGCACCTGCGCACAACAGGATAAAAAACAGATAGTGTTTCATTATATTTTTTGAATTAACAGATATTCATCCAAAAAAATTAAAAAGATTCAGCAGCCGTTTTCTTAACCATCTTATTTTCGATACCATTTGTCTGCCGTATGCTTAAATTCTCCACGTTATTCAATACAAATGTTTTTACCCCTTTCACCGGTTCCGATTTTACCCGGAAGAAATCTGCATCTTTCACGTCATCTAAATAAAATGCGGGACGAATTTCATTTCCCATATAACTTACTTCCACATTATTCATCTGAATACCTTTTACATGCCTGATGAAAAAGCCGTAAGCAGGCATGATACCCATCTTATGCGGTTCGGGATATTGCTTTTCATTTTCGGGAACTGTTGCCGGAATTTTTACAAAAGCAGAATCCATCTGGCGATAATAAATGCGGATATTATTCAGTTGTATATCTTCAATGGCTTTGCCCGGCACACCGCTGATGATGGATGCAAAATGTGAGTCGGCGTTATACACCATGATATTGCTGATGATGACACGCCGCAAAGCGCCCAATGTTGAATCTGGTGCAGGCATTCGCATGCGTGAAGCCAGCCGTAAAAACAGAGGTGCATTCACTATATCCCTCATCGTGATATTAGTGATGGTAACGTCTTCCAGCAAAGCCCCATCCACTGTTTCCAATGCCAGTCCACGGCAATAATCAAATACACAATTAGAGATGGTTATATTTTTAAAGCCACCGTTTGATTCTGTACCGAATTTTATCCTTCCTGTAGGGCCTTCCCTGTCGGGTACTTTATTCCATTCATTGCGCTGATAAGTACCATTATAAAAAGTACCCAGATCATAACCACTTACCTGGCAATTGGTGATGGTTACATTTTGTGTTGGTTTGGCATAACCTAAAGCATAAGAATTTTTTAAACAAATAGCATCGTCCCAGGGGGAATTGATAGTACAATTTGAAATGCGGACATTGGAACAGCAATCTATATCCATACCATCCCGGTTGGTATCCATTTTTAAATTGTCAATAGTGAAATTATCAACCCCTGTTGCCAGTATTGCAAAGTGACCGCCATATAAAATTGTAAAATCACGGAGTATCACATTGCGGCAAAGTTTTAATGCAATTGCCTTATTGCCCCACGGCCTTCTGGCAGAAGCATTCCTGGTTAATCCTTTACCATTGATAACTCCGGGGCCGAGAATAGAAATATCTTCAAGGTCTTCTCCCCATATCAAACTATTATGCCAGTGGCTGTGGCCATAATCCTGGAATTGATCGAATGCATTGGGTTCTGCTTCATCGTATTTTCCGCCGGATGCTGAATCTGCCGCCAGTAAGACACTCCCGGCATCTAAAAAGAGAGAGATATGGCTTTTCAAATGAATGGAATAACTGAGATAAGTGCCCGCAGGAAAATAAACGGTACCGCCACCCGCATTGGCTGCGGCGTCAATTGCATCATTGATCGCTTTAGTATCAAGCGATATACCATCACCCTTTGCACCGAATGTTTTTATATCGTAAAATATTGGCCCTGCATTCGCTGAAACAGTAACACAGGCAAATAAAAAACAGCAGCAGCATTTTAAAATATTATTTTTCATATCAATTAATTTCCTTCAGGTTTTACAGACGACATCATTACACTTAAAGGCCAGTACCATTTTTCTAAGGCATCCGGTTGAGCCGGATCAAATACGGGAATATCTTTCTTCAGATATTTTGCAAAAGGCAATTGCTGATCTTTTACAGATTGCACAATACAGCGTGCCAGTTCGTAAGCTCCATAAGGATTGAAATGTGTATCATCCTTCAGTTCTTTATCCTGCCCGGGAAAAGTATTGGCAGGATAATGTACGAATGCTTTGACAGATCCTTCAGGTCCCCAGGCTTCATACAGTATTTTACTCATAGCATTCAAATCAATTAATGCCACATTTTCTTCTTTTGCAGCTTGCCGCATGGCTTCGGGATAATCAGATAAGGTATTGATGACATGCCCGGTTGAATCAAAATTTCTTCTGTGCATAGATGTTACAAGCACTGGAGTTACATTTCTTTTTCTTGCTTCATCAATCCATTCCTTTAAAGTTGATTTATAAGTTGTGAAGGGATCAAGATGATTGATTCCGGGTTTTTGGTCATTGTGTGTAAACTCTATAAATAAATAATCGCCGGGTTTTACCATGCTCCACACTTTATCCAAACGCCTCTCATTTTTAAATGCTTTTAGTGTTTCGCCACTTTCAGCATAATTGGCAACGCAAATATTTTTTTGTTCAAAAAAAGAAGGGAACATTTGTCCCCAAGCTGCCCAGGGTTCTCTGTCCTGGTCAACTACGGTTGAATTTCCGGCAAGGAAAATGGTAGTTGCTTTTGTATTCCTCGTAATTTCAAGCCCGCAAATTTTAGGAAGTGAATCATTAAATTCAATGGTTAATAGATTATCCCAATGCAGGTAAGATATTTCCCGTGGTTTTAATCGTACTACGCCCACAGCCGTTCCATTCGCATTTTTAATCACACTGTCTTTTACATGCACCGTAAATGTCTTTTCAACAATCTCTCCTTTTTTTGTTTTTATATTCTGAAGAAATAATCTTCTGCATTCCGCTCTCACTGTTGTCGCAGAAGTCCCATCCTTATCACCAAGAATAAGTTTTACATCATAATTACCTTCGGGAATTTTTACAGAGAAATAAAATGGTTTATCGCTTGTGATATAATCTGCTTTTAAAATGTCGCTTCCTTTTCGTTTTACCGATTGCACAATTGAACCTTGGTCAAAACCAAAACCAGTTGCATAAGTAAACTTCGTTTCGGGTGTAACTTTTATGTATCCTTTTGCTGCAACGCCGGTTCCAAAATCATATTTCCAGGCCTGTGCTGTTACAGATACTGAAATAAAACAAAGCAAGAAGATATTTGTCAGTCTTATTATCAAAGCAAGGTGATTGGTTTAAACAATTTTAAAAATAAACGGCGAAGCTGTCATATATTTTCCGCCCTGCGAAGTGGTGAATAAATAAGCTGGTTTCTCTTTTAAAAATAATAGCTGCGGTCTTTCAAAACGGCCATATTTTTTTAAATATGGAGCTGGTGGCGGTTGCTGAATATATTTATCGGCACCATAGTATGCTATCTTTGGCAGATCCCATTTTACTCCATCTTTTGATTGCATAATAATACCATCTTCATGATTAAAGAAACCCATGTCCCTGGCAATCATTTTAAACTTCTTTTTCTCCATCCATACAAACGCATCTTCAAACTGGCAGTTGTTGCCCCGGTAAGAAAAATCAATTACGGGATTGCCTGAATATTTTACATAAGGCCCCTCCAGTTTATCTGCAATAGCCAGCCCGTATTTCCTGTTTCCTTTTATCAAAGGGTCTGTGGATGTTTCATAATCTTTTGTATTCCAAGACTTATAATACAGCCAATATTGCCCGTTTGAATGTTTGATGAATGCAGGATTTGTGGTGCAGTGATCATCCCAGGCACCTTCAGCGCCGGCTTCAAGCAAAGGATTATCTGGTCTTAGCCAGGGTCCGTTTAAAGAATCAGAGGTAGCAAGGCCTATTCTTTTGGTATTTGTTTTTCCATTTGAATTGCCCATGTAAAAAAGGCAATAACGATTATCTATCTTTTTTATTAAAGGATTATGGCAGGTTGTTGCGTCAAAATAACCGGCACGGGGTGAAAGAATCGTTTCAACATTTTGATAAGGCCCTTCCGGCGAGTCAGCAATGGCATGTGCAATTTCACTTCCTTTTATCCAGCCGCCCATTCCTTTTTTTGCATCCCAGCGTGAAAAGAAAAGATGGATCTTTCCATCATCTCCTTCGATGGGACTGTTGCACCAAACATAATATCCTTCCATTTCCAACACACGGCCAACAGGTTTTATATGTTTTGCAAATTCCGATTCATCATCCTCAAAAAAGGAAGAGCCTGCTGCGCTTTTGGCGAAACAGGCTCCTGCTAATAAGATGGAAAGCATAGCTATAAAGCTTCTTCTTTCCATATGATTATTTTTTAGTACCCGGGGTTTTGATCGTACAAACCCGGAGCAGCATCTAATTGTGATTGTGGAACAGGATAAAGAATAGAATTTGCTGTTATAGCGTTCATTTTGTGCAATGCCGCATCTTCAACCGTTTTCCATGCATTCATGAAAGTTACCAGGTTACCGCTTCGTTGCAGGTCAAACCATCGTGAGCCTTCACCGGCAAACTCTCTTCTTCTTTCATCAAACAACTGCGCTAATGTAACACCTGATAATGCAGTCAGACCTGCTCTTGCCCTGACCTGGTTAACTATAGCATCAACATCACCCTGCGTACCCGGTGCCCCTTTTAAAATACATTCTGCTTTAAGCATCAATATATCCGTATATCTAACAGCAATAAAATTGATAGCCCAGTCAAAACGACTATTCGTTGAAGGGACTTTGGTTGTATCTAAATATTTTCTATAGAAGGGGAATATATTATTTCCGAAAGCTGAAGTGTGAATAGTCGGAGACAGGCGTTTATCATTTGCTGAATAACTATTCACCAGATTGCTTGATACAGATGGCGCCCCAAGAGCTCCGCTTGTTGAAGGATTAGTATAGAAATTGAAATAGTCCTGAGGCACAAGAACCCATGGATATGTGGCTCCTAACCCCGAGCCTGCCTGTGTTAGGTACATTACATCCAATATGGCTTCCCTGTTGCCAGAGGTATATGCAGGGCTTTGATTACTGTATGAAAAAATGCCGGTAGCCGGAACCGGGAAAGCATACTGAGTAGCATTGAAAACAAAAGGCCCGTTGCTGATGATATCCTGCAATAAAGGCAGGGCAAGGTTCCATTCACTTAATCCCATACCAGGTCCTTCAATTCCATAATCTGGACCTGAACGGGCCATGTACACATTTGCAAGTATTGCCTCAGCAGCATATTTGGTAGCCCGGCCAACATCAGTAGTGCCATAGCCTGGAAATGCACTGGTATATCCGGCAGGTAAATTTGCTATTGCGAATTTAAGATCGTCAATAATCAATGCGTATACATCAGCTACCGGGCTGCGGCCAATTGTATTAGCTTCGGCGGCTGATACCGGGTGATCTATGAGAGGCACTTTGCCATAATATTTAACGAGGTCGAAATAATAGAAAGCCCGAAGGAATTTTGCTTCTGCTGTTAATCTCGCTTTCAATACTGCTGAACCAATATTATCGCCATTTTTGTCAATTTGATCAAGTACCGTATTGGCTCTGAATATGCCATTAAAGTTTGATCTCCATCCTTCCTCAACATATACATTTGAAGCTATGTTAGGAGCAAAATTATTAATGGGGTCATGGTCGCGGGCAACATCATTATTTGAAGGATAAATATTGTCAGACCTAACCTCAGATAGTTCCATTAACCTGTCGGGGTAACCCCTCATCGTATTATATGTTGCATTAACCGCCTGTATAAAATCGCTCGGTTGCGCATAGAAAGTTGCCGTTGTTGCCGTTGAAATGGGTATCTGATCTAATTTCTTTTCACACGATGACACAAGGATAATAACTGTTATCATTAAAATGAAAGATATCTTTTTCATATTCTAAAAAATTAGGTAGTTAAAAAGTAATATTTAATCCAAATATCAATGATTTTGAGAGTGGCATAGCGCCATAATCTCCTGCTTCCGGGTATGCACCATTACTGCTAATAGTAGTATTAGTTGCCTCCGGGTTTAAACCATTAGTATATTTATCATGACCAAAAAAGTTTTCTAAAGTGAGGTAAATCCTTGCATCCCGAATAAAGTTCTTTTTAACCAGGCTTTTCAAATTGTAACCGAGTGTAATATTCCGTACACGTACATAGTCTGATGGATACAACCAATCTGTTGCCGCAGTAATAGGACTATTATAAAATGAATATGCTTTACTAAACCGTCCGGCTCCCTGGTTAGTTTCGGAGTACCATCTGTCAACAAAAGATACCGGATGATTATCCGATCTTCCCTGCCCCGGGCGGGAAATGGACCTGCCAAACTGTGAGTATATGGAACCTCCCCATTGACCCTGAACCAAAACACTTAAATCAAACCCTTTATAACGAACTGTGTTCGTAATACCATAAGTGTAATCGGGGTTGGGGTGCCCTACAATTTGCTTATCAGCTTCCGTTATTTTACCATCGCCATCCAGATCCTCAAATTTAAAATCACCGGGTTGTTCGTTAGGACCGTATGTAGCCACACCGTCAGTAATATCTCTTGCGGTCAAAAATCCAAGCACTTTTAAAACATATACACTGTTTATCGGTGATCCAACACGCAAAATTGCATCAGATACTGTAAGTCCGTTCGGGATGATGATCTGTGTCTGACCATCCGCCAAAGCCTCTATCTTGTTTGTATTATGCGTTAAATTGACAGAAGTGGTCCACTGGAATTTACCCACCATATTACGTGAGGTTATTTCTAATTCCTGACCAATATTTCGCACAGAACCTACATTAGAAAGATAAGATGTAAAGCCGGTTGCAGATGGAACCTGAACATTTAATAAAAGATCCGTATTTAATTTATTATAATAATCGAATGAAGCAGTAATACGATTCTTTAAAATACCAAAGTCAAGTCCGAAATCATAAGTTTTCGATTTTTCCCATTTCAAATCAGGGTTAGCTAACACATTTGGCACCTGACCAATTACCACTCCCGGAGTTGAACCCAAAACATAACCTGAAGAACCGATGGTGGCAATGCTGGCATAATCATTTGGTAAATTATCATTTCCATTTATACCATAAGATCCCCTTAAACTCAGATTGCTGATCACCGGCAATGATTTCATAAAGTTTTCTTCGGTAAGGATCCATTTCAAAGAAGCAGATGGGAATATACCAAATTGATTATTGACACCAAACCTGGAAGAACCATCTCTGCGGATACTGGCTGACAATAAATATTTGCTTTTGTAGCCATATAACAGGCGTCCGAAATAAGATACCAGCACGCTTTGAGTGGCGGAAGTATTACCGGTAACCGCTGCAGCCGCATTCAGCGTTTGTATCGCTGCACTGGTAAAACCGCCACTTGAATTTAATGAGCTTTGCTCATAATGATCAAAGTTGTATGAGTATCCTGCCAGTACATTTATTGTATGATCCTTTTTAATTACAGCATCATAAGTAAGAGTATTTTCATTTACAAAAGTTTGCCTCCTGTAGCTTCTATATGTACCCGATGTGGCAGCCAGCAGATTATTTGTCCCTGTAAAGGCTCTGGCATTGGTACCTGTGACAACGGCTCCGCTTGAATTCATAGAGACAGTGGCCCTTCCGGTTGTGACATATGGAACATAGGTGGTTGCAATGTTATCAACATTATCCAAATTGACCGAGCTTCTGAAACGCAACCCTTTTATGATCTGGTATTCTCCGAATATAGTACCTAAAGTACGGTAACGCTTATTGGTTCCTTTATTGTACGTTAATTTACCGATGGGTCCATTAGTAGAGCTGCTCCATAGATATTCGAAATTTTTCCCGGTATTTGGGAAGAGGCCCACAGTATCTTCCTGTACGGGTGACAGACTTATTGCCTGGTGATATATCTGGTCCTTTCCTTCTACGCCAGGATCCTGGGAAATGGAAAAGGTTGGGGCAATGTTTATACCAAATTTTAATTTTTGGGAAGCATTAACTTCCAGATTTGCCCTCAGTGAATAAGATTTATAATCAGTATTTATTACAAAACCTTGCTGGTATCCATAGTTACCTGAAATAAAATATTTTACAATATCATTACCCCCGCTGGCCGAAATTTGGTAGTTCTTAATTTGTCCTTTCCTTAAAAGTTCATCCTGCCAATCTACAAATTCCAAACCAGGATGCCCTGGCATGGTCCAACGCGGGTCTGCGATATAATTCGGGTTATTCCCGCCAGTTCTGGCCAGTCGGGTGGCCATATCATCCGTGGCAAGTGCGCCCTGAGATCCGAATTGCCTGACATATGTAGCATTAATTACTTCAATGGCCTGATCAATCCATTGCTGGCCATTCATCATTTCTAATTTTTTAGCTGTCTGGTTATAACCTCCATAAGTATTGAAACTGATTTTTGCTTTACCGGCCCGCCCTTGTTTTGTTGTAATTATCACTACACCGTTTGAAGCTCTTGAACCATAAATTGCAGCAGCAGCAGCATCTTTTAATACCTCAATACTTTCTATATCGTTTGGATTAATATTATCCAATGGATTGCCTGTTGTAAAACTACCATTAGACACGTTACTGGAATTAACGGTTAAGGGAAACCCATCTATAACATAGAGAGGTTCATTACCTCCACTGATAGATCCGGAACCGCGTACCTGGATACTGAATCCGTTGCCGGGTGTACCAGTGGTTTGTTTAACCCTGACACCAGCCAATTGCCCAACTAATGCCTGGTCAACTCTCAGGAGGGGTCGTTCTTCGACCTTTCGGGCATCAAAGGAAGAAACGGCTCCGGTAACATTTCTTTTCTTTTGGGTACCATAGCCTATCACAACAACCTCCTCTCCGATCTTTGTATCGGGTATTAAATCAATATTGATCATGGTCTGGTTGTTAAAAGAAACTTCGTGAGACTCGTACCCAAGATAAGTAAATACCAGCACTTGCTTGACCTTAAGACCTGACAACTTATAAGTGCCATCGTCTGAAGTTGTAGTACCATTATTTGTCCCCTTTACCTGCACGGTAACTTTGCCCAACCCTTTTCCGGATTCATCTGTTACTTTTCCAGATACAGAACTGTTTTGCGCAAATACATGGGATGAAAAAAAGAGAAGTGATAAAGTAAGAAGTATTGTAATACTCCTTAAGAATAAATTTGGTTTCATATAGCAGTTTTTTAATTAAGTGACCTTGAAATGATAACATAAATTTATAAATTCAGTTGTTCCTAATCATCCTGCACTATCCTGCCATATTTAAAACATAACACAGTAAATCCCAATATAATTTTCTCATTTCTCCGAATGAAAAAAAATTTTCTTAAACATAATTAATGAAAGGGAATGAATTGAGAAAATTATCAGGTAATGATATCTAATATCCCAGTGGCTTTATAATATTTGAGTTTTACCATATCTGCAGGTACCGGAAGATTATTCCAATCAGCATGAATGGCAAGTGCAGCTCCCATCGCAGTAGCCTGGGCCACAGAAGCAGCATACACTTCCAGCTCTGGAAAAGCCAGCGCAAGCAAATGCATATATACCGAATTACTGCTAAAACCGCCATCTACAAAAATCCTGTTTACGTCCGAACCTTTAATAATGAGGGAAGTAGAATGATACTGTTGGCGGATAATATCAAGTAAAAGACAATGGTACGCTGCATGATAGTTTTTAAAATCAGTTAGATTCCTGTGTGCAAAATCAGATTGAATGATACCGGTCCGGTTACTGTTTATAACGTTGTCGAAATCAAGCTTTCTCTGTAATGAAATCACAACCGACGCATCGAATTTTATTTTTTTATAAAAATCAACCGGTTTATTAAAATGCTGGGCCAGTCTTTTTACCTGTTGTTCATGTTCATACCCCGCAAATAAACGGGAAGCTTTCACCGGTTTACCCTGGTATTCCAAATAGCAGAGACAATCCTGTTTCAACTCATCAGTTGTAAGCGGTGTATCATTAAAAGGATTTAATGAAATACACCAGGTTCCTGTTGACATCAATATAAAGGGTTCAGTAAATACAGTAAGGTAGGGTATCAACGCTGCGGAGCTATCATGCAATCCTGTTCCTGCTTTTATTTTTTTATTTTCAAAAGATAAATCCCCGGCTTTATTTGCGGGTAAAAGAGGAGCCAGCTTTTTGTCAATTCCTTCACCGGTTACCCACTGATGATAAGTTTTTTTCTGATAGTCCCACAACTGGGTATGGCAACCTACACTTGTAATATCAGAACAAGCTTGCCGGGTAATTAGGTAACTAATATATTGCGGCAGATGTAATGCAAATCCAATTTGATCATAGAGTAACTTTTTTTCATTCTTTATCCTGTAAAGCTGCATTCCTGAATTTAGACTTCCCAATACAGGTGAGGCTGTTTCCAGGGAAATTTTAGTTTCACCGCCATATTTATTGTACAATTTATCTTTAAGCTCCTCAGGATATTTTTTTAAATAGCTATATAAAGGAGCTATGGTCTTACCGTGTTCATCAATATAAACAAAGCTGGCTCCATAGGCGGAAAAATTGACAGCCAGCACATCAAATTTCTTTATCTGAAGAACCTCAGTAAAAGTTTCGACCACCCATTTACTGATCATATTGACATCGTCGCAGGGATCACCATCCTCGTCAGTTATTTCATCAAACGGTACGGAACGTTCCAAAACAATATTATAGCCTTCATCCAATAAAAAAAATTTCTTATTGGTTTTACCTATATCAAATATGGCGATGACAGGGATCATAATCCTGTTGCAATTGTTTTTTCGCCTCTTTTTTTAATTAATTGATGCCGTACTTCTAACGATCTGAATAGCTGAAGTGGATCTAAAGAACCACCTGCCTGCATTCTTGCTTCTGCAATTAATGGTCTTACATCTGTGCGGTAAGCAGCTTGTAGTATTTCCTGTGCTTTGGCCACATCATTCATCTCCTGTGCCTGTTGTAATGCTTTAGCATCTACCAGTAAGGCCTGGGCATAAGCGATCATGATCGCCTCCACCGATTGCAGGAGATCTTCCAATGGATCTTTTACATTATGTGATGCATCGATCATCCAGCCAAGATCGTTTGCATGATCCATTCCTCTTGCATCCATACCTTCCACCAGTTCATTAAAAATCAAGAAAAGCTGGTAGGGGTTAATGCTTCCAACCGTGAGGTCATCATCTCCATATTTAGAGTCATTGAAATGAAAACCTGCCAGTTTTTTTTCCATTAATAATAAGGAAACGATTTGCTCAATATTGGCATTGGGTAAATGATGTCCAAGATCAACCAATGTGTATGCCTGCGATCCGAGCTTGCTTGCATACAAATAAGATTGTCCCCAATCACCTACCGTCATTGAATAAAAATTAGGTTCAAACGCTTTGTATTCAATGAACATTTTCCAATCCCTGGGCAATGCAGCATATATTTCTCTAAGGCTCTCTAATGTTCGTTGAAAGGCTTTGCGAAAATTAAGCTGCCCGGGAAATGAAGAACCATCAGCAAGCCAAACAGTTAAAGCCTTTGATCCGAGATCTACGCCATTTTTTATCACCTCAATATTATGTGCAACTGCCATTTTTCGGGTCTGTAAATCTATATGTTGCAATGAACCGAATTTATAACTTAATGATTGTCCTGTCTGATCCTGAAAAGTATTTGAGTTCACTGCGTCAAACTTCAACCCATATTGGGCAGCTAAAGATTTTATTGAATTTGCATTCCCCGGAATATCCCACGGAATGTGAAGAGATATAGCGCCACTGGACTGATTAAGTGCATGAAGCAAACCCACATCTTCAATCTTTTCTTCGAGACTTCTAGGTTCGCCGCCTCCAGGAAAACGACCAAATCTTGTTCCGCCTGTACCCAAGGCCCAACTGGGTATGGCAACCTGAAAAGCTTTTAATTTTTCCATTACCCGTTCAAGTGAAGAAACACCTGCAGCAATGAATTCGTATTTTTTTCTGTGGTTGGTTAAAAGCCCCTGGTTATGTTTCTGTATGACTTCCTTCGTTAATTGCATGAATGAAATTTTATGGCAAATAAAAAACTTCTTGCAGCGGTATGCTTATCGGCGAATTGTCAGGATTGCTTGCCATGATATCCTTCATATAAGCCCACCAGCGCTGCATGACTGGTTCTTTCGGCAAGTTATCTAATGTCGCCGGATCATCTGCTTTCAAAACACCAAATAATATATTGGTCTCTTTATCTAAATAAATGGAGTATTCGCTAATTCCTGCCGATTTGAGCAACTGTTCCAGTTCCGGCCACAATTCATCATGTCGTTTCTGATATTCTTTTTCACAGTCATTATTCAATTTCATTTTAAAAGCTATCCTGAACATAAGTTGTTATTATGTAAAAAAATTTTTTAAAAAGCGGGTTGACAATTAGAAAACCATCAACCCTTATGATTGCTTGAGAATGAAAAAACAAACTAACTTATCTTACGAATGCATTGGCTATACCACCATCTACATTAAGAATATTACCTGTTGATTTACTCAGCAGGCCGCCTACAAAAGCAAAACAGGCATTGGCTATATCTTCAGGCTCGATCACCTCGTGTAATAATGTGCGGTTGGCATAGTAAGCAGGGAGGTCCTTCACATCGATGCCGTATGCTTTTGCCCTACCTTCTGCCCAACCGTTATTCCAGATATTACTGCCCGATATCACTGCATCAGGGTTCACTACATTTACCCGGATATGATCTTTACCCAACTCTGCTGCATTTAAACGACTTAGATGCAATTGTGCGGCTTTTGCAGAGCCATACCCTCCATTATTGGGGCCGCTTACCAATGCATTTTTGCTAACAATATTAAGTATATCACCACCCAAACCTTGTTTGCGCATGATGGCCACAGCAGCCTGTGTTACCAGAAATTGCCCCTTCACCAGTACATCAAACAATAAATCCCAATCCTTTTCCGTGTGATCTTCTATGGATTTTGAAATAGAGAGTCCTGCATTATTGACCACAATATCAACTCCGCCAAACTTTAATATTGCTGTCGAATATGTTTTACTTATTGTATCAGCGTTGGTGACATCCAGTACCTCGGAGGCAAAAACATCATGACCATATTGTTCTATAAATTTTTTGTTTGCCGTGTCCAACCGCCCGGCATCATTATCATTAATGATAACACAAGCTCCTTCGTCAGCAAATTTTCTTGCAATAGCCTGGCCAATGCCCCCCGCACTCCCGGTGATCAGGGCGATCTTTCCGGATAAAGCTTTTGGCTTAGGCATTCTTTGCAGCTTTGCTTCCTCCAATAACCAGTACTCAATATTAAATGCCTCCTGTCTTGGTAATGAAGTATAGGCCGAAACCGCTTCAGCGCCTTTCATCACATTAATGGCATTTGTAAAAAACTCTGCTGCCACTCTTGCCGTTTGTTTGTCTTTTGCAAAAGTGAACATGCCAACACCGGGATACAAAATAACAACAGGGTTGGCATCACGCATGGGCGGGCTATTTGGATGTTTGCAGTTATTGTAATAACCTTTGTACATTTCCCTATATGCTTCAAACTGCGGAATCAATATTTTTTTAACCGCACCTGAGTCAGCAAGATCCTGTTCAGGTGACAGATCAACAATAAGCGGACTTATTTTGGTGCGAAGAAAATGATCCGGGCAACTGGTGCCCAACGGGGCTAATCTTTCCAGGTCATTTGAGTTAATATATTCCAATATTCTTTCATCATCAGTAAAATGCCCGATCATATTCATATTGGAAGAACATAAACCTCTTAATACGGGGGCAAGTAAAACAGCTTGCTGTGATCTTTGTTCTGACGGCAGCGATTGAATTTTACTGCCACCAAAAACAGGTTTGCTTTTGCCAATATTATCTTGCAAGTATTCTGCACAGCGTTCTATTACTTCAAGTGTATTAATATAACTTTCATATGCGGTATCACCCCATGTAAATAATCCATGTGACCCGAGCATAATACCGGTGATATTGGGATTATCATCCAAACATTTTTTTAATTGAAGTCCCAGATCAAATCCGGGTTTCTGCCATTTTACCCATCCTATCCTTCCATTGAACAATTCGCTTGTAATTTTTTCTCCGTCTTTAGCTGCGGCAATGGCTATTGCAGCATCCGGATGCAGGTGATCGATATGTTTGAAAGGAAGAAAGCCATGTAAAGGTGTATCAATCGAAGGAGCTTTTGAATTAAGATCATAAATACAATGATTGAACAATTCAACCATCTCATCTTCAAATTCAATACCTCTGTAAATATTCTTCAGGCTTCTTAAGCGATCAACATACAATGCGGCCAATCCGTTTCTTTTTAATGTACCGAGATCACCACCGGATCCTTTTACCCACATTACTTCTGTCTCTTTACCTGTAAGCGGGTCTTTTGTCATTGCCTTGCAGGAAGTATTCCCTCCGCCATAATTTGTCAGGCGAAGATCAGCTCCCAATAAATTGGAGCGATAGATCAGTAAAGCCACTTCATCCCCTTCGAATGAAGCCGCCTTCTTGTCGTCCCACAAGTAGCTGACATGCTTAACTGTTTTTGCAGATACTACTCCCATATCAATTCCTATTTAAGAATCAAAAGAGATTACATCATCGAATTGCCATACCCAACCAATAAAACGGATAAAATGATAGTGGCTATTCCAAACGTAATCGTTGTTTTTGTTTTTTTACTTACGCCGTTCCATTCTTTTAAAACAATACCCCATGCATTGGCAACAAGAATTATAAAAGCCATATGAAGTATCCAGGAACTGGCGCCATTACCTAATTTACTTTCACCCATGCCATAAAAGAAAAACTGGAGAAACCATGTTGTTCCTGCTAATGCGCAGAATAAATAATTCCTGGTAAGTGGTGTTTTTTTATTGGTATAATCTCCAAAAGATTTATTGCGGAAATTCAGGATCATACACCATATAAAGTTTGTAGTAAGTCCACCCCAAAGTATCACTACAAAGATGACATTATTCCTGAAAAGAAATTCGCCCTGCCCGCTGTGTGTAGCTTTCCATGCTTCACTGGCAACTACACCCATTGAATTTCCGGCTTCAATCCCGAAGTTGAAAAAGGCACTCAGTATGCCTGAAATAGTGGCAATGATCAACCCCTTGACCAAACTGAACTCCTTCACACTTTCCTTCTTCTTTTCTTCCGTCAGATCTTTTTCTTTCATCATACCGGCCTTACCGCAAATGGTAATTCCTGTTAAACAAACCAGTACACCTATTAACACTAATTGCCCGCCCTGACTGTGCAGCATATCAGTGAATGTTACTTTTCCCGGCGTATGATGAAAATTATAATAAATAGACGGGATCAATGCGCCGAAAGCAGAACAGAATCCGAGTATAACAGAATTACCGAGGCTCATACCAAGATACCGTACGCCGAGACCATACATAAGCCCTCCAACTCCCCATAACGTTCCCATTAAAAATGTAGTGCCTAATATCGTTGAGGAAGAATGCCGGATGATATCAGCGAAATGAGGGATAGTAAGATAGGCTGCAATAGGAGGAACGATCAGCCAGGAAAAAAGTCCGCCAATGATCCAGAAACTTTCCCAACTCCAGTCTTTTACTTTTTTATAAGGCATGTAAAAACTTCCGGAAGCAAAGCCGCCTATAAAATGGAAAATAACGCCTATGATAGCATTCATATACTTAAATGTTTTCGTATGGAAGCAATAGAAATAAAGATAGAAGTATCCGGATTATTGCCTATCATGTACTGTCATGCCCCTAAATACCATATCTGACAGTAAAAGCAACACCAAATATCTGTTTTTCCAAATTAATGTAAGTTTGATGGCTAACAGATTGCCTGTAATATGAAACATCCTGACATTTTCAAATATCTCCTGATTGATTATTATTCCGCTACCCCAAAATACCTGCAATTGGCCAACTGTATAATAAAGGCCATTGCTGAAGGTATTTTAAAACAAAATGATGTGCTTCCTTCTATCAACGAGCTGAGTTTTGAATTTGAGATTTCCCGGGATACGGCTGAAAAAGGTTATAAACACCTGAAAAAAAATGGCGTGTTGGGTTCGGTCCCGGGTAAAGGTTATTTTGTAAAGAACGTTGCCCTGGATCAAAAATTGAAAATATTTTTATTATTTAATAAACTAAGCTTTCATAAAAAAATAATCTACGATGCCTTCGTCGCTTCGCTCGGTGACCTTGCGGCAATTGATTTCTATATTTATAATAATGACTTTCTCTTTTTTAAAAAACTAATAGGTCAGCAAAAGGATAATTACACTCACTATGTCATTATCCCGCATTTCCTTGATGGTGGAGAGAATGTTCATGAGATCATTAATACGATACCCAAAGAGAAACTGATCCTGTTGGATAAAATTGTACCCGGCATTACAGGCAATTATGGCGCTGTGTACGAAAATTTTGAAGAAGATATTTATAATGCCCTGGTGCAGGCAAATGAAAAGTTGAGTAAATATCATACTATCAAGATCATTTTTCCTAAATACACATATCATCCCAAAGAAATACTTGAAGGGTTTACACGTTATTGCCAGCAGTTTGCTTTTAATTATAAAGTGGTCCGGAATGTTGAGAATGAACCTATCAAAGAAGGCGAGGTTTTTATCAACCTGATGGAAAACGACCTTGTAGTTTTAATTGAAAAAATACTTGCAACAAAAATGAAAGTGGGAAAGCATGTCGGTGTCATCTCTTACAATGAAACACCGCTGAAAAAAATAATTCTCAACGGAATTACTACTATATCCACCGACTTTTATATGATGGGAGAAAAAGCTGCACGACTTATTTTGGAACCATCAACTGAACATGTTGAAATTCCTTTTCACTTAACGCTAAGAGCGTCATTATAAACAGCGTTTAGAAAGCTGCATCAATCCTCGTGGTTGAAAAGGAGTAATAAAAAAACGTCATCGAAATTGATGACGTTTTCAGAGATCCTTGACGAACTCGGCCACCTTATAATTGACAGAAACTAATCCTGTTGTCTTGTACCGATATACCAACAAATATCCACCACTTTACGGGCCGTCCAGCCCCTAAATCTGATACATAAAAAAGGAAAGGATCAGCCGGTTCTCTCTTTTCGGTGAGTCGGAGAACATAGCCCGCCAGCAGTTGGTGCCAATGCATAAATAACTCACAGAAGGGTTCTTCATCTCCTTTTACTACGCCAGGGAGAACTTCTTTTTCATTATATGAAACATGCGTTGGCAATAAGGGGAGTTAAAAGGTTGCGGGCTAAAATAAGGAAAAGCATGTCAAGACGAATAAAGAATATTAAATGCTGCATAGCATTATATATAATGTGAAAATTGACAATAAACTATAAGGCTTACAGATTTAGTCCGTCATTCCTGCAGGAAAAAAAAGTTCTCTGTGTTTTGGTCTTCTAGGGAAATATCACTGAGAACGGTGTTGGCGAAATTAATAGCTGCCTCATTGCATTTGGTAAAAAGGATTATTTTGAAGGAGGCGGTAAATACTGATTGGCTTAGTTACCAGAAATAAAATCTAAGGTAGTCGATATTGCAAGGATATGATTGAGTATGAAGCTGCCCTGTTTTGTAAAAACAATAGGGGTGAAATTGAATTGATTTAAAAAGGGAATGTAGCAATACTCCCCTTAATATACCCATCCGCTGAATTATGAAAACAATTCTATTGGGCACCGGTCTTTTATTAAAACAGGTGTAGGATATAAAGAATGCGTCGATGCGATTTTATGAACTGGATCATTTATAATCAGAACGGCTTTCTCCAGATCCCCTTTATATTGCTGCCCTATGGGCAGCTCCTTATTCATCAGCCATACCTGTTCTTTATCAAACTCAATTATTCTATCCAGCGATACTATAAATGATTTATGAATGCGCCTGAAAAGGTTTACTGGCAAAAAATTTTCGAGCCGCTTCATCGTTATTAAAACAAGGTATGATTTCGTTTCCGTAATAATCTTCGTATAGTTCCGTGACCCTTCTGCATATATTATTTCATGAAAATTTATTTTAACATATTTTCCATCTGTTCGTATAAAGAAGTATTTATGCATAGCAAGATTATATATTACTAAAATATTGATAAAAAAGAAATCTTATATCCCTGTTTGTAAGAATCATGTGAGAAGATTTTTATAACCCTATTAATTACAACTTACTGTTTGCTAATTCAATCATAGCAGACAATTCCTCTACCGCTGCATCATTACCACCAGAAAAGCCCGATAAGGCAAACCGAATATTCCCGTTTTTGTCAATAACAAACTTAGCAGGAATACCGCTTACCTTATAACTTTCCACTACATTATTTATACCAGTTGTGGCGTCTTTGAGGTCCATCAGAACTTCAAAAGGATAGTTTTGTTCCTCTACATATTTTTTTGCATCTTTAGTCGCATTGTTCTCTCTCTCCCATGTATGGATAAACAGGAATTTTACATTTGGGTCATCTTTGTATTTATTTACAGCCATCTTCATGGCCGGGAAAGATTTTTTACAAGGGCCGCACCAGGTAGCCCAAAAATCAAGCACTACAGTTTTGCCTTTGTAATCTTCCAATGAAACAGTTTTACCATCCACATCTTTCAGTGTAAACATAGCTGCCGGTTTGCTGATAAGTTGTTTCGCCACTTCCTTTCTCATTTTTTCAATCAGGATCTTATTCAAGGATGCCATATACTCATCATATCCTTCGTTACTGCCTTTAACTTTTACATATAGTGATTTTAAATTTTCTTTCATTTCAGGTGTAGCCTGTCCTTCTTTTATTGCTTCATTTATCATTTCAAAGGCATCATTATTTTTTTCTAATGCTATTAAAACATTTGCATAGGTACTATTTACATTTCCTCTTACTGTTTTCGAACTGTCATGAGCCTCTCTTACATATTTTAACGCTTCTGTATATTTCTTTTGCTCATATAAAATATCGGCTAGCGAACTACAGTAACTAACATAACCTGTTGCAGCAAACCTTGCACCATTATCCTGCTTGTTTGTGGTCATATACTTATAAGAATTAGCTACTGCTTTTCGAAACAGCTCTGCCGCATCTGATAAATGCCCGTTTTTTGCTAACCGGGTGGCTGGTCCTGCCCATCCTTCTCCTTTCCATACAGGAGTTTCAATCATATTAGCATATTGAAGCGCTTTCTTTACTGGAAAATCCAGTCAAATTGACCCCCTGATACCAGAGTAAACTGACCCCTCTTCTCCAGAGTAAACTGACCCCCGTCCGCCATTTCAAATTGACCCCTAAAAGTTGCTATAAGATTAAGTTGTTTTTGCAGGTAAAAAGGAGGAGGTTCTTGGTTCATCAATTCCTCTTTCATGTCTAACAAAACAATTGAGATGTTTACAATACGTCAGATTCTCCGACTTTATGCATCAGGTAAGGGTACAAAATATATCAGCCGGGCTACTGGTGTGGCCCGCAATACCGTTAAAAAGTATTTGTATAGATATGTGTTATCAGAAAAAACGATTGATCAGATTGAAGCCATGAGTGATGCGGAGATGTCCAGGTTGTTTTTAATTAAAGAACGGATAGAAGTTGCCAACAAGCGTTTATCAGATTTACAACTGCTATTACCTTCTTTAGCAGCGCTGTTAAAAAAGCGGGGTGTAACCAAATATATGGTGCATGAAAAATACCTGCTGCAATGTCCGGATGGGTATAAAAGTTCTTCCTTTTTGGAGAAGCTCAATGATTTTATGCAGGTAGGCAAGTCTTCATTGAAGATGACGCATAAGGCAGGAGATAAATTGTTTGTAGATTTTACCGGTCAAAAATTACACCTGGTAGATAAGCTAACCGGAGAGATAAGTGATGTAGAAGTCTTCGTAGCCATACTTGGATGCAGTCAACTCACTTTTGTAATGGCGGTACACTCACAACGCAAAGAAGATTTTATTCTTGGTTGTGAAAAAGCTCTCCATTTTTATGGTGGCGTGCCACAAGCAATTGTTCCTGATAATTTAAAATCAGCCGTTACCAAAGCCAGTAAATATGAAGCACAACTCAATGACAACTTTGCGGCCTTTGCAGAACACTATCATACGTTTGGTTTTCCGACAAGAACCTATAAGCCCAAAGACAAAGCATTGGTGGAAGGGGCTGTAAAGATTATTTACACCACTATCTTTTCTAAAGTTGATCAAAAGGTGTATCACCAGCTGGAGGACCTTAACAAAGACATTCTTATTCATTT
The DNA here is from genome assembly GCA_048498035.1 of Bacteroidota bacterium. GTDB lineage: Bacteria > Bacteroidota > Bacteroidia > Chitinophagales > Chitinophagaceae > CADEDV01. Next base: position 209,009 of record JBEHYT010000005.1, on the reverse strand, counting down.
GCAAATACACAATGATGCAAAACTTACCGGTGAGAATTATAGCAGAATGCAACAGTTCGTAGAGGTAGAGCAACAAACATTACAGCCCTTAAATCCATACCTGTTCGAACTGATGACTACACAGCTTGCCACTGTAAATAAATATGGGCATGTGTTGCTTAGTGTTGATAAACGTTATTACAGCGTACCCTTCAAACTAATCGGCAAGCGGTTAAAGATAAAGTACACTACTGCTAAAATAGAAGTGTACGACGACAACGAAGTCGTAGCTGTACATGATCGTTTTTTTGGCAAAGGGTTAAAATATATCACCACACAAGATCACCTGGCTACGCATCATAAATATTTAGCAGAGTGGAATCCTCAAAAATTTATGGCTACTGCAAGTTCCATTGGAGTAGAAGTGGCGGATTATATAGCCAAAATATTATCAAGAGAATTATATCCTGAGCAGAGCTATAAGTCCTGTTCGGGTGTTTTAAGTTTTGCCAAAAGAGTAGGTCATACCCGGTTGATTAATGCTTGTAAAAGAGCGGATAGTTTTGGCATTTACAACTATGGTATCATCGACCAGATACTACGATCAAAGGCCGATGCCATTGCTTTTGAAGATGAAACGCCAACTATTGAAATGCCTTCCCACGAAAACATACGGGGACAAGATTATTATGAATAATTTTTTATCATTTAAACCAAAAACATGAACAAAGAAACAGTAAAGAAAATGGGTGATATGCGTTTGTATGGAATGCAAACTGCTTTTAAAACCTTTGTAGAGCTACCGCCGGCTGCTAGTTTTACCAACGATGAAATGGCACAGTACCTTGTTGAAAACGAATGGGACGACAGAAAGCACCGTTCCCTTCAACGAAACATCAAAACAGCCAGGTTCCGTTATACAGCAGATGCTGAAGGAGTGGATTATGATAACAAAAGAGAGCTTGATAAAAATCAGATAGACCGCTTGTTTACCTGCGACTTTATAAAAAAGGGCAACGATGTCTTTATTACCGGAAGTACCGGAACGGGTAAAAGTTATTTAGCCACTGCTATCGGACATCAGGCATGCTTATCAGGGTTCAAAGTATACTATGCTAATACAGCTAAACTTCTATCAACTTTAAAGATGGCAAAAGCCGATGGCTCGCACCTAAGAGAGTTGAGTAAAATAGAAAAGCAGGATCTGTTGATACTTGACGACTTTGGTATACAGGCTTTTGATGCAAGCGGCAGAGCCCTGTTAATGGACATCGTAGAAGACAGGCATGGAAAACGTTCTACCATCATCGCTTCACAGGTTCCGGTAAAAAAGTGGTACGATGTGATTGGCGAGCAAACCGTAGCCGATGCTATACTGGACAGGCTGGTGCATCAATCTGTCCGCATCGAATTAAAAGGTGAATCTTTAAGAAAAACCAAAAAAGAAAACAATACAGGATAGGTTTAAAAATATTAATCAAAATAGACATAATAAATCCTACGTTTGAAAAATAAACGCAACTAGTTCTTTACAACTTTTAGGGTCTTGAAATAATCGGTTTTTGAGGAGATAATGTTAGGGGGTCAGTTTAGTCTGGCGCACGGGGATCAGTTTGTCTGGTATTTACACCTATGAGCATAAAATGAGAAATAATTCTATTAAATATCATTATTTACTGAATATTTTCCATTATCATGTTATATTTTATATCCGGAATGTGAGTTATAAACTCACAAACGGGATATAAAACATATATCCTGTATCTGTCCGGGGACTTTAAAAGTCCCCGGACAGATATGAAACATCAATTTTTTCTTTTAGACTGACTTATGGCTGTCAATAATGCCGTTATCCGCAGCCAACTATACTTTTTTACCTACTTATGGCTGGAAATAATTACATCCTCCAGCCACAAAGGCTTAATTCTTCCTAAGCACCGTTCCGGCCATTCTCGGATCGTTCATAATCCTTTCCATTTCCGCATTCACCAGATCTTCGATCTCCTGTTTTATCTGGCCATAATTAAGCTGGACAATGGCCGGGGTAACTGCCCGGACCACCGGTACCTGCCTGTACTGTTCCTGTTCCTTCTTCAGGGCCTCATGGTCGTTCAAAATAGCCCCGTGAAAGGCTTTCAGATCGATTTTCTGCCCCGGATCGTCTGCTACCATACCCACGAACTCCCCTGAACTTAAAGCCGCTATTTTGGAAGCTGGGATCGCTGTATCCAGTTGCTTGGATTTACTGACCGAAGTATCCGTCCGGTTAATGGAAAGACTGGTTCTGTCCTGCATTATCTTACCGAACCTTTCGGAAAGCTGTTTGGCGGTTTCGCCGGTCACCTGCCCGGAAATAATATTACCGGTAATATTCATAATAACATCAGCCTGGTCTTTCCCGTAATCTTTCTTCAGCTGGCTGAAATCCTGGACACCGAGTGTAGTTGCCACTTTATTGCTCCGGGCAGTGGCGATCAGGCTGTCCATATTGTTCAGGTAAATCGTTGGAAATTCATCAAAGACAAGGCTTGATTTCAGCATCCCTTTTTTATTCACCATTTTGATCAGCCGGGAGACATATAAAGAAAGTACGGCACCATAAACCTGTATCTTCTGCGGGTTATTTCCCATGCAGACAATCTTAGGTTCGTTGGGATTATTGATATCGAGTGTAAAATCATTCCCTGACAACACATAATAAAGTTGCGGGGAGGATAGCCTGGCCATCGCCACTTTAGCGGCGGCGATCTGTCCTTCGAGTTGCTCCATGACATCATTCATATAAGCCGATACAAAAGGATTGATCAGCGCTTCTATTTCCTTTTCAGTTTTCAGGATGGTGAACAGTTTATCATACTCTACCTGCATCAGTTCGATCACATGTGGTAGCGTACAAAACTCTCCATCATTATACCGGCGAAGAAACCAGATAATAGCCGTCAAAAAATTGATCGGGGATTCCACAAAAAAATCACCCTGCCGTTTGATCCATTCCCGGTTAAGTCCCATCAGAATTGTACGGGCAGATTCCGACGCATCGGTAATGTCCAGCATATTTTCCTTATCCAGCGGATTACAACGATGTGTTCGGGAGAGATCTTCAAAATTGATTACATAAAACTGCGGAGGAGTTTTATAAAGATGGCGGCATTTTAAATAATGGTTATAAGCAATGATGGAAAGATCATCGAATTTAAAATCATACACGAACATGCAAAAGCCTTTGCGGATATGCTGGGTGATAACATGACGGATAACAAAATAGGATTTACCGGCACCCGGTGAACCAAGCACTAATAGGGATCTGAAAGGGTTGATAATATTAATCCAGCTTTTACGCACCTTTCCTTTCAGATGATACTCGGCCGGCAGGTTAATGGAGTATTCATTCTGCAGCAACCGCTCTTCTTGCGGAAAGGTTTCATTTTCCTTATTGAAAATATCTTTGTTGTTTAGTTTTTGCCGGATAACCCGTGATATCAGGTTGCCGCCGGTAAGTATAAGTATATAACCGGTTGCAGTGATCAGCATGTATGTAACAGCACGGGTCTGCAAAGCCGCCGGTAAATGCAAACTGAAATAACTTAAAAAATAAAAGAGTGTTCCTGTAATGATATAGGCAAAGGCAGTTTTATGATTAATATTTTCATCTTTCTTTCCCCTTGCACCAAATAAAGATATAATGAGGAGTGCCAGTGCAATTAATTTTGAATTATCAAAGTTGCCGAATAGTCCTGTATGCTGAATATTAGTCAGCAACCGATCAGAAATTTCTGCGGTAAGTTCCCAGTGCTTAAAAGCCTGGTAACAGTAATAATAAAAATGCAGTGCCAATACTACAATACTCATCAGCCTCGTCATATCGGTGATCTTCCTCAACCCCTGTTCATTCTCTCCAGTATTCATCACTTAAAATTTTAATTGTTTCTTCCTTTTGCGTTTCCTTTTCTTCAGTTGAAATGGAATAGTATTAGCGGCCCCGGCAGTTGAGTGAAGGATGTCAGGTATATTTAATTCACCCTGCTGCACTTTAGCAACTCCCGCCCCCTGTTCAACATCTTCGGACTGCCGGATATTTTTCTTTTCACCAGCCAAATCAATAGTGACTCCTGCACCAGCAGAACCAGTGCGTTCTAAAATCATTTTGGCACTGTAGGCTTTACCCAAATCACTTCCGTTGAATACGGTTTTGGTTTGATGATCCACATACGTGATACCGTAAATAATCCCTTCCTTATTTTGCCGGAGTACCACACTGATCCTTTCCTTATTCAAATCATTCATCAATTGCGATAAACCAGCACCAGATTTTTTAAGCAACACAAAATCAATCGCAGTCTTCAACCTTTTTGCATGAGGTTGTTTTAATTGTTCATTTTCTGAAAACCTCGTCTCCAAATTTTTGAGTGTCGGTTTCAGATAGAACAAACTCGCCTTAATAGGTGTACCGGTCTTGTTGCCCTTATCATCCAGCACCCGGAACAATAAACCATTGTGCTTGTAAGTATGAGAATCTTCACCACACCTGTCAGCCACTACATTGTATAATTTCAAAACGGCATTGAGTTCTGCCAGTGAGCCATATTTATATTGCGGAATAACGATGCCCAGAATATTGGAGATAGCTGCTTTGGTTGTCCGCTTGCCAGGATTAATTTTCTGGGCATTGAGAGGCTTTAAAACCGCTCCATCAATTAGCTTTTTACTCTCTGCTTTTACCAGCCCAAATTCAATCTCTATTTCTTTACGGGCAACCTCGGATTGATTGCGTCCCATATTGTGCATAGAGATACGATTTCCATCTCGCTGAATATTAGTACTGACGATATGAATATGCGGATGCCCGGTATCAAAATGGCGGTAAACCAACCAGGGCTGCTCCTCAAAACCAATCCGTGCCATGTAACCGGATGCAATAGCAACCAACTTTTCATTATCCAGTTGTTCAGAAGGATCAAAATTGAGTGACACATGCAGTGTGTTGGTAGTTGTTCTTTCATTCAGTGAAGTGAGTTTTTCAAACATGCCCAGTTTCTGATAAAAATTCATCTTGTCAGCGTCTTTCAAAAAATTAGCCGCTGACAGTATTTCTGCCTGTCCTTGCTGCACTTTTTTTTCGTTATAGTTAAGTGCCTTACTGATGCTTTTTCCTGTATTTATTCTTGCCACCATTTGTCCGACATTTCAGCAATTTTCAAATTGATTTCATTTGTCTTTTCAAGGAACTTTTTTTGATCGCTTTCAGTTTGTAAAGCCAGTGTTTTTATTTCCTGAAAATGGCTCGCTGTATGGAGCCTTTTCACCAGCTGATTGAAGTTGCTGCCGATAGCTGATAATTCCTTTCGAAGTCGGACCAATTCTGCCATTAATTCATCAACAGATTGATCTCTCGTGTAAACTGTCACAGGCTTTCCCAACAGCACATAGCGGATGTATTCACTTAATTTCTTCTTGGTAGTGGCCTTAAAGGAAACATTTACTTTATTGTATTCCTCCGCCTTAAAACGTACTGTTACCTTCCTGGTAAGATTTGATTTCTCTGTTTTCATATCCTCACATTATCTTTCTCAATTCCCCGAAACGACCCCGGAGTGAAGGGTAAAATTCCGTTTGTCCGACAAACGTACATTTTACCATGCCGTAAGATGGGCATTAAACTCCTTACTATAGCTGCCGTAAACCTTTCTTCTGGGATTTTCCGATCTGCTGTATCCATTCATTAAGATCATTGTAGCCTTTATACAGATGACTTTCATCCCGAAATTTCTTACTCCATGACAACGCCTGCGATGTGCACCTTTGCCCGGTCTTATCCCTGTCCAAAAAAAGATGGACATTACCATGTTGCTCCATTAACTCTTTACTTTTCTCAAAAAAAGAAGTGGAATTCAGCACTAAAAAATTGGACGGAAGAAGGGTTTGATTTTGTTGAATAGTTTGGTGGGACAGAAAGTTGAAAAAGCCTTCAAAAACGGCCAGTTCTTTTGACCCGTTTTCAAAACTTGTAATGGCCTTCGGCGAGCTGCTTCCCTTGAACCATTGATTGCGTAATTCAAAGCCTCCTTCGTTGTTCTTAAAACCTATGGCAGAATATGTTTTATCATGCAATGAAAAAATAATTTCCCGGCAGTATTTTTTTGCAATTTCTTCCGCTACCCGGCGCTGCTTGATATAGCGCAGCAATGAAAGTGATACCAGGTTTCGTTCGGAAATTATTTTAACCAATGATTCAGCAGGAACTAAGGCCTGAACAGTCGGCTGGTGAAAAGAAAGATTGCTGTGCAGTCTCTTCAACAAATCTTTGACAGGACAATTGTGATACAGTGTTCCAAAATCAACCAGGTTTCCTCCTTTACCCAGTCCGTGATCATACCACACATTCTGCCTGCGATCAACTTTAAAAGAAGCTGTCCTTTCTTCCCGAAGCGGAGACAGATACCAGTATTCTTCTCTTTTTATTCTAGATGGATTGTAGCCCAATGAAGCCAGGTAATCCACCAGATCAATTTGCTTTGCCTGCCCGATATTCATACAACACGATTTTCAAACTCACTAATTAAAAATCCTGTAAAATTATCAACTGTCGCAGACCCTGCAACATCCCCTGTAAATTTGATAGGGGATGAATCCGGCAACACAGTATATTTTTGACATGTGAAAATGAAATCGTGAATAATAAAAAATGATTGTATGCTTGCAAAAAATGATGTCGCAAAATTCTATGATACGTTACTAAGTATCCCCGGAATGAATGAACTTGTCAAACTGAATATTCAAATCAGCCGAAAGAATGTACTTCTGCTAACACGAATTATTGAACATGGCATTACGGGTAAAGACGGCGATAAGACCGGAAATCTGATGGATATCTTTCCAAAAGAATCTTTACAAGAATTAGGTGCATTCTCAGTTGAGTGTTTAAAAAAGGCAGGATTGGCGGATTTACATGACAAGTTGAAAGAGCTGGATAGTAAGTAAGTTATAGCAACCAAAGTACTTTAGAAGATAAACAGCCAGTTTTATTACACAATAAAGCTTTACGAATTAATCAATGCGCCCGGTAATATTGTTTCTGTTTTACAGGAATATAATTTCTCAAAAGAGGGAGATAGTAATGGGGAATTTTCCTGCAAACTATAAAATACAAAAGAAGGAAATTGGTATGAGATGGAAGAGGCAAACCCTGCTGCCAATAATAGTATTCTGAGGGCTCTAAAATTAGCTATTGATAATGATGGAAAGGTGAATGTTAGATGAAGAAATAATAATGGTCCTTTCCTCTGCATTGATAAATTTGGCCTTTTAAAACAACTTCAATTGGGGCTCCGCTTTCTCCGGCTTTGGAAAAGTAGGATGGAACGTTCCTGTGATAACAAATGGGTAAGGATAGTTTTTTGCATGGCTTTCATAGACGGTTCCTAGAAATAAATATAAGTCTTTTGTTAAGGCAAAATCATCCCAATATTTTTTCCTCACATCTTCACAAGCTTTCTGTTCCTGGTCATGGCCTTCGTGCCGTTTCAGGCTGTTCCAATACAGTGCGCCAATCTCCCAATCTTCTATCATATATTTTGAGATAGTACCTTCATCATCTTTAAACCTATACGAAAATTTGAACGGCAATTTATTTACCACTTCAAATGGATTTTCTGCGTTCTGAAATAGATGTAATTGCTGGGCTTTTGCTTTCAGGGTATCTAATTTGTCTTTGTCCCATTCCCGTTCAACTTCTTCAATAGTAAAATCAAGTATTTCGGTTGGTTTGAATGTGGCCAAAGAAGTAGCTATTTTTTTGTCTTTTGCTTCAGCAATCAGTTGAGTGATGTTTGTGTAAACTTTTTTTAAAACGATATTCTTTCTTTCCTGCCAATTATTAACAGTATCAATATGACCCACTACATTAAAGGCAGTGTCAATAGACCAGGGCTTATGACTTTCCGGCCTGAAATCTGCGCCATTTTTCACTAAGTCAATTTCTACCCAATCGTATTTGCTGTAACGTTTTTCATACTCCAATTTTCTAAATGGAATTGGATAAACCCTGACCCAACTGCCATCTTCCAGAAACCCGGCAGTACAAACCAACTCGTCATATTTTGTGGAAAGTGTTGGATAAGTTTTTACAGCAATTAATATTTTGGTCAGGGCCATTCTAAATATGCTTTAGTTCATAATTCCATTGAGGTAATTGGGTGATTGCCTCAGCCAGGTGTTTGCGATGGCACTGACAAATATTTGCTTCAAAACAGGTTAGCGCAATCCGTTTTTTTTCTTTCAGTAAAGCCAGTATTTTTTCCTGGGTGGAAATGGTTTTAATGAGTGTTTTCTTTTTATAACTATTAAAAAGATTGTCGTAATCACCTTGTTCCTTTAGTTCCTGCCTGTATTCGGATTGGATACCCACTTCAGCGAAATGTATATACTCAATATTTAATCCTTCACAATAACGTATTAATTGGCTTTTTGAAAAACCAAATTTCTGACTTAATGGGTTATTGCGTACATCAACCAAAACTTTAATATCATGCTTAATTAATTTATTCAAATATGCCTCTAGCGATACGCCTTCATAACCTATGGTATAAAGGGTCGTTTTGGTTAAGGCAGGACGAAAAGTATTTACCTTATCTAATTGTTCTTTAGTTAAAAGTCTTTCAGCAGTAGTGCTGTTTATGGCATAATAAGGAAAGTTTGTATAAGTATGCTTCATAAGGCCATCACCATCCATCTTATTATAAAGCAAATATGCCTGGTTTACCAGCCTTTTATCTTCATCGACTAACAATGATAAATAGTTCTTCCGGTCTTTTTTTAAATATCCAGTTTCATCCTCCGTTAAAAAATCTTTTTTCACCATTGTATATAAATCTGCCTTCGCCGAATGAGAGTAACAACCGTATAAATAGGGAATAAAATCATACTCCGGCTCCTTTTGCTTTTGGCATACCAGGAACAGTAATTTTTGCAGGTTAATTTTCTCCAATCTGCCACCAAACACCTCCAATAAGGCCAATATAATTTTTCTGCGGTAAAACATGGCACAAAGATACTTTAAGTTCCCCGGCTATAAAAACCCAAGGACGATATCAGTTTTAGCAACATTCGTTGTCCTTAAGAGCAGACTTGGGACAATATATTTTGGCCTATCTTTCATTGTTAGGGCTTACAATAAATGAGAATATCAATGCCATTTTCTGAACAACTATTAACTAGGCTTGAGATAATCCAAAGTATCTGAATCACTTGATTTTTCTCCTGAAAAGGAGTTCCATTTTGAAGCTTTTGCAATCTGTCCTTTAATTGTGTCCTCGAAATAAAATCAATAACAAGAATGATTTCCTTTTTCAGGTTCGGGGTAACGAGTAGTTTTTTATAAGTTATAATTGCATTTGCAATGTTATCGCCATGACGTAATCTGGTAATATTTGTTGAAATAGTTTCAATGTTATAATTATTACTCCATTTAGCAGTTTTTGTTGTTTCCAATTGAATATTTGATGGATTCAGATTGCCAATATTTTTTAAAGCTTGTCCTACTATATCATGAAAGCTTGAAGCCGACAACTGACTATCGCCATGTTTAGCATGAATTAAGCTAATAGAGTTATTTTTTAGTTTAATAAAGTCCGCCCACTCATCACCTAAATCATCTAAGAATGAATAATCCGAGTTATGTGTAAGATGATTTTCGATGTAGCCGAAAATACTGCCATTACTAAATGCTGTTGAGGCCACGGTGAAATCCCCCTTTTCACTTGTAACTACAGTAAGTTCATTTTTTCCTTTAAAGACATCAATAAAATTATCAATAAACCCAATTAATTTATTATCCTTAAAAAGTTTTCGATTTGTATAAACTAAACTTAAATCTTCAAAATTTATGATGAAGTCATTATAAAGGTTGAAGTAATGCAATAGGCTGGTTGAGGTTCCATCGTTAAATGTGATAATTAAATTTTTTGCTTTTTTTGATGAAACGGTAATTGATTTTTTATTTAGGTTAACTATTGTATCTTTTAGAAATGTATTTCTCAATACAAAAATTGCTTCTCCGTTTTGTATTTCCTCTTCAACGCTAAATACATCTTTTAAAAATGACAAGACTTTTATAAGCGGAATTGTTTTACTTCTATTTTCCTCTAAAAATAGTTCACAGCTAATTATTTCATTTCGCTCAACATCACTATTAAATCTTGTTAAATTGAACAAAAAAGAAATAGGTTTTAAATTCTCTCTATTCTTTTCATATTCTATAGGTTCAGCAAAAACGTTTAAAAAAGAAGTTGTATGAACGTGATTTCTTATTTTATCAACAATTCCCCATGCCCAGGTGAATAATTGAGTCATATATTTCTTCTCTCCAAAATTGCTAATTCTGGACGTATTGAATGCAATAGAAGTCTTTTCATCATCATTATTTAACCTAACAGAGCTTAAAACATATTTGCCTGCACCAAATGCTGAAAATGACTTTTTAAGGTCATTTGCTTCAACGTTTTTCGCTTTTATTGCATCATAGGAAACGCTAGTGTTGTTCAAAGAGAACTTTTCAAAGTTTGTTGCACTATCTACAAACAGCGAAATGAGTGTAGCATAGTCAATTGGTGATAACTCTTTTAGCAGTAAATCATCTACTCCAGATATATTCTTTTTCGATATAAAAACATAATCATTAAAATCAACTACCAGTAAATAGGCTAATTTTTGTTCTTCCCATTTAGCTATTGGTTCATCAATAAAAGAAGGGATAGTTTTATATTTAAAAACACAAATAGAATATTCAATTTGTTCACCGCTTATAGTTTCAATTTGCTTTCTAATATTTAGTAGATAATTTCCTGTTTTCTCGGCGGATGCTCCAACAAACAATTCATTTATATGACTTGCTGTATAGAAAGCGCTATTTTCTTTTTTTAAAAAGTAAGCATTTTCATTAAGAATGATATGGTCTAAAATCGGGTTTGGCATTAATTTAGAATTTGAATAAAATTGTTTGTTAAGACTAACACTGCAATACAATTCAATACTTGTTTGATTGCCCTTTCAACCTTTCATCTGATATTGCTTGGTATTGAAAACACCTGCTGTAAAAGTGTGAAAATGCAATTCGCATTTAAACCATTTTGTGCCTTTGCAATCAATATCTATGTTACTTAATTATGTACTGTGTAACAATCCCTTTAAAACTGCTGTTCTTAGCCACTTTATCATGTGGTATTAAAACATACTTCCAGGCCTTGCCGCCGTGTTCTGCTGTGTATTCTGTTGCATAGTTGCAATACTTTATTGCTGCTGCTGCTTTTGCCTGTACTTCCGGGTCTTGCATTTCATTGGCTGCTTTTACCTCTATCATGTAAATACAATCTGCTGTTTCTGCAATAAAATCAGGTTCGTATATCCTGTTATTGTGCAGCCAGTAAATGCGGAACTGGTTTGGAGGTGGTCGTAACCATTTAATTACTTCTTTATCATTCTCTAAAATGAAAGCAAAGGTCTGTTCTGTACGGCTGTCAAACTTGTATTCAAAGTGGCAACTCTTTTCAAAGCCGCTGAAAACAAATTTGGGGACTTGTGCTGCCGGGAAATTTTCATCCCTGTAATCTTTACGCCCTGCATTTAGCAATGTCGTAAAATTCCAATCTTCAATTTTTGTAAAGGGTCTTACATTGGGTTTGATATATTCCGGTTCATGCAAACGGAAGTGCTGCATCATTTGACTGTAGACCCTACCTGCAATCAGACCTCTCCACTGGAACATGAGCTTGCGAATGTCTTCGCCTGCTTTCATGTTGCTTTCTAATTCAGCAACGGCTTGCCGGGCTAACTTGTGCAACAAGTCTGCGTTTGTGTCATAATCAATTTCAGAAAAGTTAATGAGTTCTGCAATAAGCAACTTTACAGGGCTTCCAAAATTTACTCCGCTTTTAACTTCTATCACATCATAGCTTTTATCTTTCAAACCTACTCTTACAATTTCATCATTCAATTGCTCATAAGTAAATCCATCAGCATCTAACTCAAAATCATCAAAGCTGGCAGTTACTTCACCCTGCAATAAATCCATTCTCGGAATTTCAATAATGTTCTTTTTAAAATCAGCAACCAATTTTTCATAAAGCACTTCGGCTTCTTCTACAATTTGTGTAGCAAATAAATTACCCTGTCCGGTGCTTAGTTCTTTTTGAACCGCCTGCATTACTTGGTGCTTTACTTCTGGTTTGTTGAGGTCATCTACTTTTTTTACTGCTGAATTTGTATTAAAGAATGGAATTACACTAACCAATATCCTTTTTGCATCTACTTGGTTTTGCCTTTGTTGTTTTACTCCTGTATCTGCTATATTATTGACTTCTTCCTGTTCTTTTTCAAGGTTCTGTGTAACGGTGCTTTGCACCGTTACTACTTCTACTCTTTCCTTCAACTGGCTTTCATCAATTTCAACAAAGTTTAGTTTGTTTAAAATTGAATTGGGGTCTTTTGATGCGGCAATTACTTTATCGAAATTATCGTGTGCAACAATGGTTAGCTTATCTACTTTTTCATTGCCTGTTCTTTCGCCATTGAAAGGTAAACGCAAACCCCTACCGATGGTTTGCTCTACTAAAACGGAAGCATTGGCGGCACGAAGTGGCACAATCGTATAAAGGTTTGTTACATCCCAACCTTCTTTCAGCATGTTTACATGGATAACAATTTCAATTTCGTTATCCTCCTGCTCTAATGAAATAAATTGTTGCTCTATCAGTTCTTCATTTCTTGTGGTACTATCTATCTGTAAAACTTTGTCTGCAAATGTTCCTTCATAAAAATCTACTGAAGTAACTAAGTCATACACTGCTTTAGCATGTGTAGTGTCCCGGCACACAACCAATACAAAAGGCTTAACAATTTTTTTGCCTGTGTTCAAAGCAAAGAGTTTTAACTCTTGTTTTGTGTCCTCATGGATGCTTACAGCATCTTCTAATTTTACTTTTTCTATTTCTTCATCACTTTTGCCTTGTGAAGCAAAATCCCTTCTTGTAGCAATGGTAGGGTTCTTTACATATAAGCCATCGGTCAGTGCCTTTGCCAAACTATATTCATACACTACATTTCTAAACTGATTTCCTTTTTCATCAATTGGTGTGGCTGTAAGTTCAATACCCAATATTGGTTTTAATTCATTAATGGCTTCTTTACTTTTATCAGCATGGTATCTATGGGCTTCATCCATCAGTATTACTAAGTCTTTTAATTCGCTTAAATACTGCCAATAGCTTTGTCCTAAATATTCAGATAACCTTTTTATTCTTGGTGCTAAATTCTTTCCATCTTCTTTAACTGGTTTTGTTTCTCTTGCAAATTTGGAAACATTGAAAATGTTTATCCGTATTTCAGTTTCGCTGAAAAGCGAACTGACCTGGTTATAATTATCACCTGTGATAATTACAGGTTTGTTGTTTACAAAATCGGCTATGCCGTTAAATACATATTTGGGGTTTGTGCTATTGCCAAAATCTTCAATGAGCTTATTGTAAATGGTAAGGTTAGGGGCTAAGACAAAAAAGTTTCGGATGCCTTTTTGTAAATACAAATAGGTTACACATGCACCCATTAGACGGGTCTTGCCCACACCTGTTGCGATACTAAAACATATTGATGCAAACTCTCTTTCAAAATCCGTACAAGTTGGATAAAGTGCCTGCACTTTTTCCAGTTCAGTTTTTAAATCAACTTCTTTGTTTAATTCTAACTCACCTGAAAGCTGTGTTAGAATGTCCAATGCTTCCTGCAAAGGTTTACGAAGTGAAAGGCGTTGCTTAATATTTTCTGCTATTTGATTCATTGCTTTATTTGAGTTGCGTTACTAAAAAAGTGATGGCTGGTTATCATCATCAGCCTTCTTCTTTTTGGATTTTGATGATTTAATTTCTACTGATATTTCTATATTATCTACTTCTGTGTTTTCATCATCATCATGTGGAAGATTAACAATATTCAGGCTGTAATCATCTTTACCAAATTCGCACCTGCCCAAAAGCATTTGAGGGATTTTCTTAATAGTAATATTGCTATGCCTGTTTGCACAACCTTTTGCAAAACTTTTGCAACAAACCAATAGACTTTCACCGGGCTGCAATTCTTCTGCTAACCTGTCTAACATTTGTATAGTAATAAACTGTGTAGTAGTAAAGATGAAATCTTTCTCACTACTAAAACCTTGTTTCCAATAGTTGTTTTCATCGGGTGAATAGCGAAAACCTTCCTGTTTTGCCATTGCTGCCGCCAGCATATTGGCATTGTATGAAGTGTTTATAATTTCACTGCCATATTTATCTTTTTGGATTAATGAAGGTGCGAGGTTATAAAATTTAAAACCACCACCACCTTGCCAAAATACTGCTTCTGTTACCCCACCTTTATCTTCACCCGTTATTACTTTTTTTAAACGGGGCAAACAATGCGTTGTTGCATGTTCTCCTAATTCAATTCCAATCCATTTTCTTTTCATTTTATGAGCTACTGCGGATGTTGTTCCGCTCCCTAAGAAACTATCAAGAACAATGTCATTTTCGTTTGATGCTAATTCAATTATTTTTTTTATTAATCTTTCTGGTTTGGGTGTCCCAAAAACACTTTCTTCATTAAACTTTCTTGCCTCTTTTTTTGCCTCATCATTATGACCAACTTCATCATAAGTCCAAATAGTCATAGCTGGTATAGTGTCTGATACTTCTGAAATAAATCTCTTGTATGCAGGTCTGGAATTTCCGTCTTTACCAAACCAAATTCTATTATCCTTTATTAGTTCAGCAAATTTCTCTTTTGTATATCTCCAACTTGTACCTGCTGGCGGATAAACATCTTTCCCATTTGGTAATGTAACAGGAAAGTACGCATACTCTCTATACTCATTCCTTAATACATCCGATGATTTCCATGGACCTCTTGAATCATTATCCGGGTTTTTATAGCGGTCAGTTTGTTTTTCAGTTTTAGCAAGTCTGTTCAAATTAAGTTTCTCGATATTTTTAGCATACACAAGTATAAAATCATGTGACTCGGATAAAAATTTTGAGTCAGATTTTGGCGCATATTTTTTTTGCCAAATTACAGATGTAACAAAATTATTTCTTCCAAATATTTCATCAAGTAATACTTTTAGATAGTGACATTCATTATCATCAATTGAAATCCAAATAGAGCCATCTTCTTTCAATAATTTATGCAAAAGCTTAAATCTTGGAGTTATTAAATTAAGCCAAAGGGAATGTTGAACTCCGTCGTCATAATGTTCAAAGGCACTTCCTGTATTGTAAGGCGGGTCAACACTTATACATTTAACCCGACCTGAAAACTGTTGTTCAAGTGCTTTAAGTGCTAATAAATTATCACCATTAATTAGCATGTTTTCAGATTTTGAATCGCCAAAACTTTTACTTGGGTCTTCTATTAATATTCGTGGTTCAAGGATAGGTTCGTTACCTTTTCCTATCCAGGTTAGTTCTAATTTTTGTAATTGTTTTGCCATTGTTAAATCACTTTCCAGCGTATGGTGAATAATTCGTTTTCAGTTGTATTTTGCTTTAAACGTTTTTCTACTTCGTCTAATAAATTATCTTTCTTGTGTTCAATATCATCTTCATTTTTATACTGGTTATATCGTTTTTCTGCCAGCTTTTTTTCAAGGTCTTTTATAATGCGTTGCTCTTTTACTTTCAATTCAAGATTGAGCATTTTCCTTGCTTCTGTTTTACGGGCTTTAATCTCTTTATCCAGTTCTTTTATTTCAAACTTAATACTGTTACGAACATCTTCACTCCACTTTTCTAATTTGTCCACTTCTTCGTCAAAGAAAGAATGATTACGTTTTGCATTTTCCTCACTGATAGTAACTTGCTGTGAGTGGTAATTTTCATTCAAATGATTTTGCACATCATCCGAAAGTGTATTGGTTGTACCTGCAATGTCAGCAGATAATGAAAATAAGCGTTGGCATTGGTCGGGTTGCAAAATATTACCTTCATCATCAATGGCTGCAAAAAGAATATGGTCTTCCATTTCAAAACTTGAAATAGAAACTTGCTTTACCTGTAACCAACCTTGTTTGCCTTTCAAGTTTTCCAGAATGGAAATCTTTTTATCCGCAGTTGAAAGATTAAATGCCAATTCATTCAGCGTGAGGTTTTCTTCCTTACACCGGGCAATCACCTTTTGTGCTAATGGATGCCCGACACGATAGAGGTTTTCATTATTATTCTGTTCTTCTACTTCATGCTTTTCCCCAATATTCTTCTTACCTACTTTGTAAGGACCTTTATGAATGTTCTCCCCTGCAAATGGATTTTGATTTAAGAAGAAACTATTTTCAGAATTATCAAAGGTGGCAAATGGTTGCAAATAATATTTAGTAACCTGCCATAACCAATTTTCAAACTTGCTCAAATAATCACTGCTTTGCTGTAAATTGATTTTTAATTTTTCATGTACTTCTTCATCAAAATTTTCTAATAGCTTTTTTCTTGTAACATCTATACCCTGTTCTATTTCAGGCTCCATTTCTTTTTGTAAAAAATCAAAAGCCAATTGTATTGCTTCGGTGGTTCTGCAAGTTTGATAAATCTTTACAATTCTCTTTTCAAAATCAACACCGCTTTCAATTGCTCCTAATACTTCATCACTTGCACCAAATACACCGTTGAATAACTGGAATTTTTCATCTAATAATTGATAAACTCTTTGGTCTGCTGCATTGGTATTATTTAAAAAGTTTACTACAACTACATCAAACTTTTGTCCGTACCTGTGGCATCTTCCTATCCTTTGTTCAATACGTTGTGGATTCCAGGGCAGGTCATAATTAACAACCAATGAGCAGAACTGTAAGTTGATGCCTTCGGCAGCAGCTTCCGTTGCAATCATTATAGTTGCAGTATCTCTAAAGTAATCTACTAATGCAGCCCTTTTATCGGCTGATTTAGAACCTGTAATTCTATCTGAACCTGCATACTTCTTAATCCATGCCTGATATATGTGATTGCTCTTTGGGTCGTTATTGCTACCGTTAAACAATACTATTTCATCATTATAACCTCCTGCCTCCAATATGTTTTTAAGATACTCTTGTGTACGGGTACTTTCAGTAAATATTATTGCTTTTCTGTTTGCTTTTAGTTCATGTAATTTTTCAAAGCCTTTATCTAATGCGGTAAATAAAACTTCTCCCTTTGAATTTGTCCGTATTGATTTTGCCAATGCCTTGAACTCATTGAGTGCTTCAATTTCTTTTCTTATCTCTCCAATTTCATTAGGGGTATAAACTCTGTCCTCAACTGTGGTTTCTTCTTCCTCGTCGTCCACCCATTCGTCTTGCTGTTCTTCAAAGGTTTCATAATTTGTTGTAAAGACTTCATCAACATTTAAAGTAGTTGTTTCATGTTTTGTTATTGTTGCTTCCAGTTTATCAGCTAACCCTTGCAATGTGCCAGATATAGCATAAGTAGAAGATGCCAATAATTTACGAAGTATCAAAGTCATTAAAGTTCTCTGTCCGGGTGGTAAGGCATATAAATTTGGTCGCTGCAAATAATCGGAAACCAAATCATATAATTTCTGTTCATCTTCCCGTGGGGTAAACTCCTGTAATATGCAACTGCGGTTTGTATAATTGATGTATTCTAAAACCTGCCTTCTTAATGTTCTTTTACAAATAGGTTCTAACCTTCTTTTTAGTTCATCAAAATTGTTATCAGTTGTAAGCCTTGCAAACTGTGCCTTGAAACTTTTTAAATCGCCAAAGGTGTATTCATCAATGATGCTTACTAAGCCGTACAGCTCTAACAATGAATTTTGCAACGGCGTAGCCGTTAGCAAAATTTTAGGGGAGTGTGCCAACGCTTCTTTAATTGCCTTAGCAATTTTATTTGATGTCTTATAAACATTTCGCAAACGGTGGGCTTCGTCAATTACAACTAAATCCCAATCAACTTTGCTTACATAAATTGCTTTACTTTTTACAAACTGATAAGAACAAATAACAATGTTATCTTTTTGGTTAAAGGGATTGAAGTTTGCTTTTTGTAATTCTTCATTAAAAGATTTTGCTTCTAATATTACAGAAGGTAAAAAGAATTTATCTGCAATTTCCTGATTCCATTGTTTACGAAGATTTGCAGGTGCTACAATTAAAATCTTACGTTTTCTTTCCGCCCATTTTTGAGAAATAACAATACCGGCTTCGATTGTTTTTCCTAAGCCTACTTCATCTGCTAATACTGCACCTTTAGAAAGGGGAGAATGAAATGCAAATAAGGCAGCATCCACCTGGTGGGGGTTTAAATCCACCTGTGCATCTGCCAGCGAAGCCGTGAATTTTTGTAAGCTATTTGAAGAATAGCGTTTGGTTAATTCGTGGGCATAATATTTTGCATGGTAAGGTGTTAAATTCATTCCTCCTTCGCAGATTTTGGTTTAAATTTCAGTTAACTGTAAATATAACCTATCAAGGCCAATTTCAACCACTTGCAGCCTTAGACTGAATAAAAAAGGGCTTTATAAGCCTCTCATCACCAAAGGATTAATACGCTTCACTGGTAACAATATTATGGTCAAGTACGTTGATAGCGTAGTATTTCTCAGCTTCTTTTTTTCATTCCACAAATGCATTACTAAATCGGCTGCATCGTTAGAGCTTCCCGTGTGATACATTCACTGATGCCCAACGAACAGAAACCTGAACGGAGCGTCGCAACGGAAGTTGAAAGAAAACTAACTGCTGCTGAAAAAAATCAATAAGAAGCAGTTATGAAATATAATATATATTTTACCTCTTCAATTCCCATTTCTGAAAGTCATTTTCCAAAAACTCAAATTTTTTCTCAAATAAACTTGCAAGACGTGCATTCGCTGTCGCAAAGAATATTTGTCGGTCTTCTTTCAAAATAAAGAAGCGCAAAAAATCCAGGAACGAGAGTGCGTTTAAATCATCGATATGAGAAACAGGGTCATCAAAAATCATAAGATTAGGTCCATTCTTCAACTGCCGGTTCAGGCTGATAAAAATTGACAAAGCAAGGGCACCCCGCTGCCCAGTACTTATTTCGTTAACCTTATGCTTCTTATCGTTGTCTTTAATTAGAAAGAGTTGCTTATCCTGAAAAACAAGCGATTTGAATTCTCTTGGAGTATGGATAGTTTTAAAAATGTCAACTACTTCTTTCAAATTGCTCTCGAAGAAACTATTAAGCTGTTCTGTTCCATCGGACTGCCTCAGAGATTGAAGTATGTCAAAACCTGCTTTGATTCTTTCCAATTTTTTTATATTATTATCGAGAAATGTTTGCGATTGCTGTTTTTGCTTCTCAGCCTGGTTTAATTCGTATTGATTCTGTTGTTCTGTTTTAAGAGAAGCGAGATTTTTTTGCAAGACAGATAATTGAAGGTCGATTTCGGAAATCGAATCTTCATCCTTTAATTCTAATATCTGGCCAACCTGAACAAAATAGTTTTCAATCTGTGTTAAAACCTTTCTTTCTCCATCCAGTAAAGTACCAAATTCATTTACTGTGTATACTTTTTCTTCTTCCAGCCCCATCGTTTTTCGAAAATCCGAACTAAGCTTAAACCGGTTTTCCTGAAATTTTACAAGCTCTTCTTTAAGCTGATCATTACCCGAAGCAAACTCCGCAATCCGGTCTTCAAATAGTTTTTTGTTGTCAAACACCAATATAAACTCCGGCCCAATATCCGTGATGAGTTTACCACTCAGGTAAGAAAATTCTTCTTCTGTAATATTAAAAGACTCTGTAGTTTGGCGAAATCCAATCAGCTCCTGTTTTTTCTGTGTATAAATGCTTTCATCATCTCTAAAACGGGTAATCTCATTAACAATTTTTGTTACAGACATTACTGCTGCGTCACCGCTGAAATTATTATCATAAACTGTTTTGATTCCTGCCAGGTCGTTCAGAAACTGCGTTAGTTTATCGACTGCATCTTTTGCTTGCTGCTGTTTTAGATGGAGAGAATCTATTTTATCCTGGTTTTCTTTGGAATTTGTTTGGAGAACTTCTTCAATCCTCCTTTGCAATTCAGATCGCTCATAAGGAGATTGGCACAGAGGACATGCATCAACATTAGGTGCAAGCGTTAAATATTCTTTACCCAGTAATTTTATTTCGTTGATTAACTTATCAGTATTACTAAATTGTGCGAGCAGTTTTCTCAAGTCTGCCTCTGAATCATCCAAAGCAGATTTGGCATTAGCCAGATCGGTATGGGTTTTATCCAAAAGCATGGTGATATTTTCTTCAGAAGAGTAAGCCTGGAGGTCTATGCCTCCCAGGCTTCTGGTCATTGTTTGTATCTTTCTAATTGATTCTTCCACGTCTGTTAACCGTTTATTGAACCCTTTAATTTCAAATAGCTTTGGATCGCCGAAGTATTTACTGACTGAAGCAAGAAGATTTGATTTTTCAGTTATCCGATTTATTTGTTGCTCTTGCGTGGAAATGTTTTGTGATAAATTTTCAAGATTTGTTTTGAACTCATTAAAGGCAACTATTTTTATTGAAAATTCAATTTTAGCTTTGTTCAGTTCTGCTGTACTGTTAAAAGAAGGAGTGTTAGATTCCAGGATTTTTTCGGTCAGCGCTTTCACCTGATTAATAGATGCCTCGGTTTCCCCATATCCTTTTTCAAGACCCAGTTCTTTATTTTTGAATTGGAGTGCCTGTATATTGCCATTAACAATGCTGGTCAGTGAATTGAGAGTTTCGGATTTCCCTAATTTGGAAATGAGCAACCCGGCATTCCTAATCGTTTGTTGGGCATCTTTTATTCCCCGGTCCAACTCATTATATACTGGTTTAATCCTATCGAAAAATCCGTTTATTCTCTCTGAAATATAATTGAATTCGCTCCCAAGAATAATATTTGAAAGCGCCTGCTTTACCTCATCTTCATTATTGCTCTTGGCTAAATCATTTGCCGCATCGGTATTAAAAAAATTGAACCTGTTGAATGACGTGTAGATGAAATTGTCTTTCGTATAATTATTACTGTACCAGTAAGAATCACGCTGTCTATATTTTGTGTTATCGGTTGGCGTACATAACTCAGCCTGTCTTGAATTATTGATTATTGCTTCAATACAATTATCTGGTTCTTTCTTATCAGGATTACGATAAGTTCTTCCGCAGGCCACTAATTCGATAGATTCCAGCAGGCAGGTTTTACCAACGCCATTTATTCCTTTTATCAGGTTTACTTTACCAAACTTGAACACCCTTGGTTCTTTGGGGTGCTCACGGTAAGTATTTTTTAAAGTAATCTGGTTAATAAAACTGATTTTGGTAACATCGGTTACGTCAGATACAGACTCCGTGCTAGTAATTTTCTTTGTTTGGTTATTTATAAACCTGTCTACTGCTTCTGTGTATTTGGCCTTTGAATACACTTCCTGGAGATCCACTTTTTTGAGCGTTTCTTTCCATTGCAAAACAATATTGGATGAGACTACGGCATCTGATTTCTCAAGCCTAAAAAAATCTTCAAATTGGGTTTCGGTGAAGACATACTTGCGAGCATACTTATCATTGCGTTCAATTTTCGCTTTCGTTTCCTCATTGATAGAATCCTGAAGCAGTAGCAAGTAAAGATTCCACTGAAGATTGCCGGGATGATTATAATATTCATCGGCCAACAGTTTTTCCTGGTACTCATTAAATGTTTCAAAGGGTACATCTCCGCTCAAATCCATATAATAAATACCGGCAGGTTTGCCCGATATCTTCAACTCACCCCTGTATAAATCATCCCTGACAGATGTTATATCTGGAAAAATATTTCTGGCGAGACCAATTATTTTTTCCTTATCCATGATTTAACTATTTCAAGAAAGTAGGGCCTTCAAAATCGCTGGTGACAGCTATGTTACCAGCATTAGGATCTGACCGTGATACGATGTTATTACCCCGTCTATAAAAAACAACTACCCGACGTTTATAATTATTGTCTTTGTCAAACATAGCCTGCAGAAAGTCAAATGTCTTTTCTATTACCCCATCAGGCATAGTACCCATGAAACAAATAGTAGCGATTCGCTTTTGCCCGGCAGCGGTCAGAATGTTGAATTTATAATTATCGTTACGGGATTCAGCATTGTAACCAATAACCAGATCGTCCGTTTTCAAATCTGCAATACTATCTGGGTAAACGGCTTTGTCAGGCAGAACCGAATTATTTAACTCAGCAATTGTATCTATATAATTTGATCTCAGTGTAAGACTATCTGGATAAGTATCTTCAGAAAAAGTAATCCGGCGATTCACTTCTAAATCCTCATTGATCCTAATAGAAAATATATTGGGAATACTGCTCCAAGTACTTCCCAGTTCCTTATCTATTTTGCCTGATGTCAGACAAACAAGTTTTTCCTTTTCGAGTATGCAATTTTGGTGCGTGATCAGAAAATTGCAGGTGCATCCAACACCCGTTAAATAAGCAACATGTAAATCACTAATTCCATTCACCAGTATTTCTAATGTATTACGCGCAGCATTGAAATCGCAGGTCTCAATTAATTCCGGACCCTCCCGCCTGATTTGCTGGGGCATAGCATTCACTATGTCAACCGATGGAATGGCAATATGAAAGATGGTTGGAGAGCTATTTAAAAGAAAGGCATGTTTTTTCAGCCCAAAGTAAAAATAGTATAGCCCGTGTTTATGATTATGCTTAATTCGTTGTTCTGTGAGGTCGATTTCATCAGATTGAATATAGAAGCCGCTTCGGGAAGTATTAAAACCCAGAAACGGATGATTATTATATGTGGTCTTGTTATTCCAATTAAGGGATATGATTTCCTTTTTGGTAAACCGGAATACAAATTTTCTGAAGGCAGAAAAGTTTGAATGAGCAGGATCTGGATTGAGTTGCGGATTATAGATGAGATAAGGACGGTCGATCCAATCTATTGTTGCCTGTTTTGCCTGAGTCAAATCATTTTGAAAATTCATAGCCTCTGAACAGATCAGGGAGAAGAAATAAATTGAATACAGCGGATTTCGCAAAATATAGATTTCATTGCCTTGAATCAAATTGTCTCTTTCTACCGCTGCGCTCCAAACACTCATGTGCTGTGTCTTAAATTGGAGTAATACTATCAGTTTTTCCTGACCGTTATGCGAACCCCTGAATAAGTAAATCAAAGGATCTACATAATTCAGATTACTATTGAGAATGTTCGTGTCAAAATGAACAAAAATATTACCAGCGTTATAGGAAGCTTGCAGAGTGGTAAGTTGCTGCTTGGTCATAGACTCGCAACCGACTGCCCATAATTTCTCCGCAACAGGCCATTTACCGGGATGATTGATGATATCTTCGATTACGGATAAGGGGCATGAATATTCAGGGGTGAGTGCAAGGTCGCAGGCCGTTGATCGTGATTTTTCAAAAAAAAGCCCGAGTTCTACATCTACATTATTCTGGTTGCCTATTCTTGCATTATCAGCGTGCAGTGCTCCTTCGTGTTGGTATAAAAGGATTGAGTGACGTTGTGTATTTCGCCGGAGTATTGATAAGTCAATACCAATGCCAAGATTCTCAGCAAACAAAAAATCCATAGGTAAGTAAAGGTTGTGGTGTGCTTGTGTCCTTGAAAATAAGCAAATTCTGAAATATTTACTGAATAACCTTTATACACTGTTAGCCTAAACTCAGCACTCTAATAGGATTGAAATGCCCTTTTCATAGAAGAGAATTATGGAAAGGAAGGTATTGAAAAAGCTGGTATTTGATTTCGGCCCGGCTGAAGGGCTATAGCAATAAATGCTGTTCCTGTAGCCGGGGCGAATTGAAATACCCAATGGCATTACCAGCCGCCGTTGTCATGACTTGTTTTGCCGGAGGCCGCATAATAAACAAGGCTTGAGTACGGCGGCGGCTCTAAGTTGATAGTAGTATGAATGACTTCTGAATAAATTACTTTAAGGTGTCAGTCCTTTCGAGGGGATAGAGAAAGTGAATGACCCTATTTTAATCGGAACCAGCCTTACAAAATCCCTTCCTCTGCAAATGAATAATATCCTTCAGCTGTAACAATTATATGATCCAGTACGGAAATATCATGATAGCCTGCCGCTGTCTTTATTTTCTGTGTTAATTGTTCATCTGCCCTGCTTGGAGACAGGCTCGAACTAGGGTGATTATGGCTTAGAATAATGGATGTCGCCCCAGCTTTCAACGTTGCTGCTAATATCAGTCTTGGGTCAGCTACTGTCCCTGTGAGGCCACCTGTTGAGGCTTTGTAAACTCCAAGTACCCTGTTGTTGCGGTTAAGCAGTAAAACAATGAACTGTTCCTGAAGTTCTATCAGGTTCATATCCCATATAGAAAGAAGCAGGGGATAAATATCTTTCGAACTGGTAATCTTCGGACGACTCGATGGCTTTACTTTAGTCTTATAAACAATTTCAATTTCAGCTACCTGTGTCCAGTCTGTTTGCTGCAATGTCTTTTCCATAACTCAATGTTTTAATAGTTTAAAAATTAATTATGGAACCATATCCGGCTATGGGGGCAATCTGCGCAAGGAGGAAGCGGAATAAATGAGAGCCATGAGCAGAAGGTGTTGTGTTTATGCCGAACTCCTTGAAAGCTTATTGCCATCCAGGGCCGAGCTTTGTGCAATATGATTAATAAAAAAAAACAATTCCTATCATTGCGATATCCAGGCATTCTGGTACATCAGATTTCACCATACATGTCAAATAAAGTATTGCAACAGCAGTTAAAAATTATGCAAGCAGTATTATTTGAGTCAATCAGATTGAATTCGCTAAGAGAAACTACTGTAAACCCCTACACAGGTTTTCTTTTATAAGCGGCTTTCGTATTTTTATAATTCAGCCGTATATTTTGCTATTTTATTTTTTTTGGCAGAATTGTTACTTTTGATTTCGGAATGGTTACCGGGATTGAACCGATCAGCTGCACCGGTTAAATGGGCTCAGATTGTTGTTATTGACTGGATTAAAGCAAACCCATGCCGATTGACCTAACCTTATCAAACCAACCTCCGCTGGAATTCCAGCCAGGATTCCCTGCCCATTACCAGGGGCCGGTATTACGGGGTGCTGCCGTCACCTATGCAAAAACGAATATTGCAGATCTCGTTATTCAGGAGTTAGCTGGTGAAGATTATTCCATACGTTTCAGCCTCGGTAAATTCTTAAGCCGTGTGACAGCTGCGGCTACTATCCGTAACAGGGGATTATACAGTTACTTCCTATTAAAGAATTCAACCCGAAAGGAAATTAACGGTATCGGCAAGATTCATTTACGCACCAATCATTATTGCTGCTTCTTTACAGAGCCCACCAGCTGCACAGCCCGGTTTGAAAAAAATAATGAATTTCGGGCACTTGATATTTTCTATTCTCCGAAGCTGTTGGAAGAACTGTTACCTTATTTCCCGGAATTAAAGGAAGTACTACTAACCAACCCTTCTATCTTATTACCTGCTAAACCCTGCTGGACTTTACCTTCCATGAAAGAAATAACCGCACAAATTCTGGACTGCCCGTATGATGATAGTACCCGGCAATTTTATTTTGACCTTAAAGTCAGAGAATTACTTTACCAGCTTTTACAAAACGCTTTCAAAAGAAAACCATCTGAACGTATGTATACTCCCTGGGAATCATCAAAAATCCATGACGCAAAAACAATCCTTGAAACCTATATTTCTAAAAAGCCGCCTTCGATCAGATCCCTGGCCCGGCAGGTGGCCTTGAATGAATTCAAGCTAAAAGATGGCTTTAAAAAATACTTTGGCTCCGGTATATTTGAGTGGCTAATGGAACAGCGTATGCAACACGCAAAGCATCTCCTGCTTACCACCAATAAACCAGTGAAGACTATTTGTGCAATGGTTGGTTACCCCCGCACAACCAATTTCATTACTGCCTTCAAAAGAAGGTTTGGTATGACACCCGGTTCACTGCGGCGTCAATAATACTCTTTGCAAAACTTATACAACACGTAACAAATACAATTGATAAAATCATGTCCATTCATGACGGAATTTTATAGTGCATTACAACTGCATTATGAAAAGTTCATTCGCATATACATGGATCGTTGAAATAACAGCAGCATTATTCATCCTGCTTTTTGTTTATACGGGCATAACAAAACTTGCTGATCAAAGTTCCTTTCGGGCAGTGATTTCAAGATCCCCGCTGATTGGGCAATGGGCAACTTTTCTTTCCTGGGCTTTGCCAATTTTTGAACTATTAGCAGCACTACTTCTATTCTTTCCCAAAACAAAAAAGCTTGGTCTCTGGATTGCGCTCGGCTTAATGGTTGTATTTACAGGTTACATTTCTTACATGCTATTATTCAGTGACCACTTACCCTGCTCCTGCGGTGGTGTCCTTCAGCAACTAACGTGGCTCCAGCATCTTGAATTCAACATCATTTTCACTTTATTATCAGCATTAAGTATCTGGTTCTATACCAAACATCAACGATTTATTGCAATAAACAGGAACAGCCGAACACCCGTATAAAAAAGTAGGCACTAATTATTAAATTAAAACTTTAATTATGAAAAAGTATTTATCAGGTCTTTTTGCTATTTTATTAGCAATTGGATTTAGTGCGTTTACTACAATTAGCAAAAGCACAGTAAACAAATCGACCTCTGGTGAACTTTACTGGTTTGAGGGAAATGCTCAAAATGATGCAGATCTTCCCAACGTTGTTCCCGGCAATTATATCGGCTTTGATACAAAAGCAAATCTTCTCTCAACCGAATTCTCTGACTGTATAGGAGAAGAAACTCCCCCATTTTGTGCCATTGGCTATACATCCGGGCAGGTACATTCTGTATCAGGCGGATTTGAAGTAAACAGCACCATGGGTGTTTATTCACAGCCTGCCGGCGGCGAAGCCAATAAGATCAGGCAGGATGACCAACAGTAAATAAATTACAGCAAGATAGCAGGAAGATGCACCTCCTGCTATCTTTTCATTAAAAATTCCCTGCCAGTAATTTAGTTATTGTTGCAGGCTCGGCATAGCCCTGAAATAATTTTATTATTTTCCCTTCCTTATTAAGAACAAAAAACAATTGCGGAAATTCCCTATAGTCAAAAAGGGTAGTCAGAACTGAATCACCACGTATGGATGGAATCAGCTTTGGCATCTTCAATTTTCCATTATACTGGGGCTTAGAAAATAGATCATCTATTTCCTTTTTTGAATTGGCTGTAACCAAAATAAACTGTACCTGGCTTGCAAGTACCTGTTGCAACGAATCAATTTTAGAAAAATTTCTTATACAAGACACACAGTACTTAGCCCAAAAATCTACAATTACAAGCTTCCCTTTAAATTCACTCAGACTTACAGTTTGACTATTGTAATTCTCTAAATTGTCGAAAGAAATATTGTTATATATTTCTGCGTTGGGTATTTCCTGTAATTCCTTTTCCGTGTTGTTTTGCTTTTGACAAAATGCATTTGTTGGAAAGTATATTAAGATTGCAACTAGCAGATTGATTGTTTTCATATCAATAGCCTGGATTTTGAGTTAATGATGGATTTAGGGAAATCTGATCAAATGGTATGGGATAAAGAATGTCCGTTGGCTCCCAGTTCGGGGCCTTCTCAATTCCTAAAATGGCTTGAGCCCTGCCAGTTCTTGACAGGTCAAACCAACGGTGTCCCCATTCTGCGAAAAACTCAATACGTCTTTCTTTTTCAAGAACTGCTAAAACTGCCTGCTGCGTACTTGCATTAGTATTCGGCAATCCCGCTCTTGAACGAATAATATTAATATCGGCGATTGCGCCCGATAAAATATTTAATTGTGCATTTGCTTCTGCCCTTATTAGATATTGCTCAGCAAGGCGTAAATAGATAGGGCTTTCTATCGCAGTTGCACCTGTTCTCACTTTATATTTCGCTGGATAATAATAATTTTGGCCTCCTACCGTATTCTTGCTTATCCAACTTGTTCGCCTGTTATCGCCTGTTTCAAAATCATTTAGCAGGAAGGTGGAAAGGCTAAAAGCGGGAAGTGTAGTGGAGGATGCAGGAATGAATGCATTACCTTCAGCGGTATTAAAGCTCAGGCCAACAGAACTTAGTTGCCAAATAGTTTCATTACTTGTTGCCAGGAAAACATTACCCAGTGTTACTAATGAATAAGTAGAAGATGCAATTACCTCTGACGACAACTGTACTGCTTTAATCCAATTACTATCATACAGGTAAACTCTTGCAAGAAATGCCTTTGCGCATGATTTATTTATCCTTGCCCGTCCACTTGTAATGTAGCTTTCTGGCAAAAGTGTGATCGCATCCTCTAAATCCGTTATGACTTGTGAACGTATTGCTGCAACTGATGCTCTTGGAAGGCTTGCATTCATATGAAAGGAAGTTGACAATACAAGTGGAATATCGTTGTATAAATTAGATAGATAGAAATAACAGAAGGCACGAATAAATTTAACCTCACCAGTCAAACGCTTTCGAACAGAATCAGTCAATGTTGTTGAGGCTGCGATTCCTTCAATACAGCTATTAGCGTGGAATATAAACTGATATGCGTTTTGCCATATATTATTGATATTGTTTGATGTCGGTGTTAAAGAATTTGTACTATAAGGACCATAAGTGGTACTTGGATTTGTATTATAGAATTCACCTGCAGAAAGGCCGGGATAAAGTGTCATTCCAAAGCTGTTCAGGTACTGATTTGATACCACCATTTTCCCATACAGTCCATTAACCGTAGCAGTTGCAGTTTTATCATCGGAGAATGCGATCTCCGTCACAATCTTATCTGGGGGAGGTGCCACTTCTATAAATTTTTTGCATCCCGAAAACACACTTATGATTAGTATTATTATAATAGCATTACGTATATATTTCATCTTCATAATTTGTGGTTAGAAATTTAGATTGAATCCCATGTTAATTGTTTTTAGCGGAGGGGCTGTCAAAACATTTTGATTTTCCGGATCGGTCCCTTTAAAACCGGTAATCGTAAAGAAGTTTTGGCCCTGAACAAAAATCTGAACTGTCTGTGTTTTCAATTTGTCCATCCATTTTTTAGGCAGATCATATGACAAGGCAATGGTTTTCACCCGAAAAAATGATGCATCACTATACTTACCATTTGAAGTGGTGGAAGCCAATATTCCTGCAGCTTTGTATGCAGGGGAAGAAGTGTTTTGTGTATATTGCTGAAATGCGGCAATATCTCCCGGCTTTCGCCACCTGTCCACGACATATTCTGGCAAGTTATTAATCGTGCCAGGCCTGTAGGCTGCCAATTGGGATAAAAAATTTTGACCTTTCCATTTTCTGAAACTGCAAAAAATATTCAACTGTAATCCTCCCCACGAAAATGAATTCTGTATTCCGCCATAAAATGCTGGATCTGTATTGCCAAGATTTGGGATACGGTCTTTTGTGGCTATTGAAGGAGTTGATGTTGGTAAGCCATTGTTGGCAGAAAATAAATATATGCCCGTCATCGGATCAACGCCCAGAAAATTTAATCCGCTATAAACACTTAACGGCTGACCAACTACCAGAGAACTATATGAGGAATTTGCAAGATCAGGAAATGCTATCAATCTGTTTTTAGGAAAGCTGATATTAAACGAAGTATTCCATGAAATCTTTTTGTTTTTAATTATTACTGCTCTTCCTTCTATCTCCAAGCCTTTGTTTTCAACAATCGCAGGAAAATTAGCAATTACGCTGGATGCCCCTGTTTGGGATGGTAAGCGATACTGGACCAGTTGATTATTACTCCTGTTGCGATAATATGCGAAGCCAATAAAGTAACGGTCGTTCATAAAGCCCAGATCGAGGCCGATTTCCCATTTTCTGGTCAATTCCCACCGGTAATCGGGATTGTATAGGCCAGATGGGGAAAGCCCACTATTCCCCTGATAGTTAAGCAGTGTCGATTGCCAATTATTCAGATATTTATAATCACCAATTTTATCATTACCGGTAACTCCAAGACTTGATCGAAGTTTTCCGAAACTCAGAAATTGTAATTTTTGTTTTACAAATTTTAGTGAAGAAAATATCCAAGCACCACCAATAGATCCAAAGGTTGCAAATTGTTTACCTGGTCCAAAACGGCTGGAACCGTCTCTTCTTATTGATAGATTGGCCAGATACTGACTGTTGTTACTATATGACAATCGTCCAAATAATCCCTCATATTTATAATCAGAATAGTTTGTTGAAGGTCCTACAATAGTCGCAGCAGAACCGATAGAGCCAAGTAAGGCATCATTTGGATAATTAAGGCCGGTAACCGCACTTGATGAATTAGTAGTTCGTTGCAGACTATTCCCTACCAATAAAATAATTCTGTTTTTTTTCCAAACACGCAAGTATTCAAGTTGGGGTTCCATAATCCAACTTTTGAAAGAATTTTTTCCAAAAGAGGATTGAGATGACCCAGCACCGCTTGAAAAAGGATTTTGCGACGCTGCAGGTAACTTAGATATTTCATCTGAAAAAAACATATTATAACCAAAATCAGTTCTTAATTCAAGGTGAGGAATTATAGCAAATATTAATTGCAGCTTTGATGATAAATTATCGGAGGTTGCAACGAAAGATTGCTTCAGATAAGTGTATGGATTATCAAGATAGACTTGCCCTTTATATTGCCAGGCCAAAGCCCCGGTTGAATCAAAAAAGGATGGGAAATTTGGTGGAAGAGTCAACAGGCTGGTAAAGTTTTGAGCTATAAGGGTGTTTTTTTCAGCTCCATACGATGTTGAAAAATTTAATCTAAACTTCCTGTTTTCTGATTGGTGGTTTAAGTTGATTAAAACCGTTCCTCTCTTATCACTCATGTCTCCCGGATAAATGGTTGACTCCCGATGCAGCCCTGCGCTCAATAAAAATTGTGTATTTAAGCTACCTCCTGTGACGGATGCCTGAAGATTACTATTATGTGCAGTCCCCCCAAAAAAAAGTTTTGAATAATCCGTATAACGGGTAGTATCAAATACTAATAAATCGTAAGCATTTGCTACGGTCATTGCAACTCCATCATTAGCGAATGCTTCCCGTCTCATTTCAAGATATTGCTGTGTATTCATCAGCTTCAGCAATCTGGTTGCCCTACTAAAACCCTGTGCATAATTTATATTAAACCTCGCCCTTCCTTCTTTTGCCTTTTTTGTTGTAATCAGTATAACACCATTGGAACCACGGGAACCATAAATTGCTGTGGCATCTGCATCTTTCAGTACTTCAATACTTGCAATATCAGCGGGGTTGATAATATTAAAAGGGCTTAAGCCTGCACCTTGACCCGCATTTATAGTTGCAATTGAACTTAATACGTTGAAATTATTGTTATTTGGCGCAAAAGGCACTCCATCAATAATAAAGAGGGGATCATTTGAAATTGGAGTTGTAAGGGAAGTTGTTCCAATTGACGATTTACCTCTAATCTCAACTTTGAAAGGTGAACCGGGTGTACCACTTGTTTGTGTCACTATTAGCCCACTTACTCTACCCTCCATCGTTGCCAGCAGATTTGTTACTGGTTGTTCGGCAATCTGCTTTTCATCAATACGCCCGATATTGCCTGTGTTCAACCTCTTCGTTGTTTTACCATAAGCCATTACCACTGTTTCATCAAGAACACTGGGGGATACAACTAGTTTTACAAGTAACACATTCTTCGACCCTATTATTATTTCCTTTGATTCATATCCTATACAACTAACGATAATAATATCACCGGCCTTTAGATTTTTAAGAATAAATTCTCCCCGTTCATTTGAAGTTGTACCAGCCGAATTTCCTTTTAATAGTATTGTCGCACCAACAACCGGCTCGATCTGATCGTTAACAACTTTCCCAAGAATGTCAATGAATTTACTTTCCTCTCTTGCAACCGAACCAATCTGGATTTCAGTAGCCGATGCTTCCTTTATCATGATATACTTGCCTTCAATCATGTATGAAACCGGTTGTTCCTTAAAACAGACAGATAATACCTCATTAATATTTTTATTTGTGAAGTTTATAGTTATAGTCTTTGCTCCTGATAGCTGCTCCTTGGTATACACAAACCGGTACTGACTTTGCCGTTCCACTTCTTTAAAGACTTTTTCCAGCGGTGCATTTTTGAGGGAGATAGTAATGTTTTGTGCAAGACCATTTGCGCTCGCCACCAGGCAGGAAAGGAAAAGGATAAGGGTTATCATTTTCATTACTAGGAAGGTTTTTCTGGTCAATGGAGGCCGCCAACGACGGCCTTTGCCATAAGCAATTAGTTGCATAGCTTTGATTTGTTTGGGTTAAACAATGAGAGTTTACACGACTTGAAAAATGGGTAGCCCAGGCACCGGCCGGTAGTGTTCTAGCATTACTGGCCAATTTTTTTATTGGACTACACCATTGGTTATTTCATAACGATAATTTTTTTGTTGTCTAATTTAAAATGTACCTGCCCGGTTCCTTCCAGGTAGTGTAATAATTTATCAATGGGTTCTGTTCTGTCAACGGTTGCATTAAAATGATGGGTCACTTTATCCTGATAAATAATTTCTGCACCATACCAACGCTTCACCTGCCGCATTACATTTTCAATCGGTGCGTCCGTAAATTTGAATTCATTATTTTTCCACGCAACGATATTACTGGTATCAACATTTAATATCCTGATATCATCACCAACAATTGCCGATTGCTGACCAGGAATAAGCGTTTTGAAATCACTTCCCTTTGAAACCTTCACCGACCCTTCCAGTAAGGTTGCTGTTAAAGAAGGTTCATCGCTGTAGGCATTAATATTAAAATGGGTTCCCAGTACTTCCACATTAACATCATTCGCTACAACCCTAAAGGGTTTACTGACATTTTTAGCGACTTCAAAATATCCTTCGCCATTTAACTCAACTCTGCGATCCTTACCTGTAAAGCGTGAAGGATATTTCAACATGCTCGATGCGTTTAACCAAACCCGGGTGCCATCCGGCAGCGTCACCTGATATTGCCCCCCCAGCGGTGTAGCAAGTGTATGCATAACCGAAGCAGTTTGTACTATCGTATCATCTTCATACACCATCCGGCCATCCTGTGTTTTAATTACTGATATACCACTGTCAGCATTCAGTAAGCCATTCTTAGCTGACGACAGATCAATCACGGTACCATTCTCCAGTGTCAGCGTTGCTTTGTTACCACCGGGTTGAAGCGTTGATCCTTCCGTAATCAATGGATCTTTTGTTTTCATATTGGTGACATACTGGTAAATAAAAAAAATACCTACTAAAAGAATTACTGATGCCGCAGCCATCCACACTTTATTAATCCGAAACCTTTTTGTTTTCGTTTCAAATTTTCCATCGGCCAATGATTTTTCATACGACTGTTCTGCATTCACCTGATCCATCCATGCAAGATTCTGTTCCAGATTATTTTCATCTGTCAATTCCTCAAACAACTGCATGTTATGATCACTTTCATTCACCCAGTTATCCAGTTCATCATGATCTTTTTCTGTGATAGTTCCACGTATATACCCTGCTATCAGGAAGGCAATACGATAGGCACCTTTATCCATATTTGCGTAAGGATTTTCTTTCATGCTATTAAGTTACTACATGATAATAATAAGAGAAGGGAAGTCAGCCCAAAAACTACTACAAAGGTTGGAAGAAATTTTGCAAAATCACACAAAGAAGAATCACAACTGGTTTCAGAAGCCGTTTACGCAAGGCTTCAAGGCCCCTTACTTTTTGGGTATTAATGGTGTTGGGAGAAAGATGTAATTCCTTCGCAATTTCACCCGTTGACTTACCTTCCAGGTAATGCATTCTCAACACCTTTTGGTTCCCAGGCGACAAATCTCTCAGGGCAGTGTGAATAAGCCGGTATACCTCGCTGCGAACGGTATGGTCGAAAGGCGTGTCACTTGTTATTTCTGGCGGACGGGATTTCTGGTGGGTTTCGTCCCTTTTTTGCTCTCTTTTGGAGGCATGAAGACAGTCCCGGCGAACGGTTTTGTATAAGTAAGCACGGATTGACGGATAGCTGTCAAGCTTTCCATGCATCTTCCATGTTTTTACAAGTGCGTCTGAGGCGATTTCCTCGGCAATGGGACGGCTAACCCAGCGGAAGGCATAGAGAGCCAGGGCGGGCTGAAATTCCCGGTAAAAGAAAGCCAAAGCTGTTTCCTCCCCTTGCTGAAAAGCAAACGCCTGAGCCTCCCTGGATAGGATGTGATCCCCAGTTTCCATGCAGGTAGGAAAACTAAACTTTCGGGAGATAAAATCGGTTGGATCGAAGTTGACTTTTACCTAATTTTAGTTGACTTTTACTACCTTCGAAAAATATAACAGTTAAAAATGAGTGCAGAAAACACAGAAGTATTACCTAAAAAACATGTTGGAAAGAACTTACAACGAGTGAGAGTGTATTTTGGTGTCAAACAGGATGCATTAGCTAATGATTTAGGAATGAGTCAGCAGGCTGTTTCAAAAATAGAGCAGCAACAAGAAATTGATCCCGAACTCTTAAAACAGATTTCTGAAATTCTTGGAGTATCTCCTGATCTAATTAAAAATTTTGATGAGGAAGGTGCGGTTTATAATATTAATAATAATAGCTATAGAGATAATACATTCACTGAAGGATCAACAGCAATAGCCCAACAATTTAACCCAGTTGAAAAAATTGTTGAATTGTATGAGCGACTGTTAAAAAGTGAAAGAGAAAAAATAGACATCCTGCAAAATTTAAAAAGTTAACTAAAAGCGATTAATGTATGGAAACTTTAAATTATGCTCCAGCACTTCATATTGGAAAGAAAATAGAGAGAATTCGAAAATTGCGAGGTATGACGCAAACTGAACTAGGAGATGCCTTAGGCATTACTAAGCAAGCTGTTTCTAAAATGGAACAGGCTGAAAAGGTTGAAGATGATAAAATTAAAGAGGTAGCGACTGCATTGGGTGTAACGGAAGAAGGTCTTAAAAAGTTTAATGAAGAATCAGCATTATACTATACTTACAATTTCTATGAAAATAGCGGCGTTAATGCGGCGTCGATTGGTGCACATAATATAGAGAATCTAAATAATTTTCCAATTGAAAAAACCATCGAACTTTTCGAAAAGTTATTAGAGAAAGAAAGGCAAAGGTTTGAAAAAGTTAGAAAATCTGCCAAGAAGTAAACTAGAAATCCCCGCAATTTGCGGGGATTTCTTTTACTAATCAAAAACCATTAACCATTAAACCTTATCCTATGAAAATTCAAAACTAATTTATTTTTTTAAATTGAATATCCCAACTCTAAATTCAGGTCGTCCCAAACCAGGTGATCGGTTTCGGATTTCATATATTTCAAAGAGATTATAAAAATCGCTTTAGGGATTTTCACTTATTTTATCTCGCCCGTCCTACCAAAGCAGTAAATTAAATCCCGTTCGCAAAACTTTATGATCGCCAGGCAAAACTTTGTTTTGCGGTTTGGTCTGAAAATTTCATTACAAGTGTAACCGTAATTTGATCCAATATGGCCTATATCCTTGAATCGTGGGATATTCTGATTAGCAGGACCATTCATCCTGATAATCTTCACCACTTCACCAAAAATGAAGACTGGCAAAAATCCTTCATTCAAGAATCTGAAGCAGAAAAGGAAAAGCTTCGGACACTATTGGTGAAGGATTTCGTTGACGGAGCAAAGCAGAAGAAAATGGAATTCCTGGTACACTTTAATCAGGGTATACTGATAAGATTGCTTGATAAACTGCATCTGTATAGAAGTTCTTCTGCCGTACCGGAGAAAGCTATTTTACTTTATGAAAGTGTTACTAAAGATGTAAGTTTCATTCT
Organism: Bacteroidota bacterium; assembly: GCA_048498035.1. Classification (GTDB taxonomy): domain Bacteria; phylum Bacteroidota; class Bacteroidia; order Chitinophagales; family Chitinophagaceae; genus CADEDV01. The sequence continues at coordinate 173,142 of JBEHYT010000005.1, read as the reverse complement.
TAATTTCATTGAAGAATATTTTACGAAGTACTTTGACCGCAATGAGAAAGTGCCCGCAACTTATTTAATCCAGTCAAAGAAAGAAATCTTGCAGCAACTGGAGTTTTTACAACAGTTATTTGAAATTAACAAGGTAGCAGGTACCTTACTGACCAATATAATAGTTTCCAATTTCATCAAATTTACCAATGATGAAAAAAGTCCTACAACCTACAGTGAATTAATCTACCAGAAAGAGTTACTTAAAGAATTGTTGATGCTTCATAAATTCAATAAAGAAGTAGGATTTGAAAAAGCAGTTGAAGAAAAACTTATTTATATGAATTTTAATTCGCCTCTTTTTGTGGACCATCTATCAAGTCAACTAAACAAACAGGTTAAGCAAGTAACTTCAGATAAAGTTAAAGTTTCCATACTTGCTGGTTTCCAACGAACACTTTCATTGATTCATACCCGGCCGTCCGTGGCTTTACATTCTGAATATCCCAACATAAAAAAGACTGGTTTAGAAATTGCTGAAAAAATCATGCATTTGCTCAATACCAGCCCGGAAAGTAACTCTTCGCCTGCTCCGTTTGAAAAAGTATTAGTACATGTGCAATTCAAAGGATCTGAAATCTACCTGTTTCATAAAGCCTTTATCGATGCCGGTGGCGCTCCGGGTGAAACCTACAAAAGTATTATGGAAAAAACGGCAGCTTATTTATCCAATAAAACCAAAAAAGGATTCAGTGTTGAAAGCCTTCAAAAGAACAGCGACAAGGTAGACTATGAATCAAAGGAAAACCTGAAGCGATTCTTAAATAAGATGATAAGGAATATTGATACTTATTAAAGTACGTGTAACAATTTATCTTCACTAAGACCTTAAAGTAACTTCCAGACATTCCCCAAATAATTTCATATTTGATTCACTTTCACAAATCCATTCATCCAATAAATCCCTTTCTTCTTCATTGATATTTTTTATGAAAAAGCCCAATAATAATTTTACAACATTCAATGGCAGTGTTTGATTTTCAGAAAGCATAGTATCTTTTTATGCGAAGATCGTATACTCTAACAAAAACAGTTTCGCAAGGGGGATTAACAATATTGCAATCGGGCTGAATGAAAACGTAATTAAAATTTTTGAGGGAAACTTTAGCCAACTTCGAGTAAATTCGGTTATGATTAAACCTCCTGAAATCTTTGAAATTGAGCTCAATGGCATCACTATGAAGATTGAGGAGTTAGACATTCCCAAATACACGGCCTTCAGAGTTGTTTTCAGCAGTAAAAGAAAGCCATTGGTTGTCGCAAGGACGAAGGATTTTGTTAAAGATATTTTTTGGACCTCGATACCAGAAGGTCGTCAATCAGAAGCGGAGGGGGTTGGCAAATTAATTGAAAATCATTTCAAACAAAAAGATATAAACTGATGTGCTATTATAACGGGACCAAAGTAACAAAACAGGAGTTTATAAGGTTGAAGCATTTAGAGAAATTAGTTGCCAATTATAAATTCATGGAGCGGGATGTGATCAATGGTTTTGATTTTGGTGTCACTGCCATATTAAAGCCAATGAAGGATAGGGAAGATTTTGAAATTGTGCCGATGGAGTGGGGTTTTATTCCGGATCCCTTAGGGTGGCCGTTCATAGAGACAAGAGAACAGTTGTTTAATGTGCGTAGGGGATATAAAGATGCGAGAGGAAAATGGAATGAAGGCATCAATTTTTTAAATGCAGTATCTGAGGAAATTGTGAAGCCGGGTAAAGTGTACCGAAAGGCAGCGCAGGAACGTAGATGTATTTTTCTTTCTAGTGGCTATTACGAATGGCGACACATTTTCCCGTTAAATAAAAGAACCGGCGAGCCCTTAAAAACAGCCAAGAAATACCCGTATCGGGTTGGACAGAAAGACAAGGAATACTTTTGGATTGCGGGGGTCTGGCAGGAATGGACCGATGCCGATACAGGTGAAACAATTGATACCTGTGCCCTCACAACCACCAGCGGAAATTTAGTCACCAGCCAGATTCATAACAGCAAAAGTCGGATGCCCACCATGCTTACCGATGACCTGGCCTGGGAGTGGATGTTTGGCAAACTGGACGATAAACGTATCACAGAAATTGCCTCTTTCAACCTTCCCTGGGAGCAGATCAGTTACTATACTCTGGCCAAGGATTTCCTGAGTTCTCATGAACCGTGGAAAGAGCATTTTTATCCGGAATTACAGCCAATTGAAATCCCCGGAATGCAGCCGTCGGAAGCGCAGGGTCAGATAGAATTATTTTGACTTAACTAATTAATTTAGTAATTTAGAGTGATGATAGGACAATCAACCTTCACCTTTCCGGCCATTGTCAACGGCCAAACATTATCCGCTACCGTCCTCGGCGAAGAGGGTGAAGGCCGGGATTTTCATTACAGGGTACGCTTCAGCGATCAGTACGAGGACGTCTTCCATATTGAAAAGGATCTGCTGGTGGGTTTGAGAGGTGCCGGATCGCAACCTTATGCAGATGCTATCAAATACGACGTGAAGCACTCCATCGGTCTTGACTCTGATAAATTCTGGTATGTGTTTGCTGATGTCATTAAAGGCGAACCATTAAATGTTTGGATATTCGAAGGTGAGGAAGAAGATGAAGAAGAAAATGTGTACACGACATACAATGTCCATGTAAAAGGCAAATATGTTTTTCACCTGATGCAGGTAGCTGGCAAGTGGATCGTATCAACCCGTGCTGAATTACAGCATGTGGATATGAAACTGGCGGAGAAAGTCGAAGACTTATTGATTGCTGTTATCTAAACAAAATGAGTAATAAGATTAATGTCTACTGCAAATCCACTAACTGAATTTTTAGATTCTGACCTGGAAAAAATTCCCGACTTAATTACCTATTCCGCAAATCTTGAATTGTTGAGAAATACTGATTTCTCTCATGCATCCTTGTTTGAAATAAAACAAGCTTACGACAAGTATGCCACAATTATTCCTTCGATTTTTACAATACGGACACCTGAACAATTTAATCAGCTTTATTTCTACAGGGTGCGTATGAATATTGTCAACGAAGATTTGGATCTAATTCAAACCTACTCCTATCCATCTCCGGCATTTTGTAAAACGAATGGAAGAGCTAACCTCAAAGGGAGAACTGTATTCTATTGCTCGAACAATCCATATGCGGCAATTATTGAAAGCAAACCACAAATAGGACAAACCGGTTATTTAAGCATTTGGAAAGCTACCACCAACCGAAATATAAAATTGGCATTATTACTTCCGGCTACTTTAAGAACAGATAATATATGGAATGAATTGGCAAAGGGAGCCTTTGAATATGCCATTAGTCATTCCAATGCTAATGCAAAAGATAAGGCGCAGCAATATATTTTGTTGCATGAATTTCTTGCTAAGTTATTTGTATCAGAAAGCTTTCCTTATCCAATTACCTCCATGCTGGCAGATCAACTGTTATATACTAATGACACCTGGAAAGATGCAATTTTATATCCTAGCGTAGGTTCTGATTCGCTATATTGCAATTTTGCCTTTCACCCAAATGTGGTAGATCAATTCTTACAATTAGAAAAGGTAATTCCTTTCGTAGTAAAAGAACTGCACCCTAATTTCAGATATACCGCAGGTCAGGTCGGAAGTCTTAAGCATACTGCTATTTACTGGAATAAAAATGTGAAGATGGAAGACATAGATTTTAGAAATCTCCATTTTGATTAAAACAACTCTCCTTGTTTTGTGGTCACCGGTAAGTTTTCAAATTTAAAACGGTTAGACACCACCCAGTTTCTTTCTCCTACAATTCTTTTCAGAAGGATCATTTCATCTGCAATAAACCGAGAATTAAAGTGCTTGTTTGAATAGGCCAGCCAGGCTTTCTCATATTGCCAGGGCTTTAGTTTCATCCCAATGGTAAAGTGAGGCTCCAGCATAAAATGAGGCGTTTTTTCCGGGTCAAATTTCATCAGGCGATTGGCTTCCGTCCGGATCAATTTGACCAAATTTTGGATGGGAAGCTTTGAGGTAACATTGAGGTATATCGTATGGCTGGGAAAGCTGCCAAAGTCTTTCAGCTCTACTTTGAAGGGAGGATAACCCATTGAAAGGGTGTGTAGTTTATTGATGATCCGCTGCTCCATCATTTCCAGTTGTTCAAACTTCACCAGTGCCAGATTTGCCCTGCTACCCGGCACCCCGCTGATTTTATACTCCACATTAAAATCCTTCCGGATATGGGCAATTCTATTGCTCAGTTCCTGGTGTGGGTTTAGCACCAGCAGATATTCAAAGACCCTGTACCCTGGAATTGTAATTTCACTTGGTTTCATAACTCACCGTTTATTTAGACTAATTTACTAATTATTTTAGTATAAAGCAAATTTAGGGTCTTAATTTTAAAATTTTAACAAGCCAAAATTGGTATGCGTAGCTTAATTTTATTGTCAACCGCCAAAAGAACAATGTTTAGAACCTTATCTCTTGATGACCTCTATATTGCAAGAAAATTGCTCCACTTGGAAATCTATAGGCGGAACGGACAGGATTTTGAATATCTGTTTTCTAAGATCATGCGCTTACACAATATAGAATTCGTACAAATAAAGCCACAGGGCGTATTTGGAGATCGCAAGAACGACGGTTTCGTTAAGTCGACAGGGACATATTATCAAGTTTATGCACCAGAAAACGCTGCAGCCAAAGAAAAGGAAACCATTGATAAACTCGTAACTGATTTTACTGGGCTCTACTCATTCTGGAATACGGAAGTAACACCGATAAAGGAATTTAATTTTGTTTTGAATGATAAATTTCAAGGTGCTTATGCATCGTTACATTCAGAGTTAGCCAAAATTGAAGCAAAATATCAAAATGTCAAATGCGCTCCCTTTCTTTCGCAGAATTTAGAAGATATTTTCTTAAAGTTGCCGCATGCCCATATAATTGATATTCTAGGAAACATACCTACCGCTGAAGAAATTAGCCTAAATGTTTCGATTCTAAATGAAGTAATTGAACATCTTATAACTCTTAAAGACAAATATGGCCAAGAATCTATTCCTGTTAATCCAGATTTTGAAGAGAAAATTAATTTTAACTCATTAAGTCTTCAAGTAGCAACCTTTCTTCGGTATGGTTCATACCAAGACGGGGCACTAAAAGAATATTTTAAACTCAATAGTACTTTTACAAAGGATGAATTAAAAAACACTTTCAATGGCCTGTATTTAAAAGGCATGAATATTATTCCAGATTCGCTTGAAAAAAACGATTTGGTTTTTTTCTACATTGCCAATAATGCTTATCCGGTTAATGAAAAGGTGTATACAGATGCTGTATTTGTACTTATGGCATATTTTTTTAGCTATTGTGATATTTTTGAAGAACCGCCTACCACGAGACAAAATACTTTATTCGGTGATATTGCCATCTAAACATATAAGAGTTTCAGAGTCATTGCTAGGGTTGGGTGCATATCTTTTACAATATTTAAAAGATGGTCCCAAATCTGTTGATGACTTATGGTTTAGGGTAACTAAACAAAATGAAACTAAAAAAGCCTTTGCTTATCATGGTTTTGATAATGTCGTTCTTGCGTTAAACTATTTATTCATTATCGGTGCAATTGATTTAAATTCAGAAGGACTAATATATAATGCGGCTAAGGAAACTATCGGCTAATAATCCAGGATTTAAAACAATTGTTTTTAATCCTATTGGTCTCTCCATTATAGTGGGAAGGAGGCATAATAATGATTATACAAAAAACAAAAAGAACACATACAATAGCGTTGGCAAATCCCTTTGCATAGCACTCATTCATTTTTGTTTGGGGTCACACAAGAATACAGAATTCGAATCAAAGCTTCCTGATTGGGAATTTTCTCTTGAATTTGAAATTGATGATACTTCATTTTTAGTTACGAGAAAATGTAATAATCAATCTGTTATAATTGTCAATGATCAGGAAATGGTGCTAAAAGCCTACACCGATCTATTAGCGTTAAAAGTATTCAATATACCTCCAGAAACTAAACACATTACTTTTCGATCATTAATAACTCGTTTCATTCGACCCGAAAAAGCAAGCTATACTTCTTTTGATACATTTATATCGGCAGAAAAGGATTCAAGCAAATTAATAAACAACTCATTCCTTCTTGGATTAGATGTCTTTTTGATACTTAGAAAAATGGAACTAAAAGATGACTATGATAAAACGGAGGAAATGAAAAAAGCAATTGAAAATGACGCAATTATTAAAACATTTTTTGAACAGACGGATGATGATGACTTTGAGATTGATGTGGTTGATTTAAAGCAAAAGATTATTAAACTCGAAAACGATCTTTCTCGTTTTCAGGTGGCGGAAGATTATTATGAAGTAGTAAAAGATGCTGATCAATTGAAGGTGCAGATCAAGCAATTGGAAAACAAGGTATCATCCTTAAAAACTGCGTTGTCAAATATTGACAAAAGTTTGAATATTACTCCTGATATTCCTAAAAAAAGAATTGAACAGCTCTACCAGGATGCTCAGGTTTCTTTGCCTGATTTTATAAAGAAAAGACTTTCCGACGTCGAAGAATTTAATAAGAAAATACTGGATAACCGATCTCGTCGTCTTTTAAAAGAAAAAAGCGAATTTGAAAAAAAGGTAAATGAAATAGAAGCATCCATTAGGAAATTAGGAAAATTAAAGGATGGGAAACTTGAATATTTGAATTCCAAAAGTGCATTAGATGAATTTACAAAAATGAACGACCAGCTTAAAGATTTCAAAATTAAGTTAAATAGTATCGAAAAATATCGTAGCCTTAAGCAGGAATATAAAAATAAATTGGAAAGATTAAAACGAGACTTTAGTCTTGAAAATACTAAGACTCTTGAGTACTATGAAAAAAACAGATCTTTAATAGAAGGGAATATTGTAGTTTTTAAAGAACTTGCCTCAGATTTCTATGAAAAGAAAAGGGCTGGTATAGAAATTAAGATTAACGATCTCATTAACAAGAATAGATTTGAGATAAAAGCTAAAATTGATGATGACAAGGGTGATGGAGTAAACGACGTAAAAATATTCTGCTTTGATTGGACACTATTGTTAACCCGGCATAACCATAAAGTAAATTTCATATTTCACGACAGTAGATTACTATCTGAGATTGATTCGAGGCAACAAGCTATTCTCTTTGATGTTGCTTTTGATAAGACCAAAGAAAAAAACTTACAATACATTATTTCTGTAAATCAAAATACACTGGAGTCATTAAAACTCGAAATGGAACAAGAACATTTTGATGAGGTAATTGATCAAAATATCGTTCTCGAACTCACTGATGAATCTATTGAATCCAAACTCCTTGGAATTGAGGTCGATTTAGATTATGATAAAGAATAATTGCATGCTCTTCTCATTTGCGTTTACTTTCCTTGTTCAATATACTCGCCCTTCCTAGTAAGTTTTCACCAAATCTGGTCTTTATGCTATCTAGAGACTGATACAACTTTATAGTCTCATGGCTGTCTTCAAACAAATCAATCTGGTAACTTCCCGGAATCAAATTCGTAAACCGTATCCCTACCATCCGCACGAGCATCCTCCGGGTATATAATTTCAGGAACAGTTCTTTTACGACTGCTATTAAACTATGATCTGTATTACAGTAAGCAATGGATTGCTTTATATCATGTGCATCATGATCGGAGTAACGGAGTTTCACCACAACACAACCGGTAACTTTATTTTGCTTCCGTAATTTGAATGCTAAAGCTTCGGTCATTCGCACCAGTTCACTATATAATATTTGCATACTGATCGTATCTTCCTGGAATATATGTTCGGCCGAGATATACTTTTGTTCAACATAGGGTACGACAGGTGATTCATCAATACCATTCGCCCTCCGGGATAATTCATTGCCTCCTTTACCAAGTACATCACATAACATTTCAGGAGGAACATCGCTGAGTACTTTAATAGTTTCCACCCCCATCTTTATTAACTTGAAAGCCGTCTCTTTACCAACACCAGGTAACTTAACTACACTCAAGGGTGCAAGGAATGACTTCTCATTGCCAAATGGGATTTCTAATTGTCCCTGTGGCTTAATTTGTAAGGCAGCAACCTTACTCACCAGCTTATTACTCGCAAGCCCCGAACTCAGGTCAAGCCCGCTATGTTTGTAAACATTACTTTTTAATTCCTTCGTAAACTTCATACAGCCAAAGAACTTATCCATGCCTGTGAGATCAACATAAAATTCGTCAATAGCTGATCGTTCTACGAATGGTGCAGCATCCTTTATAATGTCGATGATCAGCTTCGATTGTTTGGAATACTCTTCATAATCCGCCTTTACAATGATGGCATGTTTACATAAGCGTTGTGCGATACGCATCGGCATCGCAGCATGAATACCAAACTTCGTTGCCTCATCACTGCAGGCTGCAACAATGCCCCGGTCATTACTGCCACCAATAAGAATAGGTTTATCTTTCAAAGCGGTATTACGCTTGCGCTCGATGGACACAAAGAACTGGTCCATGTCAAAATGGGCGATATGTCGGTCATAGATCAGCATACTGTCTTGATCGGTAACTCACAGAAATCATCTTACTCACTTCAAGACTGACTACGCCAAAGTCTAATGTGACTTTGCCTGTTGCTTTAAAAAATCCGGATTTGTCAAGCGGGTATCGTTTCGCCGATTCAGGAAAATGAACCGTGTCCACCCAGTTCAGTTCACTGTCAATGAAAGTACCGAAGTACATGGTCTCACCATTCTTGGTAGGTACATGTTTATGAGCAATAAAATAAATTAGTACCGTCACGATTCTATTAGCAAACTTTATTAAGTCCTGTGCAGGAACATAGTTAGCAGGGTCATCATCGGCTAAGCCAAACGGGTTGCACAGCGGAAACCCAAGATGATGAATCTGGTCGTAAATATCATCCAGCGGATGATCGGCCAGGTCGGGCAGTTGGAACTGGAGTGGTGCATCGGTAAATAGCGGTTGAGTATTTTGTAATTGCAATTGGTGCTTTTTATGCAGCGAATGCGCTTCCCACAATAATTCTTTCTTCGACTTACCTGTAAACCGGAAAGCACCGGTGGTAATTAAGATTTCCAGTTGGACAATGCCGGGATTGATACGTTCAATAAAATCCTGCAGGTGTAAGTATGGACCATTTTTGTCTCTTTCTTCAATGATTGTAACCTTTAAATCTTTTCGCAAGCTTTTAATATGTATCAACCCGACATACACTTCATCACCTTTGATATTCGTGTACTCATCACTGTTGTTCACGCAGGGCGGCTGAATAGTACCACCCGCTTTGAAGAGTTCAATAAAATAAAGTTCAGTTGAATAAAAACCGCCGAAATTATTAATAACGGCTACCATAAATTCTTTTGGATAATAAGTCTTCAGGTAAAGTGACATATAACTTTCAACGGCAAAGGATGCCGAGTGAGCTTTACAGAAACTATAGCCCGCAAAACTTTCCATTTGCCGCCATACTTCCGCAGCAAGTTCTTCGCTATGTCCTTTTACTTTGCAACTGTCGAAATATTTATTGCGGATGATTTCAAAACTGCTCCCTTTGTATTTGGAAGAATTCATTGCCCGGCGTAATACATCAGCATCACCTAACGAAAGCCCGGCAAAATAGTGGGCGATCTTGATCACATCTTCCTGGAACACCATGACGCCGAATGTTTCCGCTAAATGTTCCTCGAAAATGGGATGCAGGTACTTTATACTATCCCTATTGTGATAGCGGTTGATATACTCCCGCATCATGCCTGATTCCGCCACCCCTGGCCGGATAATAGAACTTGCTGCCACCAGCGTCAGGTAATCATCGCATTTCAGTTTCATAAGAAGGTGCCGCATCGCCGGCGACTCGATATAAAAGCAACCGATAGAATTTGCATTCTTTATTTGGAGATTTACGTTTGCATCCTTCTTGAATTTACTCGTATCATGAATATTAATATCAATACCCTTATTACCTTTAATTAAGCGCAGCGCCTCCCTGATATGACTCAATCCCCGTTGACTTAATATATCATACTTATTCAGCCCGATATTTTCCGCCGCATACATATCCAGTTGCGAGGTCGGCATGCCTTTCGGTGGCATAAACAAAGCGAGATGATTGGTGATCGGCTCTTCCGAGATAAACATTCCGCAGGCATGTACTGAGCAATTACTAGGAAATTTTTTCATCAGGCTTCCGTACTGAATGATGAACTCTTGATTCTTGTCCCGCGAAACATTCGTCCTTTGGAGTTCTTTGATTTCTTCATCAGGCAATCCAAATACTTTTCCCAGTTCCCGGATGATAGAATCATTTTTGTACGTCGTGAAATTCCCGACCAGACTCACATGTTCCTTCCCGTAACGCTTGAATACATAATCCATCACATGGTCACGGTCATGATGCGAGAAATCAATATCGAAGTCCGGTGGCGATGTCCGTTCAGGATTCAGGAATCGTTCAAAATATAAATTCAGCTCAATGGGATCAACATCGGTAATACCCATACAATACGCCACGATTGAATTGGCACCACTGCCACGGCCGACATGATAAAAGCCTCTTGATTGGGCATGACGTACAATATCATAGTTGCTAAGGAAATAAAAATTAAAACCCATGTTGCCAATAATTTTGAGTTCCTTTTGCAATCTTTCCAAAGCAACTTTGTTACGTTTGCCATAACGTTGCGGCAAGCCATCCATCGCCAGCTTTTCAAGTAAAATGCGGTCGTCTTCCAACGAGCCTGTATAAGTTTTCTTCGTTTTGTCTTTATGAAATTCCATCTCGATCTTACAGGCGTCCATCAGCTTGTACGTATTGCTGATCAGGAAAGGGTACAGTTGAAAATGGTTCATCAGGTGGGCAGGTGCCAGGAAAATTTCCTTCTCATCACACTGCGTTTCCTTCGGCAGTTGAGAGAGAAGTACATTATGATCAATCGCCCGGAGTAAGCGATGGAGATTATGGTAAATTTTATTTTGTACGGTGACAGGTTGCCGTATGACAAATTTATCTTCATAGTCGCGCCAGTCCGTCCCAAAGAGTTTATTGATTTCCCAGGGAGTAACACCGATACGTTCATTCAGCCGAAGGCTCTTCAATGGCTTTGCACCTACGGGATAAATTACAAAACCGTCCCATCCATTTTCAAAAAAGGTTTGTTCTTCGGAGGGTTCAGGAAAATCTTTCTTCGCCATTAAAAATTCAGAGAGAAATTTATTAATCCAGGTGAACCCTTTATTATTCGCAGCAAGAAGTATATATAGTAATTTATCACCATTCCTGACTTCTACCCCGGTAATAGGCCGCACATTCGTTTCCCGGCAAATTTTGACAAACTCCCAGATGTCACACGTAGAGTTGATATTGGTCAGCGCAAGGGCCGTAACACCCTTATCCACGGCGGTTTCCACTAATTCCCTGGTTGAAAAAGTTCCGTAGTGGAAACTGAAATATGTCTTGCAATTGATGTACATCTTCAACAACATTACTAATTATTTTAGTTTTAATACACTAATTTTATTAGCTGTTGATTTACAACCATTTGATTGAAGAAAGAAATCATGAAATTCTGCTGATTCGGATCTTTTTGTGTTTCCCGGTTGATTATAACCACTTTCCGCAATTCACCCTTGGTTCACCCTGCTTCACCCAAACCGGTAATTCCGCCAAGTATGTTTGTGTTCTGATACAACAAAACATGCTGTATCGCAAAAAAATTCTGAACACTAAAATTGCGGTTTATGTTTTCTTCCATTTCCTGGCAAAGCTATATTTCAACGATTGCAGTTCTGCTTGTCATCTATTACGCTTTCGTACTGTACTTGTATTACAGAAAAGATATCGCACAAATGCTCACCTCCGGGCGAAACAAAGACAAAGGGCGTGAAAACGATGATGACTATAACGAAAAAGAAGCAGCCATTCATTTGTCAGATGAAGTCAAGGCACTTATTCACCAGGCAGGTTACAGCCGTCTGTCGAAGGGAGAAATTATTGTTTCATTGCAACAACTGCTTAGCGCCGCCAGATTTGATACAGCCCAAACACCGGGCTTAAAAGAACGGCTTGGTAAAATTATTACCTATGAATGCCAAGCAAATTGCTCCATGCACTTAGACGAGGGAGACCTGGAACAGGTATGGGTTGGTAAGTGATGGCTGAAAGTGCATGGAGCATCTTATTAAATAATAATTAAGAACAGTGTATGAAAGTTAATGTGAACCTGAATCGATTCTTATTAATGATAATCCTTTTGTTAGCCAGTGCAGTGCTGTACGCACAAGATGGTAATGCGGGTATCAATGAAGCCAATACAAAAGTGAGAAGTTATTTCGCTGCTGGCACTAACCTTATGTATGCTGTTGGTGCCGTATTGGGTTTAATTGGCGCCGTAAAGGTGTACAGTAAATGGAATAGCGGCGATCCTGATACCGGCAAGGTTGCAGCAGCATGGTTTGGCTCCTGTGTATTCCTGGTTGTAGTAGCAACAGTAATCAGATCCTTCTTCGGAGTATAATTTTTTAATCAATAAATCAAGACTTATGAAAACTTTATTTTTTACTTTACTGTTATTTATTTCCTGTAATTGCTTTTCGCAATACATCGGTGTAAAAGCGAGGTACACTGAAACCAGACTTGTTGATAATTCTCCAAATCCTCCGACACGGGAAAACCGTTTGATACTTGCTTTTTACGAAGTCACTGCTTCCGGGCAATATATACCGGCTTCATTATCCAATTACGATATATGGGTTTATAAGATGGGGCTGCAATACGGTAGTTTAATGGGTGGAGTACTTGATTCAAGCGGCAATAATTATCCGGGTTATTTATACACCGCACCTAAAGCGGTCGCATACTATAATTCTTATTTCCCCAATTATATTGATTGTGATCCCAATGCCGCCACACACTATGTTGTGAATGGACATGAACTGGATTGTGGCTTTATCGGAGTTTCCTATTGGGAACCCGATCCTAGTAACTCCACCCTCGTCAACGAAAGCTTTACCGCACCCAATGTTTGTCTTCCTTATTATTTTGTTGGGCAGCACCCGTATGCAAGTGTACCCGGTAATGTGAATTTTTCCTGGCCAGTAATTCCAACCGCTCCGTATAATTGGTATTCTTTTGCCTGCGCAGGGAGTACACAACAATTAGTAATAAGAGGTGTGCTTCCACATGATTCAGCAACTACCATTGTAATCCTCCCCGTAAAATTTGCAAATGTAAAAGGAGAAATTGATGCGTCAGATAAGGTGACTATCTCCTGGTCTAATTTAACAGAGTCGGATATTCTGCGCTATGAGATTGAGCGGTCCGCTGATGGAATAACCTTCCATTCTATAGCAACTGTTTTACCAACCGGAAATAATGGTGGCAGGGCAGATTATACATCAATATCAGTGCAGCTTGATTACAAAGATTATTACAGAGTAAAAGCAATGGAAACAAATGGCAGTTTTCTTTACAGCAGGATTATCAACCTTACGAAAGCAAATAAACCGCAGCATTTTCTTGTTAACCCGAACCCGGTAACCAATGGCCAGTTTAGTTTTCGATTAACTAATGCTGAGCAAGGCCGCTATATTCTTTCCATCATCAATACTCAGGGACAGCAAATAAAACAAACGCTGTTAACTCATAGCGGAGGCGATATCAGCAGGCAAATTGACATAACAGGACTTCCTCCTGGTGTATATCAGTTGGTACTCTGGTCGGCTACTGAAAGGTATTTCCAAAAGATTGTCAACGTATACTAATGACCAAACATTAAAACAGCTGGTATGCAAGAAATACTGATAAGGAAGTTACATGATTATGTACGCGATAATAATCCTGATCTGTTTCTGACGCTGGAAGAGGAAAACAGGGTAACGGACTACTTGCATGAGAACGTAGTCTTCATTGAAGGTCTGATCGATCAACTGGTCGCTGATAATAAACCGGCAACGGTTATCGAAGAGCGTTGCATGGAGGAAATGACCAGGCAATTAAAGCCCTCCCGATATAATTATCTCAAAGCAATACTGGAGGATGAATTTCCCGGCGAATTTGGAAGGTTTCATCACACAGGCATACTGCAAACTGAAATTATCAACCTGATTAGCGTCTGCGATCCTGTTTTTCATGAGCTGAATTTCTCTGAAGAAAATGAGAATGACCGGTACCTGCGCTATGCAGTAGTAGGTGCGGTGCACGAATATTTTAAAGTGAACGGCGAATAGTGAGTATGGCTTATAATGCATTACATAAACTGAACGATAATATTGCAGCAATACGAATTGCACTGGATGGTCATACTCCATCGGCAGATGAATTGGTGCAGCTACAACGCTATAGTGGCTTTGGAGGAATTAAAGCTATACTTTATCCAGACGGACCGAAAGAAGAGTGGATAAAACAGGGAGCGACAAAAGTAGATCTACGGTTGTACAAGAGTATCCAGGAATTACACGAGTTGTTGAAATCAACATTCAGTGATACAGTATATAAGCAAGTTGTCCAGTCATTAAAGAACAGCGTACTCACTGCCTTTTATACACCACCTGTTGTCCCTCAAACTTTATATAAAGTATTACAGGAACATAATATAGCAGTTAAAGGTTTATATGAACCTAGTGCCGGTGCAGGCGTTTTTATCAGTGAAGCAGTTTCAGCCTTCAATGATTTACAAAAAATAACAGCAGTTGAAAAAGATGTATTGACCGGGAAGGTATTGCAGGCCATGTGCAGTGCATTGCCGGTTCAATCAATCACGCATATCAGTGGCTTTGAAGAAACACCGGACAGGGAGAACAGTAAATATGATCTTGTTGTCAGTAATATTCCTTTTGGAAACTTCCTGGTACACGATACTAACTTTCCTGACGCAGCTATATCAGGTAAAATACACAATTATTTTTTTGCAAAAGGACTGGACAAACTTTCTGATGGCGGCATCATGGCCTATATAACTACAGATGCCTTTTTAAACAGTCCGTCTAATAAAGCAGTACGGGAATATCTTTTTTCTAAATCGGATTTTATCAGCCTTGCTGTAATGCCGGATAACCTGATGAAAGACACTGGCAACACGGAGGCACCCAATCATCTACTTATTGTTCAAAAGAATTCTGCTAAGAATAATTTATCGGATGATGAACAATTATTGCTTGACACAATCGAACTGGAAAATGAGTTTGGGAAATACTATCTCAATCAATATATAGAAACTCATCCTGAAATAATCTGTGCTGATGAAATAAAAGCAGGAAAAAATCAATATGGGAATGCCCATCTCGAAGTTTGGCAGAAAGATATTAATGGAATAGCTGAAAAACTTGCTGCAACAATTGAGGATGGATTTTCTTCAAGGTTCAACCAAGAGCATTATCAACGTATACAACTGAGTCAAGCAATTAAAGAAGGAAAGGAATTGACTTTTCTTCCTCTTCCTGAAGATAAAGTTGATGTCGAAGGAGTGCAGCTGGGTTTATTTGATTCAGGAGCGGCTGAGAATGTGAACCGTGCCATGGCCTATATAAATGACGGTGATCAAACTATTATTCAAAAACAGACTGTCAGGGTAGCTGCATTTGTAAAGACTACTGAAAAGCCAGAACATGAAAGTATTGTTTTGCTGACTGCCAAAGAGAAAAATCGCCCGTTTTACATTTACCGCCTCCAATCCAACTTAAGTGAAATCATTACTTCCCGCAACTGGCTGACCGGGTCGGGATTAGTCAGGGACTTAGAAAGTATTTCCCTGCAACTGAAGGATTACCGTTATGATTTCAGGTATGAAGGGGAAAAACATTTTGAATCATCATTCGGGTTGTCCCGTCCTACAGAATTTTTCAATGAGCTGAAACCGCATTACAGAGATGGTACAATTGTCATTCATAACGGAACTGCCGGTACTATTCACAACATCGATAATGAACATAACCAGGCTGAATTCAAAGCGTTTTCACTCAATGGAAAAAACTCTTCATTCTACCAGCAATATGTACAGGTAAGGGATCTGTATTTTATATTGGTAGATAAAGAGAATGCGGCAGGTACAGAAAATACGTCACTTCGTAAAGAATTAAATGGGGCCTACCAAAAATTCCAGGTACAGCATGGCCTGCTCAATCAAAGTTCTAACAGAAAGCATATACTAGATGATTCGTTAGGATTTATTACGCTGTCTTCACTTGAAAGAAAAGAAGGTGACCAATTTATTAAAGCAGATATTTTCTTTCAGCCATTATTTAAAAAACAGGAAACATTTACAACGGATGATCCTGCTGAAGCTTTGGCACATTGCCTGAATGAAAGAGGCAGAGTAGAAATAGATTTTATCGCAAAGACTACTGGTAACACAGAAGGTGAAACCATCGCAGCCTTAGAGCAACATATCTATTTAAATCCAGCTTCCAACAATTGGGAAACAGCAGATCAATACCTAAGTGGAAATGTTGTTGCCAAGCTCACAGTTGCAAAAGAAGCTGATATAAAAGATAAACAGTTACATAGAAGTCTCGAAGCAATAACCAAAGTTCAGCCAGAGAAAATACCTTTTGAATTACTCGATTTCAATATGGGTGAACGATGGATGCCGATTGATTATTATCAGCGTTTTGCCAGCCAGCTATTTGAAACGGATACAACCGTCAATTATCTTTCTTCTGTTGACAGCTTTAAAGTTATTCCCGGCCATAACAATGCAAAGGTGAATGAGGAATTTGCCGTAACGCCAAAAAGTGGCAAAACCATGTATGGCTATGTCACGATGGAACATGCATTGGAAAATACAGCACCTTTCTTTACATATGAAGTAGGCTCGGGTGACAATAAAATCAGGAAGCCTGATAATGAAGCAACACAGTTAGCCCATCAGAAGATTGAATCCATCCGGCAAAAGTTTGTGGAATGGCTAAATGAACTACCGGAAAAAGATAAGAAGTTTATTGAACAACTGTACAACGATACTTTTAATTGTTATGTACTAAGGGAATACAATGGACATCACTTGAGTTTTCCCGGACTTGACCGGAATGCATTGGGTATTGCCGACCTCTATGACTCACAGAAAAACGCTGCCTGGCGTATCATACAAAACAGAGGTGCATTAATAGATCATGAAGTAGGGCTTGGCAAAACACTTACGATGGTCGTTGCCGCCCACGAAATGAAACGCCTTGGCATTGTACATAAACCGATGATCATTGCGTTAAAAGCCAATGTATCTCAAATTGCCGATGCATACCGGAAAGCGTATCCTTCCGCTAAATTTCTTTACCCCGGTGAAAATGATTTTACACCGGCTAAGAGACAGCGTTTATTTCATGCAATTAAAAATAATAACTGGGATTGCATCATACTTACGCATGATCAGTTTGGAAAAATTCCGCAGTCACCGGAGATACAAAAACAAATCCTCGAAGCGGAACTGGAAAACGTGGAACAGGATCTACAGACTCTAAAAGAGCTTGGCGGCAGTATTTCCAAGAAAATGCTGAAAGGACTTGAAGTAAGAAAAAATAATCTGAATATCAACTTGCAGGTTGTCCTGCATAAAATCGAAAGTAAAAAAGACACCGATATCAACTTTAAAGAGCTTGGTATTGATCACCTGTTCGTAGATGAATCACATAAATTTAAGAATCTCACATTTACTACCCGTCATAACCGGGTGGCAGGACTTGGTAATATGGAAGGGAGTCAGAAGGCACTAAATATGCTGTTCGCCGTTCGTGAACTGCAATCGAAATTCAATTCAGATCTCTGTGTCACTTTTTTATCCGGCACTCCTATATCGAATAGCCTGACTGAAATGTATCTATTGTTCAAGTATCTCCGTCCTGAAGAAATGAAACGTCAGCGGATTGAAAACTTTGACGGATGGGCAGCGGTGTTTGCAAAGAAGACTACCGATTTTGAATTCTCAGTCACCAATGAAATTATTGCTAAAGAAAGGTTTCGCCATTTTATCAAAGTACCAGAACTCGCTTTATTCTATAATGAGATTACCGATTATAAAACGGCCAAACATATACGGCTTGATAAACCGCAGTTAAATGAAGAGCTTGTCAATATCAAGCCAAGCGACGAACAACAGGAATTTATCAAAAACCTGATGGCATTTGCGAAGACAGGTGATGCTACGCTAATCGGAAGACGACCTCTGACGGAAGACGAAGATAAAGGCCGTATGCTGATCGCTACCAACTATGCCAAAAAGATGGCAGCTGATATGCGGCTGATTGATCCTTATAAATATGATGACCATCCCAGCAATAAAATTAGTGTTTGCGCAAAAAAGACAAGTGAGATTTATGCAGCCACTACTGAATATAAGGGAACGCAGATCATTTTTTCTGACATCGGTACTCCTAAACCGGATACATTCAACTTGTATGATGCACTAAAAGAAAAATTAGTCAGCGAATATAATATACCTGCTCACGAAATTACTTTCATCCATGAATGGACAGATCATAAAAAACCTGAACTGTTCCGAAAAATGAATAGCGGACAAATCAGAATATTGCTTGGCAGTACTGATAAAGCCGGAACCGGACTCAATGTGCAACAACGGGTGGTAGGAATGCATCACCTGGATATTCCCTGGAAACCTTCTGAACTAGAGCAAAGAAACGGACGGGGTGCAAGACAAGGAAATCAGATTGCTAAAGAATATTATAACAATGAAGTTAAAAATTATATCTACGCTGTGGAACAATCGCTGGATAACTACAAGTTCAATTTGCTGAAGAATAAGCAAACATTTATTTCTCAAATGAAGAATTGCGAACTGAATGTGCGTAGTATTGATGAAGGAGCAATGGATGAAAAAAGTGGGATGAATTTTTCTGAATACATAGCTATTCTCTCGGGCGATACCAGTCTAATGGAAAAATCGAAATTAGAAAAGAAAGTTGCGGTACTGGAAAGCCTTCGTTCGGTTCACTTCAAGGAAGTGGCAAGATCAAGGTTCCGCTTAGAAAGACTGGAGGCAGATCACTCAACGGTTGAAACCCTGCTATCTCAACTGACAAGAGATGAAAAATTGTATACCTCACAGCTTACCTACGATAAGGAAGGAAGCAAAGTAAATCCCATTCAGTTAAATGGAATTGCCAGTATAGATGCTGAACAGATCGGCAACTATATCATCAATCTCTATAAAAACTGGAAACCAGGTGATGGGCATACAACAGATCATAAGATAGGCAGCTTGTATGGGTTTGACTGTTATATCCGCCAGCAACAGGAGAGCTACCAGGAAAAAGGCGGGTATCTATACCGTATGCAGAACGCATTTTATGTGCAGCATAAAGATGGTGGTGTTAAATACACCTACAACCAGGGACACCCGGCAGCGGATAACCCAAAGATTGCTGCCCGGCATTTCATAAATGCTGTAGACCGGGTTTCGAAAATCAGAGATCAATATCTAAAAGAATTGCAGGAACTGAATATCAATATGCCTGTACTGCGCAGCCTGATCGAAAAACCTTTTGAGAAAGAGGAAGCACTTAAAACAATGAAGCAGGATCTGTCAAGACTTGAAAGAGAGATAAGCCTGACAATACAGGAAAACAAATTAAAACAAGAGCAGGAGCATAAGGAGAAAGAAACACCTGAATTAGTGGAAGCAGAAGATCTGAAAGAAACGCCGGTTATTAAAATGGAAGCGGTCACCAAAAAACAAGACCCGGTTTTACGGATAAGAAAGAGCCGGGGAATAAAATTATAAATAAGGAAGTTATGGCAACAAGTGTGTATACAATCAACAAGGGAATCAATAAGCCTATAGAATTTAAGGGGCTCAAAGCACAATACATATGGTGGCTTGGTGGCGGACTGTTAGCACTACTTATCATTTTTGCCGTACTCTATATCTGTGGCATCAACACTTTTATTTGTCTTGCGATAATTGCTGGCAGTGGCACCGCCTTATTTATGCACGTCTACAAACTAAGCCGAAAATATGGGGAACACGGCATGATGAAAAGTTTGGCGAAACGAAGTATCCCAACAGTTGTAAAAAGTTATTCAAGAAACGTATTTACCGGGTTATGCAAAAAGAATTAAAAGATATATTGCCCATTTTCGGCGTAGAGCATGATTGCATCCTTTCCAAGCAGGGAGATGTAACTATTGCTTATGAAGTTACACTGCCCGAACTATTTACCTTATCCGATCAGGAATATGAAGCCCTTCACCAGGCACTAATTAAAGCTATTAAGATACTACCCCGCCATACTATTTTTCATAAACAGGACTGGTTCACGGAAAATAAATATGCTGCAGATTTTACGAAGGATGATAAAAGCTTTTTATCAAGAAGCAGTGAACGTTTCTTTAATGAACGTCCCTACCTGGAACACCAGTGCTATATTATGCTGACAAAGAAACCTGCGGGAAGAAAGTCAGGGAGTTCCCTGTTCTCAAATCTATTGCGCCGTTCCATTGTTCCTGATGAAACATTAAAGTCACAGCTATTGCAGGACTTTTTAGATTCTTCCGGGCAATTTGAAAGAATTTTAAAAGACAGTGGCTTTCTACAATTGAAAAGACTGACTAATGAAGAACTCACCGGTAACGGCCAATACTGCGGTTTGGTTGAACGCTATATGAATCTTCAACCCAATGAACATTCATTTCTTCTACATGACATCAGTTTTAATGATGGAATACAGGTTGGCAATAATCATTGTCAGTTATTTACGCTGTCAGATGCAGCTGACCTGCCCGCCTACTGCGGCTCAAGAATTAATTACGATAAATATTCAACAGATAAAACAAAATTCAGTGTCGGCTTTGCTTCTCCGCTGGGACAACTGCTTCCCTGTAACCATATTTTCAATCAATACATTTTTATTGAGGATCAGCAGAAGGCTATACAAAAACTGGAAAGTAAGCGTCTGCGTTTACAATCACTCAGTGCCTATTCAAGAGAGAATACCATCAGCCGTGATGCCACTAATGAATTTTTAAATGAAGCGATTGCTCAGCAACGCCTACCCGTGAAAGCTCACTTCAATGTACTGGTATGGACAGATAACAAGGATGGGCTAAAGGAAACAAGGAACATGGTATCATCAGCCCTGTCCCAGATGGATGCTGTTCCGAAGCAGGAGCTTTCAGGCGCTCCGCAAATCTTCTGGGCGGGCATACCAGGTAATGAAGCGGACTTTCCTATGAATGATAGTTTTGACACGTTTGCAGAACAGGCTTGTTGCTTTTTGAATTTAGAAACTAATTACCGCTCTTCCATATCGCCTGTCGGCATACGGTTGGGAGATCGCCTTTCCGGTAAACCGGTTCATGTGGATATATCCGATGAACCAATGCAGAAAGGCATCGTCACCAACCGCAATAAATTCATTCTCGGTCCCTCGGGAAGTGGCAAATCATTTTTTACCAATCACATGGTACGTTCGTATTACGAACAGGGAACACATATTGTTTTAGTTGATGTAGGCCATAGTTATAAAGGGCTTTGCCAAATGGTCAATGGTTATTATTTCACTTATGATGAAAAGAACCCAATCCGCTTTAACCCCTTTTACATTGGCCAGGGTGATGTTCTGGATACTGAAAAGAAGGAAAGTATCAAGACACTGTTGCTTGCCCTCTGGAAAAAAGACAATGAAACTTTTAACCGGTCTGAGTATGTGGCTTTATCCAATGCCTTGCAACTCTATTATGAAAAGTTGGAAAATGACCCTTCACTGTTTGCCTGTTTTGATACGTTCTACGAGTTTCTGCAAGAGGATTTTGTTAAGGTGTTATTAGGCGATAAGGTAAAAGAAAAAGATTTTGATGTGTCGAACTTCCTATATGTACTCCGTCCTTATTATAAGGGTGGAGAGTTTGACTACCTGTTAAATGCCACCAAAGACTTAGAGATGCTCCAGGAAAGGTTCATTGTTTTTGAACTGGACAATATTAAAGATCATCCTATTCTATTTCCTGTTGTTACCATCATTATCATGGAAGTATTTATTTCCAAGATGCGTAAACTAAAAGGAATCCGCAAAATGATTTTAATTGAAGAAGCCTGGAAAGCCATTGCGAAAGAAGGGATGGCAGAGTATATCAAATACCTGTTCAAAACTGTCAGGAAGTTCTTTGGTGAAGCAATCGTTGTAACTCAGGAAGTGGAAGATATTATTTCTTCTCCTGTTGTTAAACAGGCAATCATTAATAATTCTGATTGTAAAATATTACTCGATCAATCAAAGTATCAAAACAAGTTTGATCAGATACAGGAACTGCTTGGGCTAACAGAAAAAGAAAAGGCACTGGTACTTTCTATCAACAAAGCAAACGATCCAACTAAGAAGTACAAAGAGGTTTTTATATCTCTTGGAGGAATGCTATCTAAAGTGTACCGGACGGAAGTATCACTGGAAGAATATCTTGCTTATACGACCGAAGAAACGGAGAAAGTAAAGTTGATGCAGTATGCTGCCTCGTTTGATGGCGACATGCAGAAAGGAATCGCAGCAATGGCGAATGAAATCAGAAACAAGTAATTTATTCTTAACCAATAAAACAACAATTATGAAAACAACCGTGATGAGTGCTTTGTGTGCAATTGTATTGTTCGTGGCCTGTAATAAGAAAGAGCCACAGGCTACTGAAAAAAATGTGAGTGCTGATAAAACAGTATTACCTGCTGAGTGTAGTAAGGAATTCATTGCCGTCAAGCCGGTGAAGGTTGGTGAAACTGGCATCTTCTTGCCAGCAGGAACTAAAATTTGTCTTGCTACCGATAATTCGGAAATACGGGTTGAATTACCAAAGGACTATTCATTTGCACTGGATGGCTTTGCCTCCCGTCCCCTTCCCATTGGATTTGCTACTTACCATTGTATTTGCAGTGGCGGCGGTGCCTGCCAGGTGACGTTCATCGATGAATTAGGGTTCGGATGTATGCACAGCAATTGTTCAGGAAGCTGCACAGGTGCATTTACTTACAAAGGTTATAGTGTAAACAGGGTGATAAACCTGAGCGAAGAAAAGGAAACATTCTTTGCTAACCCATCCTTACAAATGGAAATCGCAAATCAATATGCTAATACTACAGATAAATACGCCCAACAAAGGATTTATGGAGTTAGCTATTTTTTCCAGCTTCCTGGTAAAGCCAGTTGCGATTGTGAAGGCACCAAAGCCTGCACTTTAAAAACGCTGGGAATAACAACGGATAAAACCGCAGGGCAGTCATTCAAAATTTATTACTGTGATGGCCCTTGTAACGGATGCGAATTAACGGTTAACTGATGAAGTGGTTTTTTATTATACATCTCTGTTTGGTTGCGGTAATATACGGTTGCCGGGATGCGAGACCTGTGATGATCCAGGAATTTATTCCCGGCACCTATATTCGTTTTTCCTCGCATGAATTTGGTAAAGAATATGACACCCTGGCTATCTCTATGCTGAATGCAACTGCGAACGAATATACAATTACCCGCCGATGGAGATATGAAAGGACGGGTGAAATGCCCAACTACCAGTTAATTAACACGGCAGGAATTTATTACCCGGATGATAGAGTGTTAGAAGATATGGAATCAGGAGACCTGCTGACATTTAATCCTAAACAAAGTTGCTTATTCATAGGAACTATTAAATATCAAAAACTATGAAACAAATAATTGTTGCGCTGGCTTTACTGATAAGCGTGAATAGTAATGCACAAATTCCCATACTTGAAATTATCAAAGCCGGTATTAAAAAAGTGATTGTTGCTGTTGATCTTAAAATCCAACGACTACAAAATAAAACGGTCTGGCTGCAGAATGCTCAAAAAACGCTGGAGAACGCAATGTCCAAAACAAAGTTGACGGAGATCAGCAACTGGGTTGAAAAACAACGGAAACTCTATGACGACTATTTCCAGGAACTCTGGAAAATTAAATCTGCCCTCGCTTATTATCACAGGGTCAAAGATATTATTGAAAATCAGGTGGCGATGGTGAATGAATATAAATCCGCCTGGGCAGTTTTCCGCCAGGATAAGAACTTTACAGCAGAAGAGCTTGAATACATGTTTACGGTCTATACTGGCATGATGGATGAAAGTTTGAAATCTCTTGACCAGTTGTTCCTCGTGGTCAATGCCTTTGCCACACAAATGAGTGATGCAAAGCGCCTTGAAATTATTAATACTGCGGCTGACAATATCGAACAGGGTTTTATGGATTTGAAGGATTTCAATAACCAGAATAAAATCATTTCCATCCAGCGTTCGGTGGAGAAAGGTGAAATTGATTATGTAAAAAAATTGTACGGACTATGAAAATATTATTATACATGCTACTGTTATACAGTCAAAGCACTTTTGGTCAGAACAGCGAAGAATGGCTGAACCAAAAGAAAACACAGGAGAAATACCTGAAGCAACAGATTGCAGCCCTCCAGGTATACATCGGATATGCAAAGACCGGATATAAAATTGCCAACAAAGGCCTAACAACCGTCCAAAATCTCAAGAAAGGCGATTTCAATTTACACCGTGATTTTATTTCGTCTTTCAGGAATGTCAATCCAAGAGTAAAAGGTTATGCAAAGGTGGCAGACATTATTGGCTACCAGCTCCGGATGATCAAACAATCAAAAGATATGCTTAAGGGTGCCATAGAAGCTGGCCAGTTTACTGCTACCGAACTGGATTATTGCTCGATGGTGATTGGCAATTTACTCAATTCATCACTGGATAACATAGAGGAACTGATAAACATTATTACGAGTGGTGAACTATCCATGAAAGATGATGAGCGGATCAAACGAATTGATGCCTTGTATGCCGATATGCAGGACAAGTATTCGTTTGTTTCTTCTTTCAGCGAGGAAATGGGACTACTGACTGTTCAAAGAATGAGAGAATTGCATGATGTGTATCTTTCTAAAAAATTAAACGGACTACAATGAAAAGATTATTAATATTTTTTTTGCTCGTTAGCAAAATTGGAATTTGTCAAAGTGATGAAGCAAAGCAACTGCTTTTGAATGTTGAAAAACTGACGCAGTTTAAAACTATTCTCAAGAACATGAAGGATGGCTACCAGTTGTTGCATAAAGGGTATACTGCCATCAAAGATATTTCGGAAGGCAATTTCAGTTTACACAAAACATTTTTGGATGGACTTATGGAAGTGAGCCCGGTAGTGAAGAAGTATAAACGGGTGGTTGATATTATTAATTACCAGGTAAGGATTGTCAAAGAATATAAATCCGCTTTCCGGCAATTCAAGGAAAGTAAGCGGTTTACGGTGACTGAAATTGAGTACTTCGGAAAGGTCTACGCAAACTTATTTGCTCAGAGTGTTAAGAATATTGATGATCTCGCAATGATCATAACTGCCGGTAAGTTGAGAATGAGTGATGATGAAAGGTTACAGGCTATTGATAAATTATATGATGAGATTGTAGATCAGTATTCCTTTTTAAATGAGTTTAATAACAGTGCGGCAATACTTGCCGTGCAACGGGAGAAAGATCAAATGGATATTGACCTGATGAGAAAGGTCCATGGGTTGAAGTAAGAGTGATTGATGAATATAAAATTGTGAAGTATGAAAATGTGTGTAAGGATATTTTTAATAGGACTGGTATGCCTTCTAATGCCCGGAGTTTCGGATGCACAAATTGTTAACCGCATCCGCAGCCTGCATGAAGTTTTGGAAACATTGTACGATGACATGATGCCCCTATGCAGCCGGCTTATTGGAGTTGGCCGTGGTATCGCTGGTTTTGCTGCTACCTGGTATATCGCTGCTAAAGTATGGGGACATATTGCCAGAGCCGAAGCGATAGATTTTTACCCGTTGTTCCGTCCTTTTGTACTCGGGTTTGCCATAATAATTTTCCCTTCAGTTATTCAACTTATCAATCAACTGATGAAGCCAACTGTTACAGGTACAGCACAGATGGTTAAGGATTCAGATGCAGCGGTGGCGCAATTACTGAAGATGAAAGAAGATGCGATCAAAACCACCGCATACTGGCAGATGTATGTTGGTGAGGATGGGAATGGTGACCGCAAGAAATGGTATAAATATAATTATGGTGACAAAAGAGAGGGCTGGCTAAAAAGTATTGGTCATGATATACGTTTTGCTTTTGCGAAGTTTGGTTATAATCTCCGCAACTCCATCAAACAGTGGATGTCAGAAGTACTAAAAGTATTGTTTGAGGCTGCGGCCTTATGTATTGATACAATCCGAACGTTTTATTTAATTGTTCTCGCAATACTTGGGCCATTGGTATTTGGAATCGCTGTCTTCGATGGATTCCAGCATACACTCACGGTATGGATTGCCCGCTATCTGAACATATTTCTCTGGCTCCCGGTCGCTAATATCTTTGGCGGGATCATGGGAAAGATCCAGGAGAATATGCTCAAAGAAGACCTGCATCAAATCGCTACAAACGGCGATACTTTCTTCTCTACTACTGATACAGCCTATTTGATCTTCATGGTGATCGGCATCATCGGCTATTTCACTGTACCGAGTGTTGCTAACTATATTATCAACGCTGGGGGTGGTAATGCATTATTGCAAAAAGTTACCAGCATTACAAGTATGTCTGTCCGCAATACTACCAGCGGGTCAGTATCTATGACAAAGGATGCGTTAGGTGGGGCATACAATAAAGTAGCTAATAGTATGGCTGATGCTTCAGCTTCGGGAGGTTACTTCAAAGATAAAATTGAAGGAAAGAAAAACATTTAGCCCATGTTTCAGAAAATGAAAAATATTGATACCGCTTTCAAACAAGTAAGACTATTCTCTTTGGCCGTGATACTGGCATGTTTAATCCTGACATTGTTTATTTCCTATAAAAGCTACCAGCTTGCTACACAATCCCAGCAAAAGATTTTCATATTGGCCAATGGGAAAGCCCTGGAAGCATACTCCGCTGACAGGAAGGATAATGTACCGGTGGAAGCCCGTGACCATGTAAAAATGTTCCATCACTTTTTCTTTACAATGGACCCGGATGATAAAGTGATTCAATCTAATATCACCAAGGCGCTATATCTGGCAGACGGTACGGCAAAACAGCAATATGATAACCTGAAAGAGAATGGCTATTATACCAATTTAATCTCCGGCAATATCAGCCAGGAAATGCAGTCAGACAGTATTATTATTAATACGAATGAATATCCCTATTATTTCCGCTACAAGGGACAACAGAAAATCATCAGACCCACCACCATTGTTACCCGCAGTTTAGTTACTGAAGGATACTTAAGGAATGTTTCCCGCTCTGATAATAATGCACACGGGTTTTTGATTGAACGATGGAAGACACTGGAGAATAAAGATTTAAAAATTGAAAACCGGCAATAATGTTTTGGAAACGCAAAAAGAAAGAACCAAAAGAAACTCCGTTACAGGATAAAGTAGCTGGCAAAATTGCCGGTGGACTTATCAAAGTACAAACAAAGTTCAGCGATGGTATGAATAAAATTGTATCAACTATGACTACGAAGAAAGTAAAAGTGTGGCTGGCAGTATTCTGCATAGTAAGCGGTGGATTAAGTGTTTACTTCTTTGTAAATGCCCTTGTCGCGAATCCAAAGCCAGTATTTAAAATTGACAATGTTCATGTACCGGAACATTTTGACAAGTCAGGGGATGAAATACTGGAGAATCCGGTGCCGGATGAAATGTACCAGAACATACAGGAATATAAAAGGTATATGGACAGCCTGGGAGAGCCAATAAGGCCTTCCCTGCTAGACAGCATCAAAATCCTAGAAGAAATTTATTTACAACAACAAAAATAGAAGTGTATGAAAAAAGTGAAGCAACGAAAAATGTTACTGGTGTTACCCTTATTAGTAATACCCTTTTTAACAATGGCCTTTTGGGCATTGGGTGGTGGACACAAGAAAGCAGAATCCGGTGTTAATTTAAAAGGTCTCAACCTGGATTTACCTGATGCTAATTTAAAGGATGACAAAGGGATGGACAAGCTGGGATTTTATGATAAAGCTGATAAGGATTCACTCAAAATGGAAGAGTGGATGCGAAGCGACCCTTATTTTAAAAAAGATACTATGCCTGAACAGATTGCTCCTGATGAACTACAGGAACTGACAACTGCAACTGCTTCGAAGTACAATCAACGATTGAATACTTCGCCGTATGAAAAAGCTAGTGCTAACCCGGAAGAAAAGATTATGCAGAAACTGAAGTTGCTGGAAAAAGAAATGAATAATGCTACAGCGACTAACAATGAGAATCCGGGTCAGCAAAACTCTTCCTCCACGCAAGAATTCTCTTCTGAAGTAGACAGGCTTGAACAAATGCTCAAAGTTAACAACAGCGGTTCTATCGAGGATCCGGAAATGAAGCAACTGGAAGGGACTTTGGATAAAATCCTTGATATACAGCATCCCCAAAGGGTTAAAGACAGAATCAAAGAATATTCGCTTTTAAACAAGGAAGCTGTTTATCCAGTAAGCAAACGATCCGGTAGTGATACAATTGTCAAAGGCTTCTATAGCCTTTCGGATGAAACCGAAGTCATTGATCAAAATGCCATTGAGGCCGTTGTCCACGAAAGCCAGGTATTAGTTAACGGGGCAGTGGTTAAATTCAGGTTGTCTTCCGCTATATACATCAATGGGTCACTAATCCCTAAAGATAATTTTGTTTTTGGTATTGCAACACTGAATAATGAAAGATTAGAAATCGAAATCAATTCAATCAGATGTAATAATAATTTATACCCCGTTAAACTGGAAGTGTACGATATGGATGGGTTACCCGGTATATACATCCCTGGTGCAATTAACCGTGACGTTGCAAAACAATCTGCCGATAACAGTCTATCACTAATGGAAATGTCTTCCGTTGATCCTTCCCTCAAAGCCCAGGCTACTGTGGCGGGGATTGGTGCTGCCAAAAGCTTACTATCCAAAAAAGTGAAACTCGTTAAAGTACTGGTGAAAGCCGGTTACAAAGTATTATTAAAAGATAAAAACATAAACCAATGAAAACATTCATTCTTCTATTTTTAGCAATCTGCAATGTTGCCATGGCGCAACAACCTTTATCAATCACAACTGATAAAACAACATCACTAATCTTTCCTTTTCCAATTAAGTATGTTGATCGGGGAACAAAAGATGTGCTGGTACAGCCGGTAAAGGAAAACGAAAAGATACTCCTTGTAAAAGCGGCTGTAAAGCAGTTCCCGGAAACTAATTTAAGTGTTGTTACGAGTGACGGTAATGTGTACTCCTTTATTGTGAATTATAAAGAACAACCAGGTATATTAGTTTATGAATTGCCTGCCAACACAAAAGCCGGTATTTCCACTTATGCCAACGGCATTTTGGATAATAAGGAGAAGGTAAGGGGTGTCAGGGATAAAAGTTGGGCCGTTGAAGCTTCCATCATTGGCATTTACATTAAAGACAATGTTATCTATTACCAATTGCTTTTATGCAATCACTCTCCGATTGATTATGACATTGACGTGTTACGTTTTTATATCCGGGATAAGAAAAAAGGGAACCGTACAGCGGCACAGGAAAATGATTGCATACCTCTTTACGTCGCAGGTAATAGCAAACAAGTAAAGGCATATAGTTTTTCAGTTGTTGTTACGGCACTAGAAAAATTCACTATACCTGATGCAAAACTGTTGCGTGTGCAGATAATGGAAAAAAACGGGGGACGGCATTTGCGACTAAAACTTACTAACTCAAAAATTGTGAAGGCAGTGCTATTGCCTGACCTGCATTGATATGACAGAAAGAAATGCCATACGATTAAAAGAACAACTAAGGCAACTTGGTCTTGAAGATGCGGTTAGCCAGTTAGAAACTTACAAGAGTAGCAACGATCGGCAATTTTCAATCTACCCTTACAGGGAAAAAGGAAAGGATCAGCTGATGTTCTCTCTGCGCTATGATACTGGTGAAAAAGGTTCGGTCGAGTTAAAGGCTTACCATTTGACTGTCCGGTCAATTCCCATCCCCGAAACATTGGCTGAACTGGATGACCGGATGCAGCAGGCAAATAAAATATATGACAGTTACCTGAACGGTGTTCACATTGATAAAGCAGATCAATTTCTCAACCATATACAGGCAGATTTAGGAAAGCTTGATACTATTGATAAAGCAGCGGCTGACTTACTAAGGTTTAAACACTTGCCGGAAACAGAATACAGAGAGCATATTTCGGACGACTACATACTCAAACAGCAATACGAAAAATCATTAACCGTGCCTGTATCGGATGGCAAATTGCTAACAGCCATGCAAGCGTATAAACAAGTGAAAGAAATGCAAAGGGAACATGTTATAGACGATCAATTACTGGATATAGCAAACAAGGAAATTGCCCAGGGGAATATTTATATCGCCTACAATACAATTAACTATTTCCTTGACAAGCCGGACATGTATTTTTTTAAAACCAAAGACGAAGCTGATGAATTTTCTGATAACAACATCAGCGAATATGATAATTACAGAGTCATCCGGGCCGGGTCGGTTGACGAAATGCTAAAACAAATCCCTTATGGCCAAGAATTGGAACAACAATTATCTAATTATACAAATTTGTCAATCATGAATGAAAAAAATTATGATTACCTGAGTAATCAATTAAAGTACACAGGATTTGGTGAAGACCTGCAGCAGCAATTGAAAGAGAAATTGCAAAAGCAGGAGCCGGAGTTTACGCTTAGCTTTCAAAAAGACTATGGAAAGGATGAAACAGTCGCAACGCTTCATTTCAGAAAATCAGATGAAAGCGATATTTATTTCTTTAACCGATATAATCTTGTGCTTAAAAACGATCAGCATCCTGATGCCATTAAGCAAGCTTTCTATATTAATAACAAAGAAGATAATATCACACTGAAAGAAGCCTATAACCTGATGAGTGGCCGGGCCATATTTAAAGAAAAAATAAACAAGGAAGGAGAAAAGTATAATGCCTGGCAGCAACTGAACTTTAAGGAAACAGATGCACACGGCAACTTTAAGCTCAGACCGTTCAACGACAACTATGGTTTTGACCTGAAGGTTGTTTTGCAAAACCATCCAATTAAAGAATTGCTGACCGAAACGGACAGTCAGCGGCTTATTGAATCCCTGGAGAGAGGGAACCGGCAATCCGTTACACTTACCATACAAGGGAAGGAACAAAAGGTGTTCATCGAAGCGGCACCCCAATTCAAGTCGCTCAATTTTTATGAAGCATCCGGGCAGCGTATCCGTACTGATAAACTTTATGAAAGTAATTCAGCGGAGCAATCAGTGAAGCAGGATGATCAAAAAAAAAGCCTGAAGCAGAATCCAGGTGAGGATGAAGGTGGCCCACCTAACACTAAAAAAAAATCAAATCGTAAACGGCAAGGAATAAATTAAATGGATCGCCTTTTTAATTTTCTGACGGTCGTAGAAACTGATCCCCGAATTTCGGCTGCACATATCAGCCTGTATGTTTCTTTATGGAAAAAATGGAAGGATAGCGGACAAGATGGCCCGCTATCCTTTTTCAGGCAGGACATCATTAATTTATGCAAAATATCCGGTGGTAATACTTACCATAAAGTGCTACGTCAACTGCATGAGTATGGATATGTAAAGTACGTACCCTCGTATAACCATTTTCTGGGAAGTATGATATTTTTTACTCCTCTTAAAAGACTCTGAAAATCTGACACAATGCCTGCAGAAGTTTTGACCAAAGAAGATCTTGAAGTTTTCCGGATTCAATTGTTGCATGATATTAAAAATATAGTGTCCACTGTCATTAAGCCTGTTACCGAAAAGCCTGAAGGGTTTAAAACTTCTGATGTTCGGAAGATGCTAGGTTGTTCCGTCAATAAACTTGTTTCTCTTCGTATCAGCCGAAAACTGCGGACAAAAAAGATTGGTGGTACTGTTTATTATAATAAGGAAGATATTAAGCAATTGTTGGAGGAAGGATACTGAATACGAAGCCCGCAATAATTGCGGGCTTCGTTATTATTCTAAAAAATAAAATTGTCAGCAATCTTAGGCAGATGCAGCAATTTCTCTCCGATGATTAAGGATGATTTCTCTTTTCCTGTCAAGTTTATCCCCTAATCCATTCATATCATTAATGATCTTTTCTTCATCCACATCGGCATAGATCTGTGTGGTGGAAATCTTCGTGTGTCCAA
Source organism: Bacteroidota bacterium (assembly GCA_048498035.1). Lineage (GTDB taxonomy): Bacteria > Bacteroidota > Bacteroidia > Chitinophagales > Chitinophagaceae > CADEDV01. Next base: position 140,899 of record JBEHYT010000005.1, on the reverse strand, counting down.
TTAGCATTTGTATTGTTTCCAGCGGTATTCCGTTCTTTAAAGCTACAGTTTTCGCAAATGTATGCCTGGCAACGTGGAAGGTAAGCGGTATATCAATCTCACAAATTTCCTGCATCATCTTCAGTCGCCTGTTGACATACTGGTTAGTGATCTGAGGAAAGATAGCATCGCTTCCGACCACATCAGGATGGTCTTTATAGAGATTTATTATCGTGGCTGCATCTTTCAGTAACGGTACTGGAGATAATATATCAGATTTCTGGCGATATACCTTACACCAAATAATATCATTGGTATCCCATTCAAAATGACTTTTCCGCAGTTGCATTACATCGGCAAAAGCAAACCCGGTATAACAACTAAAAAGGAACAAATCTTTTACATACTGTAATGCAGCATCAGTGTAAATCTTTTGTTCCAAAGTCACCAGTTGCTGAATATCCAGTTTCTTACGCTTGCTCTTTTTTACTGGGCAACTATATTTATCAAAAGGATTGGATTTTATCCATCCCAGTTCAGCGGCCCAGTTCATGATTCTTTTGACCCTTTGAATATGTTTGGCCACTCCGTTACCGAGGCAGGGATCATGATCCTTTATAGAATGATGGCGTATGTAATATTCAAATTCTGTTACAAATTCCATGTTAAGCAGGGAGAGATAAATATCTTTTGAAGGATACTTGATCTCCAGGAATAGTTTTAAATATGCTATGGTAGTCTTATAGTTCTTAAAACTGCCGTTGCTTAATTTGCCTTCCCATATTTTTCTGTAATATTCAAGTAATGCAAAAAGCTTATGACCCTTTTGCAGAATACATATTCCTAAGTAAGCATCCCTTACTGATTCCGCAGTCACAAGCTTACCTGCATCGACCAGCTTCCTGTATTTATCTCTGATACCAAAGCGTATATTATCCAAGTGATCATTGATAGATTTGACGGCAATACTATTTCCCTTGACGATCCCCTTTTCGCTGTTCCAGGTGCTCAGATCAATCTGCTCTTTCACAGAAAATTCTTTTTCTTCTCCATCTACCGTAATACGTACATAAATGTCTGCTCTTTTCTTATCGGCCTTGGTCTTTCTGACCAGGAAGCAAATACCGAAGGATTGTTTTTCCATGCGTTTTGTTTTGAATGTTTTGAAATGAATTGATTCCACTCTTCACTTTGTCAGTTCGCACTTTCGGAACCATAGGCCGCAGGTTCTAATCCACGTTGGCCGCAGGTTCGAATCCATTTCAAATCCAATCAAAAAGTGTCAAACAAAATGACGCAACTAAATGGATTACAATGAATTGTAAGCTATTGGGTGAGTAACAAAGGCTATGCCTGAATTTACTCACTGAATGGCTCACCTGAATTCTGATATTTTCTGATTTAAATTGATGGAGAAAAAAAACAAAAGCCTGTAAATCAATATGAATTTACAGGCTTTGATAGCATTTGATATGCTTTAAGTCGGGAGGACAGGATTCGAACCTGCGACCCCCTGGTCCCAAACCAGGTATTCTACCGGGCTGAACTACCTCCCGAACACTCTTTATATCCTGGAAATAAGCGGTTTAAACCATCCCTCCAGGCGAAAAGCCGCCAAAATAACCGGCCGCTCTTAATACGTTGCTCGCGGAGAGGGAGGGATTCGAACCCTCGGTACAAGTTTAAGCTCGTACAACGGTTTAGCAAACCGGCCCTTTCGGCCACTCAGGCACCTCTCCGTTACCCCCGAACTTCCGGGGGGTGCAAAAATAAAGATAAATTGGTTCCCGACAAGCATTTATCGGTCTTATAATCTGAAAGATATTCCAGCCCATTCCCTGCCCGGATCCGTACAACACCCAAAAAACACCACACCTTATATACCTGTCCGCAAATCCATCCCCACACCCGCTAATCCGCCAAACAGGATAAAAAAATACCAGTTTTTTGTTGGCCGGGTTAAAAATAACTGTACATTTAACTTGCTAAAACGAATTAGCAACCTGTTTTTAGCCTTTTGTTTGCCCATGCTCAAGATCACACATCTATTTACAACCCTCGCCCAGCGAGGCGTTCCCCTGGCACTGCCCCCTCCGTGGCTACACCCACCAGGCGGCTAACAGCCCCATCCACAACCTGTCCGGGAAATTCACTACCAACAAATCTTCTACAAAACGAACAATTATGGGAACTCAACGTTTGCTTTTTGCCAGCCTGCTTAGCACCCTGCTGCTACTAACAGGCCTTACCGCCTCCGCACAAAAAGGCTTTACCGTAAAAGGAACGGTAAAAGACCTTACCGGGGCACCCCTCCAGGGCGTTACCGTAAGAGAACGCTACACCAACATCCGGACACAAACCGGCGTCAACGGCGATTATTCCATTACCGTAAAAGCCGACACCGCACAACTTCTCTTTACCTACGTAGGTATGCAAGGCGCCTTTGAACGCATTGCCGGAAGATCCGTCATCAACGTAGTGATGACACCCACCGACAATAACCTGAATGATGTAGTAATCATCGGTTACAACACCACCCGACGCAAAGATCTTACCGCATCCGTCTCCACCGTCTCCAGCGAGGCCATGCAAAACCGCACCCTCGTATCCCTGGCCGATGCCATGCGCGGAAAAGCTGCCGGCGTGCAAATAACCCAAAACGACGGCGCCCCCGGATCAGAATTTACCTTCCGCATCCGTGGTGCCAGCTCCATCAGTGCCGCCAGCACACCACTATTTGTAATTGATGGTGTACTGCAAGACGATGCCAATAATATCAACCCCGGCGACATCGAGAACATTGAGATCCTTAAAGACGCCTCCGGCACCGCCATGTATGGCGCCCGCGGCGCAAACGGTGTCATTATCATCACCACCAAATCCGGCAAAGCCGGTAAGACAAGCGTAGAGTTCTATTCCAACCTCGCGATTCAACATCCCGGTCACCTGTTTCCCGTAATGAACTCCGAAGAATATGCACATGCCCGCTTTCTCGCATCAGCATACGTATTCTCACCACCAAGCACCTCCAACCCCAACGTTCCCGCGTCCACACAAGCAGGCTATACCTATTTCCGCGATACACCACTCGGTACACCAGGCGGATTCTGGGGGGTAAACCAAACAGCTACCTACCACGACTGGCAACAATACGCCAGCCCCGATACCACCAACACCGACTGGCAAAACGCCATGTTCCAGGATGCCGCTGTCCAGGAATACCGCATCAGCCTTACCGGCGGTACACGCGATACCAAATTCTCACTGCTGGGCGGCTACCTGGACCAAGACGGACTTGTAGTATTCAGCGGTTACAAACGCTATACCGCACGCTTTAACCTGCAACAAAAACTGAATCCCAATATCAACATGACCCTCAACCTGTCTGGCGGACAAACAGAAACCAAGGGTTTTGTATCAGGAATTCTCAACGGCGGTATTCAATCCAATTCGATCGTAACGGCTATGTTCAACAAACCGCCACTTGAGCCACTTACGCAACGCGACGTTGAAGACAACTCCGACGTAGACAATTTTGTAACCACCAATCCATACTCGCTGGCCAAATACACCACCAACAAAAAGAATGTTTCTGACTGGCTGGCGCGACTCGCATTTGATTTCAACCTGAGTAAATCACTCACCTATCGCATCACCGGCACCTATTCCACAACCAACGTAAATACGGATGCCTACTATCCTAAGTTTGTAGCTTCCGGTTCCAAATACAACGGTCGCGCTTATCTCTCCCGCGCCACCACCACCAAAATGATGAACGAACATCTTCTTTACTATCGTCACAATTTTGGAAAAAATCACCGCATCAACGCAGTAGCCGGCGCCACATTTGAAAAAAATAAAGTAAACCTGATCACGGCCGAGAACCAGAATTATGATGTGGAAGTACTGGGTGTATACGGACTTGAAAACGGAACTGTGCCCATCATTCCTAACTATAACATTACGCAATGGACGATGGCCTCGTTCCTTACCCGTGTAGAATATGCTTATAAAGGCCGATACCTGTTTACCGGAACCTTCCGCGCAGATGGTTCATCACGGTTCAGCAGCGCCAATAAATGGGGCTACTTCCCGTCTGCCGGCCTGGCCTGGCGTATCTCCGACGAAAGTTTTATGAAAGATGTACATGCCATTTCTTCCATGAAACTCAGGGCCAGCATTGGACAAAGCGGTAATACCGCCATTCCTTCTTACCTCACGCTTTCTACCATTGGCACCTACTTCTCTCCCATGGATGGCTATACACCCAATTATGGAGTAGTAGTAGAACGACCCGAAAATCTTTCACTCAGATGGGAAACTACCACGCAGGTGAATGCCGGTCTTGATCTTGGACTGCTTAAAGATCGCATCCAGTTTACAGCAGAATGGTACCTGAAACGCACCAAAGACCTGTTGATCCAGAAAGTAACACCAGCTTATTCCGGCTATCGAAATTCATGGACCAACCTGGGCTCCATTCAAAACAGCGGACTTGAATTTACCGTCTCGGCCCTGGCTGTTGATCATCGTGATTTTAGCTGGAATATTGATGCCAACATTGGCTTCAATAAATCCAAAGCAATTGAGATCGGTCCCGAACTGTCACTCGACCCCGGTGTAGTACCGGGTGTGGGCACCAGCGCCATTATCCGGAATGGAGAACCGATTGGTCAATGGTACGGCTACATCACAGATGGCATCTGGCAATCCTATGAAGAAATACAGGCCTCAGGTCTGATCAGCATCAACGGACAACCCATCAGCGCCATCCGGCCGGGAACAAGAAAGTTTATTGATCGTAACAACGACCATATTATAGATACTTACGACCGGACCGTACTCGGCCAGGGACAACCGAAATTCAGCGGCGGTCTTACCAATTTCTTCCGCTGGCGCGGATTTAGCCTGAATACGGTGTTCCAGTTCAGCTACGGTAATAATATTTACAACGCCAACCGTGTAACGTTGGAAGCGGGCAGAAACCCCACCAATATGGCCAAATCATTGGTGGACGCATGGCGCCCTTCACTCTACGATATGTCTACCGGCACCTTGGTAGAAGAAGGGAATCCCAATAATCAATATCGTATGCCAGGTGGTCCGGAAGAATTAAAAATGCTTTCCGACTGGATTGAAGACGGCTCGTTTATTCGCCTGGCTGATCTTACGATTGCTTATGATATCCCGATGTCAAAATTGAAACGACTTGGCCTTACAGGGATCAGCATTTTTGCCAGCGGCAAAAATCTCTGGATATCCACCAAATATTCCGGTTATGACCCCGAGGTAAATACACGCCAGGGAAGCTTTGGAGACCTGATGCCATCACTCGACTATGCATCGTATCCCCGCTCCCGTATGTATTCATTCGGATTTAAACTTAAACTCTAACCACCCAAACTTGCCTGTAATGAAATCGACTATTAAAATAATCGCTGCAGCAAGCCTGTTCCTGGTGTGCAGCTCAGGTTGTAAAAAATACCTGCAGGAAAAACCGCAGACGCAATACACGGCCGACAATTTCTTTGTAGATAAAACCACGCTTGACGCGGGCATCGTTGGTATGTATTCATCAGCCAAAGACCTCTTTGGCGTATATACCAACACGCCGCTGTTTATGACTGAATTGGGAACAGACGAAGGAATGTTCAAAGGCTCATCCGGCGTTCGCTTTAATTTTGACCGCTACACCTTCAATGCAAACGAGGGCGCCGTATACGAATATTGGTTTCGGCACTTCCAGATTGCAGCCCGTGCAAATGTGATGATCGTTGCTGCGCAAAATGTAACGAGCATCTCCGATGCCGATCGCAATCGCATCATCGGCGAAGCCCGGTTTATCCGCGCATTCGTGTATTTCCGCCTGGTACAGGCGTTTGGAGAAATTCCCATTATCACAGAACCGATCACCGGCGATTTCGATTACGGGCTGCCGCGCAGACCCATCAACGAAGTGTACCAGGTGATCCTGGATGATCTTGACTATGCTTCATCCGATGGCGTACTGCCCACCGCAAAAACAAATGACGGGCACGCCAATCAATGGGCTGCTAAAACCTTACTGGGAAAAGTATATCTAACGATGGCGTCTGCAAAAGAAGCCAATAAAGTTCCGGGCTATTCAACGATCACCACTTCGGTAAATGACCTGTACACAAAAGCCTGGACGGTATTAAAAGATGTAAAAGATCACAGCGGTGCACACCTGTTACCGGTTTATGGTGATGTGTTCAAAATTGAAAACAAAAACGTTAATGCAGAATCAATTTTCGAACTGCAGTTTAGCGCTACCTCACCGTACGGAACACAGTGGACCAAAGAATATGGTATGATTGCCAGCGGAACTATCAATGGTAACCCCGCTTACTATACCAATGCCATGATCGGGCAATGCAACCTGGTGTACGTACCGAAGTTTTACAAATATTACAAAGCATCACTCAGCGCGCCTGACTACGACAAACGCCGGCTTTGGAACCTTACGGATTCACTGGTAAATGTAAGTAACAATGCGCCCGCCGGACTCACTTATATCTGGGGTTCTGCTTATAATCCCGATTCTTATAATTCAACGGTGCTCGGTCGCTGTGGCGTTACAAAATACCGTTGGGGAAACAGCTGGCGCGAAACAATGCCCTATTTGTATTCCAATTGTCCAAATAACGTAATTGTGCTGCGATTTGCGGACGTACTGCTGATGTTTGCTGAAGCAGATTATAAAAAGAACGGGACCATCTCAAGCGAAGGACTGGATGCGATCAATGCCGTTCGCCAACGGGCACGCGGACTTACTTCTGCCGGGCTGCCGGTAGATCCATCCACCACGCCTACGTTTAAAAATTACACAGCATCTGATATTACGATCGATGAAATACTGATGGAACGCTCCCGCGAACTTTGTTTCGAGTTTCAACGCTGGTTTGATCTTGCACGAACCGGGAAACTCTATTTTTTCCTGGAAAAAACAAGATCAAAGAATTTCACAACAATCGCGAATACCAGCACCAGTTTTGATTCAACAAGAAACTACCTGTTTCCGATACCACAATCAGAAATTGATCTGTCTACCAACAAGGCCAATTTCCAGCAAAATCCCAACTATTAATCCAAACTTCAAATCCAACGCATGAAATTGTTTCGTTCATTGTTGTTTACTTCCTTAGCCGCAATTGCGCTAACAGCCTTCCGTAATCCTTCTCCTCCACGGAATTTTGATGTGGTGGTATACGGCGGAACAGCTTCCGGGGTAATGGCAGCCATTTCAGCTGCCCGTGAAGGCATGAAGGTGGTGATACTGGAACCCAAAAAACATATCGGCGGTATGGTAACCGGTGGTTTATCGGCAACTGATATTGGCCGCCGCTCCGTAATTGGCGGCTATGTGCTTGAATTTTACAAACGACTGGGTAAGTATTATAATTATAAATCCATCACCCGCGATTCCATTGGCTGGTTCCCTGAACCCCATGTGGCCGAGAAAGTTCTGTGGGAAATGGTGAACGAAGCCGGTGTTACCGTTGTATTCAAACAACGACTGAAAGAAAAAAATGGTGTGATAACGAAAGACGGACAAATCCAGCGAATCATCATGGAAGATGGCACCCAGTACACAGGAAAAGTATTCATAGACGCCACCTATGAAGGCGACCTGATGGCTTTTTCAGGTGTAGATTACATTGTGGGCCGTGAAGCCCAGTCAGAATACAACGAATATTCTGCCGGCATCCGCGACGCCTATGGCTCCGGAAGTGCTTACGTCAACGGAAAACTGTTATATAAAGTAGCAGCCACCCCACCCGGCCCTGTTGGATCTGCCGATAATAAAACGCAGTCGTACAATTTTCGTCTGTCGCTCACCAATGTGAAAACAAACCAGGTTCCTTTTCCAAAACCTTCCCACTATGATCCCTGGAAGTATGAAGAACTCCTGCGTACCACAAAAGGAGTTATTGAGCGCGTGGGAGCGGTGGAAGCAGCACGGAAAATGTTTCCCGGTGCAGGCAAAGTACCCAATGGAAAAGTAGACCTGAATACTGCCGACTATGTGGGCGGCAACTGGGAATATCCCGATGGTTCTTACAAGAAACGTGCTGCCATCTGGCAGGATCATGTGGAATATGTAATGGGCTATATGTATTTCCTGGGTCATGATTCCCGCCTGCCGCAGGAATACCGTGATGAGATCAATAACTGGGGGCTGTCGAAGGATGAATTTACCGACAACAACAACTGGCCTTACGAGCTCTATGTGCGTGAAGCCCGCAGGATGAAAGGCGCGTATATTATGAAACAACAGGATGTTGTGTCTGATATGCAAAAACCAGATCCCATCGGGCTGGGCTCTTATGGATTGGATGTGCACCGTGTACAGGGATTTGCCGATGAAAAAGGTATTTTGAAATACGAGGGTGGACCGCAACGTACCGAGCAGGAACGCATGAAGCATATCCCCTACCAGATCCCTTATCGTTCCATTACACCACGCAAGGAGCAGGCCGGCAACCTGCTGGTTACGATCTGCCTTTCTACATCGCATGCTGCATATGCCACCATCCGGATGGAACCGCAGTATATGATCATCGGGCAGGCAGCTGGCACCGCCGCCGCACTGGCGGTAAAAGGAAACAGCGCCGTACAGGATGTTTGCTATGCACAATTGCAGGAGCGCCTCCTGGCTAACCATGCTTTCCTGGAATCACCGCTTAAAACACTGGACGACCTGAAGACCGTAAAGGAACCAGATAATGATCAACCGGCGCCTAAACAATAATATGTTCTGCGTTTCAAAAATAAAAACAACATTGCTCCTGCTGCTAAGCCTGCCGCTGGCAGCGCAGGAAAAAATCGACAACTGGTGGCCGGAGCAAAAAGCGCCGCGGACAATCATTACCTGCAATCCCGGGGCACCCGGTGATGTTGCAGCGATGAACCTGGCACAATCGCTATCGGGGCTTGCGGCGAGAGCCGTTAATGAAGGACGCAGCCAGGAAGGCATTTGGATCCAATATGCAAATCCAAATTATGCCGGTTATTTCAATGCCCTGCTTGCGCGTACCGGTGCAAAAAAGGGAAAGACAATCGATCTGTGGAAATTACTCGCCCGCTATCAACGGGAAAATATCGTAAAAGGTTATGTGTTGTATGATGCCGGGAGCACGGGTAATTCAGTTAATGTAGCCACCGTTTATGCAGGTCTTTTAGATGCAGCATTGATCGATCGGCGCCAGGAGCCGAAAGCCATCTCCATGGGACTTCTCAAACTGGCCGATGCTACCGGTGTTGCTCCCAACATTAGTTGGTTCGACAGCATACGTACCCAGCTTAATCGCCACCTGCTGGTGCTGGTAAACCCGGCCATCGGCAACAACCGCGATTATGCCATCGCGCACCGCGCAATGGTCTATTACGGTGTAGATAGTTTACTGGAACATGTGCTGGAATGGATGGAACCATTATCGCCAGTAGTAGGCTGGAACAAAGGCGATGAATTCAGCCATATCGCGCCGTGCTCAAGATGGGGCATGATCAATACAGTTAGTGATTTTTGCATGAACCTCCCCATGCTAAGCATCCAGGCAAAACAGGCATTGCCAACAATCAAGAGCATCCAGCCGCAATCGATCGATTGGTCGGATAACAGCCGCTTCAGATCCTTTGTGCTGAGTGATGGTGATAATATGCAATGGACCAGCAACCAGTTTTTGAGCAGTACCGATTATTGGAAAAATCCGGCCCGTGATAAAATCCCTATGAGCTTTACCACCTGCATTTCGAATCTTTCCATGGCAAGCCCGGATGTGTACAGCAAACTGGCCACCGAACAACCGGCATCTATTTCTCTTGTCGAATATGGTGGAGGCTATTTATACCCCGATCTGTTTGGAAGATCACGCCCACACCCGGATTCTCTCCTGCATGCCTATGCCAGGATTTTAAACCGGCGTATGAATAAAATTGGCGCCCATGTGCTGGGCATTATCTGCAAAAAATTAGACAGTCCGCAAGCCCGTGAGGCCTGCGCCATCTTTGTTGAAGAGATCAGCAACCTCACTGGCATAATTACCGTACAATATTCGCCATATAATGGAGGCGATGGGAAAATAAGCTGGTATAAGAACAGTCAGGGTATTTCCATTCCCGTGGTAGCGGCAAAATACCAGCTGTGGGCAAACCAGAAGCGAAAAGGCTCCGGCAACCCTGGCGATCTTGCAGGATATATGAATGCTGATACAACAGGGTTCAACTGGACGATCGTACATGCATGGTCGCGCTTTGAAAAAAATGACGATGGCACTTTTCGAGATGTTATAAAAGGTGAAAGGAAAGGTGAGCGGGGTGTAACTCCCGTGGCCTGGACAGTTGCAGCATTACAACCTGGCAACTCTGTTGTTCCGGTTGAAGAATTGCTCTGGCGTATTCGAATGAAATATTCCGGGACGGAGACAAACCAGGTGATTGCTGCATTAATCCGGGCCGCGGGAGCACAAACTGACCTGCATACCATAAATTTGACGCATTAAACCGAACCGATGATTTCATTAAAAGAACTTGCCAAAATGGTTGGCGTATCTCCCACCACGGTATCGTTCGTTTTGAACGGCCGCGAAAAAGAGATGCGCATCAGCGAGGAAGTGACCAGCAAGATCCTGAAAGTGGCGAGGGAAATGTCGTACCAGCCCAATAACATCGCAGTTGCATTACGCACGGGCCAAACACGTATTATTGGCCTTATCGTGGAAGATATTGGCAACCACTTCTTTTCCAACCTGGCTAAAACGATCGAGGAAGAGCTGAATGCGCATAATTACCAAGTGGTTTATTGCAGTACGGAAAATCAAAATAAAAAAGCCGATGAACTGATCACCATGTTGCAACGACAACAGGTAGACGGTTATCTCGTTACCCCTAATGCAGGTATGGCAACACGACTGGCAGACCTGGTTAAGAAAAACCTGCCCGTAGTACAGATTGACCGCTATTTTGGAAAAATAAAATGCCCCTATGTAATGGCTGATAACTACGGAGGCATCGTTCAGGGCGTTACGCACCTGCTTACCAATGGCCGCAAGAAGATCGGGTTTGTAACAGTGGACATGGACCTGGTGCAAATGAAAGACCGGGAGCGCGGCTATGTAGACACGTTGCGGAAACATAAAATACCGGTGAAGAAAAGCCAGGTGCTGAAACTCAACTACAATTTTACAAAGAACGCTTCTGTAGAAGCTATCCGGGAATTTCTGCAGACGCAGGAACTGGACGCCGTGCTGTTTGCCACCAACTATGTGGGTATTGCGGGGCTGCAGGCCATCAAAGACCTGGATATTAAAATCCCGTCGGAACTGGCCGTGGTTTGTTTTGACGATAATGAACTGTTTAATTTCTGCACTCCCACCATCACCGCAATTCAGCAGCCGATACAGGCTATTGCCAAAGCAGCAGTGCAGATACTGATGGGAGAAATGGGCATTACAGAAAAAAGTAAAACAACGGAGTTGCAATTGGCAACCCGGATGATCTACCGCGATTCCGTATAAAGACGGCGGAAATCCGCCTTTTTTTAAAACAATAGAACTAAATCGAATTAGCATCAAAAAAAATCAATATGTCAACATCCCGCAAACATTTTATCCAGCGTTCCATTCTTGCAGGATTGGGACTGGCCGGTGGTAGTCGTCTGCTGGCTGCCCCCTCGCCATTGAAGTCTTCTTCATGGCTTGCTACTGCAACAACACCTGTGGTGATCAATACCGGTATTGCCGGTAATACCACTACCAATCTTATTAAACGTATTGACACCGATTGCCTGGCACATAAGCCGGAACTGGTGATCATGATGGTGGGCACTAACGATATGGCCAATGGGAAACATGTAGCGCCCGATAAATACAAGAGCAACCTGCTTTGGCTGGCGGAAAAAATTCAGGACAGCGGCGCGCGTTTGCTGATGATGACAATTCTTCCCTTCTACGAACCTTATCTGCTCACCCGCCACCCCGCTGAATTTTTCCAGCCGGAAGGCGCTGAAGGACGTCGCAAGCAGGTGAACCAGATCATTCAGGACGTGGCCACGGCCCGCAAGGCCGACTTGCTGGACCTTGGAAGCATTTTTGAAAAAGTGGGCAAGGTTGGACTTGATCCCGAAAGCCTTATCCGTAATGAAGCCAATTCCGGGAAAACGGATGGTGTACATCCTACCCGCGATGGCTATCGCTTCCTGGCGCTGGCTGTGAGCCAATATGTGCAATATCACCAGCTTCCCACGGGGAAAATAGTGTGCTTCGGGGATAGTATTACAAAAGGAGATGGATCTATCGACAAAGAAAGTTATCCTGCCTATCTCGCTAAACTTTTATCGTAATTCATTATCATGACAGATACAAGACCTTCCCTCCGCGCCCTGCTATCGTTGCCTGTAATTGTTGCTGCGCTTGGTTACTTTGTAGATATATATGACCTGCTCCTGTTTAGCATTGTTCGCGTTCCCAGCCTTAAAGGACTTCACGTTCCCGCAGATCAACTGCTGAATAAAGGGGTGATGCTGATCAATATCCAGATGGCAGGCATGCTGGTTGGCGGTATCTTCTGGGGTGTGCTGGGTGATCGCCGCGGGCGACTCTCGGTTTTGTTTGGCTCCATTATACTTTATTCATTAGCCAACATTGCCAATGGTTTTGTGACCAACCTGGACCAGTATTCAGCATTACGTTTTATCGCCGGTATTGGCCTGGCCGGAGAACTGGGCGCCGGTATTACACTGGTTGCCGAAATTCTTCCGAAAGAAACGCGTGGTTATGGCACTGCCATCGTTGCATCGGTAGGTGTACTGGGAGCGGTACTTGCATATTTCGTTGCCGATATTTACGACTGGCGCATTGCGTACTTTATTGGTGGCGGACTTGGACTAGCATTATTGGTATTGCGGTTTAACGTGTTTGAATCGGGTGTGTTTGAAGCGGTCCGAAAAACGACCACGAAAAGAGGCAATTTCTTTATGCTTTTCAGTTCCCGCAAACGGCTGGTAAAATACCTGCGTTGCATCCTGATTGGGTTGCCCATCTGGTTTGTAATTGGCATCCTCATCACGTTTTCACCTGAATTTGGTAAAGCGCTCGGACTGGCGGAACCTATCCAGGCTGGCAAGGCAGTAATGTGTTCGTACATTGGGCTCTCTTTAGGTGATATGACCAGCGGCCTGCTGAGTCAATGGCTCCGAAGCCGGAAGAAAGTGGTACTGCTGTTTATTTTCCTGACGGCAACAGCTACCTCTGTTTACCTGCTTCAGCCCGCCGGCGGTACGCTGCTCTTTTACATTCTTTGCGGTATTCTTGGATTTGCCATTGGATACTGGGCGCTTTTTGTCACCATCGCTGCGGAGCAGTTTGGCACTAACCTGCGCGCAACTGTAGCCACCACCGTTCCAAATTTTGTTCGCGGCAGTGTAAACCTTTTTACACCGTTATTCCTGTTTTGCACTAAAAAATACGGCGTTCTTTCATCGGGCGGTATCGTGGCAGCGCTGGCGCTGCTGGTAGCGCTCTTTGCCGTATGGGGCATGCAGGAAACATTTTCAAAAGACCTTGATTATACCGAATAAATCAACAACATGAAACGGATTGTAATTGCATCACTGTGCATCCTGCTGATCGGGAAAACAAAAGCACAACAACAATACGATGTATGTGTGTACGGCGGCACTTCTGCCGGCGTAATGGCAGCCTACACCGCAAAAAAAATGGGAAAATCGGTAGTACTGCTGGAACCCGGCAAACACCTGGGCGGACTCACTTCCGGCGGATTGGGTTATACAGATATCGGGAATAAATATGCAGTAACAGGACTGGGTCTCGACTTCTACCGTCGCGTAGGAAAACAGTACGGACAATTTGAAGCGTGGATCTTTGAGCCGCATGTAGCCGAAAATGTTTACCTGGATTATATCCACGCCGCAGGTGTGGAAGTACGATACCAGCACCGCATTGTAAAAGCTGATCACAGCGACGGCATTATCCATAGCATTGAACTGGAAGATCTTTCAAAAAAACCGGCTGCTACAGTGGTAATTCGTGCAAAGATCTTTATTGACTGTACCTATGAAGGTGACCTGATGGCGCGTTCAGGTGTAAGCTTTACAGTGGGAAGGGAATCATCCAGCCAGTACGGCGAAAGCTACAATGGTGTACAGGTGCAACCACCTGCAACACCTCAACATGGCAATCAAATTCCCGATGGCGTAGATCCCTATAGGATACCCGGCGTTCCTTCCAGCGGACTGCTGTGGGGAATCTCCGATGCTGCCCTTGCGCCTATTGGCAGCGGCGACAAGCATGTGCAGGCTTATAATTTCCGCATCTGCCTCACAGATGATCCCGCCAACCGGATACCCATCACCCGGCCAGCCGGGTACGACTCACTGAAATATGAACTACTGCCACGTTATATCGCGCGGCTCACCGCGCCAAATGATATCCGCGAGATCCTGAAATTTGACCTGATGCCCAATCATAAAACTGATATTAACAACGGAGGCGGATTTTCAACCGATATGATTGGCAGAAACTGGCATTACCCGGAAGCCGACTATGCCACGCGTGATGCATTTTACCAGGAACTGAAAACCTACAACCAGGGCCTGCTCTATTTCATCGGGCATGACCCACGCATCCCGGACTCTGTACGTCAATTTATGCTCAATTGGGGTTATCCTAAAGATGAATACCAGGACAATGACAACTGGACACCACAGATCTATGTACGCGAAGCGCGAAGAATGCTGGGCGAATATGTAATGACACAGGCCAACTGCGAACGAAAGGAAGTGGTAGAAGATGGAATCGGAATGGCCGCCTACGGAATGGACTCCCACAACACGCAGCGACTGGTGATGAACGGAATGGTGAAAAATGAAGGTGATGTAGAACGGGGTGGAGCGGGTCCTTATCCAATTGCCTACCGGGCCATAACACCCAAACGATCAGAATGCCGCAACCTGCTGGTGCCCGTGTGCCTGTCTGCGAGCCATATCGGTTATGGTTCCATTCGCATGGAACCGGTTTTTATGGTGCTCGGTCAATCTTCCGGCCTTGCCGCTGCACTTGCAGTAGACGGTAAAACGGCGGTGCAGGACGTGGACGTGAAGAAAATGCAACATATTCTTACCGTAAATCCGCTGGCAGATGGCAGCACGCCTGATATTCTTGTAGACAATGATGATAGTGCGCATGTGGAACTGCAGGGACAATGGTCTGTGAAAAAAGGCGGCACTTACGGACCTACAGCCTATTATTCCACCGTGAATGATAAACCAAAAGCCGTTATCTTCCGGCCTGCTCTTGCTAAATCGGGCTTATACGATATTTATACCTATGCTTTACCAAAGGTTAGCAATCCCTCTTCTACCCTGCATTGCGTAGTGGACAATGGAACTCAAAAAAAGGAAATCACTATTCAAATGGCGGCGGTAACGGTGTTGGGCCAAACAAATGGAGAATGGGTGCACTTGGGCCGGTTTAAATTGCCCGCCGGTAACAAAACAGCTGTAACAATAAGCAATAAAGGCGCAAATGGCACCGTGATCGCCGATGGCGTTTTACTGGTTCCCGTAAAAAAGAAATAAGATGAAAAAACAATTCCTGGCCAGCTATCTTCTTCTACTGTCCGTTTCAGCCTCACTGTATGCACAGGATGCTGTCAACCCCGTAGATTATATCAACCCGCTCATGGGTACAGCTTCCAACCATGAACTGTCTAACGGAAATACCTACCCCGCAATTGGGTTACCCTGGGGCATGAACCTGTGGACGCCGCAGACCGGCAAAATGGGTGATGGCTGGGCCTACACCTATGATGCCGAAAAAATCGTAGGATTTAAAGAAACCCATCAACCATCACCCTGGATGAATGATTACGGGCAATTTGTGCTTATGCCGGAAGTGGGACAACCCCGCTTTCGCGAAGCAGACCGCGCCAGTTGGTTTTCGCATAAAGCAGAAACTGCACACCCTTATTATTATAGCGCCTACCTGGCAGACCATGATGTAACCACTGAAATTGCGCCCACGGAACGCGCCGCTTCCTTCCGCTTCACGTTTCCGAAAACAGATAGCGCCTGGATCGTAATTGATGCGGTAGACGGCGGATCGTTTGTACGCATAATTCCCGAAGAGCACAAGATCATCGGGTATAGCACACGCAACAAGCAGGGCGTACCTGATAATTTTAAAAATTACTTTGTTATTTATATCGATCAGCCTTTTACTTCAACCTATACATGGCAGGACAAAGCCCTTGTAAAAGATCAACTGGAAGTGACGGCCAGCCACAGCGGGGCCGTGATCGGTTTCAAAACAAGTCGCGGACAACAGGTAAGTGTAAAAGTGGCCTCTTCTTTTATCAGTTGGGAACAAGCAGATATCACATTAAAAAGAGAAATTGGAGCAGACAGCTTTGAAACAACAAAAACAAAAGCAAAAGAAGCCTGGACCCGTGAAGTATCGAGGGTACAAGTGGAGGGCGGCACCACAGACCAGTTACGCACGTTCTATTCATGCCTTTACCGAACGCTCCAGTTTCCACAGAAACATTATGAAATAGATGCACAGGGAAAAATAATTCATTACAGTCCGTACAACGGCAAAGTGATGCCGGGTTATCTTTTTGCAGGAACAGGATTTTGGGATACGTTCCGGGCATTGTACCCGCTGTTAAACCTGCTTTATCCTTCCATCAATAAAGAAATGCAGGAAGGGCTGGTTAACGATTACAAAGAAGGCGGATGGCTTCCGGAATGGTCGAGCCCCGGCTATCGCAACATTATGGTGGGTAATAATTCCGCTTCGGTTGTTGCCGATGCCTATATCAAGGGATTGCGGGGATACGATATTCAAACCTTGTATGAAGCGGTATTGAAAGGAGCCAATAATGCCGGACCAATTACCGCTGTAGGACGGGCCTGTGCAACATCTTATAAAGAACTGGGTTACGTGCCATACGACAGCATCCGTGAAAGCGCTGCGCGAACACTGGAATATGCCTATGATGACTTTACCATTGCACAACTGGCAAAAGCGCTTAACCGGCCACAGGCTGAAATCGATTTGTACCTCAATCGTTCCCGCAACTATCAACATCTCTTCGACAGCTCCACGCTGCTGATGCGGGGCCGCAATGCCGACGGAAGTTTCCAAACACCATTCAACCCTTTTAAATGGGGAGATGCTTTTACCGAAGGCAACGCCTGGCACTATACCTGGAGCGTTTTTCATGACATCCAGGGGTTGATCACCCTGATGGGCGGCAAACAGCAGTTTGTCAATATGCTGGACTCCGTCTTTGTAATGCCACCGGTGTTTGATGAGAGCTATTATAAAAAAATAATCCATGAGATCCGGGAAATGCAGGTAATGAATATGGGACAATACGCACACGGCAACCAACCGATACAGCATATGCCCTACCTCTATTGCTATGCAGGCGCGCCGTGGAAAACACAATATCACATCCGCGATATCATGAACAAATTATACCGGCCTACTCCGGATGGTTATTGCGGAGATGAAGACAATGGCCAAACCTCGGCCTGGTATGTTTTTTCCGCTATTGGATTTTATCCCGTTTGCCCGGGTACTGATCAATACATCCTGGGCGCACCATTATTCCGGAAAACAATATTGACCCTGGAGAATGGAAAAAAAGTGACGATCGAAGCGCCGCAAAACAGTAACAGAAATCTTTATGTACAGCAATTATCGCTCAATGGAAAGGCGTACAGTAAGAATTATATCACCCAGGGACAGCTCTTATCGGGCGCCAGGCTCCATTTTAATATGACCGCGCAACCGAATAAGACACGCGGCTCCGCCGCCTCAGATGTTCCCTATTCTCTTTCGTTGCAAACAAAAAAATAACCACACAGAATCCCATAATACACACTATGAATTCATTTGCAGTTGGAGTTGATATCGGCGGATCCCATATTACCGCCGCGCTGATAGACCTGGACAATAAAACGCTGTTAGAAGGCAGTCGCTGCCGGGCTACAGTAGATGCGCTGGGAAGCGCCGAAGCCATCATCGATGCCTGGAGCCGGGTCATTAAAAATTGTAGCAGCGGCCATGAAGAACACATTGCCGCCATCGGCATTGCGATGCCGGGCCCTTTCGATTATCAGCACGGTATCTGCCAGATCCGGCAACAACAAAAGTATGGATCGCTATATGGCCAAAACGTACGCAGTTTGCTTAGCCATTCACTGGCAGTTGATGGCCAGAGAATTCTTTTTGAAAATGATGCAGCCTGCTTTCTGAATGGAGAAATGTTTTGCGGCGTAGGCAGGGATTATTCAACAGCCGTTGGACTCACACTGGGCACCGGCCTCGGCTCTGCCGTTTCACAACAAGGCAAAGTAATGGATGCCGACCTCTGGTGCGCCCCATTCCGGGATGGCATTGCTGAAGATTATTTCTCCAACCGCGGTTTAATAAAAGCCTACCAACTGGCCACCGGCGTACAAGTGGATAGCGCAAGGGAGTTGGCACAACTGGCTGAGCAGGATGAAGCCGCTTATAACTGCTTCCTGGATTTTGGCGCCGGCCTGGCAGAATTTATTGCGCCCTGCATTCGTGAAAAAGAAGCTGAAGTGCTCGTATTGGGTGGTAATATCGCCCGCGCCTTCCCGTTGTTTTCAACTGCCCTTACAAAAGGACTGGCAGATACTGATGTAACCATCCGGCAGACTGTACTGGGAGAAGACGCTTCACTGGTGGGGGCCGCCAGCCTGTGGAAGGCCGTTCCGGAGGCGTCAAAAAGCTGGTAACCAGCCATTTTTTAAGCCCTTTCGGGCTTTTCTAAGTGCAAACACTAAGGGCGTGTAGTTCAACTTAGTACAAGCCTTTCACAACTTCAATGATTGTATTAACCCGCCGCTTGTATTTTCTTTGTATCATCAACCGGGCGACAATCCGGTGTCAACAAATACAAAACGATACTTAAATAGGTGGTAGGTTCTTGATTAACGGCCGTTCCTCATGGAGCGGCCAATTTTTTTTTGTGCTGCCGATAGAATGAAAAGGCGGTGGAAAACGTAAAACAGTTTTCGCCTAATATGCCCTCACCCGTCGGCATCTTTCTCACAATATGCAGATAACCGAATTCTACATTGGTATGACGCCGGCCCAGATGCCCGATAGAGATGCCCGCCCGACTATGATCAAAATTGAAATTGCTACCTGAAAGATTATTCCCATACAGAACCTCGATCTGCGCACCCACGCGAAATCCGTTTCCAAACCCGCGGTCTGCATCCAAACGCAACCGGCTGCGGAGCATACTTGAGGCAACCGAAAAATCACGAAATTCCTCTAACACCCGCATACCTATGCCCCAGCGATGTTGCATTGGAAACCGCAGGGAAACGCCCGCACTTATTCGTATTTCGTTCTGCCCGGGTTTAGGATGCGCCACCTGGTGCAGTACGGGGTACAACTTATAAAACGCAATAGGAGATAAATTGATCGTAACGCAGTTATTCAACTTAACATATACCCAACTGCGTAGAGATGATAGCAGGCTGCTTTCCAGCGGACTGCCACCCGCCGCATCCTGTTGCCGCCGGTGCTGCAATTCCAGGCCTGCCGCCACTTTATTATTTACATGATAATTTCCTGTGATCCGAAACCAGGTATTTACATTGGATTGTGCAACAGATCGATTATACCAACCCAATAGCAACAGCAATACCATTCCCATCCGTATCGCGTGTACGCGCAAAACAGAACGCATCCCATTTCATTTAAGTCATCTAATGTGGTAACCGTTCGCGGAATCTGCCATATACCCAGGTGCCTGCAACTGCACTAAGTAATACAACCAGCACCACGGTTGCACCAAAGCCCACCTGCGCAAAAAGAGGTCCGGGGCAAGCGCCGGTAAGTGCCCATCCCAATCCAAACAATACACCGCCAAATACCTGTCCGCGATTGAATTTTTTAGGAACAAAAACAACCGGCTCTCCATATATCGTCTTCAGGTTAAATCTCCTGATAAGATATACAGACATAATCCCAACTCCTACGGCGGAGCCAATTACGCCAAACATGTGAAATGACTGGAAGCGAAACATTTCCTGTATCCGGAACCAACTGATGATTTCAGCTTTGACCAGGATAATCCCAAACAACATTCCCAGGAAAAGATATTTCAACAGGTGATACCAGCGGTGCTGTAATGCAGAATCATTAACGCAGATCGTGTCCTGCGATCGTACTTCGAAGTCGGTATTATTCTCTTTTAGCTTTTCCATGTTATCCAAGCAGAATAGGAAGTAAAAAATTCGCCATGATCAGTCCGCCAATCATAAAACTCATGGTGGCAACCAGTGAAGGCCATTGCAACGTGCTTAAGCCGGTAATGGCATGACCGCTGGTACAGCCGCCGGCATACCGTGAACCAAATCCAACCAGGAAACCGCCACCAATCATCATTACCAAGCCGCGAACGGTAAATAACGCGCTCCAGGAATAAAGTTGCACCGGCACCATACTGTTATAATCATTAATGCCATAACCGGCCAGTTCGGTTTTTAGCACCGGGTTGATCGATAGAGCCGCTTCACCCGTTAGCCAGTGCGCCGCAACAAATGCGCCGATCAGGATCCCGGCTACAAACATCATATTCCATCGTTCCTTCCGATAATCATATTTAAAAAATGGGATGTTCGACGGCAGGCAGGCCGCACAGGCATGACGTAAATTGGCAGAAAGACCAAAATGTTTGTTTCCCACCAGCAACAATGCGGGCACCATTAATCCAATTAAAGGCCCTGCCACATACCATGGCCAGGGTTGTTTGATCCACTCCAACATATCATTTCCTGATTTGATGTTGAAGAGATGTCCATGCACCACCATTCACCACCCGGATACCGGCAGCGGCAAGGATACTTTTTGCCATCCCGCTCCGGTTGCCACTTCTGCAGCAGGTGATGACGGCTCTGCCCGACTTCTTCAATTCAGCCATTTTTCCCTGTATCCTGTCCAGCGGGATATTGATGCTGCCAGGAATATGCCCTCCGGCAAATTCACCCGAACTGCGAACATCCACGATTACTGCACCCTCACGGATCAGCGCCGTATAATCCGGCTTCACCGCCGGTTTGAAAATACGTGATAGAATTCCCATGCTATTTTTTTCTTTAACTGTACTGTTTTAATTTATTCAGGCTGGTATGGCCTTTTTGGCCAGGTACCAATCTGTCTTTTCAAGTGAATTATCTGCTTTACGGGCTTCCAGTTCTGCCAGCGTGCGAGGTGCGCCAACAATCACCTTATCACCCGGCTGCCAGTTTACCGGCATCGCCACTTTGTTTTTGTCAGAAAACCGAAGCGCCAGCAAGGCACGTTTGATCTCCTCCATATTCCGTCCTACATTCAACGGGTAATACATCAACAGGCGAATCCTGCCGGTGGGATCAATAATAAATACCGCACGCACAGCAGCCGTTTCACTTTCCCCCGGCTGAAGCATACCATAGAGCCGGGCTATTTTCATATCCAGGTCGGCAATGATGGGAAATTCAAAGAGCACACCTGTTTTTTCCTGCACAGCATTCACCCAGGCAATGTGTGCATGAATACTATCAATACTAAGACCCAGTAATTTGGTATTATGCTCTGCAAAGAATTCCTTATCCCTTGCAAAAGCGGTCATTTCCGTAGTACACACAGGTGTAAAATCCGCAGGATGGGAGAACAGGATCACCCAACTTCCTTTATTATAATCTGAAAAACGAAGTTTGCCGATGGTTGTCACCGCGTCAAAATCCGGTGCGGTATCCCCAACCCTGGGAAGAGTAGTTGATTCCATATTCATCATTTTTTTGTTACCAGGTTTTTATAAAAGTGTGGTTGGACACACGTAATCAGTTATCGGGAAAAGCCCTGATTCTTTGATGCTTTTAAATCCTCCCTTTACATCCACCAGGTTGCGGTATCCGCGTGCCCGAAGAATGGAAATAAAGATCATGGAGCGATAGCCTCCTGCACAATGCACGTAATACGGCTTGTGCTCATCCAGGCCGGTAAAATATTCATTGATATAATCCAGCGGCATATTCTCAGCGCCTACAATATGCTCCGACAGGTATTCACTTTTTTTCCTGACATCCAGGACGGCAATGCCGGGTTGATCAAATTTTATAGCGAGGTCTGCTGCGCTTACCGATACGATCTGGTCTGTATCAAGGCCCGCGTTTTTCCACGCCTTGAACCCACCGGCCAAATAACCAATGGCGTGATCATATCCAACGCGTGCCAAACGCGTCACCACTTCTTCTTCCCTGCCTTCGTCCGTAATCAGCAGAATTTCCTGGCGGATATCGGGCACCAGCGCGCCCACCCAGGGTGCGAAGTTTCCATCAATACCAATATTGATGGAGCCGGGGATAAAGCCTGCAGCAAAATCCTGCGCATTCCTCGTATCCAGGATCAACGCACCGGTTTCTGTAGCCGCCGCTTCAAAGCCGGCAGGAGTAAGGGCCTGCAAACCGCGTTTTAATACCGTATCAATTCCTTCATAGCCCTGGATATTCATCAGCACGTTGGCCGGGAAATAGCTGGGCGGCGGCATCAAACCTTCTGTTACTTTGCTGATAAACTCTTCGCGGGTCATCGGTTGCAGCGCATAGTTCACCATTTTCTGGTGACCCAGCGTATCGGTTGTTTCCCGACTCATATTTTTGCCGCAGGCAGATCCTGCACCGTGCGCGGGATATACAGTAATATCGTCCGGCAGCGGCAATATTTTATTGCGTAGCGAATCATACAGGTAAGATGCCAGTTTATCCTGTGTGAGGTCTGATACCAGTTTTTGAGCCAGGTCCGGCCGCCCTACATCACCGATAAATAATGTATCGCCGGTAAAGAGAGCCGTTGGTTTTTCCTGCTCATCATAGAGCAAATAGCAGGTGCTCTCCATAGTATGACCGGGCGTGTGTAATATTTCAATGGAAATATTTCCCAGTTTCAACCGCTCGCCATCTTTGGCAATATGGGCATTAAAGCCCGGTTTTGCCGTGGGACCATACACAATGGTGGCTCCAGTTTTTTCAGCCAGGTCAAGGTGGCCACTTACAAAATCTGCATGAAAATGGGTTTCGAGCACATAGCGGATTTTGGAATGATCCTGTTCTGCACGCTGCAGGTAAGCGCCCACTTCGCGCAGCGGGTCAATTACGGCGGCTTCGCCGTTGCTTTCGATATAATATGCGCCTTGTGCAAGGCAACCGGTATAGATCTGTTCAACACGCATACAAATTGATTTAAAGTTTTTTGATGCTGTAAATGTCTATTGTTTATAAAACGGAATTGGTGATTTCAATCACATAGGGAACTGATTATTTTACGAGTTCGCGCACCAGGATGTAAATGCCCATCAGCAATACAAACCAGCCAAACCCAGTTTTGAGTCGCGCCCCGTTGATTTTCTTCCCGATTGCACTGCCGATCACCACGCCGGCGATGGCGAGTGCTGTAATGCGGGCCAGGAATGCCCATTCGATGGGGTGATGCCCGATATCCCCGGAAAAACCAATTAGCGAGTTAAGTGCGATAATCAGGAGCGATGTGCCAATTGCAGTTTTTACGGGTAACCGCACCAGCAGGATAAGTGCAGGTATCAGCAGGAACCCTCCCCCTGCCCCCAGGAAGCCCGTAACCAGCCCTATCGCCACCCCGTACACCATCAGGCGCCATTGCGCATTACCGGCAGCCACAGGGCTGGAAACGCCTGCAACGGCCATTGGCCGAATCATGGAAACGGATGCCGCAACCATTAATACCGCAAAAAGCAGCATTGTAACCAGGTTCCAGGAAACGGGAAAGTTGCCCCAGTTAAAAAGAATCTCTGGAATCACCGGGATCAGGAACCGGCGGGTGAGCAGGATGGTAATAATAGACGTGATGCCGAAAAACAAGGCTGTTCTTACATTTACCTGGTGTTCCCGGTAATTACGCCAGGCGCCAATCAGGCTGGTGCTACCCACTACAAAAAGTGAATAGGAAGTAGCAAGGGAGGGTGATACATGAAATAAATAAACAAGAACCGGCACGGTTAAAATAGAGCCGCCACCACCGATAAGTCCAAGGGAAACGCCAATAAGAACCGAAGCCAGGTAACCAAATACCGTAAGCATAATCGCCGCTTTGTTAAGAACACAAAACTGGCAAATGAGCTGCGGGAAAAAGGTGACAAAAGTTACAATTGCAATTTTGTAAAAACTATTCGCTGTCGATAGAAAGCGCCAGTCGTTCCAACTCTTGTGAAAGGTGATAAGTTTGAGCCTCGTAAACCGCAACACCTCCAAGAACAATGTAGTCTTCCGCACTATTATTCAGTGAACCCGCATCATCAAGATAAAGTAAGTGCATAAAAAAATGCAGCCGAGTGATTTAAAATCAGCGGACCGCTTTGGCAGCCCTCTCAACCGCGGTATAAAATTACGCATTAAAATGACAATATGAATATTTATTCGGACTAATCTCTCTTAAACAAATAAAATTCCATTTTGGATATAAATGGGTACAAAACCGAAACTAACATCGCTATAAGGCACTTGTAGTTTTCATCGTAATCGTATTTCTCCCCAGTGCAACGAGGCCGCGCTGCTCCATTTTTTTCAGCAACCGTGAAATAACTTCCCTGGAAGAATTGAGATCATCGGCAATCTGCTGATGCGTAATGGCGAGCTCATTGGTATGAAATTGCTGCTGCTGGTTTTTCAAATAAAATTCAAGTCGTTCATCCATACTTTTAAAAGCAATGCTGTCTACCACCATCAGCAATTCCTCAAATCTTGAACGATAGGTTTCCAGTACAAAATAATACCAGCTTTTATATTGCCGCATCAACTCATCCATTAGCGCAATGGGGATCAACAGTGCTGTGGTGGGCTCTACGGCGCGCGCCAGTATCTCACTTTTCTGTTGCCGCGTGGCGCAAATAATGGAAAGTGCGCAGGCATCTCCGGGTTGAAGATGATAGATAAAAAATTCACCCCCCTCATCGCTTTCACGATATAACTTTACAAGGCCTTCCACAATCAACATCGTGGATTTGAAATAGTGACCGGTTTGCATCAACAGTTCTCCTGCTTCAAAATGACGCAGGGAACATTGTTGCGCAAGTTGTTCCGCCAGTTCAGGCTCAAATTGTGAAAAGTGAGCGGCCAGGTAATCCCGGATGGTTGCCTGTTCAATGGAGTTGGTCATAACTGCAAAATAGGAACTTTCAAAATAAAAAAGTGATTGGGAAAATTGTGTGATAATGATCACAAAGACGGAAGGCGGTATGGGGGACAATAAAAAACCCCGCCACCGGCGGGGTTGAATAGGTTTAACTCACCTCTTTGGCTCGCTTACATAGCGGCCAGTTGCACTTTTTGCTGTAGCTCCAGCACATTCTCGCGAAAAACGGTATCCGTGTCCATCAGGTCTTTCACCGTTTGGCAGGAGTGGATTACGGTAGTATGGTCCCGGCCTCCAAAATGTTCACCGATCGTCTTCAGTGAATTCTTGGTAAAGGCTTTCGCCAGGTACATAGTAATCTGTCTTGCCTGCACGATTTCCCGCTTCCGCGTTTTCTGCAGGAGTTTGTCATAAGACACATCGAAATACTCACAAACCATCCGTTGGATAGTTTCGATCGTAATTTCTTTACTCGATGATTTTACAAAATTCCTCAACACTTTCTTTGCTAAATCTAGGTCAATCTCTCTCCTATTAAGCGAAGATTGTGCCAACAGTGAAATCAGCGCTCCCTCCAGTTCCCGCACATTGCTATTGATATTGTAGGCGATATATTTAACAACCTCTTTAGGCATTTCCAGCCCGTCATTCTTCATTTTCCGCTCCAGGATCTCAATCCGGGTATCATAATCAGGCACTTGTAAATCAGCGCTCAGGCCCCAGCGAAAACGGCTCAACAAACGCTCCTGTACCCCTTCCAGGTCTTTGGGCGGCTTATCTGATGTGAGAACCAGTTGTTTACCCGACTGGTGCAGGTGATTGAAGATGGCAAAGAATGCATCCTGCGATTTTTCGGCCTTCGCAAAAAACTGCACATCATCAATGATCAATACATCAATAAGCTGGTAGAAATGTATAAAGTCATTGATCGCATTGTTGCGGCTGTGATCCATAAACTGGTTGATGAACTTCTCTGAGCTCACATATAATACCACTTTATTGGGATGCGTCCTTTTTACTTCGTTGCCGATGGCTTGCACCAGGTGCGTTTTGCCCAGGCCTACACCGCCATAGATCACCAGCGGGTTAAATGAGTTATTTCCAGGCTTTTCAGCTACGGTTTTCCCGGCCCTGCGGGCAACACGGTTACAATCACCTTCAATAAATGCCTCAAATGTGTAAATGGGATTCAGTTGCGGGTCAATCTGCATCTTCTTAAGACCCGGGATCACGAACGGATTCTTGACAGGATTATTTATGACAAGTGGAAAATCCATTTCGTTATTAGAATAGGTTTTAAAGCCCTGACCACTCACATCCATCGTTACCGGTTTGTTTTTCCGGTTGCCGCTGTCTACCATGATGCGATACTCAAGCCGTGCTTCCTTACCCAATTCACGCTTGAGCGTCTTGGCTAATAAATTTACGTAATGTTCCTCCAAATACTCAAAAAAGAACTGACTCGGAACCTGGATAACCAGCACGTTACTTTTAAGCGAAACGGGTGTAATGGGTTCAAACCAGGTTTTGAAATGCTGCCATTCAACAATGTCCTTGATGATCTTTAAACAATTGGCCCAGACTTTTTCAGCATTTTTCTCCATCTGTCAACAAGCAGTTTACTATATCGGGTTAATTAGAGTTGTTTCAAAAAAGAGCGCCAAGCCGGCATCTCCTTGATCCTGCTGCTTCAAAAAACGATCACAATAAAAAAACCAGGGGGCTTTCTCTCTCGTGTTTTCGCTTCTTTGTGGCAACGATTGTTCCTAATAACTTTTTCGCAATTGTCCAAAAAAACTATTCACACGATGTCAATAAAAAAAGTTGGACAGGACGGCGAATATCTACAATTCTTTTATAAAAAAAAATTTTTATTCGCCGGTTTTTTCACTAACCAAAATGGAATGAGCATTTGTCATTTTTTTGCCCGAAAATTTGGAAAATTCAAAATCCAATCGCCCCAGGATGATGCCAGACCAGCCAACCTGGTTTACAATCACATCACCTCCTTTTTTGTTTTTGTAAACAACCGGTTGATCAAGAAAGGTATGCGTATGCCCACCGATGACCAGGTCGATGTTTTCTGTTTCTTTCGCCAGCACCTCGTCGCTCACTTTATTTTCCTTATACCGGTATCCCAGGTGTGAAAGGCAGATCACCATATCACAGCCTTTATCTTTTTGCAGCATTGCCGCCATTTCGTTGGCTTTCTGAACAGGATCAAGATATTGTGTTTGTTTGTACAGATTGTCCGGCACCAGTCCATGCAACTCAATTCCCACCCCAAAGATGCCAATCTTCAACCTGCCCTTCTTTATTATCTTATATGGTATCGTCTTCCCTTCCATTTCCGTGCCACTGAAATCATAATTGGAAACAATCATCGGGAAATTGGCATGTTTTGTTAACTGGGTTGCCAGGTTTTCCATGCCTGCGTCAAAATCATGGTTGCCGATGGTGCAGGCATCATAGCCCATGGCAGACATAGCCTTGATCTCCGGCTCTCCTTTATAGAGATTAAAGTAAGGAGTGCCCTGGAAAATGTCGCCAGCATCCAGCAGCAATACCTGTTCCTCCTGCGCGCGGATATCGCGGATCAGCGCTGCGCGCGCCGCCACACCTCCCAGGCCCTGATTGCGCCCGCCATCCATGGGAAAAGGATCAAGACGGCTATGGACATCATTAGTATGTAAGATGGTCAACCGCGTGGGAGACCACTGCGTTGCAGCTTCCAGCATCGACGGCCCGGCCACCATGGCGCCGGCTGATAATGCAGCTGTCCGAATAAATTTTTTCCTACTCAGCATATGTAACACGTTTTTCTACGTTGGCACCAATATTTTTTCCCTGGGATTTGAGCCATTGAATGTAGTCGATTATCGCATCCCGCATCAAATAACCAATGCTCTGTTGCGGTACCGGCCGCAACATATCTGCATCATCTCCGCCATTGCCCACAAAATCAGAATTGGCCAGCACATAGGTGGCAGCCGGGTCAAGCGGTTTATTTCCGATCATCACATGGATCGCTTTTTTGTCTTTTATCTGGAAGCTTGCACCTGCCACCGGCCACCCTCCGCGGGCTGCTGTCAGATCCAGCAACTGCTGCAGCACATTGCCTTTTAGCTGTTGCAGAATTAGTACATTGTCGAACGGCATCAATTCAAAAATTTTACCCCGCGTAACATTCCCGGCCGGCAATTGCGTTAAACGGATACCGCCATAATTCATGATCGCCAGGTCCACGTGCGTATTGAACTTCTGGCGGGCCATGGTCAAAAATGCATCTGCCATAAAATTACCAAGCGAACTTTCCGGGGCCTGCTTATCAAGTGTCTGATCTGCCACGCCAACCACATCACTCATCCTTGCCGTTACCTGCTCCCGGTAGGGCTTTATCAGCGAGAGCAACTGGCTATCCTGCGGCTGGGTAGCCGTAATGTGATAATCCTTGTACTGCATTCCCTGCGTACGGTAGGAACTGCTACACGAAGCAAGTAAAATTAGAAAGCTGTAAAAACAGGCAAGCGACAGAGTTCTACGCATGGTTGAAGATTGAAAAGAAGGACAAAAACTACTGCAAGCTACAGGATTTTGGCGGCAAAAAATGCTGTTTTCCGGGACTTCGGAAGAAGAAAAAGTTTCTTGATATTATTTCAATTTATCGCTACATTCGGGCTATCAAAAAAACTGCTATGAGAAAAATCGCCACTACGCTCATCGTCGCGTTGATGATAAGTTCATCTCTTTTTGCCCAACATAAAAAATGGGGGCATTTCGGTATCAAAACCGGCTTTAACCTCACTACCATTGACGTAAAAGACGGAGCCAACACAGATTCAAAATGGAAATCAGGTTTTGTTTTTGGTGTAAATACCGACATACCCCTGAGCTCCAAAGTTTCCGTAGAGCCCAACTTTTTATATTCTGCCATGGGTGGAAATTTCAGGGAAACCAACACACTCACTACCAATTACCGCGTCAACTATTTTTCCATCCCGGTACTCGTCAAAATTGATGTTTGCAAAAAACTGAAAGTACTTGCGGGCCCACAGGGTGATTTTATCATCCAGGCTAAATCAAACGGCGGTGAAAAAGTGACCAGCCAGTTCAATGAATTTAATTTCCTTGGCACTGCCGGCGCAGAATACTGGATCACCAAAGGCTTTGGTCTGGGTGCCCGTTATATGTACAGCTTTACCAACGCATTGGCAGATGGTCCTGAAAAATGGACAAATCACGGTGCGCAGGTTACAGCTACCTTCCGCCTGAACTAATACCAATTCATCTTACTTCAGATAAAGCAACCCCGCCATTGCGGGGTTCTTTTTTTGTACCTTTGTAGCCATTTCAGGATAAAAACCTGACCTATGCCTACAACTATTTCATTGCGGCTACAGCCCCGCGAAGCTGCGAACGCCGCCATCCTTACTCAATATATTGCCAGCGCCACCGGGTATGCTAAAACGGCAATCCATGGCTACACCATTCTCAAAAGTTCTATTGATGCCCGCGGCCGTCAAACCTGGATCAATCTTACACTCAGCGTATTTATCAATGAGCCTTATCATCAGCGCACCACTGCAAATTTTAATTTCCAAAACGTTGCCCGGTCTCCACATCGCGTGGCAATAATCGGGGCCGGCCCTGCCGGATTATTTGCCGCATTGCAATTACTGGAACTGGGCATTAAACCCATCCTGCTGGAACGCGGTAAAGATGTTCGCGCCCGCCGGCGCGATCTTGCAGCGCTGAATAAACAGGGCGAAGTAAATCCCGAAAGCAATTATTGCTTTGGAGAAGGAGGCGCAGGCACCTATAGCGACGGCAAGCTTTATACACGGAGCTCGAAACGCGGAAATATAGAACGCATCCTGCAATTGTTTCACCACTTTGGCGCAGCCGAAACAATCCTCTATGAGGCACATCCGCATATCGGCACCAATAAACTTCCCGGCATCATCGCCGCCATGCGGCAACAACTACTCGATTGCGGCGCCGAGTTTCACTTTGAAAAAAAACTCACCGATATCACCATCGAAAACGGTGCGATCAAAAAGATCCATACCGCAGATGGTGATGAACTGCAGGCAGATGCTGTGATCCTGGCCACAGGACATTCCGCCAGGGACATTTTTGAACTCCTGTATCATAAAGATATCCGCGTGGAAGCCAAACCTTTTGCCCTGGGCGTGCGGGTTGAGCACCCGCAAACGCTGATCGACAGCGTACAATACCATTGCCCGGTACGCGATCAGTTTTTGCCGCCTGCATCATATAGTTTGGTGCAACAGGTACAAGGCAAGGGCGTATTTTCATTTTGCATGTGCCCCGGTGGTATTATTGCTCCCGCTGCCACCAGCCCCGGCGAATTGGTGGTGAATGGATGGAGCCCATCCAAACGAAATAATCCTTATGCCAACAGCGGCATTGTAGTAACCGTAGAAGAAAAAGATGCAGCAGCCTGGCTGCCGGCGAAAACAAAACCATCACCACTATTGCTTATGCAGTTTCAGCAGGCGGTGGAACAAAAAGCATTTGTAGCAGGAGGCGGCAACCTGGTGGCACCCGCACAACGCCTTGTTGATTTTTCAAACGGGAAGCAATCGGCTGATTTGCCTAACTGCTCCTATTTGCCAGGTCTTGCGAGCGTTGAACTAGGCGGCGTACTGCCATCATTTATATATAAACGATTGCAGGAAGCATTCCGGGAATTTGGACAAAAAATGCGCGGCTATTTTACCAATGATGCAGTGGTAGTGGCTACTGAATCAAGAACCTCTTCTCCCGTTCGCATTCCCCGCGATCCGGAAACACTGCAACATCCGCAGATCAGCAACCTGTATCCCTGCGGTGAAGGCGCAGGCTATGCCGGCGGAATTGTAAGTGCTGCCATGGATGGTGAACGCGTAGCCACGCAAATGGCAAAAAAATTGCTGCACAACTAACGGATGCAATGCACTTGACGGTGAAAAACGTGCACTTCACCGACAGATTTTCCCGCTTTTCCACAGGACATCTATATTTGAACCCTAAAATCACTGCTTTATGGCCTTATTGGAACTGTCTCACCTAAAAAAATATTTTGCCTCGCAAAAAGCGGTTGACGACATCAGTCTTTCCATCCAACCGGGATCTATCTTTGGATTACTGGGGCCCAATGGCGCGGGGAAAACAACACTTATCCGGATGATCACCGGCATCTTTTTCCCGGATGAAGGCGAGATCATCTTCGACGGCAAAAAATTTGATCCTGAAAAAGACATCGGTCGCATCGGCTATATGCCGGAGGAACGTGGTCTTTATAAACGAATGAAAATTGGTGAACAAACGATGTACCTGGCGCAACTAAAAGGCCTGAGCCGTTCGGAAGCAATGGAAAACATCAAGAAATGGTTTGTGAGGTTTGAAATGGAAACCTGGTGGAATAAAAAGGTGGAAGATCTGTCGAAAGGGATGAGCCAGAAACTGCAATTTGTAACCACGGTGGTGCATAACCCCAAATTGATCATCCTTGATGAACCTTTCAGCGGTCTCGACCCGGTAAACAGTAATGTGATCAAGGAAGAGATCTTTAACCTGGCGCAAAATGGTGCTACCATTATCTTTAGCACGCATCGCATGGAACAGGTAGAAGAGATATGCGATCATATAGCGCTGGTCAACAGCGGAAAAATAATACTGGACGGAACGGTGGCGAAGGTGAAACAGGATTTTAAGGAAAACCTGTTCAGCATTAGGGCCAATAACCTGCCAGACGGTGGCGCCTTTTTTGAAAAGATCGGCGAAACAGAAAATGGCTCGGTAATTCGCATCCGCGAAGGCCATACTGCGAATGATGTGTTGCGATACGTGTTAGACAACCAGGCCGAGATTCATTCTTTTAATGAGATACTGCCATCTCTCAATGATATTTTTATCCGGCTGGTGCAGGGAACACCTGCTGCCCGTCAATTTCAAACGGCCTGATCCTATTACCAGAACAACCAACTTATAACAATGAGCAAGATACCTCTTATTATAAAGCGTGAATACCTGACACGCGTTCGCAAACGCACTTTTGTGATCAGTACCATCCTTTTCCCGGTGCTTTACCTGGGACTTGTATTTGGTACGGGCTACCTGGCCGACAAATCCCAGAAGACGCTTCATGTAGCTGTAATCGATTCTTCCGGTCATGGCTATTTTACACAGGAAGTGCTGGACCGGGAAAACAAAAAGGCAACAGGTTCTGTATTGAGCGTTTCCAACAAGCCGCCTGATTCTGTTCGGCAACATTTTAAAGACTATGGGTTTGACGGCTATGTAACCATACCCGCGGTTAATGCGGTTGGAACAGCGCCACTTTCTATTACCATGCATACGGATAAGGCTTATGGCACCGGCTCTATCAAAGTGGTGGAAGGAAAATTAAATGACGTTTGGGACGAGATTAAAAACGAAGCATTGGGATTGGACAGTGCAAAGCAGGAAGTGCTGACAAAGAATCGCATGCAGCTAACGCTTGAAACCGATACGAAAACAAATACAGAAGCTGCTTCGGGCATTGGCTATGCCTGTGGATTCCTGATCTATTTTATTCTGATCATTTATGGGTCACAAGTAATGATGGGCGTAATGGAGGAAAAGACAAACCGGATTGCAGAAGTGATCGTTTCATCTGTACGGCCATTCCAGATGATGGTGGGAAAGATTGTAGGTATTGGATTAGTAGGGCTAACGCAGTTCCTGATCTGGATTGGCTTTATGCTGATTGTATATAACGTAAGCAAAAGTTCTGGCGGCAGCGCCGATATGGCTTCGCAACTGGTGAGGAGCATGCAAAATGTATTTGGCAGCGTAAACCTGCCCATGGTTCTTACGCTTTTTGCATTTTACTTCCTGGCTGGCTTTTTCTTCTACGCCTCGTTATATGCCGCAATTGGAAGTACGGTGAATGAAGATATGCGGGAGGCGCAATCGCTTAGTTTCCCGATCACACTATTGGTGATCATGTCTATCGCCCTGATGAGTTCGGCAATTGCCAACCCTACCGGGCCGGTGGCCGTGTGGGCCAGTATTATCCCCTTCAGTTCGCCCATCGTGATGATGGCTCGTGTACCCTTCGGAGTGCCGGGAACGGTGCCCCTGTGGCAGCTGGGGCTCTCTATGGCCCTCCTGGTGGGCGGGTTCATGTTTACCTCCTGGTTTGCCGGGAAGATCTACCGCACCGGCATCCTGATGTACGGTAAAAAGCCCACCTGGAAGGAAATGCTCAAATGGGCACTCCGGAAAAGCTAAACGATCAGGATTAATTATCAACTGGTTAAGCCGGGCCTTGCGTCCGGCTTTTTTTATTGTTGCCCGCGGGGCGGGCGAAGAAATAATGGCTTAACGTTTTTTTCACAGGGCAACTGTTTTAATTACGAAATACATCGTATATTTGATACGAAGAATTTCGTTATCAATTATTCAAACGTTTAACATGAAAACAAAAACCTTAACCGGCAAGCGCTTCCTGCTTCCTTTGGCTGCCATTGGCCTTGTAATAGGTCTGGCATCCTGGGGCAATAACAACGGTGGTAATAATTATCATTTTTACCAGCAGGGTCAGCCTGCAGATACGCCGCTTCCCAAAAAAGTAAAAAAAGAAAAAAGCATCCGCGACCTGGATGAGGCGCTGGAGGAACTGGACCGGGTAGATATTGACAAAGAAATGGAGATGGCCCAGCGGGAGATCAGGTCAGCCCTGGAAGGGATTGATATGAAGAAGATCGAGGAAGAAGTACACCAGGCATTGAAAAATATAGACATGAAGGCGATACAGCAGCAGGTTGATGCCGCTTTAAAAGAAGTAGATGCGAAAAAGATCCAGGAGGAAGTACAGCAGGCGCTGAAAAACGTGGACATGGAAGCCATCCAGAAAGAAATACAAGAGTCGATGGCGAAAATAAATACCGACAAAATCCGTGAAGAGCTGGATCGTGCAAAGAACATCGACCTTACTCAGGTAGAAGCGAGTATGGAAAAAGCAAAAGAGCAGATGAAGAACCTGAAACCCCAGATTGAAAAGGAATTACAGCAGGCGAAGGGACAAATAGAAAAAGCCCGGGCAAAGATCCAGGAATATAAAGCATTTGTGGACGGCCTTGCCGCAGACGGTCTCCTGGATAAAAAAGGTGCTTATACCATTGAGCAAAAAGACGGTGATCTGTATATCAACGGGAAAAAAACCAGCGCTGAAACGCGCGCAAAATACAGCCGCTTCCTGGATCAGCATAAAAATCTAAAGATCACGCGTACCGATGACGACTTCAATGTAAATATGCAGGATAGCGAAGATTGAATTGATAGTATAGCCATGAAAAGATAGCCATAATCAACGCCATGAAAAACGCGAACTCCGGGTCAGGGACCCGGAGTTCTTTTTTACCGCAGTAAAAGTAAAAAGGACCATAATGGTCCTTTTGTTCTATTTGCTGATTCGTTTAGAAGTCTGAAAAATGAAAGGGCGATGGCATCACATCCACCGGGGATTCGATCATTTCAATGTTAAGCTGAAATGTTTCGTCCGTTTTTACAACTACCTTATCTCTCGTTACTTTTTTAAACCCTGCCTTTTCAAATACAAATTTGTAAACACCGGGTTTCAGCTCGTCAAATGCATAGCCGCCGCTGTCATCGGTGGTCACTGATTTTTCTTTCCGGGAAACGAGGTAAGCAGTAATGGTTACGTCTTTCATTGGCTTTTTGGAATCACTGTGGATCACAATTCCGTTCAGCTCGTCTTTTTTTCCTTTTCCACCAATGCCGGGATCACCAGGCGATGCTTTCGCCGCTACAAAACCCAGAAGACCTAACGCAAGAAGAAGCGTTTTCGGTTTCATACATGTAGTGATTTAGGTTGCAGAATAGTCCAGATCAGCCGTAAAATTAGTGGATTTTAACCGGATTTGATAACGCTTCGGTGAACTCTGTCCACACATTTTTTACGATATCTGCTGCCGGTAAAATACGATCAAGCAGGGCGCTTACCTGTCCAATTTCCAGTTCTCCGGCCTCCATATCGCCCTCGAACATACCTTTCTTGGCGCGCGCACGCCCCAGGATATCAGCCAGTTCCGCAGCCGTGGCGCCGCGTAATTCGGCCTGCTGTATTTCCCGGTAAAAGTCATTTTTTAGCAGGCGAACCGGCGTTAATTGCTTCAGTGTCAAGACTGTACTTCCTTCCACCGCATTTACAACGGCATTTTTGAAGTTGAGATGGGAAGAAGCCTCCTCGCTGGCCACAAAGCGGCTCCCCAGTTGTACGCCTTCCGCTCCCAGCACCATGGCTGCCAGCATTTGCCTGCCGGTAGCAATTCCTCCTGCGGCAATCACTGGAATAGTTACCGCGTTCGCTACCAGCGGCACCAGTACCATCGTGGTGGTTTCGTCGCGGCCATTGTGGCCGCCGGCTTCAAATCCCTCGGCCACCACCGCATCACAGCCTGCTTCCTGTGCCTTCAGGGCAAATTTGGAAGAACTTACCACGTGTACCACTTTGCAACCTCCATCTTTCAGACGCTGCGTCCAGGTTTTCGGATTGCCTGCACTGGTGATCACTACAGGAACTTTTTCTGCAAGTACGGTTTCAATATGCTCTTCAATGGCAGGGTACAGTAATGGAATATTTACGCCAAAAGGACGGTCAGACGCTGCGCGAAACTTTTGAATGTGCTCCCGCAATACATCGGGATACATGGAGCCTGCACCCAGCACACCCAAACCACCTGCATTGCTCACGGCACTGGCAAGACGCCATCCGCTGGCCCAGATCATACCGGCCTGGATAATAGGAAGGTCGATTGAAAAAAGACGCGTGATTCGGTTGGAGAACATGGATTGAAAGTAACGATGAAAAATGCAAACGGCAATGATAAATATAAAAAAATCAAGTCGTCAGTCCTACAGCGCATCCAACAGCAGGAATCAGTTTAACCGAGATCGATGCTCGTATTATCGCCTATGTTCAGTGTACGCGTTTCACCTTTCAGATCTGTGTCGCTGCCAATAATGGAAGATTCCAGCACGATATCGAAGAGATTGGAGAATGAACCAATGATCGAATTTTTGATGATCGATGAATCCACGGTAGTGTTTTCTCCGATTGAAACATTGGGGCCGATGATTGAATTGCGGACATTGCAACCTGCGCCAATGCTAACCGGCTGTACAATTACCGTATTTTCAAAATTGCGTTCTTCATTTGGGCTGGAGCCGAATTTCTTTAAGAGGATGGAGTTGGATTCCAGCATGGTTTCTTTCTTGCCACAGTCGAACCAGTTCTCCACTTTAAACGACTTGAATTTAGCGCCCAGGTTGATCATACAGTCCAGCGCATCGGTAAGGCTGTATTCACCGTGTGAACGCAATCCCTGGCGAATATTATTTTCCAGGCACTGGAACATCTGTTCACTTTCCTTGATCATATAAAGACCCACCAGCGCCATATTTGATTTGGGTATCTGCGGCTTTTCCACCACATGATCAATAAATCCTTCTTCATTGATCTCTGCTACACCAAAATCACGCGGATCATCCACCTTTCGTACGCCAATCATGGAGTATTCACTTTTTACCACTTCACGAATATCATATTCGCAGATGGTGTCTCCAAGCACCACAAATACTTCATCCTGGTTTACAATGGCCCTGGCCAGTTCAATGGCATGGCCCACGCCCTGCCGATCTACCTGGTGTACATAATGTGCCACCAGGTCTGGGTACCTGCCCTTTACATAATCCTGGATTTTGTCACCCAGGTAGCCTACGATAAAAATAAATTCACGGATGCCTGCTTCCTGCAGTTGATCAATAATGATGCTTAATACAGTTTTGCCTGCAAGCGGGATGAGAGCTTTCGGTTGCGTATAACTGTGGGGGCGAAGTTTGGTTCCTGCGCCTGCTACTGGTATTATCGCTTTCATATTACCGGAGCCTGGCAACATTGCTGCCAGATCGCTTGGTTTTTAGTGATACACTTCAAAATAAACGAGCCTTCTTCACAATTCTCCGCCTGCGGCGGATGGTAAAAGCGAACGAAAGTAAGACTTTTGAAATAAATAAAAACTTTTACCCGCTCTCCCATCGCATTTGTTGCTGTCTTACTTTTGCAGCATCTTTCAGCCGGGTGCATAATGCCCGTTTAAACCAGCCTGTCAAATGCAAAAAGACCAACTCGTTTTTGATCTTATTGGAAAAGAACTGGATCGCCAGCGGAACGGAATTGAGCTTATCGCGTCGGAAAATTTCACCTCCCTGCAGGTAATGCAGGCGATGGGTTCCGTACCCACCAACAAATACGCAGAAGGCTACCCAGGCAAACGCTATTATGGCGGTTGTGAAGTGGTGGATGAAATTGAAAACCTGGCCATTGACCGGCTTAAAAAAATATTTAACGCCAGTTGGGCCAATGTACAACCGCATAGCGGCGCCCAGGCCAATGCAGCCGTCTTTCTCGCCTGCCTCAAACCCGGTGAAAAAGTGCTGGGGCTTGACCTGAGCATGGGCGGTCACCTTACGCATGGCAGCCCTGCCAATTTCAGCGGCAAAAATTTTCATGCGCTGTTTTACGGGGTAAAAAAAGACAGCGGACTTGTAGATTACGACCAACTGGAAGCAACAGCGCTTGCAGAAAAACCAAAGATGATCATCTGTGGGGCTTCGGCCTATAGCCGGGATTGGGATTATGCGCGCATACGCGCTGTTGCAGATAAGATCGGTGCGGTAGTAATGGCAGATATTGCTCACCCCGCCGGGCTGATTGCGACCGGACTACTCAATGATCCGTTTGACCATTGCCATATCATTACATCTACAACCCATAAAACGTTGCGCGGGCCGCGCGGTGGTATCATCATGCTGCGGCATGATTTTGAAAATCCATGGGGTATTAAAGATCCCAAAGGCAACCTCCGCACGATGAGCCAACTGCTGGACCTGGCCGTATTCCCCGGAACACAGGGTGGCCCGCTTGAACATGTAATTGCTGCAAAAGCAGTGGCCTTTGGCGAAATACTCTCAGATAACTTCAAGGCCTATGGCAAACAGATCATCAGCAACGCACAGGCAATGGCGGCAGCACTCGTAAAACGCGGTTATGACCTGATTAGCGGCGGTACAGACAATCACCTGATGCTGATAGACCTTCGCAATAAAAACCTGACGGGAAAAAAGGCGCAGGAAACGCTCGACAGGGCGCATATTACGCTCAATAAAAATGCAGTTCCGTTTGACGATAAATCTCCGTTTGTAACCTCTGGGATCCGCGTAGGCGTACCGGCCGTTACAACCCGTGGTATGAAAGAACAACACATGGAAGAAGTGGTTGCATTAATTGATAAAGTGTTGATGAACGCGGATGATGAGCAGGTGATCAACGGAGTAAAAGATGACGTAAAAGCATTTATGCAACAATTCCCGCTGTATCCAGAACTGTAAATTTGTTTTTAGCCTAAATCTGAATTTTGTAAATTCATAGCATGATCCAGCGACAACAAACTCTTTGGCTACTGCTTGCCACACTTTGTGCCTTTCTGACCTTCCAGTTTCCGGTTTTTACAGGTACAGCGATTGATCCTCCCCACGATTTTACAGTTGTAGATGGCGGTAAATCGTTATTCCTGATCCTGGCCACTGGCGCGTCCCTGATCATTTCGTTTGTGACGATCTTTTTCTTTAAAGACCGGCCCACGCAGATTAAACTATGCTGGTTGGGCATTCTTGTGTCAATCCTGGTACTGCTGTTTTATTACCTGGAAATAAAGAAACTTACCGGTACACTGGCGCTCTGGGCCGTATTCCCAATCATTATACCGATTGCCTACTTCATGGCATTTCGTGGCATTCGCCGCGATCAGAAGCTGGTAAAATCGCTTGATAAGTTGCGGTAACCGCCTGTTATAAATATTTTGCGGTAAAGCTTTTCTTTTCCTTTTTCAAATCGGCCGGTTTACCTGCAAATACCAGGTTGCCGCCAGCGTCACCTGCTTCAGGTCCAAGGTCAATCACCCAGTCGGCACTGCGGATAACATCTGTATTGTGTTCAATCACGATAATGGAATGCCCCTGCTCAATAAGTGCATTGAAGGAAGCCAGCAACTTATTGATATCATTAAAATGCAACCCGGTAGTTGGTTCATCAAAAATAAAAAGTACTTTTTCTGAAGAGCGCCCCTTGCCAAGAAACGAAGCGAGTTTAACCCGTTGCGCTTCGCCGCCGGAGAGCGTGTCAGACGACTGGCCCAGTTTTATATATCCAAGTCCAACATCACTCAGGGGCTGTAGTGCACGGGCAAGATTTTTTTCATCATGGAAAAAAACAATGGCTTCATCCACGCTCATTTCAAGCACATCATAAATATTTTTGTCGCGGTATCGTACTTCCAGCACTTCTTCCTTGAATTTTTTTCCGCCGCAGGCTTCGCAGGTAAGATGAACATCTGCCAGGAACTGCATTTCCACTACCTGTTCACCTTCTCCCTTACAGGTATCACAGCGGCCGCCATCCACATTAAATGAAAAATGCTTGGGTAAAAATCCGCGCATTTTACTAAGCGGCTGACGTGAGAAGAGGTCGCGTATCTCATCGTACGCCTTGATATAAGTAACAGGATTACTGCGTGAAGATTTACCGATCGGATTCTGGTCTACCATTTCCACCTGTCCGATGCTATCAACATCACCGGTTACGGATTTATGCATCCCGATCTTTTCGCCAAACTCGCCTTTCATTTTCCGCAGGGCGGGATAAAGTATTTGTTTTACAAGCGTTGTTTTACCGCTTCCGCTAACGCCGCTCACCACGCATAGCACGTTGAGCGGAAATTCCACGGTAATATTTTTCAGGTTATGCTGGCGTGCACCTTCTACTTTTACCGAGCGGTTCCATTTGCGCACGGTCTTTGGCGGATCAATCGTTAATTTGCCCGATAAATATTTACCGGTGAGGCTCTTGGGATCGGCGATAATTTCGTCGTAGTTTCCTTCTGCCACCACTTCACCTCCCAGGTGCGATGCCAGTGGACCCATATCAATAATATGATCCGTTTCGCGCATCATCATTTCATCATGCTCAACCACCACTACCGTATTTCCCAGGTCGCGCAATTCTTTAAGCACCTGTATCAGGTTGGACGTATCGCGTGAGTGTAAACCGATAGAGGGTTCATCTAAAATATACAGCG
This sequence comes from Bacteroidota bacterium, assembly GCA_048498035.1. Lineage (GTDB taxonomy): Bacteria > Bacteroidota > Bacteroidia > Chitinophagales > Chitinophagaceae > CADEDV01. The sequence continues at coordinate 100,476 of JBEHYT010000005.1, read as the reverse complement.
AGTTGGTCAGGTTGCTGCCGAGGCTCCTCGTAAGCTGTATACGCTGGCTTTCGCCGCCGCTCAGTGAGTTGGCCAGGCGGCTGAGTGTAAGGTAGCCCAGTCCTACTTTCAACAGGGTATCCAGCCGGTTGTTGATCTCCAGCAGGATGCGCTTTGCAATTTCTTTTTCGTGGGCTGTAAGTTTGATCTGGCTAAACCAGGCGGCCAGGTCACGCACAGGCATCGCACTCAGCTCACCAATATGTTTTCCATTCACCTTTACATACAGCGCTTCTTTTCGAAGGCGGTAGCCATCGCAATCGGGACATTCCGTGCGGCCGCGATAGCGGCTCAGCAGTACGCGGTATTGCACTTTGTACAACTGCTGTTCTACGTCTTTAAAAAAAGGATCAATGCCGATGCCATCTACACCTTCCCAAAGCGTGTCATATTGTTTATCGGTAAGATCAGCTACCGGCTTATGGATTGGAAAATTGACTGTTTTGGCCACCTTCACAAATTGTTGGCGCCACCAGTCCAGCTTTTCGCCCTTCCAGGGCGCAACAGCTCCTTCGTACACGCTTAAGCGCCGATCCGGGATTACCAGGTCGTCATCAATACCCAATACCTGGGAAAATCCTTCGCAGGTGGGGCAGGCACCGAATGGGTTGTTAAAGGAGAAAAGATTGGGAATAGGCTCTTCAAACGTCATTCCGTCCAATTCAAAGCGGTTGTTGAAATGACGGAATGTTTTGCCGTTTATTTCGAGATACACATCTCCTTCGCCTTCATAAAAGGCGGTGCCTATGGAGTCGGAAATGCGGTGATGGTCATCTTCTTCAAAATCTTTGACAATAATCCGGTCTACCAGGATATACAACCCGGTTCCGGTTGCCGCCTTGCCGGTGCCCAGGACCGGTTTAAGCGTGGCCTTCAGCTCTTTATCCGCCATTTCCAGCAACTCTTCAATACGGTACACGGTGCCTTCTTTGGTGCCTTCACGTCCATATACACGGCTAAATCCCTTCTGGGCCAATATGTTCAGTTCTTCACGAACATCCCGTTTGGCGTGTTGTCTGAAAAGAGCGAGAATGTAAACGCGATCGCCTTCGGCCAGGCTCGTAATCGCTTTTAAAACATCGCCTACATCATCTTTTTTGACTTCGTGGCCGGAAACGGGGGAAATTGTGCGGCCAATGCGGGCAAAAAGGAGGCGGAGGTAGTCATAAATCTCCGTCATACTTCCAACGGTGCTCCGCGGAGTGCGCGTAATTACCTTCTGCTCAATGGCTATGGCGGGGCACAGGCCTTTGATGAAGTCTACATCCGGCTTGTTCATCCGGTTCAGAAATTGCCGGGCATAGGCGCTAAGGCTTTCTGCGTACCGGCGCTGCCCTTCAGCATACAGGGTATCAATGGTTAAGGATGACTTGCCGGAGCCCGAAACCCCGGTTACTACCACTAACTTATTACGGGGAATCGTAACATTTACATTTTTGAGATTGTGTACTCTCGCGCCCCGGATCTGTATATTTTCTGCGGATTTTACGGTCGTCGCTTTTGCGGGATTTTTCCCTTTTATTGTCTTTTCCATCATCGTCTCTGCAAAGGTAAAGCCTTGTGTGGCTTATTCTTGGAACAAAACTCTTAACATTTCGTTGGCACATAAATGTACACAGTACGTGCACAAATATTTGGCGTTTTATTAAAATATTTTATTTTTAGACCACAATATCCAAAAATGAGAAACCTAAAATCACCTACGCCTATTGCCTAACTTCTACACTTTTTGTTTTTAACCGATTTAAGACAGTTCCATTATCCATTGAATATTCTGCATTGTCGTGCACATGCGGAGCAACCTAAACCTGTAGGAGTTATGAAAGCTTTTAACAAGAAAACCGACCATGAATTAATCCATCTGTTTACGGATGGCAACCTGGACGCGCTTGAAGCCCTTGTGCTGCGGCATAAGGACAAGCTGTACACGTCTATCCTGTTCCTCGTAAAAGACAAATACCTGGCCGAAGACATCTTCCAGGATGTTTTTATCCGCATTATTGATACAATGCGGAGCGGGCGGTACACAGAAGAGGGCAAGTTTTTGCCCTGGGCCATGCGAATTGCCCATAATCTCTGTGTTGACCATTTCCGCAAGGTAAAACGCACTCCCACGATCCGCAACGGGGAAGACAAGGATATTTTTGAAGTATTAAATTTTTCAGAAGATAGCGCTGAAACGGTGATGATGCGCCGCCAAAGTCATGATCGCGTACGCGATATGCTGGAGCGTCTCCCGGAAGACCAGCGCGAAGTGATCATTTTGCGTCACTATGCAGACATGAGCTTTAAGGAAATTGCGGCCGCTACCAATTGCAGTATTAACACGGCGTTGGGACGTATGCGGTATGGATTGATTAATTTGCGTAAGCTGATGCTGCAAAAACAAATTGCACTTTAGTCAAGAGCTTGTCATCCTGTATCTCCACCCGGGTATAGATGAATTCACATAAAAGAATTTATTCGGTTTGCTTGCCGCTTGCCGGAAGGCTGATACAGGATGACACCAAATTGATCGCCCCGCTAATTCAGCGGGGCGATTTTCTATTCTTACTTCTTGCTGTATTCTTTATAGGCCTGCTTTGCGCATTCAAGCCATGCTGCAAATTCACCCGGACTTGGCGTATAAAATTTGGTTCTCACCAATGCTTTTTCATCCGGCGTTACAATGGCGTATTGAGGTTGTGAAGTAGCTTCAAAATTGTCAATCTGGAAATTGGTCCAGCGTTCCCCAACCGTATTAATCGTTTTTTCTACACCGGATTTGGTAGTGTATACAGTCCGCATGGCCGGAGGCAATGCTGTTCGTTCGTCTACATAAAGCGATACCAGTATGAAGTCTTCCTTCATCAGCTTTTCCACCTTGCTATTGGTCCATACTTTTTCTTCCATCTTCCGGCAGTTTACACAAGCCCATCCCGTAAAATCAATTAGCACCGGCTTGTTGTATTTCCTGGCGAGTATCAGCGCTTCTTCATAATCGAGCAGCGGGCGATCACAGTTGACGGGATTTTTATAAATGCTGTAACAGGATGGTGGTGGAAAGCCGCTGATCAGTTTTAAACGAGCCGCCTTTGTATTGGTAACTCCCGGCACCAGGTATACGGCTGCAGCTGCAAATAAAAGAATGAAGAAAAGTCGGGTGATGCCATATTTGACTTTTCGTTTGCCGATGATGCCTACCAGGTAAAGTACAGTGATTACTGCAATTATTTCCCAGATGCCGATAAATATTTCACGTTTCATAAAACCCCATTGCCGCACATTATCTGCATTGGCCAGGAATTTAAAGGCAAGGGCTAATTCCACCAGTCCGAGTACCACTTTCACTTCAGTCATCCAACCACCCGATTTCGGGATAGATTGCAGCCAGCGCGGAAACAGCGCAAATAGCGCAAAAGGAAGTCCAAGCGCCACGCCAAAACCCGCGGCCGCCATGGTCAAAGGCCAGGGGCCGCCATCCAGCACGCTTACGAGGAAGGTTCCAAAAACGGGTCCGGTACAGGAAAATGAAACGATGGCAAGCGTAAGCGCCATGAAAAAGATTCCGCCAATCGTACCGATGCCCGCCTTCTCATTCATCTTATTGGCTACCGAAGAGGGTAAACCAATTTCGTAGAGACCGAAAAACGATAGGGCAAACGCGATAAAAATGGCAAAAAATATGAGATTCAGTACTACGCTGGTGGAGATATTATTAAATATTTCGGGGTTCGTTTTACCGGCGATATGAAAAGGCAGCGTGAGCAATACATAGATCAGGAAAATAAAGAACCCATATAGGATTGCGTTGGTGATGCCTCGCTTGCGGCTTTGATTTTGTTTTGTAAAGAATGAAACCGTAAGCGGGATCATGGGAAACATACACGGCGTTAACAACGCTACAAGTCCGCCCAGCAATCCCAGCAGGAAAGCCATCATTAGTCCGCCTTTCTGGTTGATCGTATCGCCGCAGTCGGCAATGGGATGTTTGATATCGATGGATGGAATCCGGATACGAATGCTGGAAGCAACACCTCCTTCCAGTGGAATGGAAAATGGAAACGCAGTAGCCGGGTAAAATTCCAGGTTTGCATCATTACCATAACTGAATTTGAGATCGCCTTTTAATTTTTCAGGAGCGTTGCCCGGAAATTGTACAATCGCTTTTAGCGTTGCGGTATTTTCATACACTTTTACATCTGCCCCTTCAAAAATGGCGCTTCGTATGGTGCGCGGCTGGTTCACTAACTGGAAAGAGTCTGGTGCGGCGATGGCCGAGTCTGCAAAAACGATCTCGGTCGTTTTTGTGTCCAGTAACAACTGGTTGGGAGCAAAAAGCTGCACGCCTTTCGGGATGGTGGCCGTAAACTGCAGTTCATATTTGCCGGTTTCAATTCGTTTGCTATCTACTTTCCACTGTACGGGAATGCTGTCCTGGGCAAAAAGACCCTGCAGGCAAATTAATGTTGCAATTACAACGGCGAGGCAATTCTTAAGCATGAAGGTTCGGGGTTAAATAACGAACGAGTCTTTAAAAGACCCGTTCGATTTATAATAGATTTACATCCGGTAATTATTTAACAGCGATTGAAAAATTTACCTTTTTGGGAGGAAGGCATTTTTCATCATTACAGGTTTGAAATTCCACATTGCCGGTTACACTCGTTTTCACATTTCCTTTTAGCTTTACCACCTGTACAAAGTCAACCTTGCTGGAATACTGGTTAGCAGAAATCCCGAGGCGTTTATCCTGGAATTTTTCCATCGCTCCCACTTCGCTCACTTTACCGTTGAGTGCAACAAACGGGTTATTATTCAGCGTAAAGGTGGTAGGATTTACAATCGCATCATCGGGCTGGGTTTGAGAATAAATATGCCAGCCTTGCTGTACCGTGGCAGTAAGGTGGAGCTCATAGGTTTTATCGGCAATCTTTTTTGCGCTGAACGACCAGGACACTGGATTTTGCGCTTTGGCAACCGCTACTGCTGCTACAAACAGTGTTAATACGAAGAAACGTTTCATTTATTCCGATTTATACGATTACAAAATTCGCTCTTTTTCAACCATTTTCTGTTAAAAGACTACAAAAGCGTTGAAATGAGCAGTTAAGCGTGGGGAAATAAACGCCGGGACTGAAAAGACGCTAATTTCAGGAAACCAGTTGTTCCGCCATCAACAAATCTTTGAGGATCTGGCGTCCGTCTGTATTCCCGAGGGCTGCACTGCAGGCCCGTTCCGGGTGCGGCATCATTCCAAATACATTCCTTGTGGCGTTGCAGATACCTGCTATATTACGACTGGTGCCGTTAGGATTGGCCTGTGGCACTACCTGTCCTTCTTCATCACAATAATAAAATAAAACCTGGTTGGCTGCTTCCAGTTGGTCCAGCGTTGCCGGATCAGCATAGTAGCGGCCCTCACCGTGAGCGATGGGTATTTTAAATACTGCATCGGAACCGGGAGCGGTGATCAGTACATTTTTACAAACAAATTGCTGATTGCTGTTGCGGAGCAATGCTCCGGGCAACAGTTGCGACTCACAAAGGATCTGGAAACCGTTGCAAACGCCCAGCACTTTACCGCCGGCCTGGGCAAATTCAATTACGCTTTGCATCATGGGGCTAAACCGGGCAATGGCACCGCAGCGGAGATAATCGCCATACGAAAACCCACCGGGCAAAACGATACAATCGTCAGTTGAAAAAGCGCTAAGATCCCGGTCTTTGTGCCAGAGCATCTTCACTTCCTGCTGCAGGTCGTTGGAGAGTGCATCCTGCATATCCCTGTCGCAATTGGAACCCGGAAAAACAACAACGCCAAATTTCATAGTTTGTAGTTTGAGTCAGCTGCCGCGCAGCATACCTGCAAATTTAGCAGAATTTCCGGCACGGCTGTGCGTTTTAGCGTCGGGAATGCCCCTGTTACCCCCTGAATTATTCAGGCCGGAGTGCCTGTGATGTGCATAAATAACGAAATCGCATTGATTAATACGCTACATCCACCCGGGACCCATGTATTGGTAAGACAGCACGAAAACCAGGCTACAGATAAAGAACAGGATCACCATCGCGCGCATGCGCGCATAAAAATAAAAACAGCCATGAAAAGCAGCCAGCGGCACCATGGCCATGATCCAGTTTTCAAAACTATCACTGCTGTTTACAAAAGGCAGCAGCAGGGACACCAGTAGATATAATAACAGGAGGCTCCAGCCCTTTCGTACATGGATGAGCATCCGGCGGAGGTTGTCCTGCACATAATAGCCGCCGGAAAGAAACGGCACCATCAGCAGAAACACGCTGCCCGCCAGCCATGCCGACTGGTGCAGAGCCGGTATACCAATTGAAATATGTGGCAGGATCGTTTTCCAACTCCAGGTATCTGCAATGAAAATGTAAAGGCCATAAAAATAGAATGGCGTGGTAAGTCCCAGCAGGCAAAGCAGCCATTCATTTAGCCGGAAAGGGCGCATAACTGCAAGGGCCAGCAAGACCCAGATGATGAAGGTAAGCGATGACACGAACAGGAAACCCGCCAGTCCAAGGGCCAGGCCGATATTAAAAATGGTGCCCTTTGCGTTGGGCTGGTTATAAATGCGGAATAACGAGGATAGCACAAAAAGAAGAATGGTATTGATCAGCAGCGGGGCTGAAAAATAATTCCAGACCGGTAACAGGGAGGTGATGAGCAGGTAAGACATGCCCGGCAGGTAGTTGGCCCTGTTCATCATCCGCTGGTTGTTCATGAACCTGGTTAGCATCATTGCCTGCGAGAAGAGCAACAGGAAGGCCAGCAGCGGGAAAACAGCCGGAATGGTTTTGCCCGTTGGCGCCAGCCAGGCCATCAGTTGCCGGAACAGCGCTCCGTCTTCCGGTCTTCTTTCGGGAACATGGGGATGTAGAAACATGGGCAGCTTCAGCAGCAGCCCAAACACCAGTAGAACAAAAAAGTTGCCCGGGTTCTTTTGTTTGAATACGCCAATCAACGGTTGGTTAACAGGTTTCGGTTAGTTATAATCCACTTTTGCAAAGCAAATATAGTTTTTATACAGGCAGGGAATAATTGCCTGTTTTGCGCTCACCTGCTTTCCAAACTTTGGCATAAAGGTATAACCCCGGTCCAGGTTTTTCAACGTAGGATTACGCGTCATTTTCCCATCCGGATCAGCGCTGTAATCGTTCAGCAACTGGGCTCTTTTCTCCAGTTGGTTAAACAGGAAATGCAGCTGGCCCCCGGAAATCATCAGCATGTACGAAAGCTGTTCGTCAGACTCATCATCAAACTGCGACTTTACGATCACGTCGTTCCATTCCATTTTGCCGTTTTTATCAAAAGACAACAAGGCGATGTTATCGGCATGATAGCGTACATTCTGGTTGCCCCAGCGGGAGTTGCCCCAGGAATTGTTATAGTAAGGATAGTAATAATAGTAATCGAACGGGCTGAGGTAGGAATAACGGTAAAGGTAGTCGTACCGGTTCCAGGAGTTAAACCGCGATGTGGTATAAAAAGCCTCCGCGCTGATCAGGAATCCGCCATCCTTACGGGTGATGATATTTTTGATAAAATAATCGTTAAAGGCCATTTTTGAATTGGATTCTCCTTTGGCCTCTTTACGAAGTTCGTCGCTAAAGGCCGCGAGATTTTCAAGCACCGGGCCCTGCGACTGTTTGTCCCATACATAATAATAGAGACCTTCGATATTTCCACGTCGTTCTTTGTAATAAAAAGAGGTAAGAAAATAACGCTGGTTGGCATTGTCAACCTTGATCCGGATTTCATCCAGGTTATTTTTATCTACGTTCAGCTTATGCCAGGAAAGAGAATCTGCCTGGGCATACTTGATAATAAAATAGCCATTGGAAATATTGTCGGCATTAGACCGGTAGTATTTGGTAAAAACGAGGTCCCCGGCATTATCCAGGTTAAATTCTCCCAGGTAATCATTCCGCTCTTCCATGTCGATGGCCATACGGCTTCGCTTGAGTTCATTTAATTTATCATCAAACAGGGCTGTAGCCAGTTTGTACTGGTGGCGGTCGCGGCTATTGATCTTGAATACGATGATGCGACTTTTATCTTCACTGGAAAGAACAGTATAAATTTTATTGTTGGCGGCAAAGCCGATCTGCGTGGTATCAAGTTCCACGGTTTGGCCAATCAGCTTTCCGTTGCCCCCGATCTTCGCAGCCATGCAATGAACAATATTGCGTTTCTGGTACTGGTAGATCATATAGAAATAATCATTATACGGGAAAAAATCCACGTTGATCACCCGGTCGTTGTCGGGCACATATTCCTGTTCTACCTTATCGATTTGCTGCATATCATTATCCAGCACGGCGATGTAGTGGCGACTGCGGGTATTTTTATATACCAGGAAATTGCCATCCACTTTCCCGATCACTTCAAAGTTCATGCGCCGGGTATCATCATTATCCGGTTCTGAATAAACGATACGTTGTGAAAAGCCGCTTAACGCGGAAAAAATGCAAACGACGAGGAACAGGGTTCTTCTTGATAACATACAAGCAATTTTTGCTGATTAAAATTAACCTTTACGGGGCAAAAAACGATCCTTTCTTACAAGATGCAGCCGGGCTTCCAATTACACGACGTGAAAAGCGGCCAAAATGCTGCACTAAAGGAGGGAATTTATGAACGTTGTTATTGGCGCATTTGTTTTGGCTGCTCACATAATTTATTGCTAATTAAATTTAGATTATACCTTTGTTCGTAGCGCCGCGCAGGGCCAACGGAACGGCTGTGCCGGAAAAAGACCACAAGAGCAAAAAGTGAAAATACCCACAAACAAAGTCACGGCGGCGGGATTGATCATTGCATTGGGGATTATTTATGGTGATATTGGCACCTCCCCGCTTTACGTATTTAATGCGATCCTGAAGGGCAGGCTGGTGGATGACCACCTGATCCTGGGCGCCCTGTCCTGCATCATTTGGACGCTGACGCTCCAAACCACTATCAAGTACGTGATTTTTGTGCTCCGCGCGGATAATAAGGGGGAAGGTGGCACTTTTGCCTTGTATGCACTTGTCAGACGCCGCAAAAAATGGCTGGTGATTCCGGCCATGATCGGTGGTGCGGCATTGCTGGCAGATGGTATCATCACTCCTCCTATCTCCGTTACCGCTGCCGTTGAAGGTCTTGAAGAGTTGCCTTCTGCCCGTGGCATGAGCACTGAAACGATCATGATCGTTGTGATTGTGATTCTTTCGGTTTTTTTCTTCCTGCAGCAATTTGGGACGGCATCTATCGGTAAAATGTTTGGGCCGGTTATGTTTACCTGGTTTACGATGCTCGCCGTGCTGGGCGCGGTGCATGTATCTGACGACCTGGGCATCTTTCGCGCGCTGAGCCCCCATTATGCCATCAATTTTCTCCGCACCTACCCGGGTGGATTCTGGCTATTGGGAGCGGTGTTTCTATGTACCACGGGGGCGGAGGCCCTCTATAGCGACCTCGGCCATTGCGGCCGGGGCAATATCCGCGTGTCCTGGATATACGTAAAAACCTGCCTGCTGCTCAATTATTTCGGGCAGGGAGCTTACCTGTTGTCGCACCGGGCCGGACTTACCATAACTCCTGAAGTGAAACAGCAATTTGGCATCAATGCCTTTTATGACCTGATGCCTGAATGGTTTATCATTCCAGGGGTGGTAATTGCCACCACGGCAGCGATAATTGCCAGCCAGGCGATGGTGTCCGGTGCCTTTACCCTGATTGGTGAGGCCATGCGGCTCAACCTGTGGCCGAAAGTAAAGATCAGGTACCCGTCTGAAGCAAAAGGGCAGCTTTTTATTCCGGCCATCAACCTGCTGATGTTTGTGGGATGCCTCGGGATTGTCTTTTACTTCAAACGATCATCGGAAATGGAGGCAGCTTACGGACTGGCGATCATTGTTACGATGCTGATGACCACGATCCTTTTTGCCAATTACCTGGTGCTGCATCGCGTACGTTCCGGCTGGATCTGGGTGTTCCTGGTTGGTTATTTTACCATTGAAACCGGTTACCTGATTGCGCTGATGGACAAATTTGTACATGGTGGATATATCACGCTGATCGTGGGCGGATTAATGTTTATGGTGATGTATATCTGGTACCGGGCCAAAAAGATCAAAAACCGCTACGTTGAATTTGTGCGGATGGAGCATTATGTACCGAAGCTGCAGGAACTCAGCAATGATAAGGCAGTGCCCAAATACGCCACGCACCTGGTGTATCTGACCAGCGCCAATAATCCCAAGGAAATTGAACATAAGATCATCTACTCCATCCTGAATAAAAAACCAAAGCGTGCCGATATCTATTGGTTTGTGCACGTGGATACGATGGACGATCCCTATACTTGTGAGTATAAGGTGGAGCATATTATTCCGAATGATATTATCCGGGTCGATTTCCGGCTTGGATTCCGGATGGAGCCGCGGATCAACCTTATGTTCCGGAAAGTAGTGGAAGACCTGGTAGCCAACAATGAAGTAAATATCATCAGCCGCTATGAAAGCCTGGCGAGTAATAATACCGTGGGCGACTTTCAGTTTATGGTAATGGAAAAGTACCTGAGCCAGGACAATGAGCTTCCATTCATCGAACGGGTGATTATGAAATTCCATTTCTGGATCAAGGAACACAGTCTTTCAGAAGAAAAAGGCTTTGGCCTGGATGTGGCGAATGTAACGGTGGAGAAATTCCCCCTGATTGTGGCGCCTGTTACCAACCTGCGGTTGAAACGGGTGGAAGATTGAGGAAGTTAATTCGCTAATTCGTTGATTCGGCAATTCGATAGTGAAATGTAGAATGCAAATGTGGAAATGTGCTAATGTGGAAATAAAAATGCAAAATACGAATGTGAAAATGGGGGGACGAAGGGATTGATGAACACGTTGAATGACAAAATTCCATTCGCTACTGATTCCTGCTTTATCTTTAGTGATACCAAAACCAACAACCATTTACCCCTTCCTGCTTCAGATTCATGTGCCGGCCGTTGCCTGGTATGTTGCCGGTGGCATTATCCTGCTCTCGGTGCTCGCCTATTTTTTACAGGAGCGATTTATTTTCAAGCCCGAAAAGCTCAGGCAGGACTTCCAGTTTAAATACGACATACCGTTCCGGGAATATTTTTTTGATATTGAGCCGGGCGTTCGCATCAATGGGTTGCATTTTTTCCGGGAAAAGCCCAAGGGCATTATCCTTTACTTTCATGGCAACACGCGCAGTATTAAAGGTTGGGCAAAGTATGCACGGGATTTTTACCGCTATGATTATGATGTGATCCTGGTAGACTACCGCGGATTTGGAAAGAGCACCGGTCGCCGTGGAGAAAAGGAGATGATGGGTGATATGCAGTTTATTTACGACCAACTGCGCGATCAATACGGAGAACAGGAACTGATTGTATACGGGCGCAGCATGGGAAGTGGCTTTGCCAGCAAGCTGGCAGCCGACAATAACCCACGTTATATGATCTTGGATGCACCTTACTACAATTTCACGAGGGTGGTGGAGCGGTTTCTGCCCATATTGCCGGTGCGGGTGGTGCTTCGCTATCATTTGCGGACAGACCTGTGGATACGCCAGGTAAAATGTCATATTTATATCCTGCATGGCACGCGCGACTGGCTGATCCCGATCCGTCACAGCGAGGCATTGCAGCGGTTGAACCCCGGTCGGATTACATTGATCCGTATAGAAGGCGGTGGACATAACAACCTTCCCTCGTTTCCTGAATACCACAATTTTATACGCGATATTTTGAAATATTAAAAATTGGTAAACATTCACAACAACAGTAACAGGAAGGCATGCCGGTACGTCGCAGGGAAAATCCTGCGGGTTTTGCGGTATTTACCGGCTTTCTGCATTTTTGCTGTTAATGATTCTATAATTCAAATTGCGGATTAAAACGTGGGCCGTCGTTTGAAATCATACTGTTAAACGGACTATTTATGAAACTGAAACTTTACGCTTATTCTTTCCTCGCAGGTGTAATGGCCTTATTGATGGCCTCCTGCCGGTCTGCCACCAAATTGTACGAAAAAGGCCGCTACGATGAGGCGGTAGAAGTAGCCGCCAAAAAACTGCAGAAAGATCCAAAAGATGCCAAACTGCAGGAGGTGATCCTTAGCGCTTACAAATTTGCAGTGGAGGATCATGAAACCCAGCTAAACAAATACAACAGCAGTGCTAACGACCTGAAGTGGGAATGGATGTATTCAGAATACACCGACCTGCAGCGGTTATATGATGCAATTCGTAAATCACCCGATGTGTATGCGATTGTGCAACCCCGGGATTATTCCCAGGAAGTGATCCAGTTTCGCGAAAAAGCCGGTGACAACCGTTACAATCGCGGGCTGCAGCTCATGAGCAATGCCGGCAATGATAAGCTGGCCTATCGCCAGGCCTACCGTGAATTCCAAAGCGCCCTGGGTTTTATTCCCGGGGATGTAGACATTCAGAATAAAATGAATGAAGCTTTTAATTACGCTGTGATCAACGTGGTGGTATTACCGCTTGATGAACGGAGCAGTTACCAGTACAGTTCCTACAATACCCGGTACCGCACGTTCGACAACAATATGGTAACCTACCTGCAAAATAATAACAGCAACCAGTTTGTCCGTTACTATTCCGCTTTTGATGCGGATGCGCGGCGGGTGGTGGCAGACCAGGTGATTGAAATCCGCTTTAGCAGCATGAATATCGGCCGTACCAATGACGAACGCAGTACACGCACTGTGAGCCGTGAGGTAGTGGTAAAGGAAACCGTGATAAAGCCCGATTCTGTGGTGAAACAATATGCCAAGGTGAGCGCCAAAATAACGACTACCAAACGCACCATGAAATCAAACGGGATGATACAGGTAGTGGCAAGGGATTATAACAATCGTATTACCTGGTCTGAAAATTATACGGGTGAGCATTACTGGAGTACGGAGTTTGCCACTTATACAGGTGATACACGCGCGCTGAGTGATGAAGACAAAAAGATAATCGATCGCCAGCAAGCTATTGCGCCCCGTGAAGACGATATTATTCGAAGTATTATGGATGAAATCCAGAGTAAGGCAGAGTGCGGTGTGCGCGACTATTTCAACAGGTTCTAATCAGATAATTCGATAATTCGGCGATTCGCTGATTCGATAATGTGAAGGTGAAAATATGAAAAACGACAATTAGAGCATCGACGGATTGCGGAGGTGTCTTGCGTTGCTCGCGATTCTTAAGGCTTTGCGATACCGTATTTATGAAAAACTTCTTTTTGTAACCCAAAGCCCGCAGGGGTTTCGTAAGGAACACAATAGAAAATTCATTGGCTTTGTAATTCGTTCTCATGATTCGATAATGGAGGAAAAGGATTCTGTGAAAATGAATGATTCTTCAAACCATAATCATTCACTGCCGAATTATCGAATCGCCGAATCACCGAATTAAATTGTAGTCGTATTTTTGCAGATGCGTTGGAAAAAAATTCGGAAATGGCTCCTGGTGGCAGGTATTATTTATCTCGTAATCGGGATGGCATTTTATTTTCTGCAAGACAGGATATTGTTTCATCCCGTTTCATTAAAACGAAATCATCAATACCAGTTTCAAATTCCCCATAAGGATATTAGTCTTGCCATTAACGCAGATGATACATTGAACCTGGTCGATTTCCTGGTACCGGATTCAACGCCGCGGGGCATTGTCCTGTATTTCCATGGTAATAAAAAGAATATCTCCTGGTACGAGGCTTATCCTCCCTATTTTACCAAACATGGCTATGAGGTGATGATGATCGACTACCCCGGGTTTGGGAAAAGCACGGGGAAGCTTACGGAACAAAAATTATATGATTGGTCTGACCTGGTCTATAAACTCGCCCGCTCACGGTTTGGCAGCGACAGTATTATTGTCTATGGCAAAAGTATGGGAACGGGTATAGCAACACATCTTGCCGCCTATAATCCGTGCAAGCGGTTGATATTGGAAACACCGTACTATGATTTTCCTTCCGTGGTAAGTCATTTCCTCCCCATCTACCCGGTACGGTGGATGTTGCATTATGAATTACCGCTTCACCGGTACCTTGGTTATGTAACCGTACCCGTAACTATTTTTCACGGCACGGCAGACGGAGTTATTATGTACAGCAATGCCCAACAACTGATGCCTTTGTTAAAGAAGGGGGATGAATTTGTAACGGTAGAAGGTGGTCACCATAACGATTTGTTCAAATTTGAACAGGTGACGCAGCATCTTGATTCGTTGCTGGAAAAGTAAAAAATTTGCTCTGGAACACTACATTTTTTATAAAAGGGCGTGGAGATAGTTAGCGCAATCCATCAGATTTGCTTTTCTCAGTTGGTTTAATATCTCCAGCTCATCGTACTTCGGATTTGTTTTATTCAAGACCATTTCTTTAAACGCAGCGACAGACTGCTCGTGGTTTAGATCAATGATATCTGTCAAAAAATCGTCGGCCGTCTTTGCAGAAAGACCAAAAGATTGAAGATAATCCGGTGGGAAGTGTTTTAAATTATTGGTGACTATTATATTGGCATTTGTTTTAATTGCCGCAGCAAGAACATGGCGATCGTCTTTATCTGGTAATTGCAAATGATCAATTAATCCTCTATAATTCGTTACACGTGCATCAGGAAAAGCCATGTTTGCCTTTTCGATTCTTCGATTTGCATCTGGTTCCGGAATTCCCTTCGCCAGCATTACTCTTTTCCATTCGTCAAAAATATGCTCGCTCCACTTCGGCGTGTACAACTCGTAATAAGCAAACCAAAACAAAAGATCTCTTACTACAAGCGGATAAATAACATTGGTATCCAGCACGGCAATGAATCTGATACTATGAATCATACAAACCAGATTCTTCGTCAGCGGACATAATATCGATAATATGCTTCTTCTGTTGCGTTTTCATGAGGTTTTTGTAATTAAAAACATCTTCAAACCTTATCCTCCTGTGCTTACCCACTTTTGTAAATTCGATCTTGCCTTCTTCGAGCAACTTTACAAGATGAGGTCTTGAACAACCAAGTATCTCAGCTGCGGCCTGAGTAGTTAACTCAGTAGCCAGGGGAACAATAGAAATTAATTTTCCCTGACTCATCGACTTCAATATTTCCTCTAATAGCTTTAATGCGCTTAATGGAATTTTGATTTTTTTTCCGGTTTCTTCCAATTCAATTTCAGGTTGCTCCGAGCTGATCTGTTCCATGGCAGATGATAATATGGCAAATGATTTTGCCGCAATCTTTTGCTCCGCTTTTGAAGGCCTCCGGGGATGAGATACAACAGTCATAGTAAATAGAGTTAATCAAATTTAAACGAAAAAAACGAAATAAACAAAATATTCGAAACGATTACGTTTTTAAATATTCATAATGAACAAGTTGATTTAAGCAGACCGACCTTTACTCTATTCTAATTCAAGGGAGACTTTATCGGACAGCTGAAATCGATGCCACTTTTGAACACGTGGGTCTGCCTTTAACTTGGACAAAGAGCGGATCCAATACGATTTGATTTTCAGGCTCAGTCAACCGGCGCTAAGTTGGATTTTCATTTTCACTCGACAACAGTGGATAAAAATGAATAGTTAATAGAGAACAGATGATAGTTTTTATCTATTAATTTTCATCTATTCACTATTCACTTTTCACTATTCATTTTTCGGCGCTATTCTATTTCAACCACCTGCCGGTTGTCGCTTTTCTCCATTTTCCTGGGAATGGCGGCCAGGATCTCTGCCTGCAGGGCATCTACCAGTTTCTTCTTCACCACATCCCGGTGAATTACGAGACTCACTTCACGCACGGGCACTGGCTTTTTAAAATGACGCACCATCCCCGCCTGCCGGGCCGTCAGGTTGAGAGTGGCCAGCTCCGGCAATATCGTGATACCATCATTTAACTCCACCATGCGCTTCAGCGTTTCAACGCTGCCGGCTTCGTATTCAAAATGACTTCCGTGGAACGAAGCTTTTCGAAGCTCGCACAGGTTTACGATCTGCGACCGGAAACAATGTCCCTCTTCCAGCAACCAGAGTTTGTTTGGATCGATATCCTGCGGTAGCACATAGGTTTTCCGGTAGGCAGCATTTTTCCTGGATACATAGGCCACCAATTCTTCATAAAACAGGGGAATTTCACGGATCCCGTTTTCCTGGAGCGGCGTTACCAGTATGCCGGCATCGATACGACCCTCCCGGAGCCGGGCGATCAATACCTCCGTGGTCATTTCCGACACCGTGAGCTTGACACTGGGGTGCCGACGCGTGAAATGAGTAACAAACAGGGGAAGCAGGTAGGGCGCCAGCGTGGGAATAATGCCGAGCCGCAGTTCACCACTTAATATATTATTGCGATCCCTTATCACCTGCAACAAATGATCCCGCTCTGCCAGCACGCGCCGGGCCAGTATGATAAATTCCTTGCCTGGCTCTGTAGGAACCACCGGTTGCTTGGAGCGGTCGAAGATGTTAATCTCCAATTCTTGCTCCAGTTTATGGATCTGCATGCTAAGGGTGGGCTGGGTAACAAAACAATGGCTGGCAGCCACCGCAAAATGCTGGTAAGTATCTACAGCCACTACATACTCTAATTGCACAAGCGTCATAGTAATAGATTTTAACTATGAAGCTATAAAATTTATTGATAATATCTATCGCTCGTTCAGCTGCACTTTGGAGCGTCCGACTTTAAACCGGTACCCTGCTCCCACTTTCAGTGCGTAATTTTCGGGGTCATGACTTACCGGGAAGCCGTAGCATACCGGGTAATCATATTCGGCCACCAGGTCGCTCACCAGTTCATACACCGTTTTTCCAAATGGCCTTTCCGTGTCTTTCATATCGGTGAAACCGCCAATGATGAGCCCGGCCAGGCGGTCCAGTTTGCCGCTCCGTTTGAGCTGGTAAAACATCCGGTCTACGTTATAGATATATTCTCCCACGTCTTCAATAAAAAGAATGCGGCCTTTGGTTTTCAGGTCTGACCGCGTACCTACCAGGTGGGCCAGCAGTGCCAGGTTGCCGCCTACCAGTTCACCAGACGCTTCCCCGCGCCGGTTTAGTTCATGTACCGGTACCGTGTACCTGATCTTTTCCCCAACCAGCGCTTTTTGCAGGGATTGGACGTATTCGCTTTTATAGCCTTCGTCGATGAAGGCCGCCGCCATGGGTGCATGGAGGGTAGAAATGCCGAAATTGGTATAGATATGCGAATGCAATACGGTAATATCACTGAAGCCAATGATCCATTTGGGTTTCTTCTTAAACCGGGCAAAATTTACCCGGTCGATGATCCGGCCCATACCATATCCCCCGCGGCCGCAGAGAATAGCATCGATGTCGGGATCATCCAGCATTTCCTGCAGGTCTGCCAGGCGTTCCTCATCGGTTCCTGAAAAATAATTGAACTGCGTGCCCACCGTTTTTCCCACTTTGGTCCTGAACCCCCAATCTTCATTCAGCACACGGATGCATTCCGATACACGCTCTACAGGCATGGCCCCCGCAGGGCAGATAATACCGATGGTTGCTCCTTTTTCCAGGTATGGCGGGAATTTGATCATGATGCGGATTTTTGACAAAGTACGGATTTGCGGAACGGTTTTCAAAGCCGGTTGTTAAAGTGATGAATGAAAACACGCGGGTTTGGCAATGGGCGGGCATTGCGGTATTTTTGCAACCCGATGAGTACTCCAAAACGATACCTGGTTACCTCAGCCCTCCCCTATGCCAATGGGCTGAAACATGTGGGCCACCTGGCCGGCGCTTATATTCCTGCAGATATTTATACGCGTTATTTGCGCGCTCAAAAGCGAGACGTAGTGTTTGTGTGCGGAAGTGATGAACATGGCACGGCAATCCCGATCCAGGCGATGAAGGAGCACACATCGCCGCAGGCAATTATTGATAAATACCACGAAGCAATGAAGGAGGATTTTGCCGATCTCTCCATCAGCTTTGATATTTATCACCGCACTAGTTCACCCCTGCACCATGAAACAGCACAGGAATTTTTTACTTACCTGCATGAACGCGGAGAACTGGAAACAAAAGAAACAGAACAATATTACGATGAGCAGGCCAAAACATTTTTGGCAGACCGGTATATCAGGGGAACCTGTCCCAATTGCGGAAGCGACCGCGCTTTTGGCGATCAGTGTGAAAACTGTGGCACCTCATTGAGCCCGGATGAATTGATCAACCCGGTAAGTACATTAAGCGGCCAGCCGCCGGTGAAACGAAAAACGACGCACTGGTACCTGCCGCTGGGCCGTCATGAAGAATTTTTACGGGAATGGATCCTGAAAGAACATAAAGATGACTGGCGCCCGACTGTTGTAGGCCAGTGCAAAAGCTGGATTGAAGGCGGTTTGCAGTCCCGCGCCGTTACGCGCGACCTGGATTGGGGTATTAAAGTACCACTCCCGGAGGCGGATGGCAAAGTGTTGTATGTTTGGTTTGATGCGCCGATTGGCTATATCAGTGCTACCCGCCAATGGGCAATTGATAACGATCGCGATTGGAAGCCGTACTGGTATGATAAAGACACGCAACTGGTGCATTTTATCGGGAAGGACAATATCGTGTTTCACTGTATTATTTTCCCGGTGATGCTGAAGCTGCACGGCAACATTTTGCCTGCGAATGTTCCGGCCAATGAATTTCTGAACCTGGAAGGTGACAAGATGAGCACCAGCCGGAACTGGAAGCTGGAAATGCGTGATTATATCCGCGACTTTGTGAAGAAAGAAAATGGCGGCGGGCAGTGTGTAGATATGTTGCGGTATTACCTGACACAGATTGCGCCTGAAACAAAAGACAGTGAGTTTACCTGGAAAGGCTTCCAGGAAGCAGTAAATAGTGAACTGGTAGCTATTTTTGGAAATTTTGTGAACCGCACCTTTGTGCTGATGCACAAATTGTGTAAAGGCAAAGTGCCTCCGCTGCATGCAGCTGTGATGGATGATACGGACCGCCAACTGGCAGAAGATATAGCCCAGGTAAAGTTGCGCGTGGAGGAAAAACTGGAACATTACCAGTTCAGGGAAGCGCTTTTTGATGTGATCGATCTTGCGCGAAAGGGTAATAAATATATGCAGGAAAAGCAACCCTGGATTGTTGCAAAAAAATTGGAGCAGGAACCAGATGCGCAGCTGTTGATTGACAACTGTCTGCACCTGTGTTTGCAATTAACAGCCAACCTGGCGGTGTTAATCAATCCCTTCCTGCCCAACACCGCACGGACGATGTTGCACATGATGAAGGTTGTAGACAAGATGCTGGATTGGGAAAATGCCGGTAAGTTGAAGTTATTGAGTGTAGGATACAGCCTGCGCGAACCCCAACTCCTGTTTCGCAAGATAGAAGATGCAGAAATCAGTGAGCAGGTTGAAAAATTAAAAGCTGGTCTCCTGGTTGCTACAGCAGCAGCAACAACTCCTCCTGTGGTGCAGGAAACAACCGCCAAAGCCGAAATTGTTTACGATGATTTTGCCAAGCTCGACCTGAAAGTGGCCACCATTACACAGGCAGAAAAAGTGGCCAAGGCCGATAAACTGCTGAAGCTGGAAGTGGACCTGGGTAGCGAAAAACGGACCATTGTATCGGGTATCGCTTTGCACTACCAACCGGAAGAAATTATTGGCAAGCAGGTAGTGGTGGTAACCAACCTGGCGCCCCGGAAAATGCGTGGAATTGAAAGCAATGGGATGATCCTGATGGCTGAAGACGCGGCGGGAAAACTTCACTTCGTAAATCCCGAGCAGGCGATCAACAACGGCGCCGGCGTAAGCTAACTATTTTCACATCACAATATCGAAAGGCGGGTTGATCCCGCCTTTTTTTATCCGTGCCAGTTGGTATAAAGCGAAGGCAGAATTGCCGTATCTTTCTAAGCTTAAACCTTGACCATGGCAACTTTCCAAACGGTGGAGAATTATATTGCCCAGCTTTGCCAGCAACTGGGCACTACAGTAGAACGCATTTACAATCCGCAGTCAAAGAGTTGGTTTTTTAGTCGCGGTTCCGCGACGATCGAAGTATTTCTGACTTCCTATTCCACCGGCAATGGAGGGAGTCGCACGTTTGTGCGTTGTTTTGCGCCGATCTATATCATCCCAAATGATCCGCAGCAACGTGCTGATCTGTACCAGGGCGCGCTTGAAGCGAATACGCAATATATGGGCGTGAAGCTGAGCACGAATTTGAGCCGCGGATTGCTCTATGCCGTTGCCGAGCGCGATATTGAAGGAATGGAATATGCGGAATTTGTGACGCTTGTGAGCGATCTTGGCTATTGGGCCGACCAGATGGATGATTACCTGAAAACAAGGTTTGGCGTCAGCCGGTAACATTAACATTTCACACAAATCAAAACAACATGATAACCCGCACATTTATGCAATCATCCGCAAGATCCAGGCTCCTACAGGTAGCCGGTCTGCTATTAACGATCTCATTCCTTGCCGTTGCCTGTACTAACTATGGCAAAAAATTGAAATTTAAAAAAGGTGAACTGTATTACACCAAAAATGCCGATGAGGCCGATGCACAAAAACTGGGTAATTACCTGGTAGAACAAAACTTTTTTACCGACAAAAAAGAAATTACGGTTCAGCTGGACAAACATGAAGCAACCAATGTTTTTAGGCTTGTAGTGGAACCCGCTTATGTAGACAATGCGGACTACATTGACCTTTGCAAAACGTTTTCCGGTGAGATGTCGCGGGATGTTTTCAACAATGAGCCTGTTGAAGTTCAGCTTTGCGATGATCATCTCAAAACAAAGCGTACAATCCCCGCCGCCACATCTGCACCTGCAGTTGAATAGTGGCATCGCTTTTGCCTCCCAAAAAGCTCTTCCGGCCGGGGTTTCATTACGAGCCCCGGTCGGATTTTTCAATTGATTTTCAGTATCTTGAGCATTAAAGGGTGGTAGCTGGTGACAAAACGGATCCGAAAAAAAATACTTCGAATCGGGGCGATTATTCTTGGCAGCCTTACCGTGTTGCTGATCGCCTTTCATTTCTGGGTGGTACACCATGCGGAGGAGTTGATCCAGGACCTGGTGGCATCCCGCTCTAATGGTCATATCCGCCTGGAGGTTCGCAATTTCAAATTCAACTGGTTTAGCAAAAAAATGGAGTTGGAAGATGCCGTGTTTACCAATACGGATTCCCTTTCTTCCGGCACCAGTAACCGGTTTGCCATCGAGCGAATGAAGATCCGGGTTACCGCAGTCTGGCCCATCATCTTTAACAAAAAAGTGTTGATCGATAACCTTGAGCTGATCAACCCGGATATTACAGTTACCCGTTTACACGGCAATAGCGACAGCACGCAAAAAGACAGCAGCGACGTTTCTCTGCCCCAGGAAATGGGGAAGATCTATAAATCGATACAGGATGGAATTTCGGTTTTGCAGGTGAAACGTTTCGAGCTAAAGGATGCGACGTTTACGCTCGTCAACCGGATGAAACCGGATCAGCAACCAATCCGCATTGGTCATATCGATTTTCATATTGATAACCTGAGAATAGATACGAGCCGCTGGACGGGCAATGAAAAAATTCTGTTCAGCGATAATATTTCACTTAAATCCCGCGACCAGGACATTCTTTTCCCTGATCGGCGCCACCGGCTGAGTTATCGGAATTTCAGGATCAATATAGAAAAACAGCTGGTGGAATTTGACAGTTGCACCATTGCCGCGCTAAAAACAGACAGTTCTTCTACCAGCTTCAGCATTTATTGTGATACGCTGCAGATGACAAATATCGATTTTGACACGCTCTACCGGGCCCAGGTGATCAAAGCAGATTCGGTGTATTGTACAAACCCGAGGTTCAAGCTGGATGTAAACCTGGACCGCAGGAAGGCCGCGCGTAAAAAAACGCCGCAACTGGAACAGATCATCAAGCAACTAACGGGTGATTTGCAGTTGAATTTTGTGGTGGTAAACAATGCTTCATTTGCGATCAGCACCCTGCGAAACGGAAGGCCAAGCTCATTTACTTCTGAAGGAAATAATTTTGAGATGCAGGGGTTGCGCATTGATAACGATGCCGACCGCCCACTGAAGGTGGATAAATTTGCAATGGCGATCCGGAATTATGAAAATTTCCTGCGAGACAGTACCTATGAGATGCAATTTGACAGTATCCTGTTCAACAATGACCGCATCCTGCTTCATGATTTTTCATTTCGCCAGCTTGACCGGGGCAAGACGGTTAACCATTTTAAGGTACCGCGGTTTGAATTAACGGGGCTTTCCTGGGATGATTTATTATTTGAGCAAAAACTGACCGCACGCGAAGCAATTCTTTTTAATCCCGTCATCGATTATACGGAGGCGCCACGCAAATCGGGAGGGAGAAAACAACGGATCCTTTTCGATGCGCTGGCTGATGTCAACCGGGTGATCATGCTCGACAATCTCTCCGTGGAAAATGGAGACATTCATATCCACCTGAATGGCGGCACGGCTATGCACCTGGAACATGCCACATTTTCTGTTGAAAGTCGGGCATTGCTGGGTTCCAGCCAACTGTCGGGCATTCGCCGTTCTGTTAATTACCTCGATTTTTCAAAAGGAGAATTGCGGGTGAATGATGTGGTTGTTCACCTGAAAGATATTAGCTATACCGGAAGTAACAGTCGGCTGGATGCGGAACAGGTGACGATTGAGAATGATTCGCATACGCTGCAGGGCGATGCAACGGGCATTTCCGCGAACGAGATCTACATCAATGAAAATACGGGTGATGTAAGTATTGGCCAGGTAAGCTGGGCAGACGCGACCATCAGGTTAAACAACCGGCATCGCAATAATCAGGGCAGTGGCGGTGCCTCCTTTGTTAGTATTACGGATATTAATGGAGGAACAACCGCTTTATCTGTGGCCGACAGCAATTTTTCGCTTACGGCCAACCTGGATCATCTTCGTGCTGATGCATTTCTTTTAAAACCGGGTCAACGGCCCATTGTTGCCGGGCTTGTAGTAGGCGGTCAAAAATTGAATTATCGTCGTGGGACGTTCCGGCTGGAAATTCCTGTCTTTGACATTGTTGATAAAGAGCGGGCACAGGTAAACAGTGCAAGCATTGAGAATGAGAATGGTCGCGGCGCGATGCAGATCATAATACCCGAGGCTTCTTTTATACCGGATATACAGGCTGCCATTACGGGAAGTTTCCTGGCGGATGAAATGACGGTAACGAGCCCGCGTGTGACGATTCGGCAAAATGCGAATGAAATGCCTAGTGTGTCGGCCAACGGACTTCAACTTCCGCCGTTCAGGTCTAATAAGATTGTTATTACCCAGCCGGTCATCCGGATTGATCATTTTGATTTTCCCGACAGCAGTTCATTGAACTGGAATGGCCAGGCCAATACCGCCAATACAATTGTAATTTCTGATGTGCATGGAAGTGATTCCGCCTTGCAGGCTGGTCAATTGTATGTTTCGCTTGATCATTTTACCTATCGTGGTGCAAACGGAAAGGCATTTGATGCCGGTAATGGTGAGGTTACTGCGCTGCTGAATGACATTTCGCTTGCGCAACCTGCCGGCGAAACACTTTCGTGGGGTGCGTCGCTTGCCGCGCTGGATGGCAGGAATTTTATGATCGATAGTATGGGGCGGCATTCGGGCAACCTGGATATACGCACGGTGGCGCTGAAGGATCTGCGATTGGAATCTTCTTCGGTAAAAAACCTGCGGGCGTTGCTGGCGCTCAATAAGCGCTTTCGGCTGCAACAGGTAACCGGTAGTTATGCAGACAGCATTAACCATTTTGAGTGGTATAATGCCGGCTATGATAAAAACACAAAATTGTTTACGCTGGATTCATTTAGTTATCGGCCTACTCCCGACCGGGAGACGTTTATCAGCAAACATCCCTACCAGGACGATTATATAGAAATCCATACTGGCGCGGTGGTGTTGGGGCCTTTTGATGTGGAGCGATACCTGGAAGACAGCGTGGTGCGGATACGGCGACTGGCCGTGATGAATGCGCAGTTGCAGGATTTCCGGGATAACCGAAAGCCTTTTCGTGAGGGGATAATCAAGCCGCTTACCGTAAACCGGGTGAAGATGATCCCTTTCCGGTTTTCTGTTGATTCCGTATTCTTTGATAATGCGGGTGTGGCGTATACGGAAATAAATCCTAAAAACGGGCTTACGGGTACGTTACCGCTTCGCAAACTTTCCTTAACGGCGCTGGGTGTAAGAAATATGGACAATCATCCCGGCGACAGCCTGTACCTGCGGGCCTCAGGTGTGTTGATGGATTCATTGCAGTTTCAACTGGCGCTGCGCGAATCGTATACAGATAGTCTTTCCGGATTTTTACTAACTGCGCAAATGGCGCCTACGGATGCCCGGCAGCTGAACCCGGTGCTGGTTCCGCTGGGGGGTGCCAGGATACGGTCTGGCATCCTGGATTCACTTCGCATGCGTGTTACGGGGAATGAATACCGTGCGCTGGGTGAGATGCAGTTGTTGTACCACGATCTTCATGTCGACCTGTTCCGGAAAGGAACGCAGCGAAAAGCGGGTTTGTTGAGTTTCCTGGCCAATACACTGATTAAAAATAAAAACACGCAACGTACGGGTAGTGTTTTCTTTGTGCGCGACAGGGAGCGGTCTTCGCTTAACTACCTGATCAAGATGCTGATGAACGGGGTAAAAAGCAGTACCGGTGTAAAATCAAACCGCAAAGCCATCCGCAAATACAAAAAGGAGTGGCAACATAGCAACCTGCCCACTTATAATTACGATTGAAATACGCAAAATTGCCTGTAACTTTAAGAGCAGTGAATAGTAATGTCAGAAAATATAATCCATCTCAATGGATCCTTTGCCTGTTGTTGGCGTGCGTGATTCCGGGAGCACGGGTATTGGGACAGGACCGTTTTTTTACGACAACCGCAAACATAACGTTGAACCAGGAGGGCCAGGCAAAGGGCAGTGAATATAAAACTGGTATTGCCATTCTTTTTCCCGCCTCCGGCGATCTGCAATGGAGCGTGCAGGGTAAGGATGCTGATGCCACGTCGGGTGCGGGCGCAACAGGATCTCCGGCAAGTGCTTCGCCCTTCATTTCTTTCTCGGGTCGTCTTATTACCGACAGCAGCAATTTTTCCCGGAAGGGTTCTTATCCCGTAATTATTGATGGAATGATAACCATTGGAAAGGTTACCGAGCGGGTGCGCACCAATGGTGTTCTTTTGGTAAAACATTCAAGATTGCAGCTAAAAGCCGGCTTTGACATCCATAAATCCCCTTCCCCCGGTGCGGGCCCGGCAAAAGAAGCTGGCGATTTCCAAATTCAATTCAGCAGCGCGTTGCTGCCGCAGGCAGACAGTCGCCGGTAGTCCCTGCCCCGTTGTTGTTCAATTCAAATAGTTTCTTACCTTCGATACAGGGATAGTTGCATAGCTAACTATTTTTTTCAAATCTGGTTTATGAAGCGTATCATCAAGAAGGTTGCCGTATTGGGATCGGGCGTAATGGGATCCCGTATTGCCTGTCATTTTGCAGGTGTTGGTGTGCAGGTATTGTTGCTGGACATTGTGCCCAAAGATGTTCCTGCCGATGCGCCGCCTGCGGCGCGAAATAAGATCGTGAATGATGCTCTCACGGCTGCAATAAAAAGTAATCCCTCTCCTGTATACAGTAAGGATGTAATTAAAAAGATCAGCACGGGAAATTTTGACGATAATCTCGGGGAAATTGCTTCCTGTGATTGGGTGATTGAAGTGGTGGTGGAGCGGCTGGATATTAAACGATCTCTGTATGAGCGCGTAGAGCAGTTTCGCAAACCAGGCACACTGATCACTTCCAATACATCCGGCATTCCGATTCACCTCCTTAGTGAAGGGCGTTCGGATGATTTTAAAAAACATTTTTGCGGCACGCACTTTTTCAACCCGCCACGTTACCTGCGGTTACTGGAAATCATTCCAACGCCCGATACGGATCCCGGGGTAACGGATTTCCTGTTGCAATACGGTGATCTTTATCTGGGAAAAACAACCGTGTTGTGCAAGGATACCCCGGCATTTATTGCCAACAGGATCGGTGTTTATGGCATCATGGCCATTTTTGGGCTGGTGGATAAGATGGGGTTGACGATTGACGAGGTGGATGCGCTAACGGGCCCGGTGATTGGCCGTCCTAAATCTGCTACGTTCCGCACAGCGGATGTAGTAGGCATTGATACGCTGGTAAAAGTGGCGAAGGGGGTATATGAAAATTGTTTGACCGATGAAGCGCGGGACAGCTTTATCATTCCTGGATGGTTAAATAAGATGGTGGAGAATAACTGGCTGGGTGATAAGACGGGCCAGGGATTTTTCGCGAAGCGAAAGAACGAAAAAGGAGAAAAGGAAATTTACACGCTTGACCTGAAGAGTTTTGAGTATAAACCGCGCACGCGTCCAAAATTTGCTTCGCTGGAGGCGGCAAAACCGGTGGATGATTTGCAACAGCGTATTAAGATGCTTTGTGCTGCGCCGGATAAAGCGGGTGAGTTTTACCGTCATTTTCATTATGGCCTGTTTTCCTATATCGCGCATCGCATTCCGGAGATCAGTGATGAATTGTACCGCGTTGATGATGCAATGATGGCCGGTTTTGGATGGGAAATTGGCGCTTTTGAAACCTGGGATCTGCTGGGTGTGGAAAAAACGGTTCGCGCCATGCGCGATGCAGGTTACACCGTACCGGCCTGGGTAGATGAAATGCTAAGTTCCGGTCATCCTTCTTTTTATAAAGTAGAAAACGGCCGCAGGCTGAGCTATGACCCTGCTACCAAAGCTTACAAACTTATTCCCGGTGGTGACGCCTTTATCGTGATGAGCAATTACCAGGATAAACTGGTTTGGAAAAATGCAAGTTGCCGGTTGTATGATATTGGAGATGATGTGCTGGGACTGCAATGGTTTACCAAAATGGGCAGTATTGGCGGCGACGTGCTGTCTGGTATCCAGGCTGCCATTGAAAAAGCGGAGAAGAATTATAAGGGCCTGGTGATTGCCAATGAGGGACCTAATTTCAGCGCGGGCGCTAATGTAGGGATGATCTTTATGCTGGCGGTGGAGCAGGAATATGATGAACTGGATATGGCTATCCGCCTTTTCCAGAATACGATGATGCGTGCGCGGTATTCGGCAGTGCCTGTGGTGGTAGCGCCCCATGGCCTGGCTTTGGGAGGAGCGTGCGAACTGAGTTTACATGCCGATAAGTGCTGCCCGGCGGCTGAAACTTATACCGGGCTTGTTGAGCTGGGTGTAGGACTGATACCGGGTGGTGGTGGCACCAAAGAGTTTACCTTGCGGGCGGCTGATGAGATGCATGAAGACGAACCGGATACGATAACGTTGAAAAATCGTTTTTTGACCATTGCAACAGCGAAGGTGGCCACGTCGGCGTTTGAAGGTTTTGACATGGGAGTATACCGCAAGGGGCATGACGAAGTGGTTGTGAATGCAGGCCGCCGCATTTTTGAAGCACGTCGTTCTGTGGTAGAGCTATTTGATGCGGGGTACACCACGCCAGCACAACGAAAAGACGTGAAAGTATTGGGCAGATCTGCGCTGGGCGCATTGTATGCTGGGATCAATGGTATGAAGCGCGCCCATTATGCAACCGATCATGATGCGCTGGTTGCTCAAAAACTGGCGTGGGTAATGTGTGGCGGTGACCTGAGTGAGCCTACATTTGTTTCCGAGCAGTACCTGCTGGACCTGGAGCGTGAAGCGTTTCTTTCCCTGTGCGGCGAGAAGAAGACGCTGGAACGCATCCAGAGTGTATTGAAATCAGGCAAGCCCGTCCGCAATTAGGCGGCCTTGAAAAATAGGAATGAAGCCTGTACATTTGGTAAAAATCACCATATGCAAGCCACTGTTGTCGATTTTGCAAAAGACCGGGTTGTGTATTCCATCACAGGATGTACCCGTGCTGAACTGGAAAATAAACTGAATCTTTTTTTTGGTTCTCAGGGGTACCGCCAGAAAGCCGCCAATGAAACCAGTTTTACCTACGAAAAGGGAAATCGTGTATTACGGTTGTTATTTGGAGCGTTTGCAAAATATCATAAGCAGATTGTAGGCTTGCAGCAAAAAGACGATACGTTCTCTTTATTTATACAGCGGGATTCTTCCGGTATATCCGGAGGAGTAATTGGAATGAACCAGGTACGCAAGGAATTCACCCGGCTGGCAGAGGCATTTCGCACTTATTTCACCACCTGAACATTTATTTCAATTACAACAGTATGGGAGAAGCCGAATTGTTGCCCGAGCAGCATGTGATGCTGATCCATTCACATATTATCACCTACGGAAATGCTGCGGACCCTGCTATTACGGAGCGGATCTGCGAGGAAATAGGTCGACTGTGGAATGAGGCGAATGGTAACATCCGGATAAAGAATGAGCAATGGCGCGTTGAATTCAGGATCTCCGGGCAGTACCATCCGCACATCGATGCACTTGAAATTAACCGGAACGTGGATCCCCGAAATAACTATTTCCGGATAGAAACATTCAGTTTTGGAAATATTTCATTTGTAGACGGATTGGGAAGTAATACCGGTTATTTTCAGCTCGACAATCTTTATCCCGGTTCAACAACCGCCGCTCATGAATACGGGCACACGCTTGGACTTGATCATCCTCATTTACTTGATATCCGCGGACAGGGCGTACCAGGCATTATGTACCCGCGTGGCACGCTGGTAGATCCTCCCTACCAATACAACCCGGAAGCGCGTGCAGGCGACTCACAAAATGGCGGCACAATGCATCCCATGCATCGGCGGGTAAGGCCGCAGGACATTGAAAACCTGCATCTTTCACACATCAATTTTGCCAGCGGCAAGGGGATTGTGGGTGATTTTACAAGCATCTGGCATCCTGACCACCGGGAGGTAACGCCCCCGGAATTCTAGCCGGGCATCACCCTATATTGCCAAACTTCCGGTTCTACTTTTTTGCCTCGGTGATTGGACGTATCTTAAGCACGTTTATTAACCAATTTAAAGTATATGAACAAAAAATGGACTGCGATAGCAGGTATGCTGATAGCCATGGCAGCAACTGCTCAACCGCATTTGCCAAAAGACTACTATTGGCAAAAGCTCAACAACGGCCTTGAAGTGGTGGTAATTGAAAATGCAAAAGTGCCACTGGCCACTATTGAAATTGCTGTGAAAAACGGTGCTTATACGGAAGGCCCGGAATTCAGCGGGCTTTCACACTTGTTTGAGCATATGTTTTTTAAGGCTAACCGCGATTACCCAACCCAGGAGAAATTCATCCGCCGTACGGAAGAACTGGGTATGGAATGGAATGGAACTACCGATGTGGAACGCGTGAATTACTTTTTTACGTTTGACAAAGACAGTCTTAATGCAGGTCTTGCATTTATGAATGCTGCTATTCGTTTTCCCATTTACCGTGTGGAAGACATGCAGAAAGAACGTCCGGTGGTAGATGGCGAATTTCAACGCAATGAAAGCAGCCCCGGCTTCCAGCTGTGGTATGATGTAAATAAACGCTGCTGGGGTGAAAACTTTACCCGGAAAAATCCGATTGGCGATCATGATATCATTAATACGGCTACGCCTGAAAAAATGATGGTGATCAAAAACAAATATTATTATCCAAACAACTCCGTATTAGTGATCTGCGGGGATGTAAAACATGAAGAGGCGTTTGCAAAGGCTAAGGCTATTTTTGGCGATTGGGAAAGCAGCGGATTTAACCCGCATGAAAAATACCCAATCCCTGATTTCAAGCCGATTGCAGCTACGGATTATCACATCATTACTTCATCCATTGCGCAAACGCCATTTATGATGTACCAGTGGCAGGGCCCCGCATACCGTTCTGATTCAGCGGCCACCATTGCTGCAGATCTTTTTTCGGCAATCCTGCGGCTAAATTCATCTAAATGGCACCAGGCGCTGATTGATAAAGGTCTTGCAACTTATGCATCTGCCAGTTACTCTACCTGCCGGTATACAGGACCTATCAATATTTTTGTTGTTCCCAACCCTGCAAAGCTGAAAGAGTGCCATGATGAAATTCTTCACCAGATTTCGATGTGGGCTGATGATGATTATTTTACGGATGAGCAGATTCAAACAGCGAAAGACGTGCTTCGCCGTGACAGGATCCGCCAAACGGAAAAGCCTTCTTCGCTGGCGTCACAGCTTACTTATGATTGGTGCAGTACGTCATTGGATTATTTTACAGCTTACCCGGATGATTTGCAAAAAGCTACGCGGGCAGACATCCAGCAGTATGTAAAGAAATACATCAGCAATGCACCTTTTGTTGCCGGCATGATCATCAATGATGGCATGAGCAAACAATTGAAACCCGAGGAATTTTTCAAAAACTAAAAGCGGAACAACATGAAACAATTAATAAAAAACAGCCTGTTTCTTGTATTACTGGCATTACCGTTTTTGCTGGAAGCGCAGGAAAGCAAGGCGTATGAATTGAATATAAATGGCGTGAAGGTAATTGTACAACCGGCCGGCGGTGAAATTATTTCAATACAGACCGGAATCCGCGGCGGTGTAGCCAACTATCCCCCTGCCAAGGCGGGTATTGAGGCACTGGCGGTACGTGCGCTTACGGAATGTGGAACCAAAAACGACGATAAAAACTCATTCAAAAACAAGCTGGATAAAGTAAGTGCGCAGATCACCGGATCCACAAGCATGGATTATTCATCCATCTACATGAATTGCATTAAAAGCGATTTTGAAACCGTTTGGCCATTGTATGCAGATGCTATCCTGAACCCGGCGTTTGACACCAAAGAATTTGACCGGATCAAGCAGGATGCCATTACAAGCATCCGGAGTTCAAATTCAGATCCAGACAATGCGATTATTAAACTGGGAATGGAAACGGCTTTCAATGGCCGCAACTATGCAACGGATCCCCAGGGTACGGAAGCTTCAGTTTCCGGCATTACTGCCAGCGCCGCAAAACAATACTGGAAAAGTATTCTTACCCGTTCCAGGATGGTAATTGTGATTGTAGGCGACCTGGATAAGGCCGTGATCGAGAAAAAGGTAAAAGCGCTACTGGCACCCATTCCGCAGGGAAAACCGTTTGTGTTCAACAAACAAAGCTATACACCCGCCAGCAATACCTTTAAAGCTGAAGAACGGGAAAATGCTACCAACTATGTGTTAGGCATTACAAGTGGCCCGGTTCCGGGCGCACCCGATTTCAATGCATTTGTGCTGGCGATGCGTGTTTTTTACAATAAGCATTTCCTGGAAGTGCGCACCAACAATGGTCTTTCCTATGCGCCGCAAACCTGGTTTTCACAAGGAGCGGTGAGTTATTCCAATGTATATGTCAGCACCACTAATCCTGATAAATATATTGCGGTGGCAAGGCAATTGATTGACAGAGTGAAACAGGAAGGTTTTACTGCGGAAGAATTAAAGAACATGAAAACCCAGTATTTAACCAACGTGTATACACGTGATGAAACTAACGATGCATTGTCGGGTTCGTTTTTATTTAACCAGATCATTCACAACGACTGGAAGCGGACACTGACGATCAAAAATGATATTTCCAAAGTAACGCTTGATCAAATGAATACTGCGTTTCGAAAGTATATCAATAACATCACATGGGTGTACCAGGGCGATCCCAAAAAGGTAAACCCGGTTTTGTATACGCAGAAACAAACACCGGCCATTCCCGAAGAAAAGAAAGGATTTTAAGCTACTACGGTTATGTTATAAGAAGACCCCACCTGGTCAGGGTGGGGTCTTTTTTTGCTCCAGGTATTCGCCCCTCAGCGGGGAGACAAGGTAATGGTTAAGAGACGATTTAATGGGTGGCTGCCTTACGCCGCCGATAATCCCAGATATAGCCGGTAATTTCCCGGGTTGCATTTAATCCTTTTTCAAGAATATCAGGGCGATAGATATCCGTTTTCCCATTTACGATCCTGCATACCCGCGGATCAGGAAAAGCATATGTATAATAGGTGCTTGCAAGCACTTTATCCATGTCCATCAGGCTATCGTAAAGTGCAAATGTGCCCACCACCAGGTCGCGGTGCTGTGTATCTGTCTGGTACAGGTTGATCATATACCAAAACGCGCGCTTTAAATCCATTTTCTGCATTAAAGCAATGGCATCAGACCATTGATATTGCGCGGGGTATGTTTCATTACGATATGAAGAATCGCGGAGCAGCCGCATCACTTCCTCTTTTACATAGAAAGAATCCTTGCGGTTTTCCACTCCATTGTCATAAAGGTTATTAGCCCATTTAGACCAGTATGCAACACTTTCGCGGCTGGTATCGATGCGCATTGGCAACAGGTGCGGCTGACCAAAAACGGCCAGCCACACTGTTACTGCTATGAGGGAGAGGCTTGTCTTTTTCATCTCATTTATTTGAACGCTTTTTTAGCAGGCTGCGTACGCTGTGCATCATCATGCTGCTGTACATTCAACATTGCTTCAATTGTTTTGAGGCGTTGATCTGCATTATCTGCACGTTGCTGCAATGTTCCGATGATATTGAGAAAATCATTGTTATGAACGCCTACTACAGTATTAACCATTTTGGGGCCGGGCTTCTCGTTGCTGTCCCATGAACGGCCAACTGCCAGTTTGAAGTCTTCTACCTGCATATCTTTTGGATGAATAGCTACGCCATAACCGCTGATGGCTCCTTTTGCAACAATATAATCCCCGGAATTGCAGGGCCCCATGATCTTTACGGGAATTTGTCCCATGAATGCCACATTATTTCCGAGGGTCGTTTTGCCTTTCTCCGGCGTATTTCCTAACACAATAGGCGCTTTGGACACCGCCATGATCTGTTCAGCACCCGCGATATCCTTGGTAATCTTTCCACCTTTTACCGCAACGATATCTCCGTAGCTAATGGTCTCGGAAGGATCTGCACGTTCCAGCCATTCGGCGTAGTCACCATGGCCTGATGAATACTCAACGCCAATTTTGTTGTAGTCGTTGACCATTCCGGATATTCCCGCGATCACACTCATGAAATCATCCACAATATCAATACCGATGAATTCAGCAGCCAGGTCAAGCATTTTTTGTCCGTCGAAATAATTATAGGAAAAATCCTGGATAGACGTAGCACGGATTGAGCCCAGTTTCCGGTTGTCTTTATCTACAAATGCCACAAACTCGTTTTTATTACTCAGTGTGTTGTTTACATTGGTAAACACAAATGTTGGCATTTCAAGTGTGGGCAGGCTGCTGCAATCAATTTCAGGCAGCTTGGGCATTACGGTGATCTGGGTAGGAATTACTGTTACGGAAGGAATATTGAGGGCCGGTACTTTCAGTGCCGGGATGCTTCCAAGTATATCCAGGTCAAGACCCGGGAAAATGGTCGTTTCATCCCAGATATGAACGGCCGGTGTGCTGTAAGGGCCAATCTTCAATGGCAATCCCATTGCATCGTTCAGCTTTTTGGTGATCAGGTTGGTCAGGTTACAAATCGTACCGGTAAGGTATTGCGAGGGCATCAGGTTGATCAGCTGTGTCCAGTTAAAATCATCCACACCATAGATCCAGTTCCGGATCTGGTTTACCTGGGTTTCAACGCCCTGTGTAATCGGGTTGGTAACGTTGGCATAGCTGCTACCGTTCCAGGCACCGTGAATACGTCCGAGTTTGATAATGATTCCGTCGCTGTTTTCATTGCTGCTTGTATTTTCAAAAACCGCAACGGCGCCATTGTCAGAGGAAGCGCTCAGGTGCATTTTGCCAGCAAGGCTTAATTTATAATTTGCATCTACGCTTCCACCGATTGCCAGGTTGCTGCCATCATCCTGTATTTGAGAAACACCTACTGCAGTTCCATCGGGTGTCCATTTA
This sequence comes from Bacteroidota bacterium, assembly GCA_048498035.1. Taxonomy (GTDB): domain Bacteria; phylum Bacteroidota; class Bacteroidia; order Chitinophagales; family Chitinophagaceae; genus CADEDV01. The sequence continues at coordinate 66,502 of JBEHYT010000005.1, read as the reverse complement.
GCAATATAATTGTTGGTACCGGATCCACTCACGATACCTACAGCGGCAGCATTTTGCCAGGTAGCATTTCCGTTAATGTCGGTAGATAATACCCTGTTGGCAGCCTCTCCTATTCCTGAAAATTGAACGGCACCCTGTGTATGTAATGCCTTTGGAGTTGCGTTGGTACTTACTGCGTTCAGCGCAAAGCCGCTACCGTTGGTTGATACTTCCAATGCATTTGCAGTGTTAGATGCATTAGTGATCTTCACCACACCACCGTTGCCGGTTCCGTTGGTTTGGGCTTCTATTGCCGCTTTACTGTTAGTTACGTTGCTAATTTGAAAAAGAGCAGCATCACCCTGTCCTGCAGTTTTTACCTCCAGTGCATTTTTTGTGTTCGCGGGATTTGTAGCCGATAAGGTGGCCGCACTTCCTGTACCTGCTGTTCTTACATCAAGCGCTGTGCTGCCGTTGGCTGCGTTAGTCGCATTCAACACCGCGGTACTGCCGGTTCCCCCGTTTTGTACATCGAAAATGGTACTACTGTTAGCTGTGTTCAGGTTCTGAATACCGGCTGTTATGCCAAGACCATTACTTCTAACATCCAGGATCCGGCTATTATTATTTGGATTGAGGTTTTCAAAATAAGCGGCAGAGTTAGTACCGTTAGCGGGTTGCATGCCCACTACAGACATCCCGTTTACCGACTGACCAAAAACACCGGCGCCGCTGGTGCTGTTTCCATATATACCTGCACCACCTGTGCTGCTACCATAAACACCCATGCCAGCGCCGTTGTGCACGCCCCATACACCGGCGCCACCTGCTGCGCTTCCGTTGTTGTAACCGTAGATACCGGCAGACCCGGTGCCAGAGGATGAAGAACTGATAATACCACGGATAGCTGCAACATTGGTTGCATTGGAGCCGGAATTTCCTTCCAATGCGGCGCTGCCGGAGCTGTTGCCTGTATTAATAAGCCGGAAAAGCGGACCTGCATCGCCCTGCGTTTTAGAAAAAGGAAGAACGATGTCGCCGGATTGATTGGTGTATAATGAGAACGGTACAGAAACGAGTTCTGTAGTTCCTACATTCATAAATGAAGTACCTCCATTGGGATCAATTTCCACCTGGATGAACTTATGACCCGTAAGCCAGGGCACGGTAGCTACGGAGCCTGTTTGATACAGGTATCCGCTGCTGCCGATCTGTATATTAAAAAGACCGAAGGGATTGGTGGTTACAACCCGGGTTTCCGAATACACTACCGGCCCTGTTGCATTCACATCATGAATGCTCAGGCGCAACGCGATGGTTTTGTTGGAAATCACATTCCCAACGGCATTACGGGCAACGCCCTGGTAATTGAGGTAGCCTGGCGATTGCGCCTTTGCAAGAAAGGCAGTTGCAACCAGGGTGAGCAGTAGCAGTAACTTCTTCATAACAGCGTAGTTTATTAACAGTTTGGGTGGTTATTGTAGTTTAATGACTTTAAGACCGCTTCTCCGGACGATATTGATATTATCAAATCCGCGGTTTGAAATAGGAGTAAGCGTTGCAATCACGTAATAAAGTCCGTTGGCGTATTTTCCAAGATTGAATAGCTCAATACGGCGTACACCGTCGTAATCATAGGAACGCTTTTCAAGCACTCTGCCCATGGCATCCGTCAATTGCAGTTCCATCCGCCCGGGCGTTGTTACAAAAAAATTCAGCTCAAACTTATCCGGTGTTGGATTGGGAAAAAGCCGGTAGTCACCTGCTTCGAACAATAAGGTCATTGGATAAGCCGGTTTCTCTGTGCCGGGCTGCAATACACCGTGGAGGAGGCGGCAGGAACTGTCTGCCGTATTGATCGTGTTGATCATCGTCATTTCGCTCACACTCCATTCAAAACGGTAATAAGAATTGGCATCGTCGAAAGACCCGCCAGTGCTGTTGAAAGTAAAAGGAGTGGTAGACTGTGCATTTATTCCCCCTGCGGCCAGTAGGAAGGCCAAAAAGAACATAACTTTTCTCATAACAGCGTAGTTTTAGCAGGTTTGATACCGGCGTCTAAGCTACGCCCTGAAACAGGCAACCGTTTCCGTTTGTATGCGAACAGCAGGCTTTTGTATGTAAACGGGGAAACTTTTAGCGTAGATTGAACTGGTCCAGGAAGTCCTGGCGGAAATTCCGGCCAATGGGAATTTCATATTTATCAATGCGGATGGTATGTTCGTCAAACGACGCAATTTCATCAATATTAACCGCATACGACCGGTGTACCCGGATGAGCCGGTTGAATTGAAGGCGGTCCATCAGATCACCGAGCGCCATACGGACCGCGAATTTCTGTTGGCGTGTGTACATATTTACATAATTATTATCAGCTTCCAGGTATAATATTTCTGCGAGGCGGAATTTCACAAACCGATAGTTCTGCTTGATAAAAATATGATCCTTCAATTGCAGAAACTGCTCTTTCTCCCCTTTCCGGTCTGCACTTACAGGTTGTAATGGAATAACGCGTGAAGCAGGTTTTGCCTCGGCGAAATTGTGCAGCGCCAGGTCGATTGCCACCCGCACATTATCAATATTATAAGGTTTGGTAAGGAACGCGGCCGGGTTGGTATTTTTAACCCGCTCCACCGTTTTTGCATCTGTGAAGGCAGTTAGATAGATCAACGGCACCTGCCGGATTTTCATTAATTCGGCGGCAGTTTCCACGCCATCCCTGTTACCATGAATGTGAATGTCCATTAATAGAATATCCACATGGTTAGACGAAAAGATCCGCACGGCATCGTCATAATTATCTGCAATTTCAGTAACAGCGTAGCCATCAAGCTCCAGTCCTGCAGCAAGATCCATTGCTACAATGGATTCGTCTTCCACAATCATTACATGTATCTGTTCTGGCATACTCAGGCGGCTTTTTCGCGGTTGTAGGGAATGGTGAATGAATAGGATGTTCCGCTTTGCGTATCTACGGTGTAGGTTGCTTTCATTTGCTGGCTTAGCGCTTTGATCAATTTCCTGCCAAAGCCGTCTGTTGAGGCCTGCTGCGGCATTCCGGGCCCATTGTCGCTGATATCCAGCTGCAGCGTCCTGCTTCCCGATTTAAGCCGGATCATTAGTGCGGGCCTGTCAACATCACGGTACGCGTATTTGAATGCGTTGGTGATGATCTCATTTACCAGCAATCCCATGGGCATTACGGTATCTACATCGAGGGATTCCTCCTGAACATCAATAGTGCAATCAAAATCATCCGGGCCATACCCGTAGGCGCGCATTAATGTATCCAGCAGGTCTTCCAGGTACAGTTTAAAATTAACCATCGACACATCCTCTACCTGGTAAAGGCGTTGATGCATCAGCGACATGGCCTGCACGCGCAACTGGCTTTCGCGGATAGCGGATACACTTTCTTCATCTTTCAGCCGGTAGCTCTGCAGGTTAAGCAGGCTGGACACGATCTGGAGGTTATTTTTTACGCGATGATGCAATTCTTTCATCATCCATTGCAATCGCTCCGATTGTTCGCCGATCTGCTTTTTCTGCCGTTGTAATCTCCGGTTTTGAACGATGAACAAGCCGACCAGCATAGCGAGAATAAACGCGCCGCCGCCCATCCACCACATGCGCTGTTGCTTTGCCCGGTTCATCGCACTTAGTTCCGTGATTCGCACTTCCTTTTTCCCCGTTTCAAATTTCGTTTGCGATTCTGCAATTTGGGCTGTTTTCTCAACATTATTTAATGAATCGGCAATGCCTGTTTCCAGTTCTTTATACAATAGCGCAGAATCATAGTGCCCATAACTTTTCATTACACGACTCAGCGCGCGGTAGGCATTTACCTTCCGGTGCGGCAAACCTAACCGGTCGGCAAGTGAAAGCATCAAATAGGCATAGTAACGCGCGCTGTCTTTTTTTCCCAACTGCAGGTAAGCCTCTGCAATATTTCCATAGTTAAAGGAGAGGCTTGTCTGGTTATCGTGCCGGCTATTAAATGCAACTGCCTTAAACAGGTAAGACAATGCGCCGCGATAGTCTTTTTTTCGTTCAATATAAATCTGGCTGGTATTGTTGTACAATTTACCTACGCTGCTGCTTCCTTCACCGGATTCGCCAATTAGTTGAAGACCGTTAGTATATAAAAAAAGGGCGCTGTCCAGTAGTTCCGGCCGGTGCATGCGTTTTGAAAGATCGCGATAGATGATCCCCTGTTGGTTAAGGCTTACTACGATACCGTCTGTATCTCTTTTTTCTGCCGCAAGTTGTTGCGCCTGCCGGGAAAGTTCAAGTCCTTTATAAAGAAACTCCATCGTTCCTTTTTCACCGCCCATTTCTTTATAGATATCGGAAATTACGTTGAGGAGGAAGACTTTGCTTTTCCAAAGCGAAAGGCTGTCATATAATTCCACCACCTTCAGCGCCTCTTTGATGGCGCCGGAATAGTTGCCCTTCCTGCGCTGGTAATTTGCTTCAACGGCTCCTGCCCTTGCCTCGCCTTCTTTATACCCGATTTGCCGGGCCATGGCTGCCGCATCAACGGCAAGCAGGTGCATGGAATCAAAATTATTTTGGGAAAAATTGTCCGCATCGTGGATCATCCTGCTGATGACTGTTGTATCCGCATCATAATTACCAGTGGTGATTTTACCGGTATCATTGTTTGGAGAAGATGTACAGGAGGCCAGGACGCCCGTAACCATCACCAGTATTACCGCTATGCAGCGCGCAGCAAAATGGCTGCATGGGCTGCGCCGTTGGGGGGTGGTGAAAGAGGGCTCCATCCGGCCTAAATTATAAAAACTTGGCCATTGCTACCAATTTCTGTGAATAACTTACACGAGTTTTATCGCGCCTGAGGGGTCTGGAAGTTCAAAAGAAAATCCTGCTTCAAGAAGTTTGGATGCGCTAACGGTTGCGCTTTTTAAAATCTCAATGCTCATTTCACCAATTACCAGCTTCAGCAACCAGGATGGAATATGCACGCGCAGCGCAAAACGGCCGTATGTTTGTGCCAGCTCCTTTAACAGTGTATTGTAATCAATGGGATGCGGACTGACAGCATTATACGCACCTTCCATAGAGGCATCTTCGATAGCACGGAGGTAAAGTCTCGTAAGATCATCAATATGTATCCAGCTCATTACCTGCCGCCCGTTTCCCGGAATTGCCGCGATGCGCCATTGCAGCGGATCTCTTAACCGTGGGATGGCACCACCATCTTTACTCCATACAATACCGGTACGCAACTTTACCACCCTTCTGTTTCCTGCGGCTTCATCCACGCTTTGTTCCCATTGTTTACAAACAGATCCCAGGAAATCGGTTGCCGCAGGTTGATCTTCCTGGAAGGGTGTGGGATTGGGAATGATGGGATCTTCGCCATACCAGCCGGTGGCCGAAGCACTGATGAATGTTTTTACATGATTGGGAACCTTGCGAAGCATTTGTCCCAGCAGTTGTGAGGATGCCACACGGCTTTCAAGAATTTCCCGCTTCCTGCGGGGCGTCCATCTTTTATCGGCTACGCCTGCACCGGCGAGGTGAACGATGCAATCTGCCCTGGCAATAGCGGACTCATCCATTTGCTGTTTCTTTATGTCCCAGTGCGCATAGGTTATTCCTTTCAGCGCGGGTGAGTTGGGAACTGATCTTGAAAGAATGATTACTTTATGCCCTCTGGCAAGCAGCAGATCCCGCAGGTGGCTGCCCACCAAACCTGTACCGCCCGTAATCAAAATTGTAGCCATACCAGCATTTTTTTCCTTATAACAAGTTTTACGCTGAAAAGTTAGCCAAACTTGACAAAACCGTTATCTTCATCAGAAATCAACTTTATCAACTATGAGCTCGGTTTTATCCATCCAGGGTCTGCATAAGTCGTACGGCCCGGTAAAGGCGCTCAATAATGTTTCTTTTGAGGTGCCGAAGGGCAGCGTATTTGGAATCCTGGGGCCAAATGGCAGCGGGAAGACAACACTGCTCGGAATTGTAATGGACGTATTAAAAGCCTCCCAGGGTACATTCCTCTGGAACGGGCAACCCGGCAGCAATGAAATGCGCCGTAAAATTGGGACCTTATTAGAAACGCCTAACTTCTACCATTACCTGAGCGGCTATAAGAACCTGAAGATTGCAGCCGCTATTAAAGGACATGGCGCGCAGGATATACCTGAAGTATTACGTAAGGTAAACCTGGACCAACGCCAGCATTCAAAATTTAGCACCTATTCACTTGGGATGAAACAGCGCCTGGCTATTGCTTCTGCGCTGTTGGGTAACCCGGATATCCTGGTATTTGATGAGCCTACAAACGGGCTTGATCCGGCGGGTATTGCAGAGATCCGTAATTTGATGAAGGAACTTCATCGCCAGGGGAAAACGATCATCATGGCCAGCCATATCCTGGATGAGGTAGAAAAAGTGTGTACGCACGTTGCTATTATTCAGAAAGGCGATCTCAAAACGGTGGGTACGGTGCAGGATGTGTTGAATGCATCGCCGGCAGATGTAACTGCGCAGGTAGAAGTTATAATCAATGCTGGTGATGCAGCAAACCTGGCAGCTGTCATTCAAACGATGCCCGGTATTCATGCGGCAACGCCGGTAGAAGAAGGGCTTCTTATAGAAGCGGCAGAAAATGTAAGCACAGAGGCGATCAACCAATTCTGTTTTTCCCAGGGAATTGTATTATCTCACCTGGCGGTGAGGAAGAAAACGCTGGAAAAACGCTTCCTTGAAATCACCGGCAACAAGAGCGACCGCTAATTACTGACTATAAATCAATAAAAATGCTAAAGAATCTTCAAATAGAATGGATGAAAATCAAGAACTACCGGGTATTCCAGGTGTTCTCCGTCCTGTATATGCTCGGCATCCTGCTGATCATTTATATATTTTATAAAATCTATCTTACCACGGTTGGCTCCTTTACCGGCAGTGAACGGGATACGCTGAACCTGTTTACATCGGAGAATATTTTCAGTACCGTTTGTTTCTGGACGGGCTTGCTGCTTTACCTGCCCGGCATGGTCATTATTACTTTGTTTATTAATGAGGTTAATTTTAAAACGCACCGGCAAAATATCATTGATGGCTGGAAGCGCGAGACTTTTATCTATTCCAAAATTGGCCTTATTGTTTGCATGAGCCTGGTAATAACCGTCATGAACCTGGTTGCCGTATTGATCATGGCCGCGATCACCCATTCCAGTATTGACCTCTCAGGACTTGTAGTATTGGTATATGTTTTCCTGCAAACGGTCGTTTATCTTCTTTTTGCATTGCTGCTGGCAACATTTTTCCGGAGAAGCGGAGTGGCGATCATCGTTTACTTTATTTATGGGCTGCTGCTGGAATCATTATTTATGTGGTTGTTCAGCTATATCAGCGCGTCAGCAAAATGGTTTCTGCCGCTGGAAGTTGGCGATGCCTTGATCCCGTTCCCGTTTTTCAAAAACAATTTTTACACTGGTCTTCCTTCACAGGGCGTGATGGTAATTGGCGCATTGGCTTTTATCGGGCTTTATATTTTCCTGGCGGTGCGCAAATACAAATACGATGATCTGTAGTGAATAAGAAAACCCCCGGTGGGAACACCGGGGGAACAACTAAAAACACTAGCTATTGTAGTGGCTTCATCGGAACGAACATCGTTTAACGGGTGCCACGCCGGTAAAAAGTTAAAGGCAGGACGCGCTATCGCATCCTGCCTTTTTTATCAATCGGGTTTCTTTCCGTCCAGGAAAGTGTTGATTGTGCTGATTTGAGTGTGGTTATTTTCGTCGGCCTTTACTTCATAGTTGCTATAGAAGTTCTCGATGAGGGAACTGCTATTGTATAATTCCATGTTGCGGCGGATGTAAGCCGGCACGTTTTCAAACTCATTGTTCGGGTCGTTTGCGTTGACGTTGAACGACAGATTACGCAATTTCTGTAACCGTTCAGCTGCCCTACGTTTTTGCTCCATAACTTCGTCCAGCAAAGCCGGATCCTCAGCCTGGGGATTCAAAGATGTTTGAGCCTGATGGGCCAACGGCACATCCGCCGCAGGAATGTCGTCTCGTTCTACTAACTGCAATTGCAAATCAAGCAGCTCCTGCTCCTCGTCTTTGCTGGCAATTTCTTTTGAAGAGACCGGTTCTTCCGCAGAAGTTTTCGAGGTGGTTTCCTCTGTTTTTGATTCCGCGTAAATATTGGATGGTCTGGCCAAATAACCGCCCGCGGCTGCAGACTGCGGGATGGTTGTACTAGTACTATCTTTCCTGCTTTCACTTCTGAAAGCGCGTTCATTCGTATCCGTTTGCGTCGTAACCTTCGCTTGTGGCAACGAATTTATACTTTCAGTTTTTTCTACAGCCGACATTTTTTCAACAGTAGTTATACTAGTGCCTACCATCGTAGTATTACTAAGTATTTTTTCTGTACCAGCTGCTTCCTGCTTCATTTTCAATTCAAAATGTACAGGTACGTCTTCTTCTTCCATCGCTGGCATGTCTGTCAGCGTTGGCATTGGCGTGTCCAGTTCTTCCACCAGCCTTGGGGCCAGCGGATCTTCCTTTGCCGGTTCTTTTTCGGGAATTATTTCTGCAACGGGTTCTTCTTTTGGTGCAACCATCACTGCCGGCTTTTCTTCAACCGGCCCCAGCATCATCACGATTTTTTCCTCCTTTTTAGGCTCTTCGCGTTTGGGCTTTGCCTTTGCAAACGGATCTTTATGTTCAAATCCTGTTGCGATCAGAGTGATGCCAATGCGATCGTCCAGTGAACTGTCGTATCCCATACCCAGGATCACATCAGTTCCTTCACCTGCCTGGGTGATGAGATAGTTTTGGATCACTTCCACTTCGTCCATGGTAAATTCATTCTCGCCAGGGGCAGAATTGATATTGATCAGGATCCATTTCGCGCCGCGGATATCACTGTCGTTCAACAGCGGGGAATTCAATGCCTCTTCAATGGCACGTTGTGCGCGATTTTCGCCCGATGCTTCCGCATTACCAAGGATGGCAACACCACCATTGCGCATTACGGTGCATACATCAGCAAAGTCAACGTTGATCTGGCCGGTGCTATTGATCACATCGGTGATACATTTAGCGGCGGTGGCCAGCACATTGTCGGCCTTTTCAAAAGCCTCGCGCATTTTCAGGTTGCCGTACTGATGGCGCAGTTTATCGTTACTGATCACCAGCAGCGTATCAACATACTGTTTCAGGGATTTGATACCTTCTTCGGCCTGTTGCTGTCTTTTTTTGCCTTCGTAGGCGAATGGTGTGGTTACGATACCAACGGTAAGGATGCCCAGGTCCTTACATATTTTAGAGATGATGGGAGTGCCTCCTGTTCCGGTACCACCGCCCATACCGGCCGTGATAAATGCCATCTTGGTATTCACTTCCAAGATGCGTTTGATCTCTTCCAGGGATTCCTCAGTGGCCTGCCGGCCGATATCCGGGTTGGCGCCGGCACCCAGACCTTGCGTCAGATGCGGGCCCAGTTGCACACGATTAGGGATCGGGCTATTGGCTAATGCCTGCGCATCCGTATTGCATATAATAAAATTGACGCCGTCTATTTGCTGGTTGAACATGTGGTTCACCGCATTTCCGCCCCCACCCCCGACACCGATCACTTTCAGGATCGATGATTTTTCTTTCGGCAAATCAAAATGAATCATAGTTGTACTTTTAATGGGTTAGTATGAGAATCAATTCAATGTTCAAAGCCGGACCGGCAGGTTTGCTCAACCAATGCTGCCTCCTGTAAAAACGCTTTGAACACTTTGTTGCTAACTTGAATTTCTACAGGTGTTTGTCTTCTTCTTCCTTGAATAAATCGATAATTCCGTCTTTGAATTTACCCCAGAAGTTGCTAAGACCGCGACGTTGCCTGGCGCGTTGTTGCACTGCCTCTTCTTCTCCTGCTTCTTCCATTTCTTCAACGCCGTTTGCTACAGCTTTCTTCAGTCCTTCCGGAACTTCTACCTTGCGAAATTCCCGTTCAAATTCTTTGCGGTTATGTTCATAATCATCATATCCCTTCAGGATGAGACCGATACAGGTTGAATAGGTTGGCTTAGCCAGTTCTTCAATATGACCTGCGGCAAGATGCTCATTGGGGAAACCAATACGTGCAGGCAAACCGGTAACATATTCTGTAAGTTGTATCAGGTGGCGCAGTTGGGAGCCGCCGCCGGTAAGTACCACACCGCCATTAAGAGCTTTATTGCCGAGCCCTACCTGTTTCAAATGGTAGGTTACAAAATCCAGTATCTCGCTCATGCGGGCCTGGATGATGTTGGCCAGGTTCTTAACACTGATCTCTTTAGCAGGCATCCCGCGTAGCCCGGGAATAGTGATATAGGCGTTTGCCTTTGCTTCGTTCGCCAGGGCGGAGCCAAACTGCACCTTCATCGCTTCTGCCTGGGTTTTTAATACACCCAGCCCGGTCTTGATATCATTGGTGATATTTTCACCGGCAAATGGTATTACCGCAGTGTGTTTCAGGATACCTTCATAAAACACGGCAAGGTCTGTGGTACCGCCACCAATATCTACAATGGCCACACCTGCTTCCAAATCTTCCTGGCCCATTACGGCAGAAGAAGAAGCGAGTGGTTGCAATACCAGGTCTTTAGTGTGCAGGCCTGATTTTTCAACGCTGCGGTTGATATTGCGGATTGCGTTCTTATCACCCGTGATGATATGAAAATTGGCGCCAATCTTCACGCCGCCATAGCCAATAGGGTTGGGGATGTTCTGAAAATTATCAACCGTAAATTCCTGCGGGATCACATCGATGATCTGGTCGCCGGCGGGAATGTAGGTTTTATACTGGTCGTCGATCAGTTGGTCAATTTCACGTTGTGTGATTTCTTCTTCCGTTCGTTGCCGAACGATATCACCGCGTGTTTGCAAACTTTTGATGTGGTGACCGGCAATGCCCACATACACTTCATTTACGTCAAGATTGGGATTGGAGGCGTAGCAATTCTCCAGGGCAGTCCGGATGGCTTTAATCGTTTCATCAATGTTCAGCACCTGGCCATGCTTCACTCCATTGGAATTAGCCTTGCCAAAACCAAGAATCTCCAGTTTGCCGTATTCATTCTTCCTCCCGGCAATTACCGCGATCTTGGTTGTCCCAATGTCAAGGCCGACAATAATGGGTTGTTCGTTGTTCATAATCGGGTTTTTAGTTGTTGTTTTTTAGTTGTCCGTTTCGTTGTTCGTTTTGAAATCAGTGTCCTGTTCTCCGGGGCGGCATCACTGCTTTCGGTTGCCGGTTTGCCGGCGGTTTGTTTTCAGAAAGTTTCAAAGGGTTGGGATTTACTATAGTGCCCGGGTTTATTTCATCATCATTATCTGTATTCGCCTGCGTTGCTGCTTCGGCAGAAGGTCTTTCAAGAACAGGCGCTACCGGCATGGCGGTATCGTTCGGCAACTCGCGTGATTGCGCCATGAGTTGAAGAATATTTTTGCGGTAAGCAATCGAATCCACTTTGGAAACGGCTCCTCTTGATGCTACGACCTGTCCGCCATACTGCACATCAATCGTTTTATACCTGTCAAATCCGGCTTTGCTCATTACATCTTTGTAGAACACATAGAGGCGGTGCATTTTTTGTTCAATGTTGGTGCCATCTCCCAATACCACAGTATGATTTCCCACTACCGGTGTTAATTCAAATTGTTTAGGATCGCTTACATCCACCTGGGATACTTGTGCCATCCAGAATGCCGACTTCCCGATAAATGATGCCATATCGCGTACCTGGCCAAGTAAAAGACTGTCGGCTGCTGCCAGTCTCTTGCGGATAGGGAAGCCTGTAAACACCGGCAGGCTTGCTGTTTGCCTGTCAGAAAGAGGCAGCATGTGTTCGTCAGCATCCAGGTAAAACGATTTTCCGTCGCTTGTAAATACACGGGCCAGCGGTGTGCGCTCTGTTACCCGCACCTGCAGTATGTCTTTATTGTCAAAATACAGTTCGGCATCTTTTACCCAGGTATTTTTTTCCAACTGCTGTTCCAGGTTTTGCAGGTTGAAGGCGGACACGGCAACGCCTTTGATCTTGCCTCCATGCTGGGCTGCAAGAATGGAAACAATATCAGCCTCATCCAGGAAGAGCGCCGGTGCAGCCTGGTCAATGCTGATATGATAGCCGCTGCAATGCGCATTGCTTTGCTGGCGCATGGCTGCAGCCAGCAGCGTAACCATGCCGCCACCGATCACCAGCCACATGGCTACAAAAATTATTTTCCGTATCGTTTTCCTTGTGTTCACCTGTCTATCCTGTTCAAAATCTCTTTTATTGGTTCTACCAGTGTATCTATATCACCTGCACCGGCAGTGATGATCACCTGGTTGCCGTCAAATTCATTTTCCTGCATGCGTGCCTTTATCGCTTCCTGCACCGCAGCCTTATCCATCAGTTGCGCCTTTGCACCCGTCATCCGGTTGCGAAGCAACGCGCTTGTTACCCCTTCAATGGGTAATTCCCGCGCCGGGTAAATTGGTAAGATCCACACTTCATCAGCCAGTTGCAGCACTTCGGCAAAGCCATCGGCAAAATCCCTGGTGCGGCTAAAAAGATGGGGTTGAAAAATAACCGTCAGCTTTTTACCGGGAAACAGGTTCCTGGTGCCGGTGATCAATGCGCGAAGCTCTTCGGGATGATGGGCGTAATCGTCGATATAGGTAACGTGGTCGTTTAATACCACATATTCAAATCGTCGCTTTACGCCGCGAAAAGCGGCCACTGCTTCGCGAATCTTATCCGTTTCAATTTCCAAAGAACTTGCGATGGCAATTGCGGCCAACGCATTTTCTACATTGTGAAGACCTCCCATATTCAACCGGAGACCTGTTATTTTTTTGGGGCCAACGCTGGCGTCAAAATAATAACCGCCATTGCCGGGCTCAATGTTTTCGGCGTACACATCTAGCTGGTGACTATCCAGGCCGTACACCAATTGTTGATCCCCTTTTAATTCGTTTCCTCTTGCCAGCATGGTGTGGCGTACCAACAAGCCGCCGGGCTTTATGCAGGCGCTGAAATCGATAAAAGCCTGTTCTACCGCTGCGGCTTCACCATAGATATCCAGGTGGTCTGCATCCATAGCGGTGATCACTGCGATATCGGGGCTCAATTTCAAAAAACTGCGATCGTATTCATCTGCTTCCACAACGCACACGTTCCTTTCATTGCTCCAGAAATTACTTTCGTAATTCACTGAAATACCTCCCAGGAAGGCATTGCATCCAAAACCGGTATGCCTGAGCAGGTGGGCCACCATGGTGGTGATGGTCGTTTTGCCATGTGTACCGGCGACGCAGATATTAAAAGAACTTTCCGTAATCAGCTTCAACACATCGCTGCGTTTCACCACGCGATTACCATTTTGCTGAAAAAAAACCAGTTCCCGGTGATCCTTTGGAATTGCAGGGGTGTAAATCACCAGCTGCGCATCCTGTGGTACCAGTTCAATATTCTCTTCATAATGCACGGGGATGCCTTCTGCCTCAAGTGCCCGCGTAAGACCTGTGGGCGTTTTATCATATCCGCTTACCCTCGCTCCCTTATTGTAAAAGAACCTTGCAATCGCACTCATCCCTATTCCTCCAATTCCAATGAAATACACATCTCCGTCCCAATTATCGCCAAATGGCGAAGCAAATTTCCGTTCTATCGTATCCCTGTTTATCATTCCTCAACAATTCTTCAATATCGTTTCTGCAATCACCTCGTCTGCATTTAATACCGCCATTGCTCCTATATTTTCTTTCAGCCTTTCCTGCTGGGCGGTATTTTTTGCCAGTTCAATCAGTTTAGGCACCAGTTGTTCCTTTGCCATTTTATCGGCCACAATAAGGGCCGCCTGTTTCTGCACCAGTTCCATCGCGTTTACCGTTTGATGATCTTCCGCAGCAAATGGATATGGTACGAATATCACCGGCTTTTTCACCACACAGAGTTCAGCAACCGTCATGGCCCCTGCACGGGCCACTACCACATCTGCCGCTGCATACGCATACTCCATCTGGGTAATAAAATCATTAACCCACACACCCGCTTTTCCTGCTACCCGTTGCCGCGCCTGTTCTACGTAAGGCTTACCCGTTTGCCAAATTACCTGCAAGCCTTCCTCCAGCAGTTTATCCAGGCCGGCGTCAATACTTTCATTAATGGTCCGGGCGCCCAGGCTTCCTCCTACTACCAGCACTACCGGCTTTGTGGATGAAAGCGAGAAAAAATCAAGTCCCTGTTGCTTCCCGGTGATCGCATTGGCAATTGCGCTTCTAACGGGATTGCCGGTAAAAACGATTTTAGCGGCCGGAAAAAATTTTTCCATCCCAGCCGTTCCGGCGAATATGCGTGTTGCCTTTTTTCCCAGCAGTTGGTTCGACTTTCCCGCAAAGGAATTTGACTCATGAATGAATGTCGGAATTCGTTTAGCCTGCGCTACGCGCAATACGGGATAGCTGGAATAGCCGCCCACGCCAAGTACAGCATCCGGCTGAAAAGCCGCGATGATCTTCCGCACCTGCATGATGCTCTTGAGTACCTTAAATGGCAACCCGATATTTTTTATCAAAGAGCTCCGGTTAAACCCGGCAATATCCAATCCTTCTATTTTATATCCTGCCTGCGGCACTTTCTCCATTTCCATTTTTCCTTTTGCGCCAACAAAAAGAATTTCAATGGCAGGATCTGCTTTTTTTAACGCGTTGGCAACTGCAATTGCCGGGAAAATATGTCCGCCCGTTCCTCCACCTGCTATGATAATTCGTTTTCCCACTATGAAGCCTCTGTTTCTACTGCGTTATCTATTTGTTGTTGTCCTTCCTGTTGTTCCACATTCCTGGCTACGCTCAGCACAATACCAATGGCCAGGCAGGTGAAAATAAAACTGGTACCGCCCATGCTCACCAATGGGAGCGTAACCCCGGTAACGGGGAAAAGATTTACGGTTACGGCCATGTTGGCCAGCGCCTGGATGGCGAGTGTAAAACTTAGTCCCAGTGCCAGGAAAGCGCCAAATGCATAGGGACACCGTTTAAAGATGCGGATACACCGGTAAAGAAACACCAGGTAGATAAATACGATGAATGCACCGCCTACCAATCCATATTCTTCGATAATGATCGCATAGATAAAATCGTTGTATGCCTGTGGCAGGTAATCACGCGTGGTGCTGTTGCCGGGACCCACACCCAGGAAACCGCCTCTTGCAATGGCGATCTTTGCCTGGTTTACCTGGTACATTTCATCATTATCCACTTCTTTTCCGCCATAGATAAAATTCTCTACCCTGCCAATCCAGGTATCTACCCGGCCGAATAAACCGGCGGAGTGTGGCTTGGCCGCAACATCAGCAGTATCACCCTTTGAATGCCGGATCACAGCGGAAAGCACCAGGAATACGATGGGCACAAGTGCGATAGCCATTGTAAGCAGGATATGTCTTGCGCGTGCCCTTCCTATAAACAGCAGCATCAGGCAACTTGCACCCAGTAAGAGTGCAGTGGAGAGATTAGCCGGTGCAATCAGCAGGCAAACGATAGCTACCGGTGTTATTACCGGGAGATATCCTTTTTTAAAATCCTTGATCACGGCCTGCTTCTTACTGATCAGCCGCGCGAGGTACATAAACAGCGCCAGCTTGGCAAGATCTGACGTTTGCATGGTCATGTTGATGATCGGCAGGCGTATCCAGCGACTTCCTTCATTCATACGCACGCCAAAAAAGAGCGTATAGGCCAATAAGGGTATGGATAAAAGAAATACAATTTTGGCAACCTTGGAGTACACGTTATAATTAACAAGGTGTGCCAGGTAGATGACCATAATACCTACTACGATGAAGGCCACCTGTTTGAACAGGTACACTTCCGTATTACCGCGATAGTTCTTATAGGCAAGCGATCCGGTAGCGCTGTACACCGCCAGTAATGATACCAGCGTAAGTAATACAACAAGCGCCCAGATCACCTTGTCGCCACGCGTTTTGCTGGCAAGCTGCCCAAAGGGACGTTGAAGGTTAGGTATGTTGATGGACTCTGCCATGAATTTTATTAAAGGTCTCTTACTGCATGTTTAAACTGGTTGCCCCGGTCTTCATAATTTTTAAACAGATCGAAGCTGGCGCAGGCGGGGCTCAGCAATACCACATCTCCTTTTTGGGAAAAATGGAATGCGGCCTGTACGGCGTCTACTGCATTTGCAGTATCTACAATCGTAGGGACCATGGTTCCAAAAGCATCGTGTATCTTTTGGTTATCTGTTCCCAGGCAAACAATTGCCTTCACTTTCTCTTTTACCAGGTCGTCCAGCAATGTATAGTCGTTCCCCTTATCAACGCCGCCCAGGATAAGTACCGTTGGCTTGGTCATGCTTTCCAGCGCATACCAGGTGCTATTCACGTTGGTAGCTTTGCTATCATTGATAAACTCTACTCCTCTCACCGTTCCCGCATGTTCCATCCGGTGTTCCAGGCTCTGGAAATTCTGTACGGCATCCCGGATCTTCTCCTTCCGGATATCCATTGTTGTTGCGGCTACACAGGCTGCCATAGTATTATATTGATTATGTTTTCCTTTTAATGCAAAGTCGTACACGCTCATCTTTACATAATCCTCGCTCGTTCTTACGTACATGTCTCCGTCTTTGATAAAAGCTCCGTTCGGCAATTCTCTTTTCATACTAATGGGCAGTTGGTTAGATTGAATATGAAACTGTTTTAAATAATTCATTGTCACTTCGTCATCGTAGCAATAGATAAAATGATCTTCTTCCCGTTGGTTCATTATTATCCTGAACTTGCTACGGATGTAGTTCTCGAAATTGTAGTCGTAACGATCCAGGTGGTCTTCTGTGATATTCGTAAGAATGGCTACATCCGGCCGAAACGTTACGATATCATCCAATTGAAAACTGCTTACTTCCACCACGTACAGGTCTTTGGGGTCTTCTGCCACCTGGCGGGCAAATGAATACCCGATATTTCCAACCATGGCACAGTTGATCCCTGCTTCCCTGCAGATGTGGTAGGTGAGCGCGGTGGTGGTGGTTTTACCGTTGCTTCCCGTAATTGCGATGATGCGGCTATTTCCTTTATAGCGGAAGGCCAGTTCAATCTCGCTGATGATGGGCGTTCCCTGTTTACGCAAGGCTTTTACCCATTCATTTTTTTCGGGAATACCCGGACTTTTCACCACTTCCTGCGCTGCCAGAATTTTTTCTGCACTGTGCTTCCCTTCTTCAAATTCAATCCCGGCGTTTCGCAGTTCGTCACGATACTTTTCCTTCAAAGAGCTTCCGTCAGACAGGAACACGTCAAACCCCTGTTTCTTTGCCAGCAGGGCAGCACCTATACCGCTTTCCCCGCCTCCGAGTATGACCATTCGCTTGTTCATAACGCTCCGTGTGTACGGAATTTTGGTTCTTCAAAAGCATGGCTTTTTTAATGCATTTACTGCACCACAATTCGATTTGGATCAGAACTCACTGGTTCTTTTACAGGATTGGATTTTCTTCGGGCGGTTTTTCAGTAATATCTTCTCAACGGCTTATGTTCGTCTTTCTATCTTAGTTTCAGTGTTGCAATGCTCAGGATCACACACAATACGGTTACGATCCAGAACCTTGTTACGATCTTTGTTTCATGCAGCCCCTTCTTCTGAAAGTGATGGTGCAGCGGGCTCATCAGGAATATCCGTTTGCCCACACCGGTCTTTCGCTTGGTATATTTGAAATAGCTCACCTGCAGCATCACACTCAGCAATTCTACCAGGAACACGCCGCAGAAAATGGGTATCAATAATTCCTTGTGTACAATAATTGCCAGCGCTGCGATAATGCCACCCAGGGTGAGACTGCCTGTGTCTCCCATAAATACCTGTGCGGGGTAGGAATTGTACCAGAGAAAACCAATACAGGCTCCAATCATAGCGGCAATGAAGATTGAAAGCTCATCCAGCCCCGGGATGTACATGATATTCAGGTAATCCGCAAAAATGAAATTGCCGCTTGCATAGGCAAAAATCCCGAGACAAACACCAATGAGCGCAGAGGTGCCCGTGGCAAGTCCATCCAGCCCATCGGTAATATTAGCTCCATTTGATACAGCCGTGATGATGAATATCACAATCAGGATATACAACACCCATGCATATTTCCGGAGACCGACTGGCAATAGCTTTACATAGTTGAATTCATGACTTTTTACCAGCGGAATTGTTGTTACCGGTTCTTTTGTAGCCACGAAATATTTCACCTTTCCATTTACCACTTTCTGAATCACCTCCGGTGTTGGTTTACCGGTGTAATCACGCCATATTTTCACATCACTGTTAAAGCAAAGGATAGCGCCAACGGTAATTCCCAATCCCACCTGTCCAATAATCTTGAACCAACCCGCAAGACCGTCTTTATCTCCTTTTTTATAGGCAATACCCTGTTCCTGTGCAATTCGCTTGGCGCGAAGTTTCAGGTAGTCATCTACAAAACCAATAATCCCGAGCCATACAGTAGCTACCAGCATCAGGATAATATAGACTGATGTAAGCCGCGCAAAGATTAGTGTGGGCACCAGGATAGCCAGGATGATGATAATACCGCCCATGGTAGGTGTGCCTTTCTTGGATTGCTCACCTGCAAGACCCAGGTCCCTTACCGTTTCACCGGCCAGTTTACGACGCAGGATATTGATAAGACGTTTACCAAACACCATCGAAATCAGCAGGGACAGCAAGGCAGCCATGATCACCCGGAAAGTCACTGATTCAAACAGCCACCTTCCCGGCACCACGATGTTTTGTTCCTTAAACCATTCAAACAAATGATACAGCATTGCTGCAACTGATTTTCGTCGTTATTGAAATTCTATTTATCCAACAGTGCAAACATTTCCTGCACTATTTCCTGGTCGTCAAAATGTTGTCGTTCTCCTTTTATCTCCTGGTATTTCTCATGTCCTTTTCCGGCTACCAGTACAATGTCACCGGGCTTTGCCATGGAAATCGCCAGTTTGATCGCTTCTTTCCGGTCTGCAACCGCTACGTATTTCCGTTTATAGCTCGCCGGTAGTCCTTCTTCCATATCCCTTATAATCTGCAGCGGATCTTCGCTTCGCGGATTATCACTTGTGAAAATGGCACGATCACTATGTTCACAGGCCGCTGTTGCCATTACCGGCCGCTTGGTGCGGTCCCGGTCACCACCGCAGCCCACCACTGTGATCACTGCTTCATTCGCCTTTTTGAGCTTCTTAATCGTAGCCAACACATTTAAAAGAGCATCCGGTGTGTGCGCATAATCCACAATTGCTATCACTTTTTCTTTTGCAGACACCCGGTAATCAAATCTTCCTTCTGCCCCGTCCAGCATACTAAGATGCCGAAGCACTTCCTGCCGGTCTTCTCCCATTGCCACCACAGCGCCATAAACAGCCAGCAGGTTGTAGGCGTTGAATTCTCCTATCAATCTAAAATGCACTTCACGGTCATCCACATTCATTACCAGACCGGAGAGACTGTTTTCAAGGATCTTCCCTTTAAAATCAGCCAGCGTTTTCAGGCTGTAGAAATACTTCCTGGCCGCTGTGTTCTGCAACATCACGGAACCGCGTTTATCATCTGCATTGCTGATCGCAAAGGAACCTGAGGGCAGTCCGTCGAAAAACGCTTTCTTCACCCGGATATACTCATCAAACGTTTTGTGGTAGTCCAGGTGATCGTGCGTGATGTTGCTAAAAATGCCTCCCGCAAATTCCAGTCCTGCAACCCGGTGTTGGTGTATGGCATGTGAACTCACTTCCATAAATGCATGCGTACATCCTGCTGCTGCCATTTGTTTCAGCAACGCATTCAGCCGGATGGCATCCGGTGTAGTGTGTGTTGCCGGCAGTACACGGTCGCCGATCCTGTTTTCTACTGTACTCAGCAGCCCGCATGAATATCCCAACGCTGTAAAGAGCTTATATAATAATGTCGCAATCGTTGTTTTGCCATTTGTTCCGGTTACACCCACAATCTTCAGCACCTGTGACGGATCACCATAAAAATGATGTGCAATGATCCCCGCTGCTTCTGCTGCATTTTCAACCTGCACATAGGTAACATCCTCTTGCATCACTTCCGGAAGCGCTTCACACACAATTGCAGCTGCGCCATTGGTTATGGCATTGCCGATAAACTGGTGTCCGTCATTGGCAGCACCCCTGACCGCTATAAACAAAGAGCCTTTTTCAACCAGCCTCGAATCAATCGCCACTGCGCTTATCTCCGTTTCTGTACTTCCCGATACGGAGCGAATCGCTACTTTATATAATAGATCTCGCAATAACACTTGTTCCTGTTCAACTTAACTGTAATTGCACCGCCTGGCCCTTCGCGATCTGTGCACCCGGGGCCAGCGATTGCGTATTTACTTTTCCTTTACCATTTACTGACACTTTCAATCCAAGGCTCTCCAGCAGGAACAGCGCATCTCTAAGTCCCATGCCTTTCACATTTGGCATTTGCTTTTCTCCCATGGGATTGGCTCGTACTACTGGTTTGCTACCTGTAGCATACACGCTTGCCCACGATGCCTGTTGTACAGAGTCAGTGTAGGAAACGCCGAACGTATTTAACACCTTGCGGATATTTCCCGCATTTCCTGCAAAGAAGTAGGCAGCGCTGTCACGATTGATCACATAATCCGTAGCCTGCTTTTGATCAACATATAAAGCGTACAGTTTGGTAGCTATTTCACGAAACACCGGCGCACCCAGCGAACCGCCAAAATGGATGGCCGCATGCGGCTTGGTACGTATTACTACAATGCAGGTGTATTGTGGCTGGTCTGCAGGAAAATAACCAACGAATGTGGCCTGGTACACACCATTGGAATACTTGGTGGCGCCATCTGCTACGTGAGCAGTTCCTGTTTTGCCTGCAACCGGGAATGGCATGTCTTTAAATGGTACACGTGCAGTGCCCACTTTCACCACGGCTTCCATGCTGGTGCGCGCTGCTGCTATTGCTTCCGGGCTGGCAACCTGTTCATCCAGTACAGTAGGTTCAAATTGTTTCAGCACAATGCCATCCCGCTGGATACTATTGACCAGGTAGGGTTTCATCATCTTTCCATTATTCGCAATAGCATTGTACAGGGTAAGCGTTTGCATCGGGCTTACCTGCAGGGCATAGCCAAAGCTCATGGTGATCATATTCATCAACCCGCCACGGTCTTTGTCGAGCGGCGCAAAACGCGGCGCCGGCACGTCAGACAGATCAATGCTTGAGCGGGTATCCATGTGGTATTTATGGAGATACTCACGGTATTCTTTTGGATTATTTCCAAATGCTTTATAAGCCAGTTTGCTCATGCCAACATTGGAACT
The DNA here is from genome assembly GCA_048498035.1 of Bacteroidota bacterium. Lineage (GTDB taxonomy): Bacteria > Bacteroidota > Bacteroidia > Chitinophagales > Chitinophagaceae > CADEDV01. The sequence goes on along the minus strand of JBEHYT010000005.1, from coordinate 45,134 downwards.
ATGTGCAAAACATTCTTCTACAGAAATGATGGATTTGGGCTGACGCTCCGCATCATTCACAATACGCGGACCTACCTGCATCCGGCCGGCGGTGCCTACTTCCACTTCATCCGTAAGTTTGGAAGATCCCTTTTCCAGCACGGCCAGCAGGGTTACGAGTTTAATGGTTGAACCCGGTTCTGTTACCCGCAGGGCGTAATTATCATCTTCCCAATAGGTACCATCACTACGGCGTCCCAGGTTAGCGATCGCTTTGATCTTACCGGTCTTTGTTTCCATTACGATGCAGGTGCCGTATTGTCCTTCACTTTTCTGCATCATCCGGAGCAGCGCATTTTGGGAGATGTCCTGGATCTTCACATCCAGTGTTGTGTATACATCTTTACCATTTTCCGGGTCAATTTCAAATCCTTCTACCGGTACGGAAGCGCCGGCAATGTAGCGAACCAGGCGTTTGCCACGCTGGCCGGTCAGCAGGCTGTCGTAGCTTTTTTCAAGCCCTACATTCTGCTTTTTAACTTTGCCATTGCTGGCGATATATTCACGTGAAAGCCCGATGGTGCGATTGGCCAGTAATTCAAAGGGAGCGATGCGCTTGCTGCTTTCTTCTACAATCACGCCACTGCGGTTGCGCCCCAGGCGAACGAGTGGAAATGAACGGAAGGTTTTATATTCTTCGAAAGAAAGTTTTTTGCGAAGCGGATAGTAGCGGCTTTTTTTAGCATAGGCGGCCTGTAGTTCTTTGCGATAGGCAGCCGTGGATTTATCATGAAAATAGCCGGACATAGCCGTAGCAAATGAATCGATGTTAGCCTTAAAGACCTTTCCATCTTTTTCACGGAGGCCATCGGCCATAAAATCCATGTAGATATCAAACTGGGGAAGTGAGGTACTCAGCATCTGTCCATCTTCACTAAAGATGGTACCGCGGTCTGCATCCAGTTCTTCAATGCGCTGGTGCATGCTGTCGTTCATGGCGCGCCAGTGTTCCCCCTGGAAACGCTGGATGTATGCTGCCTTTCCAAGTACGAAAAGGCTTAGCAATGCCACGCCCAGAAAGCATACATATACCCTCCACAATATGTCACGCCGTACTTCCAATGCCGCTTGCTTAAAAAAAACTTTACCAGCAGGGGTAAAGAATGTGTTATTTAGTTGTTAGTCGTCCTTCAGCTTAATTCCCCGTTTCTGCCGTATCCCGCAATACGATGGGAGAACTGGTTAATTCCTTCAATCCAAGCGGCTCCACTGCTTTCACCAGTTCACTGGGCTTACTCAGCAACATCACCTGGCTTTTTACCGTGATGTATTCAAACTGTAGTTCCCGTACTTCTTTGGTCACCTTACTGATCTCCCGGTTGGTCTTATCAGCATAGTGACCGTTAAAAATGTAAATCACTGCCAGTACTGCCAGGAAAAGAATAAAGGGAATCTGTTTTACCACCGACTGGTAGTTCAACCATCGTTTCCATTTCGGCCCGTTTCCCTTTTTTCCTCCTGTCTTGTTCATCCGGAATTTGGTTTTTCGCTCCTTTGATCCTTTTTGCAAGGGTTGATTTCAAAGGATATAGATTTTCCGTTTTTTTATATACCCTATATAAGTGTTGATAAGAACTCATCTTAGAGCCGCTCCACTACCCGGAGTTTTGCGCTCCTGGCGCGTGGGTTGAGGCGTATCTCTGCTTCTGTAGGCACTACCGGTTTTTTTGTAACAGCCTTCAGCAGGTTGCTGGAAGTTGTCATTTCAAAAGGATTTTCTTCCGGCTCGTCAAAACTGCCGCGACGGAAAAAAACTTTAACCAGCCTGTCCTCTAAAGAATGGAATGTGATAATGGCGGCCCGTGCTCCGGGTTTCAAAAGGTTTGGGATTTGCTGGAGCATCTCTCTGAGTGCTCCAAACTCATCATTGACTTCAATTCGCAAAGCCTGGAAAACCTGGGCGAAGTATTTATTCGGGTTTCCTTTCACAATTCCACGGAGGGCATTTTTGAAACCGTCAATTGTCCGCAGCGAGGTAGTTCCCCGCACCTGTACAATTGTCCGGGCCAATGTTTTTGCGTTGGTAACCTCACCATATTGCTCAAAAAGTTTGTGCAATCGTTGTTCGGTATAGGTAGATACCACATCAAAAGCAGTAAGGCTTTGCCGGCGATCCATACGCATGTCCAATGCAGCATCAAAGCGGGTTGAAAAACCACGTTCTGCTTCGTCAAACTGGTGGCTGCTTACACCGAGATCAGCAAGAATGCCGTCTACAGCGGTAATGCCATGCAGGCGAAGAAAGCGTTGGAGGTGACGAAAATTTTGCGGAACAAAAAGAACGCGGTCGTCAGCGGGCAGGTTGCGGGCAGCGTCAGCGTCCTGGTCAAAAGCAACCAGGCGTCCTTCCGGACCCAGCCGGGCCAAAATAGCCCGGGAGTGGCCACCGCCACCAAACGTGCAATCCACGTAAATACCGTTCGGCTGAATATGCAGGCCCTCCAGCGTTTCCGCGAGGAGAACCGGAATATGGTAATCATTGCCAGCTGCCCTATCGTTGACCGTTTCCTCCATCACGGCTTTAATTACCGCCTATCGGCTTTTTGTTCATCACCTCATCCGCCAGGCTGCTAAATGCCTCCGGAGAGAATGAATCAAAGAACTGTTTGTACTTATTACTATCCCAGATTTCAATTTTATTGACCGCTGCCACCAGCGTGATATCCCTGCTATCCTTTTCCAACCCCGCATGTTCTTTCAAATTGCCAGGGATCAGGATCCTGCCCGCCGTGTCCGGCTCCACAATGGTGGCGCCATTCAGAAAATAGCGCCGGAACTCCCGAACCTTCGGATCAAAATCATTCAGCTTGCTGATGTCTGCAAAGAGCGGCTCCCAATTTGAGTACGGGTACAGGGTCAGGCACTTCTCAAAACCCCTGTTGATAACAAAACGGAGATTCACCTCTTCCGGCATCTGTTTTTTGAACCCTGCCGGGAAGAGAAACCGACCTTTGGCATCCAAAGTAGATTCGAATTCTCCGAGAAAACCTATCATTATCAGTAAATTGCCTCAAAATTGGGTTTAATTGACACAAAATAACACTTTTTTCCACTGGAGAACCAAATTTTTCAATTTTTATTTTTTCCACAACTGAAAACCAACGCAAAAGCCCTACAGTAGGGCGTTTGCAGCGATTTGGCCGGTGGGAGCCGAAAATCACGGTGAATTGACTGTGGATTGCAGTGGAAAACCTGTGGAAATGCCTGGAAGCGGGGTTAAAACGGCCAATTTTGCCTGTTTGCCGTCATCCCCAAACTGCCGTAACCTTAGTAGCTTTGCGGCCTAATTAAAACCGCTTCATGCATCCCCGTTCCCTTTCCATCACCAACTTCACCTACCACCTTCCCGAAGAGCGGATTGCCCGTTTTCCGCTGGAACAGCGGGATGCTTCACGACTGCTTATTTACCAAAACGACGGGATCACGGAAGACAACTACGGGAACATTGCCGATCATATTCCTGCAGGAACGCTGATGGTTTTCAACAATAGCAAAGTGGTGGAAGCACGGCTGCTATTTCAAAAATCAAGCGGAGGCATCATCGAAATTTTTTGCCTGGAACCGGCAGACCGTTATGCGGATATTACAACCGCCATGTTGCAACAGGGAATGGTGGAATGGAAATGCCTGGTGGGAGGTGCATCCAAATGGAAAGCCGGTCAGCTACTTGAGAAAAAAATCAATATGGCAGACCGTGATTTACGGTTAACCGTAACCTGCCTCGAAAAAGCAGCCGATCACTTCCTGGTAAAACTGGAGTGGGAACCGCAGCAATTATCATTTGCCGAAGTACTACACGCGGCCGGCGCTATCCCGCTTCCTCCCTATATTAAACGGCAGGCAGAGGAGCGCGACAGCGAACGCTATCAAACCATCTATGCCGGACCCGATGGTTCAGTGGCAGCGCCTACCGCCGGTTTGCATTTTACAAACAACATTTTTTCCCGGTTGGCAGAAAAGAAAATTCATACCGCATTCGTTACCCTGCACGTGGGCGCAGGAACGTTTAAACCGGTAAAGGCCGCCACGATGCAGGATCATCCCATGCATGCGGAATTTATAGACGTGGAAGCCTCACTTGTCAGGCAGTTGATCACACACCAGGGCCCTGTGGTAGCGGTGGGCACCACATCACTCCGTACACTGGAAAGCCTGTATTGGCTGGGCGTAAAACTAGCCAGTATGCAACAACCGCCCGCCGAACCTCCTGTACTTGAACAATGGGATGCCTACAATGGCGATAACAAATCACTGTCGAAAAAAGAAGCGCTGCAGGCGCTCCTGGAATGGATGGAGCATAAAAAAACAATGCGACTAATTACCCGCACCAGGTTATTGATAGCGCCCGGCTATACATTTAAATTGGTGGATGGATTGGTGACCAACTTTCATCAGCCCCAATCAACGTTGTTATTACTAGTGGCTGCACTGGTAGGCGACGATTGGAGAAAAATATATGATTATGCCCTGCAAAACGGGTTTCGCTTCCTGAGTTATGGTGATGGGAACCTGCTCTGGAAAAAATAATACAAAAGACTAATTATTTAATTCGGTGATTCGGCGATTCGCTGATTCGATAATGAAGGTAATCCTGCAAATGAGGATAATGCAAATCTCTTATCCCGTTTTTAGTTTTTATCTATTACCTGTTACCTGGAATAATGTGCTAATGTGAAAATGAAAACCAGGTGAACATTTCATTATTTTAATTTTTATCTTTTCGCTTTTCATCTTCTCTTGCGTTCCTGGCGATACCGCATTTATGAAGAACTTTTTTGGGAACGCAAAGGCCGCCAAGGTTTCGCAAAGGCCGCAATAAAAATTTATTCACTCAGTATTTCATTCTTTTGTTCAAAAGCAATGATAATTTCAGTTGCACCATAAAATTTTCCCCGGACACTAGTGATTCATCAATTTACCGATTCCGGTTTACGCAACGGAAATTCAACGGTGAACGTGCTTCCTTTTCCCAGTGTGCTGTCTACCCTGATCTCTCCATGATGTGCCTCTACCATCGTTTTTACATAACTGAGACCGAGCCCAAATCCTTTTACATTGTGAATATTGCCGGTATGCGCACGATAGAATCGTTCAAAAACACGCTTCAGCGTTTCGCGGTTCATACCAATACCATTGTCTTCAATCCGGATGAAAAACTTTTTACCGTTAGACTGCGTGGTGAGGCGGATAAATGGCGGTACATTTTCCTTGGAATATTTCAATGCGTTATCAAAAAGATTATTCACGAGGTTGGAAAAATGCACTTCATCTGCATCAATCAGATCATTTTCAGCATTGAGTAATAATTCAGCGCTGCCCTGCTTTTCCTGCAACTGGAGATCAAAATTTTCAACCACATCTTTAATAATAGCATGCACGTGTACAGGTTTCAGATTCAGGTCTACCTCCTGCCGCTCCAGTTGTGATGCTTTAAGAATGGTTTCCACCTGCCGGTTCATCCGCTTATTTTCTTCCTTGATAATATTACTGAAATAACCGAGCTTATCGCGGTCAGACAACACCTTTTCATTTCGCATGGCATCCACTGCCAGTGAAATGGTAGCAATAGGTGTTTTAAATTCATGGGTCATGTTATTGATGAAATCATTTTTGATCTCACCCAGTTTCTTTTGCCGCAACATGGTGCGCACAGTAAGGTAAAATGCAGTTACGATAATAATGGTAAACAGTATAGCAATAGCAAAACGCCAATGCAGTGATTGTACGGCAAATCGTTTGTAGTCTACCGCGATGATCGTAAGCATTTCATCCACCACGATATTATCGGGTGATGAATTGGGTGTAACGAGTAGGTTTCCGCGGGAATAATTGCCAACATTATCCTGCACTTCCTGCAGGAAACCGGACGACTGCCGTTCTATCACTGGTGGATTCAGCGTTTCTACCGCGAATTCAAATTTCATCTTATCCAGGCCTTCTTTTCCAAAAGCGTCCTGGATCATCTTCTGCAACTGATCAAGCGTCATTCGCCGGCCAACAGTTTGCGGACGAAGAAAATCATTCGCAGCGCTTTCTGTAAAAAGATTTCCCTGGGTAATATTCTTATTGGGAAATGAGAAACTGGCTTTGTCGCGCCCAAGCTCAGATGCCAGATCGAGACATACTTTATTCAGTTTATCTTTAATCTGTTCTTCACGGAGCAACACCATGTTGTTGAGCCAGGAAAGTTGCAGCACGATAAGTCCGATTACGGACAATGTGATGAGGACGGTTATGACGGTAAAAATTCGCTTCAATGGTCTTTCTTTGATCCGTTCTAAGATAAACGGTTTTTCAATACGGCAACAGATTTGCAAAAATACCGTCCTCCCGCTGAAATTCCTGCATCCCGCCGTTTCACAGGTTATTTTAACGCCTTTTTGAGAAAAGCCTGCATTATCCCAGTATTTGACTTGGTTGTCCCGCTGCGCTAACTTGGCGAATTATTTACTAAATTGAAGTATGATTGAACCTGGAGCCGGTGTTTTGCTGATTGCGGATCCTTTCCTGAAGGATCCCAATTTTCTGCGTACCGTTGTTTTTCTTTGCGAGTTTAATGAGCAGGGGTGTTTTGGCTTTGTGTTAAACCGCAGGTATGAAAACACGCTGGATGAATTGATCCCTGACCTGGAAGATCATAAACTGCCTGTGTATTATGGCGGTCCCGTGCAGCAGGATACGATTCACTTCCTGCATCAATACCCGGAAAAAATAGAAGGCGGCGTGGAAGTGATGAATGGCGTATGGTGGGGCGGTAATTTTGACCAGTTGGTTGAGTTGATCCGCAGTGGCGATGCTGATCCGGCACGTATCCGGTTTTTTATCGGTTATTCCGGCTGGGAAGAGGGGCAACTGGAAGGTGAGATCAAAGAGCGCTCCTGGCTTACGGTACAGGGCTCCCGCAAACTGGTTTTTCATAATGATCATGATGCAATCTGGAAAGAAGCATTGAAACAACTTGGCGGTGAATATGAAATGATGATCAATTTCCCGATCGATCCGCAATTGAACTAATCCGGCAGGCTATTTGCCTCTCACTTCCAAAACCAACACACATGAAACGACTGTTACCCGTGGTATTATTTACCCTTTCCACGCTCTCCTTTTCTTCCTGTGATACATTAAAGCAACTGGGCATACTGGCGCCTACCGAATTTGAAATGGCCGGCGGCTTGAAGGATGCATTGTCACAAGGCCTGTTTCGCAGCTTTGACGCCTTTGCGGATCCCAATGGCAATCCATTGGTTCGGTTTGTTTTTCCCGGCGATGCCGCACGGATTGAAAAAACGCTGCGGGACCTGGGGCTGGATAAACTGGTAGACCAGGTAACGGGCAAATTTACCCGTGCAACATCTGAAGCAGTGGTTGCGGCCAAACCCATTTTCCTCAATTCACTTAAACAGATGAGTATTCGTGACGCGGTAAGTATTCTTATTACAAATAACCAGCATGCGGCTACGGAATATTTTAAATCAACCATGTCTCCCCAGCTGATGACGGCATTCCGACCGATTGTAGACAGTACGATCCGTACGGAAGGCGCGGCAAAGGACTGGAGCAGTATTGTAAACGTATATAACAAAATACCATTGATCAGTAAACCGCTGGAGCCAACCCTTACCGATTTCATTGCGGCCCGCGCCATTGACGGGATGTTTTCAATCGTTGCCAATGAAGAAGAGCAGATCCGCAGTAAAGTGGAATATCGCAAAACAGACCTGATGAAAAAAGTGTTTGCCTATGCAGACCAGGAACTTGCCAAACGAAACCAGCAAAACCCGTAACAGTATAATGCAGGTAAAAAAATAAAGGCTGTCCGCGTGGACAGCCTTTTCAATTTTGTTTTCAAAATCCGGACCTGGTTTTTCCAGTTTTATTTTTTACTCAACCGGGATTGCGCCTTCTACCAGCACGGTCACTTTGTTGTTTAATACTTCAACAAAGCCTCCTTGAATATCATAGCTGGCAGCGTTGTGTTGTTTATCGCGCAGCACTTTTACGCGGCCTGCTTTGAGGGCGCTGATCAGTGGTGCGTGTTTGTCCAGCACTTCAAAGCTTCCGCTGATGCCGGGCATTTGCACGCCGTACACTTCGCCGCTGTAGAGCTTTTTCTCGGGAGTTAATATTTCCAAATTCATAAGAAGAACTAGTAAATGTGAACCAGTGAAAAATGAGTTCCGTTCGTTTTAATTAACCTTTGGATTGCTCCATCAGTTTTTTACCTTTTTCAATGGCGTCATCAATTGAACCCACCAGGTTAAAGGCAGCTTCCGGGTATTCATCCACTTCGCCGTCCATGATCATATTAAAGCCGCGGATGGTTTCTTCAATTGGAACCAGTACGCCTTTAAGACCGGTAAATGCTTCCGCAACGTGGAAGGGTTGTGAAAGGAAACGTTGTACTTTCCGTGCGCGGAATACGGTTTGTTTGTCTTCTTCACTCAATTCATCCATACCCAGGATGGCAATGATATCCTGCAGCTCTTTGTAGCGCTGAAGCATTGACTTAACGCGGTTGGCGCAATTGTAGTGCGCGTCTCCCACTACCTGTGGCATAAGGATACGTGAAGTAGAATCCAGCGGATCCACCGCAGGATAGATACCAAGATCGGCGATCTTACGGCTCAATACGGTAGTGGCATCCAGGTGGGCAAATGTAGTTGCCGGCGCCGGATCGGTAAGGTCATCCGCAGGTACGTATACCGCCTGTACCGAAGTGATAGAACCATTTTTAGTAGAAGTGATACGTTCCTGCATCAGTCCCATTTCGGTTGCCAGCGTAGGTTGGTAACCCACAGCCGATGGCATCCGGCCCAGCAGGGCCGAAACCTCAGAACCTGCCTGGGTGAAACGGAAGATATTATCTACGAAGAACAGGATATCACGTCCTTTACCCTCGCCATCTCCATCGCGGAAATATTCGGCAATGGTAAGACCAGAAAGGGCCACACGGGCACGTGCTCCGGGGGGCTCGTTCATTTGTCCGAATACGAACGTGGCTTTAGACTCAGAAAGCTCATCCAGGCTCACCTTGCTCAGGTCCCATCCGCCTTCTTCCATACTATGTTTAAATCCGTCGCCGTATTTCATGATACCGGCTTCGATCATTTCACGCATCAGGTCATTTCCTTCACGGGTACGCTCACCCACACCTGCAAATACGGATAAACCGGAATATGCTTTCGCGATGTTGTTGATCAACTCCTGGATCAATACCGTTTTACCTACACCCGCACCACCAAACAAACCAATTTTACCTCCCTTTGCATACGGCTCAATCAGGTCAATTACTTTGATACCCGTATATAATACTTCCGTAGCTGTGCTCAGGTTTTCAAATTCTGGCGGTTTGGCGTGAATAGGCCGGCCATTTACTTTGGATACAGCTGGCAAACCATCAATAGGATCCCCGGTTACATTGAAAAGGCGGCCGCGAATACCATCGCCGGTTGGCATGGCAATCGGTTTTCCGGTATCAATTACGTCAATACCTCGAACGAGACCTTCAGTACCGTCCATCGCAATGGTACGTACACTGTCTTCGCCCAGGTGTTGCTGTACTTCCAGTACCAGCACATCACCATTTTCTTTTTTTAATTCCAACGCATTGTAAATCTCGGGAAGCTCGCCATCAAACTGCACGTCAATTACGGCGCCGATGATCTGTTTAACTTTACCAACTTTTGCCATATCCGTATTTTATAAGAGGTATTTGTGGAGAAACGACCGTCTTTTTGTCACGGTCAATTTCAGGCCGCAAAGGTAAGGGTGAGACCCTAATTTCCCAATTGAAAAACAAGGGTTTTTTAGCTTCGGGGAAAAGCTGGGAATAATCTCGTTTAACCCCGGTGAAAGAAAATCCTAAAAAATTACAATATATTAAAAATCAATATTTTATAAAACACCAGCCTGGGCAATGGTTCTTATTCGGGCTTTAAAAGGACCAGCTTGTGCGTATAATTCCAGGCTGCGTCTACGAATTCCAACATTTTAGACCAATTCTCTCTGGCAATATCTTTCTCCCGGTAAATCTTTTGTATATCCAGTTGCACCAACTTGCCATTTTGCACAGCAGTTGCAATAAAGGCGCCGGCCTCATTGTCAACTTTTACGTTCAGCGCCTCCAGCCCTTCCACGGTATAACCATCAGGCACGGTGAAATTGATCTGCCAGCGTAATTTTCGCGGGTAGCGGACGTCAATATCAAAATCACGGGTACGCTCCTCTTTCCTGATTTGCAATTGTCCGCCCATCAGTCCGGGCAGGTTGATCAACAATTTCTTGCCCGCACGCCGTACCAGGTCGCCAACAGCAAATTTTTCACGAAACATCAGTTCAGGTTTCTTATAACTTCTTCCATCGCTGATGAGTTCATAGTCGTCGTACTTCACCGCCCGTGCAAATTCCTGTTCTACTACCTTCTTCATGTACACGAGTTTTTGAGCGTTCCATTCTGCTTTGAGATCATCCAGGTTTTTCAACAATTCCGGGGATTGTTTCTCTTTTCCCCCATACGAATCTGCGTCGGTAAGCATAATGGGTATATAGCGGAGCGCGTCATAGCTGTTATTTTCTTTTGAAATACCTGAATACGCGGAGCTGCGGTCTACCTGCACCCACTTATGTGTATTATCAAGTGATGTAGTCATGAAATACACGCTTTTATTATCATCCAGTGTTGCATCCGGAATTTTTACCGGCCTGGTACTTGCCTTTTTGGTCAGTGGCAATTCAAAACCATCGTTACCGGCCATGGTTTCATCGGTATCATATACATTGGAATGGTTGGTGGGATGGAAAATAAACTTGCCGTTTACCAATATGCACCACGAAAGTTCGCGTTCAAATAAAAGATCCGAAGGGGCCGTAACATTGTTGGGTGTGGTAACCACCACCTGGTACGGGATCTTTCGCTCGTCGAGCAGTTTGCCGTACAGCGCGCAAAATTGTTCATCGGAAAGGATTCTCCCGAGGTAAACCTGCTGGTGGCGGACGTAATAAAATATTTTCCGGGCGTATTCATCATCATCCCAGGTCTTGCAGCCATCATCTTTCATCAGCCCGTATATGTAACCGGCAAACCGGCTGACAGACACATCCGCATTGTACACTATTGTTGCATCCACCTTATCAAAATTCGCGGCTGCCTTTTTACCAATTTCGGCCACATCAAACTGGCTTTTCATCTGGCCTTTACTACCGGTAAGCCCTGCTTTATGCTCTTTCCCGTCTGTATATACCACCTGGTATTTTACCATTGGTAATACGCGGTAATCATTGATAAAATTCACATCCCGAACGCGGTCCCGGTCCTGGTCCGTCCAGGTATACACATTAAAATCACCGTCTTTCGACTGAACAAACTCCGGAGCGCCATTCGTGCTCCTGGCGGTAATAAACGAGTTATTGTCTGTTTCGATAATGATTTTATTGCTCATTACCGGCATCGACTTTTTACAGAGTTCATATTGTGGATCAAAGGGAAAATAGTCGAACCGTTTTACATCCAGCGTACTGCTGGTGAGGGAAACAAATTCAAGTATATCGCCCGGCTCAAGATCGGCAGCCGGTACTTTATAATAGTCTCCGCGGTTACTGACATTCTGGTCAAAAAAGCTTTTGAAGAATTCGGGTACATTATCGTTGTCTTCAATACTCACCGCCTTTTGGAGCGACAGCGCCCTTTTTGTTCCGTCTGCTTTATATACCACGGCGCCAAACGCATCAAAGCGGGAACTATATCGAAAATATAGCTCAGAAAACATCTCTACGGATACGTCATCCGTCAGTTTCACTTTCATCCGTTTCTTTTCTACAACCACCAGGTTTTGCTTTCCACCAAGCAGCCCGCTTCGTTTTTTATCAAACGCGATATTCTTTTTGTAGGCCAGGCAAACTGCCGACTCACCAAGCCATTTATCGGGAATTGTGGCCACGGCAAAATCAGGATCTGCCTCGGCAAAGAGCTCTTCAGCATTGTGCGATAAAGCCACTGTAAAATCTTCATCAATTACATCCTGGGCATGTGTGCGCAAGCATATAGTGGTCAAAAAGCCAGTTAGTGCTATAAGGGAATAAATCCGCTTCATAAGAAAGGCTTGATTATTGGGTAATGGTAAGTAAATAACTGTTGAACTCGCGGATCTGCTCCAGGAATGATTTCCATTCCGCCAGACCGGATGCGGGGATCATGCTGTTATTAATGGTCAGTATCTTATGCAGTTTCACGTGGTTGCCGTTCACTTCATACTTTCCCGAAAATGAGTAACCTGGCGTATCAATGTTGATGCCGTCCGGGAGATCAATGCATTTTTTTCCGGGTGGCAATACCAGTTCAATTTCATCTTCATACGAAAACACTTCTTCAAAATCATATCCCTTCAGGCGTTTTTCATCCGGCATAAAGCTGGAAAGATTCTTTGGGAAAAAATCAATACCAACATACTGGCTTTTGCCAATGGTATTAACATTATTACTGAGGTCAATATCTCCCATAATTTTCACGGTTATCTCCCGGTTACCAAGGTCTGACGTGGTTACATTTGAAGCTACAAGATTATTGTTCCCAAATTCGATGAGGTTTTCGAGGAATTCCTGTTGGGCATGTCTCGGCATCTTGTGAAAAGAGGCATGAAAGTCTTTCCGTTCTTCACCGGAAAACTCCACGTTTACCTGTCCGCGCAGCGAGGCATCCGACAATTGCAAGGTGGCTGTTGTTTTGATCCGGTTGGCAGACGCCAGTCCCGCCGGGACCTTCTCTTCGTCAAACTTATCGCCGTTCTCAATCAGCGCTGATTTGCTTTGGATGCGATAGGCATACTCGCCAAAGGGTTCATATTTTTCCGTAGCATCAAGGAAATATTTTTTACCGCCAAGATAAAGTGTGGCGATAGCGTGATTATCTACACACATGGCGGGTACAGAATGATCGTATGGAATGTGACGCGTACCGATCCATGTAAAATGTGCCTGTAAACCGGCCAATTTCAGCATTTCCGTGAGAAGGTTGGCCATTCCTTTGCAATCCCCATATTTTACGCTCAGCACTTCCTGCGCGCTTGCCGGTACATAGCCCGCAAACCCGTCTTCGTAAGCGATATACCGGATATTATCCTGCACCCAATAAAAAATGGCTTTTGCCTTTTCCTCATCTGTTTTTTTATCGGCAGTGATGGATGTTACTTTTTCCCGCAGTTGGTCAGGTTCATTTTTACATTGACGGTACAATTGCACATACCAGGCATACAGATCATCCGTACGCTGAAAAAGGGGCTGCTTTTTGCCGGCATCAACAAACGATTTCAATTGAATGATAATGTGGGGATCCGTATAGGCCGCGCCAATATCCCGGTACTCAGATTTGGAGCCAGGCATCTGCCTGACGCGAAACGTATAGAGTATTCCTGATCCCGACGGTGTCTTCGATTTTTCAACCTTGAAGGCGCTGAAATTCTTTTCAATAAACGATGCATCCAGCCAGGACGGAACTTCAAATTCAACCACTTTTTCCATTACCGGGAAATATTCCGCAAAAAATTCGCGCGTCAGGTATTTGGCATCCGTGTAAGTTGTCTCCCATTCCATTTTAGTTATTCTACCCAGGCTTGAAAAGCGTACGGAGAAAAACTGGACCCTGCTGTCATCAAAAAAGATATTATCATCGGTCACAGAGCGATCGGTGCCACCAACTGCGGCGAGGGCGTATTTTTTTGGTCCTTTATTATATCTCCTGAAAGATTCCAGTTTGATAAAGCGATTGTGAAAACGCGAAAACTGGAAAGCGGTTGACATTTTCAGGCTGATAAACTCAACACTGCCCGTTTCCCTGACAATGATTACGGGGCGCTTTTGTTTATCTTTTCCTTTTTCAAATGTAAAATGCTGCACCATTGTGGTGGCTGCATAGTCATCATCCTTAAATTTCTTACTTATGCTTTTTGCAAGAACTTCGTCATCATCATTCTGGGAAAACAAAAATTGCGTGGGGAGGAACAGGGTCAGCAGGAGACCGGCGGCGGCCAGGCGTATTCGCATGAACAAGGTTTTTTTTCAGTTAGTAAATCCAAAATACAAAAAAAACCCGATTTGAATACGGCCAGCTATCCAGCCGATTTTACCGGAATCTATTTTCGCTCCAGGAAAAGATCGGTGTGATCCGTAAGCTGAAGCAAATCCCGCATGCCTTCTGCGTCCAGCAGTTCCGGTTCATCTACATCTTTGATCCGATGGATTGTAAAATTTTGAACCAGGTAGTCTGAAAAACTCGCGGCATCGCGATACATAAACGGACTATACTCAATCAATATCTTCAATTCCGGGTTGTTCGCGATTGTCTCATTCATCCCGGCAAACACCTCCGGTTCCAGGCCTTCTACATCTACCTTTATTATATCTACTTTTTTCAATCCTCGTGCCTTTACAATTTCGTCAAGCGTGGTTACGGCCACCCGCGCCTGGGATTTGCCCGGCACCAATTCTTCCCGTAGCAGCGTTCCGCCGCCGGGAGAACGATCGGGAAAAGTAAGTATTGCTTCGCCGGTGTGATTGCCCAGTGCAGTGCGGATTACCTCAAACCGGTGCGGATGAACAGACTCGGACGCCTTCAGTAATTCAAAAATCCCCGGGTTGGGCTCAATGGCAATGGTTCTTCCCGCATCGCCCGAAAGGGCAGACATAATAAATGAATAATACCCGAAGTTGGCGCCGATATCTACGCACACATCACCGGGTTGCACCGCACGCGCCAGGCATTGCGACATCCAGGATTCCCAAAAACCGTCCATTATCAGGTGCGGAGCTACACCCACATCCCGGGTATCAACAAAAAGTTTGTAGCGGGTAAGAATCTTGCAAAGCACCACGCGGTTTCCCATATAGCAATGTTCTGTCATTGCCATGCACCGTTCTTCAAATTCCTGTCTGCCAAGGGAGGCAATCTCCCGTAAATCCGTAAATGCCGTCATGGTATTGTTTTAATGATCACGATTCAAAAAGTTGCCGGTAAATGGAAAGATAGTCCGCGGCCTTTTCATTCCAGTCAAACTGTCGCCCGCGCTGCCTGATGCGGTCTGCCATATCCTCTTTTTGGTATTGCTCCAGTCCGGCGTAAAACACATCGCGCATGTGATAGGGATCAAAGGAAGAAAAATAAAATGCACAATCGCCGCCAATTTCCGGCAATGAGGTTAAGGCCGAGAGGAACAATGGTTTACCAAACTGCATGGCTTCCACTACCGGGGCGCCAAACCCCTCTGCCAGCGATGGATGCACATACGCCAGGCAATGTTCAAAATACCACGCTTTTTCAGCTTCGCTGATGGGGCCCAGCAGGTGAAACCGGTCAGCTACTCCCAGTTCTTTTGCCTGGAGCAACATTTCATCGATGTAGTTCTGTTCGTCAGGTCGCCCGGCAATCACCAATTCAAGGTTTTCATCCCCCAGTAGCGGAAGCAAAACATGAAAATTCTTTTTCCTGTTTACATAACCCAGTCCAAAAAGAAACGGCCGTACGGGTTGATAGGAAGTCTCCTGTAATTTGGGCGCATGCACCTGGTGGGTGCCGTTATGCACCACATACACCGGCTTCCTACCCGTGTGGCAATTCTTCAGTACGTCCGCCTTACAAAATTCAGAGATGCAAACAACTGCATCACTATTATTAATCAATGATTGTGTATGGGCAAGACTTTTCCGTTGCTGCTGTTGCGTTTTACCTTCATGAAGCGGGTTGAGATCGTGAATGGTCAGCAATACCTTCACAGACGGATGCTTTTGCCGGTTGGGCAATATTCGACCCGATTGAAAAGGCGCGTGCCACACAGTTTTCTTTTTCAGGAATGGCTTTGCCAGCCGATGCCATTTTTTCTCAACAATAACTGATGCAGGTGAATGAAATGTAGTTTTTACAGACCCCGGCGCATAAAGCGATAATTGCTCGCGTGCGGGGTCCAGTTGCCGGTTAATATAATTGCCAAGGTTAAGGCAATAATGATACAACCCGGAATTGGGATGCCGCATAAGGTCACAATCCAAAATAATCCTGTTCATACCGAAGCCGGTTTACTAAAACAACAATTACCGGCAAACCGTTGCATCACCGGCGGGAACGCCCACCAGGTTCAATAACTGTACCTAATTATTTTTCAAAGCGGATGCAATGGTTTGATGAAAGTGGTTGTCAACCCCATCTGAACTGCAGATGTGGAAAACCTTTTTTGCAAACGTTGTTAAAGTTGTGTGAACCCGCATGCGCCACCGTTTTTGTATGCGACAAACACGAAGGATTTTCCCGTTGCGGAAGGTTAGGAATGATTTTTGGTACCCGAAGCAAGCCACCGTCGTGATCCTGAAAAACGCATTGAATGTATAAATTGATTTTTGATTGCGAACGGATGAAGTACCCGGATACAGGCCTTTATCATTATTGCCTGAATTTGGGAAAATACCTCGAAAAAAATATTGATCTGAACAGAGAACAACTGTATTTCTACTCGCCTCCGGGTGAGCAGCAATGGTCTTACACATCCAGCAACCACCTGTTGCAAAACCCGTTACACAAGTTCCGGATGCCCTCACTGGAGGGCTATACGATCTGGCATGCCAGCTACCAGAATACGCATTATATGCCCTGTCGTAACCGGAACATCAAAGTTGTCCTTTCTATCCACGATCTGAACTTCCTGTATGATGAAAAAAAATCGCCGGCGAAAAAACAGAAATACCTTGCTTATTTACAACAGTTGATTAATCGCGCGGATGCGCTTGTTTGTATTTCCGGGTTTGCAAAAAACGACGTATTGCAACACTGTGACATTGGAAATAAGCCGCTTTTTGTGATCCACAATGGAACCAACCATCTTTCGAGCCCGGCCCTTGGCGCTCAATCCTATAAACCCAAAAAACCGTTTCTTTTTTCCATTGGCGTCATCAACCGGAAAAAAAATTTTCATGTGCTGCTGCCGTTATTGCAAAATGGCGCTATGGAATTGCTGATTGCTGGCAAGTATGACGACGAGCCCTACCGGAATTTTATGGAAGAACGGTCGAAGGAGCTTGGCGTTACCGATCACGTGCGTTTATTGGGGCCGGTAAATGAGCATGAAAAATCCTGGTATTTCAACAATTGCAGGGCATTTGCCTTCCCGTCCATTTCGGAAGGATTCGGGCTGCCGGTGGTAGAAGCAATGAGTTGCGGCAAACCACTGTTTTTATCAGATCGCACTGCGCTACCGGAAATTGGAGGCGATGTGTCGTTTTACTTTAATGATTTTCACCCGGATCATGTTCGCCAGGTATTTGACAGCGGCCTCAATCACTACGACCGGAACGGTTTGCGTGAAAAAATAATGGAACGCGGCAATCGTTTTTGCTGGCACAAAGCCGCCCGCGAATATCTTGATGTATATCGATCTCTTTATTAATTATCCGCCATGTTATGAAAGTGTACAGACGTCTTCTCGCTTATGCAAAGCCCTATCGCTGGTTTGTAGTGCCATTCACCATTTTTACATTGCTAACGGTGATCTTCAGCGTATTCCAGTTTGCGCTCATCATTCCATTGCTAAATGTATTATTTGACCACAATAATGGAAATGACCTGCTGAGCAATGCGCCGTCTTTTTCCATGTCGACCCATTTCCTGCGGGATATTTTTTACTACCAGGTATATCGCCTGAAAGCGATGAATCCGGCGTATGCATTATACTTCATTACGTTTGTGATCATTTGCGCGGTATTGCTGACAAAC
Organism: Bacteroidota bacterium; assembly: GCA_048498035.1. GTDB lineage: Bacteria > Bacteroidota > Bacteroidia > Chitinophagales > Chitinophagaceae > CADEDV01. The sequence goes on along the minus strand of JBEHYT010000005.1, from coordinate 27,349 downwards.
CTGTTTCGGTACCTGGCACAGCGCACCCTGATCCGTGCTCGTACGCTGCTGGTAAAACGGATTCGCGAAGCATTGTTTGAAAAGGTCAACCATCTCCATATGGGATTTTTTACACAGGAGCATAAAGGCGATCTGATATCCCGGATGAACTCTGACGTTTTTGAGATTGAGGGTGTAGCGGCCAATTCGCTGGAAGTACTGATCAAGGAGCCGTCTATGGTGATCGGCTATTTTGTGGCGCTGTTCGCGATTTCTGTGCCGCTTACGCTTTTTACACTCGTAATCATACCGATTTCTGCGTTGGGAATTGCTACCGTTACCAAGAAATTACGACGCGATGCAAAAGACGCGCAGGCTTCAATTGGACGATTACTCACTATCATGGATGAAACGCTAACAGGAATGCGAATTATCCGTGCATTCAATGCCACTTCATTTACACTGAAAAAATTTGCACGTGAAAATGATTTCTATCGCAAAGCAAGTTTGCACGGCTTTAAGCGCCGTGAAATGGCGCCTGCATTTTCTGAAGCGGCGGGAGTAATTGTGGTAGCCGGCATTTTACTGTACGGCGGCAGCCTTATTCTTCGAAATGGACAAGGCGCAGGTGGCATCCAGGCAAGCGCCTTTATCGCTTTTATTGCCATTTTTTCGCAGGTACTGCGACCGGCAAAGGCCATGGTGATTGCGGGCGCCAATATTCAACGCGGCAGGGCCGCCGGTGAGCGTATACTGGAGATCATCGACAAACAAAACGAAGTACAGGACCGCCCCGGCGCAGCAACATTATCTGCATTTAATCATTCGATAGAGATCCAGCGGGTCAGTTTTGGATATTCTGACACTACTGTATTAAACGATATCAGCTTTACAATACCAAAAGGAAAAACGGTGGCACTGATAGGTTCTTCGGGTGTTGGCAAATCAACGATCGCAGATCTTATTCCGCGGTTCTACGACGTAAAACAGGGAGCCATCCTGGTGGATGGAGTGGATATCCGCGAATACACGATGGAATCATTGCGAAGCGTGATGAGCTTTGTAACGCAGGAAACATTTCTTTTCAACGACACAATTTTTAACAATATCTCTCTCGGGAAACCAGATGCTACAGAAGAAGAAGTGATAGCAGCGGCCAAAGTGGCCAATGCACATGATTTCATTATCCAAACTGAAAATGGTTACCAGACCATTACGGGAGACCGAGGGATACGCCTCTCCGGCGGACAACGGCAACGGCTCTGTATAGCACGGGCAGTACTTAAAGATCCTTCCATCCTAATACTGGATGAAGCCACTTCTGCACTGGACACCGAATCTGAAAAAATTGTGCAGGATGCACTGGCCCGACTCATGAAGGGACGCACCACACTGGTGATTGCGCACCGCCTCAGTACAATACGGGAAGCAGATGAAATCATCGTTTTGCACGAAGGCCGTATTATCGAACGCGGACATCACAATGAGCTGGTGGAAATAGAGGAAGGTGTGTATAAAAAATTAACGCGGATGCAGCAAATTGCATGATGTAATGAGGGCCAACCAGTAACAGATGGTGTATCTTTGTGCTTTAACCAGCCTTTTATGAAAATACTCACCATCCTTGCCCTCTCGGGTTGTCTTTTTTTTGCCTGCTCCTGCGGTAATCACAAATCCGGTAATGATGTTTCCCAGAATGATAATGATGACGATGCAGACATCGATCTGCCGGGAAAACAAAAGAATGTAAGCAGTCGCGACTACAGCATCACCAAAGAGAATTCCTACTCTGATCTCTTCCTGGACAGTATGCAACTGGAAGAACAGATCAAGGCCCGCAATATCGGCACCGGCACGGCCCGGAGAATGCGGAGTTTTTACAATACACGCAACTATCAATACGCATGGTTTGCCAGTGACGGGTTTACAGAACAGGCAAATGCATTCTGGAACCTGTATGATTATTATGTTACCTATTCCGGCGATAGTTCACTCAACGATCCGGAGCTGGAAAAGACGATGAACAATCTTGTATTACAGGATGATCTAAAAGTTCCATCGGGCAACGCCACTTTTATAAAGACCGAACTTGCACTCACCCAACATTTTATTGAATACGCCCGGAAGAATTTTGAAAAAGGGTATGTAAAACGAAAAGAACTGGAACGTTTTGTTCCGGTAAAAAAGACGGACCCATTGAAAATGGCCGATTCCCTGCTGACTAAAAAGCATAAGGACGATAAATACTACGAAGACATCAATCCCGACTATAAAAAACTGAAGGCCGAGCTGGCCCGTTATTACGCAATTGCAAAAAACGGCGGCTGGCCCGCCATCAGTACGAAGCAGAAATCTCTGAAAGCTGGCGCCAATGCGCCGGAGGTAGCGCAGATCAGGAAGAGACTGGTGTTAACAGGCGATATGCAATCAGCAGACAGCTCAACCGTATTTGACAGCGCGCTGGTGGCGGGAGTAAAACGATTCCAGGCCAGGCATGGGTATACGCCAAATGGTGTTATCACTGCTACCCTTTTAAAAGATATGAATGAGCCGGCATTACAACGAGTGGAGCAATTGCTGATCAATATGGAACGGATGCGCTGGATGCCGAGCCGGCCCGGCGGCAACCTGGTTATCGTGAATATCCCGGAATTTAAATTGCACATGTATGACGGCAGTAAGAAAGCGTTTGACATGAACGTGGTAGTAGGGAAAGAAGGGCATAACACTGTTCTTTTTACCGGTGATTTAAGCACGATTGTTTTTAGTCCGTACTGGAATATACCGCCCAGCATTGTAAAGGCAGAGATTGTTCCGGGAATGCGGCGAAATTCCAATTACCTGGCCAGCCATCACATGGAAAAAATTGGTGGCAGCGCCAGTGCGCCGATTGTGCGACAAACACCCGGGCCCTGGAATTCACTTGGACTGGTTAAGTTCCTGTTTCCAAATCATTTCAACATCTATTTTCACGATACCAATGCCAAGGGGCTTTTTAGCCAGGACAAGCGGGCGTACAGTCATGGATGTATCCGCCTGGAAGAACCGCAAAAAATGGCGGAATACCTGCTCCGCAATGAGCCAGAGTGGACGTCGGAAAAGATAAATGCAGCAATGCATGCCGGGAAGGAAAAATATGTGAAGCTTAAAAACCCCATCCCGGTGTTTATCAGTTATTACACCGCGTGGGTGGACGATGAAGGGAATGTGAACTTCCGGGATGATATCTACAAGCATGATCGGCAGATGATCACCCGCTCCTTTAACTGATAGCGGCCGTGATGGCTGGCGGGGCGTTCTTTGCTTCTTTGCGGGAAACCTCCGTTCTTTGCAGTATGCAACTGATTGAAGTCACAACGCCACAGCTGGCGAAAGAATTCCTGGAGGTCAATGTGCTCATCAATCGAAATGACCCCAACTATATCCGGCCGTTGGATAAAGATATCCGTGACGTCTTTGACCCGGCAAAAAACAAAACCTTCCGGCATGGCGAGGTAACGCGCTGGGTGCTGCGGCAGGATGATGGAAAACTGATCGGCCGTATTGCAGCATTTGTCAATAAAAAATATAAGAATAAAGGTGATGATGGCCCCGTTGGCGGCATTGGTTTTTTTGATTGCATCAACAACCAGCAGGCGGCAGATATGTTGTTTGACGTGGCAAAGCATTGGTTGATCCAGCGGGGAATGCAGGCCATGGATGGCCCGATCAATTTTGGCGAGCGCGACCGCTGGTGGGGCTTGCTGGTGAAAGGATTTGAACCTCCTATTTATTGTCTTAATTATAATCCGCCGTATTACCAGTCGCTGTTTGAAACCTATGGTTTCAAGGGCTATTTTAACCAGGTTTGTTTTGCGTTGAAGGCAAAGGACCGATTGCAACCGAAGTTTTATGATCGTCACGCAGACATTGCCAAAGATCCGAAATTCAGCGCTGCGCATATCCGGAAATCGGAGTTGGACAAATTTGCGCACGATTTTACCATTGTTTACAATAAGGCCTGGGCAGGGCACGGCGGAATGAAACAGTTAGAGGAAAAGGTGGTGCAGAAAATGTTTCGCAGTATGAAGCCGGTGATGGATGAGAAGATCAACTGGTTTGTTTATTATGATGGACAGCCGGTTGCTACCTGGATCAACCTGCCGGATTTGAATCAATGGTTTAAGGCATTGAATGGTAAATTCAGTCTTTGGCATAAGCTGAAATTTCTATGGCTAAAAAAGACGCGCCGGAACCGGAAATTTGTGGGGCTGGTGTTTGGAATCGTACCGGAGTTCCAGGGAAGGGGTGTTGATGCCTATATCATTATTGAAGGATGCCGGGTAATCCAGGGATTGAAGATCGAGGATGGCAAATATGAAATTGGGGATTTATTGTATGATGATTATGAAATGCAATGGATCGGCGAATTCAATCCGAAGATGATCAACGTGGCGGAAAACCTCGGCACTTATCGCAGCCGTATCCTCACCACCTACCGCTATAATTTTGATCGCACAAAGGAGTTTCAGCCCCACCCGATCCTTCATTAAAAGGAAACCTGGACGGTTTCGGGATTTTTTGGAAGATGCTACACGGAAGAACCTTCAATTTGCATAACTTGCCAGCGGAGAAGCAGTGACATGGATAAATTTATCGTTTCAGCAAGAAAATACAGGCCCCAACTTTTTAATACCGTAGTGGGGCAGGCACATATCACCACCACGCTCAAAAATGCCATCAAAAATGATCAACTGGCACACGCCTTTCTTTTTTGTGGCCCCCGCGGTGTAGGAAAAACCACCTGCGCCCGCATCCTTGCCAAAACGATCAATTGCGAAAACCCGACAAAAGACGGGGAGGCCTGCAATAAATGCCACTCCTGTGTTTCCTTCAACGAAGGCACTTCGCTTAATATTCATGAACTGGATGCCGCCAGCAACAACTCTGTAGATGATATCCGCACACTTGTAGAACAGGTTCGTTTTGCCCCGCAGGCCGGCCGCTACAAAGTATATATCATTGATGAGGTACACATGCTCAGTTCTTCGGCGTTCAACGCATTTCTAAAAACACTGGAAGAACCACCCTCCTATGCCATTTTTATTCTTGCCACCACCGAGAAACATAAGATATTGCCCACCATTCTCAGCCGGTGCCAGATATTCGACTTCAAACGGATCACTCTAAATGATACTGTAGAACACCTGGAAGAAATTACCGAAAAAGAACATATTCACGCCGATAAAGCATCCCTGCAGATCATCGCCCAAAAAAGCGAAGGCTGTATGCGTGATGCCCTCAGCATCCTGGATAAGATTGTCAGCTTCACCAATGGAGAACTGAATTATAGCAATACGCTGGAACACCTCAATATCCTGGATGCCGACTACTATTTCAAATTATTAGACTGCATGCAACAGCAGGATCTTTCCGGCGCCCTGCTGCTATACGATAGCATTAACCGAAAAGGATTTGAAGGAGACCTGGTGCTCAACGGCTTTGCCGAATTTATCAGGAACCTGCTCGTTTGCCGCGATGAAAAAGTGGCTGCCCTGCTCGAAGTAGTGGAAGGCTTCCGCGAAAAATATATGGAGACGGCAAAAACAACTTCTCCCGCTCTCCTGATCAGCGCCCTTAATATTCTGAATGATGCAGAAATCGGGTTCAAATCGGCCCGCAACAAGCGGCTGCACGTTGAACTGGCACTGATCAAACTCTGCTACCTGCAACAGGCACTGGATCTTTCAACCGGTGTTAAAAAAAAACGACTTGACACCGTAAAACCCGTCGCCTTCCGGCAATTGAACCCGGTTGAACATAAAAACGGCGAAACTAAACCGACGGAAGCCAAACTGATTATTGAAACGCCGCGTGTACGTACAGCCACACCACTACCCAAAACTGAACCGCAAGCTACCACAACAGCCAACACCGTAAAAGGCAGCAGCATAAAAGCGCTGGATAAGATCCGCAAACAATACAGCAACAAAGCCAACCAGGAATCAGCGAGTCAAAACGAACCGCTCAATAACGAGACACTGACGCAGGGATGGCAGCTATACATTGCCCGGCTCAAAGAAAGTCGCAACCCCGCAGCCCAGCCTTTTGAACTGGCCGTGTTACGCATAAAAGATGAAAGCTCTTTTGAAGTGGTAACTGCCAACAATATCGAACAGAAATTCATTGAACAGGAACGAAACCCGCTCTTTGAGTTTTTGCAACAGCAACTTCGCAACCGGCAACTCCAGTTTACCGTAATTATTGAAGAAAAAACGGAAGACCGGCCCATTTCCGATGTTCCACTCAGTTCAAAAGAGCAATTTCAGAAAATGGCCGATCAATACCCTCTTGTTAAGTCGCTGCGCGACCGTCTCCGGTTAGACCTGGACTACTAATCCATCCATGTTTTGAAAACGATGTAAATCGGCAGCATTTCAACAAAAAAGCCCGAAAATGCAGGCAATCAGCGCCAAAAGCTTCTTACCTGCCGCCAAACCAGTAGTTTACAGGCCGGGTAATTGCGCATAATACCTTAATTTCGGCCAAAATTTAAAGGCAAATGGCTGAAGTGATCTTAATGCCCCGCCTGAGCGACACGATGGAGTCCGGAGTGATTGCTGCCTGGCATAAAAAAGTGGGCGACAAGGTAAAAAAAGGCGACCTGTTGGCGGAAGTGGAAACAGATAAGGCGACGATGGAACTGGAGAGTTACAAAGACGGTACTTTATTACATATTGGTACAGATAAAGGTGGAAAATTGCAGGTCAATGATCTCCTCGCCATCATCGGCGATGCCGGGGAAAATATTGACGCCCTGCTCAAAGAGCATGGTGGCGGTGGCGGCGGAGCCGCAAAAGCAGAAGCGCCGAAAAAAGAAGCCAAAGAAGAGCAACAGGCTCCTGCCCAGGAGTCAAAACCCGCTGCTTCCGGCACACTGGATATTTCTAAAATGGATGAAGTGGTGCTGATGCCACGCCTCAGCGATACAATGGAAGCCGGCGTAATTGCAGCCTGGCATAAAAACGTTGGCGACGCCGTAAAAAAAGGTGATGTGCTGGCTGAAATTGAGACCGATAAAGCCACTATGGAACTGGAAAGTTACAAGAATGGCACCCTGCTGTATACCGGCGCGAAAAAAGGAGAAAAAATTGCCGTAAATGACCTGCTCTGCATCATTGGCGATAAAGGAAAAGTAGATGTAGATGCTATTGTTGCAGCAGCAAAGGGCGGTGTAGCGCCCGCAAGCAACAGCGCACAACCGGAAGAAAAGAAAGAACAGGCTACTGCCTCCTCAACTACTTCAAACGCTGAAACCGGCAACAACGGTTCAGTTACCGAAAATGGCCGCATCAAAGCTTCACCACTGGCCCGGAAACTGGCCCAGGACAAAGGCATTGATCTTAAACAGGTTCAAGGCTCGGGAGATGGCGGACGCATTGTAAAAGCCGATGTAGATAATTTCAAACCCGGCACGCAACCTGCTTCATCAGGCGCAGATGCTTCAAAACCTGCCGCCCAGGTGCCCGTTTTTGCGCCGGTGGCCGGCGAAGAAGGCTATACCGATATTCCGAATTCACAGATGCGGAATGTGATCGCAAAACGCCTTGCTGAAAGTAAATTCACAGCGCCCCACTTCTATCTCACCATGGAAATTACCATGGACAACGCAATGGCCGTGCGCGGTCAGTTGAATGAAGTATCACCGGTGAAGATCAGCTTCAACGATATGGTGATCAAGGCCGCTGCTCTTTCATTGCGCCAGCATCCTGCAGTAAATGCATCCTGGCTGGGCGATAAAATCCGCAGACACCATCATGTTCATATCGGCGTAGCCGTAGCAATTGAAGACGGACTGATTGTTCCCGTGGTGCGGTTTGCCGACCAGAAAGGTCTTCCGCAAATTGCAGCAGAAAGCAAAGAACTCAGCGGTCGCGCACGTAATAAAAAACTGCAACCGAATGAATTTACCGGTAACACCTTCACCATTTCCAACCTTGGAATGATGGATATTGAAGAATTTACCGCCATCATCAATCCGCCCGACAGTTGCATTATGGCCGTAGGCCGAATTAAAGAAGTGGTGGTGAAAAAAGGCGACGGCTTTGCCGTTTCCAATGTGATGAAAGTAACGCTCAGCTGCGACCATAGAAGTGTAGACGGAGCTACCGGCGCCGCCTTCCTGCAAACGTTTAAGAAATATATGGAAAGCCCGATCACTATGTTGATCTAACCGGCATACCATTTTACAGAAATAAAAAAAGCTGCTCCAAACGGGCAGCTTTTTCGTTATCCATATAGCTGTTTATTTTACTTCAAGCAGTACAACTTTTCCATCCATGGTGGCCGCCACCACATGTTGTGCATCAATCACGTTAACTGTATTGACCATCGAATTGTCGATCTTGTGCGCCCATACTATTTCCTGCTTCTTTGGATCAATACAGTACACCACGCCGAGGCGCGTTCCAAAAAAAACAAGTCCGCCGCGCTCTATCAACATAGACGGTACATGCTCATATCCAAATCCGCAATTCATTTTCCAGGCAGCCTGTTGCGCTTCGCGCGAAGCGGCGTAGGCAACAATAGTATCCTGCATACTCTTTCCATAGATCCAACGGCCATCAGCAGAAATACCAATAGACTCCCGCAAACCACCATCTTTTGTACGCCATAGCGTTTTGCCCGTGGCTGCATCCAACGCAGATAAATACCGGTCGGGCGCAACTATATACACCACACCATCCGCCGCTACCGGGATACAGGAAGCCGGTGAGAAATTGCGCACCGAAGATCCATTGTCCCATTTCCAGTCAGGCACACCCGTACTGCTTTGCAACGCATAAAGATGGCGATCCCAGGCGCCGAAGATCAATTTTCCATCATACCAGAGCGGTTTGCTGACCACCGGTCCGGTCAACCCGTCAAAAGACCAAATCAATTTACCCGAACCTGCCTGGAGCGCCACAAAACGATGATCACTGCCACCAACAAACACCGTATCACCCCGCACCAGCGGCGACCCAAGAATGGCCGCGCCCGCCTGGTATGTCCAGGCCAACTTACCGGTCTTGCTGTCCAATGCATATAAATTACCGCCTGCTGCACCCACTATCGCCAGGTTGCCTGCGGCGGCCGGCGAAGAAAAAATAGCGCCGCTTCCATTATAGTCCCACAGCTCCTTACCGTTTTTTACCGAGAGCGCAACTACGCGGCCCGACTGGTTACCCGCAATCACAACGTCATTTAGCAACAGCGGCGTGGAAATTACATTTGCTTCAGAAGCATACACCCATTTAGCCTGTACCTGTTTGTATTTTTCATTGATGGAATAATCTGGTCGGGTATAATTACCAGCAATCGGGTAGTGATGCGTTTCCACCGGGATGCCCGTCCAGGCGCGCCCCTGCTCTATGCCGGGCGTTTTTTCAGTAAAAAGAATTGAATCTGTCCGCACCTCTACCAGGTTATAACCACCCACGGCGGCTTTCGCCCGCAAGTTGCTGCGGCCCATTACGCCGGGAATGCCTTCAAAATTTAAACGGTGATTATTATGTCCATGCCCGCAAAGCACGGCCCAGGTATTATAGTGATGTAAGCGGTTGGTTATTTCATACCAGTTATCGAGTGAATTATCGATCGGGTAGTGATTTAGAAAAATAAGTGGCTGATCCGGCTTTAGGGTTTTTAACTGTACATCCAGCCAGTTGAGTGCCGACCGGGGTACATGCCCATCACTCATGCGCACATAAGGACCGGATGCACAACCAAGGAAACGGATACCGGCATATTCAAAACTGAATTTGGTATCACCAAAAACCGTGTTGAACATATCACCGCCACTTTCACTCCAGCCGGAATCATGGTTGCCGGGAATGATGTAATATGGTAATTGCAGGCTATCCAGCAACTGTTTGGCATATTTTAATTCTTCATTGGTGCCCATCTCGGTAATGTCGCCGGTGATCACCACAAAGGAAAGTCCCGGCGTAGCATTGATGTCCCGAACAGAACGCCGCAAATCTTCATCCGGGCCTGCGCCCGGTGCAGATATATGGATATCTGTAAGAAACGCAAAGCGAAAAGGAATTTTTTGGGCAGCAACTGAAATGGTCAGCAGTATGCTGAACAACAGGAAGCGTGTTTTCATACAGCAATTTACTTGCATCGCGCAGGCGCGCCAAAAAACAAAAGCCGCAAAAACCGGGATAACGTTTGAAAAGAACGCCTACTGCCCAAGCGCTTTTCGGATTATGGGTGCAACTTTTGTCCCATATAACTCAATTGTCTTCAGTACCTCTTTATGCGGTGTATAACCGGTTACCAGTTGCGCCAGGAACCGCGTATTCTTAAAGAGCTCGTGCATCTGCAGGATCTTGTCAGCAGTTTCCTGCACACTTCCAATAACCAACGGCCCCTGCGTACGCAGTTGCTCAAACTGCGCCCGTGAAATGGGCGACCAGCCGCGTTCCTTTCCCACCCGGTTCATCAATTTTTCATAAGAAGGGAAAAAAAGATCTGCCGCCCGCTGGCTTTCTTCTGCAACAAAAAATTGTGAGGTAATTCCCAGCTGCAATTGCTCAATCGCATGCTTTGCCTGGTGGGCGCTGGCGCGATACAGGTTTACCAACGGTACAAACTGCCGGGGAGAACCGCCGAGCAATGCAACCATCATCGGCAAATTGAGCCGCCCTGCCCGCTCTGCCGAAGCAGGCGTTCCTCCCACGCCAATCCATACCGGGAGTTGCTCCTGCAGCGGACGCGGATAAATGCCCTGTCCATGCAAGGGAGCCCGGAACTCACCCGACCAGTTCACATGCACCTCCTTATTTAGTTGCAGCAACAGGTTGAGCTTTTCTTCGAAAAGCGCATCATAATCCTCCAGGTTATATCCAAACAATGGGAAAGATTCAATAAAGGAACCACGCCCGGCGATGATCTCTGCGCGGCCACCGGAAAGAAGATCCACCGTGGCAAATTGCTGGAACACCCGCACGGGATCTGCTGAGCTAAGCACCGTAACCGAACTCGAAAGCCGTATTTTCTTAGTGATAGTAGCAGCGCCTGCCATAAACAATTCGGGCGCAGCAATTACAAAATCGGGTCGGTGATGTTCGCCAAAGGCGAATACGTCAAGCCCCACTTCATCGGCCAGTTTTACTTCTTCCATTAACTCCTGAACGCGCTGATGGGCATTGCGGGCGCCACCGGCACCGCTGTCCGCAAGCACTTCCCCAAATGTGCTAATTCCAAGCTCCATAATTGATTGTTATTGTGCAAGAATAGTACAATCCGGGAATAAAATAGTTTAACAGTCGGGGCCGTAGGACTGGCACAAAAATTTCATGGTAAAAACGAAGGCGACCGAAAAATGTCAACTTTCAGAAAGTTTTGAAAATTTGAAAACCCTTCGTAACTTTGTAGTATGAAACTGACCGAAGCGAAGGAGGCATTTATCAGTAATTGGGGCGCCTTTGGCACCCATTGGGGCATCAACCGGACGATGGCGCAAATACATGCGCTGCTGATGGTAAGTCCCGATCCCATTACCCAGGATGATATTATGCAGCAATTGGAGATCAGCCGCGGCAATACAAATATGAATATCCGGGAACTGATTGACTGGGGGCTGGTGGAGCGCGTGATAAAGCCTGGAGAACGTAAAGAGTTTTTTGTGGCAGAGAAAGACATCTGGAAAGTGATGAAGCAGATCACGAAAGAACGGAAGAAACGGGAACTGGAACCAATGCTTCAGTTGCTGGATAAACTGGAGGATGTGGAGGGAGATAAAAAGGATAAACACGTCAAAACTTTTGTAGAAACGGTGGGAAGCATCAAAAAGCTCGGCCGGCAGGCCGATAAAACGCTGGACATGATGATCCGTGCGGATGAAAGTTGGTTTATCGGCAATGTTTTGAAATTATTTAAATAACAGGTATGCGCCGTGGAGATTTCAATAGCCAGACTTTATACATCCTGATCACGATCCTGATCGCGGTGGCGGCAGTGGCTGATCATAAGAACACATTTATATTTCTTATTTGGCTGGCTATGCTTGGCATCTTGCAAATCCTGCATTCAGTAATCCTGGGCATTGAAAACTGGCACACCAAACCCGTTCGCGTGGCGCTGATCGCGTACTGGTCGCTGGCGGCGGTAGACCTGCTGATCTTTTTTACCAACGCTTCGGCAATTACGCTATTTTATGTGCCGCTTACGCTGGCGTTATTTCTATGGGGCATTACACTGTGGGGAAGAATTCATAAAAAACCACCGGCTACTCAACTGGCCGTGTAACAGCCGCTGGTGCGGCTTTTATTTGACCCGATATTTTCATTTTTTTCTGAAAATTAAAAACAATGATCTTCTTTAAAAAACTGGACTTAGGCATACAGGTGGCCGGTCTTGTTGCAATGGCAACCAGTTGGATCATTTTTTTCACTAATAAAAGCGTTTACTTGTGGCCGTATTTCGCGCTGGGCGGATGGCAGCTCAGCAGCGCCCTCATTCATGCATTGTACCTAAAGTCACTGGTTCCGGGCAGCGCCCGAAAAACATACTGGAAAGGTATATTGCTGGTGGCACTGGCCAACCTGATCTTGCTGCCGATATGGCCGCTTGTACTAATAGCCACTCTTTTGGTGACACCCTTGCTGGCCCTGTTCTATGCCTGGATCAGTTTCCAGGAGCTTCGCCGCCTGCAAACCAGGCTTCGAACCCAGTTGCGCTAGAATTTTCATACCATTAAATCAACAGCTATGCCTAGCGAATCTTTTCTCCTCGTGTACGACGACAACTGCCCCTTCTGCTGCTGGTACACCGGGCGTTTTGTACATGCAGGTTTACTAAGGGCTGAACACAGGAAACCCTTTTCCACACTGGACGACCGCTGGATGTCCGTTATTGATCTGGATCGCGGTCGCAATGAAATTCCGCTGATCGATACCTCAACCAACAATGTACTCTATGGTATTGATGCACTGTTGGCATTGCTGGGTCAGCGATTCCCATTTGTGTCAAGGGTTGGCAATTGGAAACTCGTTCACTGGATGCTTCGCAAGCTATACAAATTTATTTCCTATAACCGCCAACTCATTGTAGCACGCAGGTGTAGTTCGGGGTTCAACTGTGCCCCCGATCTAAACATCCGGTATCGCCTGTTATTTATGCTGGTGTTTCTTGCTTTTACCACCGGGATGCTGATACCCGTACACACATTTTTGGTAAAGCAACTTCCAGGTTTTTCATTAAGCGCAACAAGCGTAATTACTGCACATTTTGCGGTGCTGTCCATTAATCTTATTCTCTTTATGAAATTGGGATGGAACCGGGGACTTGAATTTTTGGCCCAGGCCAACCTGCTGGCACTAACTGCAGTATTGCTTACAATACCCTTGTTGCTGGCGGGTCATTTCCTATTGCTTCCGCTGTGGCTAACCGTAAGCTACCTCTCCCTGTTGGCCGTAGTTATTTTCCGTGAATACGTACGAAGGATGCACTACGCCGGAATTTTGCCTGGTATGAGTTGGGTGGCTGGGATCAACCTCGCCAGCATGACCAGCTTTGTGTTATACCTGTTCACATAATTCGGCGATTCGATAATCACTAGTGTCCGGGGAAAAATTATTGCACAACCGAAATTATCATTGCTTTTGAACAAGATAATGAAATACTGAGTGAATGAATTTTTATTGCGGCCTTTGCGAAACCTTGGCGGCCTTTGCGTTACAAAAAGAAGTTCTTCATAAATGCGGTATCGCCAGGAACGCCAGGAACCGCAGAGAACGCGACGTGGTCAACCGATTTACTCATCACTAATGCCCGGATAGAATTTTACCCTACAGCCGAAATAGAGACTCTCTTTGCATAAGAGGGGTTGCTTTTAATCTGGGCAAAAAGCAGGTCAAATAAGCTTTGACATTCAGGCTAATAAATAGGAGCCGGATTTAGATTTTCATTTTCCCCGGACAGCAATGATTCGCTGATTCGATAATGGCATTGATCAACAGGCAGTTCATGTGTTTGGTTTTCCATTATTAATTATTCACTGTTCACTATTAATTTTTATCTGTTAACTAATAGTAGCTTTGCAGTATGGCAGCAAAGAAAACATTGGTGTTGGGCGCATCAGATAATCCTTCCCGCTATAGTTACCTGGCGGTTACCCGCCTGCGTAACCATCAACACCCCGTAGTTGCCATTGGAAAACGGGAAGGAACGGTAGCAGATGTGGCCATTCATAAAGATCATCCTGCTGTTGCTGATGTGGATACGGTAACGCTGTATCTCAACCCTTCTCACCAGCGGGAGTATTACGATTATATTCTTTCGCTTCAGCCCAGGCGTATCATCTTTAACCCGGGCACTGAAAATCCCGAATTTGAGCAGCTTGCACAGGAAAAAGGCATTAAAACGCTGGAGGCCTGTACACTTGTATTATTAAGTACAAACCAGTACTGATTCGTAGATCACCAGCGCTTCATTTCGGGCTTTTACGATGTGACCAATGTATTATCCCTCGATGTTATATCTTTTCTTCCCTTCCAACTTGAATAGTTAAAGAACTTTCACAAATATTGCATCTCCGACCCCCTCTGAAAACTACAGCTGAGAATCTGGCTGTTTGTGATATCCTTTTGTCTTAACTAAACGTTGAACAATGAAAAACCTTCGTACCATTTTGGTGTGCCTGTCTGTTATTATTACCGGCACCTGTGTGAAAGCCCAGTCTTCAACCGACGGGATTCCGCTCAACGAACCCAACCCCAACAAACCCAAGTTGTTTGCATCCCTGCCTGACAATATACCTGTCAGTACAGACCAGTTTGCCGCAATTATGACGCTGGAGCCGGGCACGCCCGTCAACTTCACCATCGGTTCGGCATTGCGCCTGCAGGGACAGGTTGTTTCCACTGCAAACAAATACAACAACACCATCCAGAGCGTTGTGGTAAGATCCACTAACTATGATGGTGCATTGCTCACTGTTTCGCGCGTGGTAAATACGCAGGATAATTCAGTCCGCTTTACCGGGCGTATCATCAGCAATGCGTATGGCGACCTGTATGAATTGCAGAATAAGAATGGCGCTTATAGTTTTGTGAAGAGAGGCTTTTATGAACTTGTAAATGAATAACTGACCCGTTTTTGATCCATATCCTATCCTTGTTTGTTCAGTACCTATTGAAAAATCTAAATCCGTCTTGTTATGAAAAACGTATTACGTTACGTCCTGTTCGTACTGCTATGTGTCGGCAGTAGGCAGGTAAATGCACAGGTGCCGCTGTATAATAGTTTGCCTTCGGCAACGGCAACCGTCTACCTGGATTTCGACGGTCATACCGTAAGTGGAACCAGTTGGAACTACAGTGGTCCTATCGTATGCGGAGGTTCTAATCTCACCTCTGCCCAGATCACCGAGATCTTTAACCGCGTGGCGGAAGATTACCGGCCTTTCAACATTAACATTACCACAGACTCTACCAAATACCTGGCTGCGCCAACAGCGCAACGGATGCGGGTAATCCTCACCGTAAGTTCAAGCTGGTATGGAAGCGCCGGTGGTGTTTCTTTCGTTGGCTCCTTCACCTGGGGTGACGATACCCCTGCCTTTGTATTCACGGCATTGTTGAATTACAACACCAAGAATATTGCAGAAGCTGCCTCGCATGAAACCGGTCATACCCTGGGCCTTTATCACCAGGCGGTGTATGACGCACAGTGTAATAAATTATCGGATTACAATACCGGAACCGGAACCGGTGAAATTGGCTGGGCACCCATCATGGGCGTAGGCTATTCACAAAACCTGACGCTGTGGAACAACGGCCCCAATTCATTTGGTTGCGGTAACCTGCAAAGTGACCTGGATATCATTACTTCCAATAATGGGTTCAGCTACCGGACAGATGACCACGGCAATACTTTTGCAGCCGCAACTACCGCTTCCATTTCCTCTAACCAGTTTACCGTTAATGGTATCATTGAAAAGAATACGGATGTTGACATGATCAAATTCAACATGGCATCCGGCGGACGTTTTCAACTGGACGCCACACCGTATAATGTTGGTACCGGCAACTCCGGCTCTGACCTGGATATGCAGGTATCGCTTTACAATTCGTCGCAAACATTGCTGAACGTATACAATCCGAGCAACCTGTTGAGTTCCGTGATTGATACTTCACTTGGAGCGGGCACTTATTACCTGCGCGTGGAAGGAAAAGGAAATATTTATGCTCCTAACTACGCCAGCCTGGGCTCCTATTCCCTGCAGGCAAAAATGCTCTCCACGCTGCCGTTGCATAAACTGGAGTTGACAGGAAGCGCCGTTGGCGACAGCCATAAACTTAACTGGGACATTGTAGCGGATGAGCGCATCACCGACCTGGGAGTTGAGATGTCAACAGACGGCCGCAACTTTACGCGCATCACTACACTGGCCAATGATGCAAGGTCTTTCAGTTATCGTCCTTATGTAAATGGAAATGTTCAATACCGGCTGAATGTAAGTTTTGATGACGGACGCCAGTATTATTCAAACATCGTAAATATTAAAGGTAATTCTGCCGCACGTCCGCAATTGGTAGGCAACCTGATCACCGGCACCAGCATCCGCGTTAGCAGCCCCGGCAATTACAGCTATACGCTGTTGGATATCAACGGCAGGATCATTCGCAAAGGCAACCTGGTGAATGGCATCAACAACATTGATGCGGGCTACCTGATCAATGGTATGTACATGATCCGGTTTGCAGATGATGCGCAGCAATGGACTGATAAAATTATTCGACAATAACCCTTACCGTGTTCTGTTAACAGAACATTAATCCGTGCCCTATTTGTAGTTAAGAGGTTTTTCCATAACTTGGGAAAACCTCTTTTTATATGCTCTGGAGAAAATTCAATGGAGATCCCATCGAACTACCCATTATCCAGGCCGTAGAAAACGCCATCCGGCGCGAAACCGAGGCCGGCTTCCGGCTTAAAGTTTGTATCGGGACAGACTCCCAGGTAAAAGGTCCCGAAACTGAATTTGCAACGGTAATTGTTTTTCTACGCGAAGGACACGGTGGATTTATGTTCATCCACAACGAAAAAACAAGACAGCGGTTTACGATCAAAGAGCGAATGCTGACTGAAGTGGCAAGAAGTATTGAAATTGCCTATGAACTTTGCAACCTGTTTACAAAATATGATGTAGACATGGAGGTTCATGCGGATATCAATACCAATCCTCAATTCAAGAGTAATGATGCCCTGAAAGAAGCCATGGGATATATTCTTGGAATGGGCTTTGCCTTTAAGGCCAAACCCGAAGCATTTGCCAGCACCAGCTGTGCCAACAAGATCGTCAACTAACAACACCCCGGAGTCTTCAAAACCTCGGGGTGTTTGCTTTTAGACTGTTTTCTTTTTTCTGCGCCGCAGCAGGCCAACAACAAGCACTGCTGCAAAGGCAACGCCTATCCCTATCCGGATATACGCCTGCTTCCTGGCCTTGGCTTCCCTTTCCTTCTGGTACCGGATAAACCAGTCCATATTGTGCGACATATCCTCGGCGCTCTTCGTCATCATCCGTTCCAGGTTCACACTATCCATTATCCGGATCTGCTCATTCAGGGAGTCCATCTGCCGCATATTTCGCTCAATAGACTGCTGAAGCGTATCCTGGCGCGCAAGCGCAGGAATTAACGGGCCGGTCAGCAGCACAACAAAAACGGCAACAATAATTTTTCGCATGAAAATATTTTGCCGAAACTACAAGTCGGCAAAAAAGAATACCTACCGCGTGTTGGGTATTTATTGCGGGAAATTGTGGGGAACGAGGATGAAGTTATTAAACTCGTGCGCGTCAGTTGTTGCCACAATAGGGGCCGTTAGCGGGCGGCTGGCTACAGAGGTACCGGCATCCAGGATGCTTCGCTCCATTTTTTTGCTGTCTTCATGCGCCAGCGAAAAAGTAACCAATACCATTGCAAAAAGAACAATGACAATATTTCTTTCGGATAAGATTGATCTCATAAGCGCTCCTATACGTCTTCGTTTTGACGAAAAAGGTTAAACAAGATTCAGTTGACATAGGAGGTACGGGATCACAATTTTACGAAATTCCGGTTGAGTGAAGCTATGTAACCCAGTACTTCCTCTCTCCCCAATTTATCCACAGCCGACGTTAAAAAGAATGGCGGCGGTTCCTCCCACCGTTCCGCAAGCGCTGCCAAAAAAGCATTTACGTGCCTTTCCGTAGCTCCCGGTTTATTCTTGTCAGTTTTGGTAAACACCAGCACAAACGGGATTTCCCACGCCCCCAACTGGTCAATAAATTCAATATCAATGTTTTGTGGGGAGTGGCGACTGTCGATCAGCACAAAAAGGCAAACCAGGTTCTCCCGTTTGCGGATATAGGATTCAATCATATTCGACCAGTTTCTGCGGGCTTTCTGGGACACGGTGGCAAAACCATACCCGGGAAGGTCCACGAGAAACCAGCGCTGCCGGTCATCCGAAACAATGTCGAAATGATTGATCAATTGCGTTTTTCCCGGCGTAGCCGATATTTTAGCCAGGTGTCTCCTCCCTGTCAGCATATTGATCAGCGAGGACTTACCCACGTTGCTACGCCCGATAAACGCATACTCGGGCCGGTCGGCCGGCGGACATTGCTTATGGGTGGCGCTGCTTACGCGGTATTCTGCAGAAGTAATCTCCATGCTGCAAAGATAAACCTTCGGGCAGGCTAAATCCCCGAAACCCTGGCTTACCTTTGTGCTCCCATGAAAGAAGCACTTCCCCACGATCATATTACCCCGTTCAACAACAGCGACAAATCCAAAAAGGAGCAGGTGGAAGCGATGTTTGACGACATTGCAGGGCGCTATGATTTCATGAACCGCTTTCTTTCTGCCGGAACGGATGTTGGCTGGCGAAAAAAGGCGATCAGGATGTTCCCGAAGAACCAGGAAGCTGTGTTGCTGGACGTGGCCACGGGTACCGCCGATATGGCGATCATGACCTGCAAGCTTCGCGCACCTAAGCGGGTGGTGGGCATCGATCTTTCTGCACAAATGCTGGAAATTGGTCGGAAAAAGGTTGAAAAAGAAGGCCTTGTGGAAAAAATTGAGCTTTCCCAGGGTGATTCTGAGACAATAAATTTTGCAGAAAATACGTTTGATGGCGTAATGGCCGCGTTCGGCGTCCGCAACTTTGAAAACCTGGAAAAAGGCCTTTCAGAAATGTACCGGGTGTTAAAACCCGGTGGGCAACTGGTGATCCTGGAGTTTTCAAAGCCAAAACAACGAGCAATCAGGAGTTTATATAACGTGTATATGGGTATCGTGGCGCCTACCGTAGCCAAATGGTTCCGGCAAAACAAAGATGCTTACGATTATCTCTGCGCTTCTTCGAATGCTTTTCCCGAACGCGACCGGTTTGTAGCAATCCTTAACAAAATTGGTTATTCAGATACCCGATTCAAATCGCTAAGCTTAGGAATATGTTGTATTTACTCCGGAAGAAAGCCGCTCTAACCTATTGTACCGGGTGTTTTTTCTTTTTCCTTCTTATATGTTCCGGTACCGCCAGGGCCCAGCAACGGGAGATGTACCTGTACGACCACGATTCAAAACCCTACTATTTCGGAATTACCCTCGGCGCTAACCTCGCGCGTTTTCAAACGGAACTGCATTCCCGCTTCCTCCAATATGATAGTGTGCTGGTAGCAGAACCCGTTAATTCCGGTGGATTTACACTCGGATTATTGGCCACCGGCCGCATCTCCAACCGCTTCCAGGTTCGGTTTAACCCGCAACTGATGTTTATGGAACGGAATATTTTTTACAAACTTTCAGAGCCCGATCCCATTGACAATACCACCGACGTTACCAAAAAAGTGGAATCGGTTACGGTTACCTTTCCGTTCCAGGTGAAATTACAGTCTGACCGGATCAATAATTTCCGCGTCTATATGCTGGCTGGCGTTAAAGGCGATATTGACCTGGCAAGTAATGCGCGCGCCAAACGCGCAGAAGACCTGGTAAAGATCAAAAAATATGACTATGGTGTGGAAGTAGGGCTTGGCTTCAACTTCTTCTTTGAAAGCTTTATTCTTTCACCGGAAATCAAACTCAGCAACGGGTTAAATAATTTGCACAGCAGGGATCCAAACCTGAAATATTCCAATGTACTGGATCGCATCACCTCGCGTTCCATTGTTTTCTGTATTCACATCGAAGGTTGATCAGAATTCGAAATTCCTACGGTTCATATTCCATCGAACGCCCACGCTTACTACCGAGGTATTTTCCGAAGTAATCGGCGCTGTTACCGTTTTTTCTTTTCGGTAGATCGCATTCAGGTCAATGAAAAGATTTTCTTTCCATTCGTAGGATAGCAGGAATGAGCCATACAACACATCCGTCTTCCATCCGCTTCCGATATTGTATCCAAAATCTGCCTGCCGGTACGGCGGCGTGTTGGGCAGAAAAATATTACTTCCAAAACTTACTGCACTGGAATCCCGGCCCTGCTGGTAATACATCAGCTTTGCGACCATCGTCCATTTAGGCGCAGGCTGGTACCGGGCAATACCGATAAACTCCTGGAAGTTTGCCATCAGCGGATGCGCCAGCGGCTGGTTATAATGCGTATAGTTGGCTACTGAATCACCATGGGAATAGGTGAATGGTCGCACACGATTGTGTTCCAATTGCAGATCCAGGTTCTTGATACCAAAGGCATCAATATATTTAACACCGGCCTGGATAGACCACTTATTAGCCCACCAGCCACGGTTTTTCTTTACTTCCGAAAGCACAAATTCATCCAGCAGGAATTGACCGTACAGTTGCACCCGGTGCTTCACATTCGCTTTTACATCCAAACCCACTACGGAATTATCAAAACTCCCGTTCTGCTGCTCTATCGAGCGATAAAAAATAACCGGGTTCAGGTAGCCAAATTCAAAATGATCCTTGCGGCCAAATACAATTCCTTCAAACAAACCGATATTAACCGATTTGGAAACGGCCATATCCAGGTGGTGAATAGCCGCGTATTTCTTGGGGATCAATTTATCTCCACCCGGAATTTCAGCAGAATGCAACTCCATAAAAAGATTCTGGTAGTTGAGCTTCCAGATCCGTGTATTTAATTTCAGGAAAAGGGCATTGCTGCTAAAATCGCTGAGGAATACGCTCCTGTACCCGTTGCCAATAAAATTTTTGTCGTACCCAAACGTAACGGTAATATATTTTGCAGCTGTGAAAGAAAACGAGCCGCGCGCATCGAAATAGTCAAGTCCGCCTGCAGCTTTAAATGTCTTGTAGTAACCTTCTCCCGGAACAGCCTTTCTATCATTAACAAACCGTTGCACATACAGCGGATCCCGTTCCTGGTTGTCGGTCATATACGCCTGGAAACCGAGTTTATTGGCAATACGCCCGCGCACCACCACGCCTCTTGTATTTTGAAAAAGGGATTGGTCATTATTACTTTCTTTTGACACCACGTATTGGATTACCGGGTTTACCACCAGGTCAAAATCTTTTACATGCACTTCATACAGGCTGGCGGGTGTTTTGTAAAATTGCCCGATAGGCTTGCGGCTACGATATGCTTCGGGGTTATCCACCCACTCCAGGTTATTCACTGCCAGGCTATGCAGGTTGTAGGCATCCACGCCGGAAAGCGAAACAGGTGCATGGCTCCCCAGTAAACGAAGCGGCTGGCTGCCATTGGCTGCCGCATCCAGGTTAAGCAGGTCACCCATGAACATCTTACGGCTAAATGGCTTCGTTTTGGAAAAATTCAGGATCGAATCCGTACCGGCTTTTATCTCAAGACGGTCTAACAGAATATTTGCCTTATCGTCCTGGAAAAGAAAGCTCGTTTGTGCCCATGCCACGGCCGGACAAAAAAGGAAAAACAGTCTTACAAGGGTTTGTTTAAATTGCATGGGCAGAAGTTCTGTTTTTAGAAAGACAAAGTATGCAAAAATATCTGATAAAATCGATACAGGTTGTCAATGAAGGACAAATTCAAACAGCCGATGTATTGATAGCAAACGGGCGGATTGAAAAAATTGCGCCGGCCATACAGGCCGCTGACGCCGCAGTAACAGAAATTAATGGGGAAGGCCGATTCCTGCTGCCGGGTGTAATTGACGACCAGGTGCATTTTCGCGAACCTGGACTCACCCATAAAGCCACCATTGCCACTGAGGCAAAGGCTGCGGTGGCCGGCGGCACCACCAGCTTTATGGAAATGCCGAATACCATTCCCAATGCACTTACCGGGCAGTTGCTGGAAGATAAGTACCATATCGCTTCACATAGTTCCCTGGCCAACTACTCCTTCTTTATGGGTACGGGAAATGACAATGCCGATGAAGTATTGCGGATGAACGAGCGCAAGGCAGATGTATGCGGCGTAAAAATATTCATGGGGTCAAGCACCGGGAACATGCTGGTGGATAATCCCAATACGCTGGATAAAATTTTCCGCGAAAGCGAATTATTGATTGCCACGCATTGTGAAGATGAAAAGATCATCCGGCAGAATCTTGAAAAGCTGCGCCAGCAAGGGCGACCATTGCAGCCGGAGGATCACCCGGTAATCCGGAATGCAGAAGCCTGCTTTGAATCCTCATTGTACGCTATACAAATCGCAAAAAAATACAACAGCCGACTGCATATCCTGCATATCAGCACGGCTATGGAGCTACCACTGTTTACAAATATGCTGCCGCTGCGCGACAAACGAATCACTTCAGAAGTATGCGTACATCACCTACACTTCACCAGCAAGGATTACGAAAAACTGGGTTACCAGATCAAGTGCAATCCTGCCATTAAGGCGCCGGAAAACCGGGACGCCCTTTGGGAGGCATTGCTGGACGACCGACTGGATGTAATAGCCACAGACCATGCGCCCCATACCTGGGCAGAAAAAGGCTTTAATCAAAATGCCGCACCAGGGCCCTATGAAAGCGCACATGCCGGGGTTCCGCTGGTGCAGCATTCATTGCTGTTGATGCTGCATTATTACCGGAAAGGCAAAATATCCCTGGAAAAGATCGCCGAGAAGATGAGCCATGCGGTGGCTGATTGCTTCCGGATACGCGAACGCGGCTATATCCGGGAAGGCTACTTTGCCGACCTGGTGATTGTAGACCTGGCAGACACCACATTTGTTTCAAAAGAAAACATCCTTTATAAATGCGGATGGAGCCCACTGGAAGGCGTGGAATTTCCGGCTGCGGTTACGCACACGTTTGTAAATGGCAATCTTGTTTATGGAAATGGCGTGTGGAATGAATCAATAAAGGGTAACCGGCTATTATTTGACCGATAAATCAAGCTATGCAGGCAGACAAGACAACCCTTACCGATATTACGATCCTGAGCGCTGATGAAGAATTTTCCATCTTTCATCACCTGAACTTTACCCAAACCTTACTCGGGAAACATTGGTTGCATTATTTCTTTACCAATCCCACATCCGATATATCGCGGATCACCACTACGCAACAGATCGTAAAAGCGTTCCACACCTGCCTGGACCAGCTGGATGATGATATTTCCAACGGAACGATCCTGGTGATTGAAAAATTCCTGGACTACGACCTGGATACACCCGGGTCAACTGGTGTAATCGGGATGTTTGCTTACCGGATTCTACACAGTAGTGATTTCTCCTTGATGAAGTTTTCGGTGCCGCATGTTGCTGATTTTGTTCGCGGCATGCAACACCGTGTTCAGGTGCTGGGAGAACAACAACTGCCCGCCGCCGCTTCAACCTTTATAGAACGTGCGCAACAAATATTGCAAAAACCGGTTTTTCAGCCATTGGTCAATTCGCGAAAGGATAAAAAATTCAGTCGCCGGGAAACCCTGGAACACGGAAAGCGGTTGTATTATAACGGGCGCAGGGACCTGGTGGAGCTGATGGATATCTTTGGCAGAATGGATGCATGGGCATCCATGGCCAAAGCGGTGAAGCGCTACCAGCTTTGCTATCCTGAATTTATCGATAGTCCCACCTCCCTGATCCAGGCGCAGGGATTGTACCACCTGTTGCTTCCTCAACCTGTGCCCTATAACCTTGAAATGAGCCCCGAGCATCATTTCGTTTTTCTCACCGGCGCCAACATGGCCGGCAAAAGCACTTTGATCAAATCAATCGGCGCAGCCGTTTTCCTGGCGCATATCGGGATGGGTGTGCCGGCAAAAAATATGCGGCTGTCCGCATTTGATGGCATTCTCAGCAATATCAATGTCGTGGATAATATCGCCAAAGGCGAAAGCTTCTTTTACAACGAAGTGCAGCGTATCCGCACAACGGTTGAAAAAGTACGGACCGGGAAATGGCTGGTGCTCATTGATGAATTGTTCAAAGGAACGAATGTGGAAGATGCCATGAAATGTTCCGTTGCCGTGATCAAAGGACTGATCCGCATCAAAAATTCGCTTTTTGTATTATCCACCCACCTGTATGAAATTGCCGAAGAGCTGAAGGTTTATCCCGACATTTCCTTCCGCTATTTTGAGACGATCGTGTCCGGCACCCAACTTCAGTTTACCTATCAGCTCCGCGAAGGCGTAAGCAACGACCGGCTGGGTTTTTTCATCCTGCAACGGGAGAAAGTGGTGGAGATGCTGGAAAACCTTTAACGGCACCAGCGTGTCAACCACTAAAAATCCCTATTTTGGAACATGCTTAGCAAAAAAACGATTGTCCTGCTCCTGGCCTTTCCGGCATTCCTGTTAAAAGTCAACGGCCAGGCAGCTGTCCACATCAATCATTACACATTCTCCATTAACCTGGATGATGCCAATGATACCATCTCCGGCCGGGCCGGTGTATCGTTTACCGCATTACAGCCGGCACATAACCTGGTGCTTGACCTGGCAAACGTAGACAACAAGGGAAAGGGAATGACTGTAACAAAGATTACCGACAACCAACAACGCACTTTAACATTCCAGCATAAAGACAACCTGTTACTAATAACCCTCGCAAAAACCCTGGAGGCTAATGACACCACAACGGTTTTCATCAGCTATAAAGGTGTTCCTGCAGATGGTCTTATTATTTCCCGCAATAAATACGGCAACCGGACTTTTTTTGCAGACAACTGGCCAAACCGTGGGCACAACTGGATTCCCTGCGTGGATGTGCAGTCGGCCAAGGCGCCTGTTGATTTTATTGTAACTGCGCCGGACCATTACCAGGTGGTAGCAAATGGCATCCAGGTGGAAGAAAGTTCAACTGGTAGTCATCGCAAATTGACACACTGGCGCGAAGAAGTGCCCATTTCAACCAAGGTAATGGTAATTGGTGTGGCAGATTTTGCAGTGCAGTTATCGGGGTTTGTTGAAGACTGCATTCCCGTATATAGCTGGGTTTATCCGGAAAACAAGGCGAATGGATTTTATGACTACGCGCAGGCCAATAGCATTTTACCATTCTATATAAAAAATGTTGGCCCCTATGGCTACCGCAAACTGGCCAATGTACAATCGAAAACCATTTTTGGTGGACTTGAAAATGCGAATACGATCTTTTATTCGGAAAATTCGGTTACGGGCACGCGGCGGTCGGAATCATTGCTGGCGCATGAAATTGCCCACCAGTGGTTTGGAAATATGGCAACAGAGAAAACCTATGCCCACCTTTGGCTGAGCGAGGGCTTCGCCACGTACATGACGATCCTGTATATGGAAAGCAGGTATGGCCAGGACACTGCCCGGGCCATGTTGGAAAAAGACCGGGAAGAAGTGGCCGCATTTGCCGCTGGCAGCAACCGCAGCGTGGTGGATGAAGATCCGAATTATATGAACCTGCTGAATGAAAACAGTTACCAGAAAGGCAGTTGGGTATTACATATGCTGCACCGCCAATTGGGAGATACGATTTTCTGGAAATCCATCCGTGCCTACTATCGCCAATACGCCGGCGGCGTAGCCGACACCCGTGATTTTGAAAAAGTGGTGGAAGAAACCAGTGGGAAAAACCTTCGAAAATTTTTCGATCAATGGCTGTATAGCCCCGGCATTCCGAAACTGGCTGTCAGTTATAAATACATGGGCAGCGGCAAACTGACCATTACCGTTCAACAATTACAGCAGCAGCCTTTTTTCTTCCCGCTGGAAATACAGGTTGATGGCGTTACACACACCCTGGCCATTGATAAACCCGAACAGCAGTTCAGTATTACAGTGAAGAACCAACCGGTCCGGGTGGTGGCAGACCCCAACGTAAGCCTGCTGTTTACCGGCACGGTTAAGGAGGAATAATACCGGGCAGGCGGTAGCTTCACATAGACAAATAATCTTATATTGCTCATCATTTTATGGCTTACCGGCGGCCCGCCGGCACCAAAACTTATTACATTATGAGCAGCGTTCCTACTGGCGGCAACACCTTCAAAAATATTATCATTGGAGTGCTCACTACCGTAGTTGCCTATGTAATTGTCCATTTTATTTTTGATAAAAAAAGCAGTAAGGAAGACTTCGAAAAAACGAAAGAAGCGACAGACAATGCCTGGAATTCCATTAATAATTATGTGAATTATGCGGATGAAAATTTCCAGACTGTAGCCTGTTTTTCCTGCGATGAACAGGCGATGAAAAAGGAGTTGAGCCGGAAGATCATCTCCTATGCCAACTCCCTGCGCAACCTGAAGGAGAATAAGACAATTGATGAAAAGATGCTTTCCATCATTGATCGGTATATCGATCGATTTGCAGATATGGAGCCGCTTTATAACCAGATGTTCGACAGCCTGGCCGACATGAAATATCTCCCTGCAGAAGTACAAATGCAGGAAATGGCACGTATCCAGGAAAAATATATCCGGCAAATTGATTTCGTTAAAACGCGGGATACGCTGGAGGTAAATAAATTGCTGGCTGATATCAACAAAAAATACAAAACTGATTTTCATCGCCGGGACCCGGTGATGGAATACCAACGCGATGCAATTGTACATAAATGGAGAATCGGCTGTTCTTACACGATGGATTTCCAGGCTTCCGGCAAAATGACCTGGGAAGAAGATAACCATACATTCAACGGAAGCTGGAGCGTGGAAGATATTCCGGCAGAAGACGGCGGCGAGATTCATCAACTCACCATTCACCTGGACAGTAACCAGACCTTTGTGTACAATATTCTCCAGGTAACTCCCAAAATCCTCATCCTGTTTATGACCGATGTGAAAGCAGTGATTGCGGCATGCCCGGAATAGATAATGTGCTAATTAATTCGATAATTCGGTAATTCGGCGATCACTGTTGTCCGGGGAAAATAAATTGAAGGGTAAAAAAATGGGAGGCGAACCTCCCAAAAGAATGATAAGTTTGAGTTACCAGACAAAAACCCTCAT